>JADFAL010000015.1 GCA_015665275.1 Flavobacteriales bacterium | reverse complement strand
ATTTTTTCTTCTGAACTGTAAGATTTCCTTGTCTTACGTTTTAGATCACTAATAAGTGAGCTTGTACTTTTCTTTTTTGCCATTACTGGTCGATTTAAAGGTTAAAATAAATATTAAACCTCTATCTTAAGTTTAAGCTCGTTCTAGTTCACTTTTTGCTGACGTCACACACTACAGGGAATCAAAGTAGTTTTAAAGTAACGTATGATGAATACGATAACGAAACGCTGATTGTGAAATCCAAGAGTATTTTCAAGGCAATAGGTATGAGTGGCTCACCGGTTGTAGATGCCAGCGGTTACCTTGTGGGCGTTTTGGTCGGAGGTGGCATTTTTGAAGGTAAGATGTATTTGACGGTAGAGCCATTGAGCAGAGTTAAAAAGTACTTCCGCTAGAATATGCTTAAATTTAAGGATATGAAATCGTTGATACTGTTCTTGTTTGCAGTGCTCACATTTTCAGGGAACGCACAAGATTGCCCTGAATTATGCGCCATTTATGTTCCCAATGTTCTTACACCCGATTGTGAAGGTGACAATTGCGAATTACTAATCGTTCGTTCCGAATGTTCCTTCCTGGCCTATGAAATCAAGGTTTTCAATCGATGGGGAATGGTGTTGTTTGAATCAGACGATCCTGAAGTTCATTTTGATAGCTCGGAAGTAGAGGAAGGATCGTTTGTATGGATGGTGGAAGTTACCTACTGCAATATGGAAAAGGCAAATTACAACGGAAACGTCACGGTTGTAAAGTAGAGAAGAATGAAATTAGTGAGACTGGGATTGATGCTTTTGGTGCTGCTGTTTGTAGTTAATTCGAATGCACAATTAAATGAATACAATCAGGAACGTCTGCAAATGGACAAGCGATTGATGCTTTCATTGGGAAGTTGGGCTACAACCAATTTGGCCGTAGGAGGCATTGGATGGGCAACGACACCGAAAGGCGAAGCACATTATTTTCATCAAATGAATTTCTTCTGGAACACGGTGAATGTCGCTTTGGCAGTTCCCGGTTACCTGAAAGCCCGAAAAGAATCTTCCAACTTAAACTTTGCAGAAACCCTTCGAGCGCAAAATAAAACAGAAACCATATTTCTAATCAATTCAGGGCTCGATATTGCCTACATGTCTAGCGGATTATTATTGCGCAGCGAAGCACGATTCAATCCCGAGCGAAAGGATCAATGGACAGGATATGGCAATAGTTTGTTGCTGCAAGGCGGATTCTTATTCGTTTTTGACCTAACTGCCTATATCCTTCACAAAAGACATTACAATAAAAAGCTGAACGGGTTTCTGGATCAAATTGAATTAAGTCAAAACGGACTTGGTATGCGATGGAACATTCCTAGTCATTCCGTACGCTCATATCAATCTTCCATTCATTAAAAGAAATACTTCGAATGAAACTTTTTGAATCCATCCAAATAGGGGGAATGTTACTCACGTCGCGAATTGCAATGGCGCCGTTAACACGTTGTCGTGCCGTAGATCAAAACACGCCAAATGAAATTATGGTAGATTATTACCGCCAGCGTGCCGGCGCCGGATTGATCATTGCAGAGGGTACATCGCCGTCACCAAACGGTTTGGGCTATCGAAATATTCCAGGATTGTTCAATCATCGGCAATTGGAAGGATGGAAACCCATCACGAAAGCCGTTCATGAAGAAGGCGGTCGTATCTTCTTACAGATTATGCATACCGGTAGAGTCGGGCATACAAACAATTTGCCAGAGGGAGCCCGTTTGTTGGCACCGTCAGCAATTGCTCAGAAAGGAGACATTAGTACCTACGACTTAGATCGTCAACCGTATCCCACGCCAGAAGCCATGACAACTGAAGAGGTAAGGGAAGCCGTTCAGGAGTTTCGAATTTGTACAGAAATGGCCATCCAAGCCGGTTTCGATGGGGTAGAAATTCACGGTGCACACGGTTATTTGCCCAATCAATTTCTCTTGCCTTCAAGAAACGTACGTACAGATGCATATGGCGGTTCCAGAGAGAATCGATTGCGATTCTTGAGAGAATTATTGGAGGAATGCTGTTCGGCGGTAGGCTCTGAAAAAGTAGGATTACGGATTTCTTCCTTCAGTTATGCCGATGTGGATGATGAAGAACAAGAATTAATAGCTACGTATACCGAGGTGGTTGAAATGTTGAATCCAATGGATTTAGCATACTTGCATTTAAGTCATATGGGCGATCCCGTTCCTGTGAAATTCGAAATGTGGGAAACCATCAGGAGTATTTACCAAGGTAAGATCATGTTGTGTGGAGATTTCACTAAGGAAACAGCAGATCAAGCTTTACTAGAAGGACGCGCTGATATGATTGCCTTCGGACGTGATTTTATCGCCAATCCTGATTTGGTTACTCGCTTAAAGAACGATTGGCCATTAGCAGAAAGAGATAATTCACTTTGGTACGGTGATGGGGCAGAGGGGTACTCGGATTATCCCAATTATGGATAAAAAAAATGATTATTCTCTAAGAATCATTTCATTTCTAATCCGACCTTCGGAATCAACTAATTTTATTCGATAATACCCATTCGAAACGTGCCTCAAATCAATGAAGTATAGTTCTCCATGTTGTTCGTCAACCAAATCTCCTGTAAGCGAATACACGTAGGCAGAAACAATCGTGTCTGGTGAATGAAAGTTGAAAACGCCATTAGAAGGGTTGGGGAATATTTCTAAGTCAAGCGGAGGCCAAGGACCACAAACCATAATGTAGTGATATGCGGTGATCTTATCTCTATCGGCACCTCCATTATTAATCAGAAAAACGGTTCCGAAATCGGCCACGGCCACATCTCTCAAACGACCATTGGTATCCTGATCTTCAGCGAAGAAAGTTTGTTCATAAATGACTTCATCGCCGTTGTCGTTTAGTCTCAAAACACGCAAAGATTTATCGGTATAATCACCATCTTTCAAAGTAGTTACGATGAGGCTGTTTTGCCATTCTGGAATTTCACTATTGCCTATATATTCTGCTCCGGAAGGCGCAACAGTGCACCATTCATTCCAGCTAGAACCATTCAAACTTGGGTCTGAACACCACGCATAAATGGGGTCTACTAATTGATCTCCGGCAATATTCGGATGTGGGGCATAGGTATTGGCAAATTGTTGTTCACCAACGTGGCTGCCATCGTTAGCAAATCCGCGTACGTCTTTCCAGCCATAGTTCATTCCAGCGCGTAAGACATTTACCTCATCATCGATTCTGTCTCCGTGTTCCACACCGTATATCAATTCTTTCGTTGGATTGAATGCCAGTCCTTGTGGGTTTCTATGTCCGCGAGAATAAAAGGAGTTCCCTGAAATAGGATTGTCTGCAGGAATGCTCCCATCCATATTAAAACGATGAATTTTGCCTTGCAAAGAATCCGGATCTTGAGTGAAATTATTTGGATTATCTGCCTGATTGGAATAACAGCTTGGGTCTGCATCTTCAGAAATTCCTAAATCGCCATTGGAGTAGAAGAGATAATTGTTACCTGACATCTTTGCACTAATTAGTCTTCCTCCCCAATGATCGTATCCATTTGGAAGATTTATGATAAGATCATCAGTTTGTGTTACCGAAGTCGTATTCTCATCCCATTTCAATCGAACAATTTTGAATTTCGTATCAGGATTTTGGGCATCACCGTGATTGTAGGAATATACATAATAGATGAAGGCTGAATCTGGAACTAAGAATTCTGGGTGCAGCGCCAATCCAAAGGTTCCAAAGCCAATTTGCTTGTTCGGGCAAAATACATTCGCTTCGGAAGAATCTCCCGCAAAATAATCGGGAGCAACATACACATCTAGTTTGTCCCCAGTATTCGGATCTACTCTTGAAACTTTGCCGCCGGCCTCTGTGACCCAGAGATAACGATCAGGACCAAATTCTATTTCCCATGGAGTATCAAGAATGGTAGGTAATTCTTGCCTCCAAAATAATTGAGCTTGACAGAATGAGTTCATGAAGAACAACAGTCCAAGGATTGAATATTTCATAAATAGTGCACTAAACGTACTCACTACAACGCGAATGAAAAAGAGTCGTTGGGTTCGGAAATGTTAAAATCGAAGAATAAATGCTCTGGCCGTCGCTTGCGTCGATCACGTTCCCTAACTAACAAAAGCATTCCGGTTGTCCTTTGAGTTCTTCGCGCCCTTTGCGGTGTAAACTATTAAACACAGGTACTTCAGTCTTCTCCAATTCGAGTTCCTAGAAACAAAAAAGCCTCCAGTTTTCACTGAAGGCTTCCGTCCTTCGACTATCTCGTCTTGCTGGACTCGGTCTCAGTCTTCACAATCTTCGATTGCTCTGGTGGCAGGATTACCTCCCAAATGTCATTGAACTCTACTCGGTTTCGGTTCAAGAAAAAGCACTGCTTTTGAAAACCAAGTGATAGCACCAGGAAGGTTCTCATCCAGCTAATAATGGGTGCATAAAAAAGTTTAAGGCAAAAAAAAGCCTCCAGTTTTAACTGAAGGCTTCCGGTCGGGGTGGCAGGATTCGAACCTGCGACCTCTTGGTCCCAAACCAAGCGCGATGACCGGGCTACGCTACACCCCGATTGCTTAAAAATGATAATCGTTCTTATCGTAAAGCGAGGGCAAAACTAACTATAAAATTTAATTCTACAAGCAAATATGAACGGAAGTTGGAGTTTTTTTGTCCCGATTCACTTCACCTGAAGAGAGTCTTAGCCCTTTGAATTGAAAATCAACAAGTTTGGATTACAAGAATGACTCGAATCCGAAATTATTTTTTTTAAAATAGGAGCAGCGTTTTGAAGAAAGTAAGCGTCTAGTAACCAGATGGAAATAATTCGATTGTTGCTTAAGATGAAATCGATTTACAACTACTGACCACATGAAAACACATTTTCACATGCTACGAAGTTACCTTACCGGCTTTTGTATTATTGCCTTTGCCACATTTTTTGGATTCGGACAAAACACTAGTCAACTTTCCTTTATTGAGAACAACGGACAATGGGAGTCTGATGTAAACCATCGCGTTTCAGTCCCGAATGGCACTGTTTACCTAGAAAAAGCTGCATTCACGCACACACGTTATTTGGGGAAAGATTTCGAAACACACCATGACGTTAAGCACGAAAATCAATTGGCAGGCGAAGATGTTATCATTCATGGACATTCTTGGAGAACAGAGTTTATCGGAACCAACGATCAGACTAGTGCGCAAGGACAGCAATTACGCGACGAATACTACAATTTCTTTCTTGGCAACGATCCTAATAAATGGGCAGGTAATGTAGGAGCTTACAATTCCGTGTATTATGTAGATTTCTATGATGGAATTGATATGGCAGTCTACAGTCAGGAAGGAGCGTTTAAGTATGATTTGATAGTTGCTCCGGGTATTTCTTCCGATCAGATTGCTTGGAGTTATGCCGGTATAGATAACTTTTCGCTTGAAGATGGAAACCTGAAACTAAAAACATCCGTGGGAGATTTCCTTGAAATGGAACCTTACGCATATCAGAATATTAATGGACAGAAAGTTAAGGTAGCCTGTGAGTATGCGATTAATAACGACGTCGTTTCTTTCGAATTTCCAAATGGCTATGATGCTACCGTAGAATTGATTATTGATCCCATTTTGGTAGGAGCAACGCTTTCAGGTACGGTTGGAACAGAAAACTACGGACATTGTGCAACATACGATGATGCGGGCAACATCTACACAGGAGCGATCTGCTTTGGACTCGGATATCCAGCAACTGTTGGGGCCTTTCAAACAACCTTCGGAGCAGGCGGCACAGACATTTCCTTAAGTTGTTTGTCAGCAGACGCGACTACTTTATTATACGCAACCTATCTTGGGGGAAGTGGAGTCGACTATCCACACAGTATGATTGTGAATCCTCAAGGAGAATTGCACGTCTTTGGAACTTCTAGTTCAGCCGATTTCCCAACATCAGCAGGAGCTTTAAGCACAACTTTGAATGGATTTAACGATATAACGGTAACGCATTTCAATGCTACCGGAACAGGAATTATAGGTTCAACCTACGTTGGGGGTACACTTGGAGATGGAAGTAACTCGCTTTCATGGAATTACGGAGATACGTACCGAGGAGAAATTGTACTAGACGGTGCAGGAAATATTTGCATTGCTTCCTGTTCAGAGTCTATGGACTTCCCAGTAACGGCAGGAGCGTACCAAACAGTTTATGGAGGTGGAAATCAAGATGCTGTATTGTTCAGTTTGAATCCGACGTGTTCAGCATTGAACTGGTCAACCTATGCTGGGGGAACCGGACATGAGGTAGGATTTGGATTGCGATTGGAGGCTGGTCATGTATACATGTGTGGAGGAGCAGACAATCAATTCTTTGCTGGAACAGGTGTCCAAACGACATACGGAGGAGGAACTGCTGATGGCTATGTTCTTCGATTCAATAGCACGGGAAGCGCTGTGACGGCAAGTACTTATTGGGGATTTACAGATCAAGATTTTGCGTTCTTCTTGGATATCGATAACGATGGAGATGTTTATATCTACGGTCAAAGCGCGAACGCGGGTTCACCTATTTCTCCCGGAGTTTATTCAAACGCAAATAGCAATCAGTTCATTGCAAAAATGGATGAGAACCTAGCAAACCTTGAATTCTCCACACAAATTGGTTCTGGTTCAGGAGGAGGCTTCGGATATGATTTCATTCCAATTGCCTTCATGGTGGATAATTGCAAGTTTATATACTTCTCAGGGCATTCCGCTATGGCAGGTTTGAATACATCTCCTGGAGCATTTCAAACCACAGGTGGATTCTATCTTGGAGTATTAGACCCTGGAGCTGTGAGTTTGAGTTTTGCAACGTATTATGGTGGACCTGGAGGTCACGTAGATGGAGGAACGAGCCGATTCGATCCTGATGGGATTGTCTATCAAGCAGCGTGCACCTTCTCAGGATTTAACACTTCTCCGGGGGCATGGTCGTCAACGTATCCCGCAGGGTATGATGTTGGTGTTTTCAAAATCGATTTTGAAGCGCAGGGAACTACTGCAATTGCTTCAGCAGCGCCTTCTGCTACAGGATGTGCTCCATTTACCGTTGATTTTCAAAATACGGGAAGCGGAAACCAGTGGATTTGGGATTTTGATGATAACGGAGCTACAAGCACACTTGAAGATCCAACCTATACTTTTGTCAACCCTGGAGTTTACGACGTAATGCTTGTTGCCATTGATTCTGGAACATGTAACATTGCGGATACAAACTATCTCACGATTACGGTAGTAGCCCCACCAGTTGTTGATCTCGGTAACGATACTATAATTTGTAATGGAAACGTGCTTCTCGATGCAGGTAATGCGGGAGCTACATACACATGGCAAGATAACTCAACGAATCAAACGTTTAATGTTACCACCACTGGAACCTATTCGGTAGAAGTGAGCGTAGGAGGATGTTTGGCAAGTGATACGGTGAATATTGTTGTTGGGAATCCTGTGGTGGATTTAGGTCCAGATCTTCAAACATGTACGCCAATAATGACATTGGACGCTGGAAATCCGGGAGCAACGTATTTGTGGCAGGATAATTCAACCAACCAGACATTTGATGTTACAACCATTGGGACGTATTGGGTGGAGGTTGATGCTGGAGGTTGTACCGCAGCTGATACTACTGAAATTACAGCAGGAAGTATTGCCACATTACTACCGAACGATACCTTGATGTGTGCAGGGGCCATATTAACCTTAGATGCTGGCAACCCTGGGGCAACGTTCTTGTGGCAAGATAATTCGACCAATCAAACCTTCGATGTGTCGCAAAACGGAACCTATTATGTAGATGTAACTTTAGGAATATGTGATGCAACGGATACGATAAACGTAGATTACTTCCAGCCAGATCCGTTATTTTCGGTTATGGACACAACGGGGTGTACGGATTTCTTTACGTCGTTCACGGATGAATCTTCAACTCCAGAAAGCACAATTACCAATTGGTTCTGGGAATTCGGAGATTCATTTACTTCATCGAATCAGAATCCAACCCATCAATATGGAGCATCAGGAAACTACACCGTGAGTTTGACAGTAACTACGGTAAATGGTTGTCAGGCAACGTATTCAAGAAGCATTCAAATTATCATTTATCCGGAACCGCTGGCAATGCTCTCATTCACTCCATTGAATCCAGAACCAGGCGATCAATTGAATTTTCAAGATCAATCGACAAATGCGACGTCATGGCTTTGGGATTTTAACGGAACAACAACATCAACGCAGCAGAATCCCTCTCATACCTTTGATGGAACGGGAACGTTTACTGTAACGCTTCATGTAGAATCGGCTGAAGGTTGTACAGATTCAATCCAAATGTATTTGGACATCCGAGAGGAACTCATTTTCTACGTTCCGAATGCATTTACGCCAGATGGCGACGAGTTCAATAATGTTTGGCAACCAATTTTCACGTCCGGATTTGACGCTTCTGATTATCACTTAATGATTTACAATCGTTGGGGTGAAGTGGTCTTCGAATCGTATAATCATGAAGTAGGTTGGGACGGAACATATGGAGGCAAATTAGTAGCTGACAATGTCTTTACCTGGACGATTGAGTTCGGAGACATCAATAATGACGAACGCCATACGGTAAACGGTCACTTAACGATTCTTCGTTAGAAATAAGATTATGTAATAGAATGGCTTCAAAGAAATTTGAAGCCTTCTTTATTTTAGGGTGGTCCAAAAGGAATTATCAGCCCATTCTCATTGGACTCGTCAATAGAAATCTCAACCTCTTGAACAAAGATGTATGTATTTTCAGTGGTCATGGGGTTTCCTGTCGTGTCTGTACTGAACGTGGTTGTAACATTTGTTAAAGTAATCTCCCAAGTTCCCTCATATTTTTTCCTCGAATCGAAAAGCTTCTTCTTACAACCGAAGCTGAAGAGTACAAGGAGTGAAAAGGTAATGGGGAAGAGAAAGCGTTTCAATCGATTCGTTTTGGGAGGTGCAATGTACTTAAAAGAACGTCAACGTATCTTACATGGTTGGATGAATGATAAGTAACCTTGAAATTAGAAATGGAGTTTCCTTCGCCTCTGACCATCAATTGGTGAGCAAAACCAATGATAACCAGCGAAAAGGCATTTTGGGTTTGCGGAGAGACGGGGATTATTCCGCTCCGCTCCATGCTTTCGTCGTACCTCCTCAGGTCGAACGGGTTCTCATCGCGTCGCTTAACGAAAAAAGCCCAACCTTTCGGTTGAGCTTTCTGCGGAGAGAAGGGGGCTGTTCTCGAACCCCATTATTGGGGAATTGGAACAATTACATAGACTAGAAAAGGAGATAAATAGTAAATCCTCGCTTAGTTAAGAAATTGATTAAATGACGGATAAGGTAATAGAAACGGAATTTTGAGGAGGTTAAGATTAATTTAGACCGATATTCCTATTATGTTTCCCGAATACAGAAAAGTGGGAATAATAATTACCGCACAAACGTATAAGAATCGTAATAGTCTTTCAATTCCAACGCTCTTGTGCGAACGATATCTTTGACTCTTTGAGCATTGACCACACGCCACATCGTACCATCCATATCCGAATAATACATAGAACTCGAAAAAGAGTGTTCTTTCAAATTAAATTCATTCCAAGCCTCCTGAGACGACACAAGCAATTCGGCAGTTTCTTCCGATAGGGTATCTAAAAGTAAGTTGTAGTATTTATTCATTTCAGTGAACCACTCTTGACGAGCGACCTCTTCACATTGAATCATTCCAAAAGTATTTTGATTCGTATCTGTATCGTGGCATTGAGAATTTCTCAAATCTATCTCGTGAATGTCAGTTTGAGCAATATTAGACGATGAGATCAAAAGAAAAAGTATCAATGATAGTTGCTTCATTTTTTTAATTCAAGTTTAGGTCTTTGACAAGACCTGTTCAAATGCAAAATTTAAGTCTCAATTTAAAAGAAACACAAACGTTATCAGAAAAGAATACTACAGTCGAACCCCCTCATAAATATGATGGACGGTATCGAGAACTCCAGATTGACTATCAACAGTGAAATAGTTTAAATAAATGCTATCCTGTACCCAGTACAGCTGATGATTCGCGTCTATATAACCATAACTCCAAGCTGAATTGTAAAAGGAATAAAAATTTGGAGCATCATATTGAACAGAATTTATCACAGGGTCGTAGCCAGACATAGATACAAAGAGTGTGTCAATTTCAGTAATATCAATTCCATTTAGATTTTCATATTTTGACACTTGTAACTCAAATAATCCTTCCAGTTCATTCTTTAAAGGATGCTCTGATCCATCCGTGGAATCAAGTACTGTTTTTTGTCCCAAAAAATCGACGTTAACCCTTGTTACTCCCGCATCCCTTCTCTGATTAAATGTTATTTGCTCATAATCCGGACTAAAATCTAGTTGTGTGAACAATGGATATGCCTGTTGTTGACTGAAACTGGTAATATCTGGCGTAGACAAATCAAACGCCTCGTTTAAAAAAACTACTTGATTATTTACAACCTTACTACTTGCTACGACATCATACTCACTTGAGGAATAAAAGGACAAAGCCTCGTTTGATTGAACACCATAATATTTACCAACGTAATGTTCATAGTTATAATTCGTGTTCGTTCCTTCTTCGTACGGACCAGGTTCTTTTTTACATGCCGTAAATGACAATAAAAGGCTGATTGTGCAGCAGATTATGAATATACTTTTCATAGTTGAATTCTATTTTTTGACTCCTACTACGGTTTGATTTGAATAGCCGCCTGCGGAGTATGAATAACAACTTCCCCCATAATTTGACATTGACATTGTCATTTTCTTTTTAGATTGAAAGTGACCCGAAATTACTGGAGAACTAGCATTGCATTGTTTTTGAAAGTTACTACTGCTGGTTAGTCGTACTTTTTTTGGTTCAAAGCCTGGAATTTGAAATATGAGGCCATTTTTAGTGGATTCATCAATAGAAATTTCTACTTCTTTGACAGAAACGGATGTATTTTCGGTGACTACTGTATTTCCCCCCATGTCGGTACTAAAGTGAGTCGAATTGTTTGTGATAGTCATTTCCCATGTGCCGACATATTTTTTTCTGACGTTAGAAATCTTCTTCTCACATCCAAATATGAATAGCACAAGAAATAGTAAGGTAAAGAGGGAGAGTAGGCGTTTCATTTGATTTGTTTTCGGAATACAATGTACTCAAAAGAACGACAGCGTCCTTAAGAAGGTTGGGAGTATAAATGAACTAGCGAGGTATTTAGTCTACTTTTGCCCACCATACACTGGTCATTTTAACAAATAACTCTGAAAATAAGAGATTTTAAACCAAAAATGCCCACCATTTGGTGGGCATTTTTGGTTCGCGGAGAGACGGGGATTCGAACCCCGGGTACCCCGTTAAGAGTACGCTTGTTTAGCAAACAAGTCCTTTCGGCCACTCAGGCACCTCTCCATTGTTCAATTTTGAACTTTGTCCAACCCTTATTGGGAGGGATGGCAAAATTAGTAAAAGCATCTACTCTGCAAAATAAAAAATGGAAAATTGTTAGCATTTTTCGTGATGTCACTGAATCAGAGCAAGGTTATGCAAAATTGACGCTCACCCACTGCATACCTAACAACAGGAAGTACAGTACCCACATCAAATGGAAGGGTTTGCGAACAGGCTTAAGAATGTTGGTGACCATTAAAACAATGAAAGCCAACAACATGAAATTTGGATGATAGGCTACAAACCCATAGCTATAAATACCAATGGCAGTGAGAACAATGGCCTTGAAATACCACTCACGATAGGTGGCAAAGAATACGAACATGGTTGCTACGAGGAAAATGGCCTGAGTCAGTTTTGCAAGATCGATGACTGTGTAATTCCTATAAAAATTGGTGAGGTTCTCCATGGACATTACCGTTTCCCAGAACACCAAACTTCCCAGAACACCTGCTAACGTAGATCCAAAATACAAATAGGGGAGAGCACCTTTCTTCGGATGCCAAATCAAGAATAGAAAACTTACAATGAGCAGCGCAAATTCATTCAAGGGAAAAGGAACTACGAACGATCCTTTATCTAGGAAAATGCTCAATCCGAACATAAAGAATGTTAGTCCGGCAAGGGCTACAGCACGTTCTTCACGATTCATTTCTTGGCCGCAAGTGCTTCTTCAACGTAATCAAAAGTGGACAGGATTACCGGTTCCCCATCAACGACAGCTACATCGTGTTCGAAATGAGCGCTAGGCAAGCCATCTTGTGTAACAATCGTCCAATTATCATCGAGTTGCTTGACAGCATCCGTTCCCATGTTGATCATAGGCTCAATAGCAATGGTTAATCCATTTTGAATTTTCTTTCCACGACCACGACGTCCATAGTTTGGAACCTGAGGTTCTTCATGCAATTTAGTTCCCAAACCGTGTCCTACCAAATCACGAACAACACCATATCCATGCTTTTCTGCATGTTGCTGAATAACAAAGCCGATATCGCCAATGCGTTTACCCGCACGGGTTTCATCGATGCCTAAATACAAACACTCTCGGGTAACTTTTAGCAATTGACTCACCTCAGGATCTACTTCGCCAATCTCAAAAGTAAAGGCGTGATCACCATAATAATCCTTGTAAACGGCACCGCAATCAACAGAAACGATATCACCTTCCTTGAAAGGAATGTCAGAGGGCAAACCATGCACGACTTGTTCATTTACAGAAACCAAAACAGTACTCGGACATCCATACAGACCTTTAAATCCAGGAACTGCGTTTTGTGATAAAATGTATTCTTCCGCTAGAGTATCCAATTCGTTCCCAGTGACTCCCGGGCCAATTTTCTCTGCAATTTTCCCAAGAGTACGACTTACAACCTGAGCTGCATCGCGCATAATTTCAATTTCCTGAGCTGTTTTTAGTACAATCATAAGGTGATGTTCTTGTCGTTTGCAAAGGTAGTAGTTTCGTCTGAATGCTAGAGGTATGATTCACTTTAGAAGTAAGTGGACTCAAAACTAGACATGAATATTTCAGCGGGAGATGGTATACAAAGTCTATAGGATGTTGTGAGTCTCTTCTTTAATTGTTAATTTAATGGGAAGAATGCAACCCTTTCGTAATGAGGGACGTCTACTTGATAACTAACAAGTCATACTATTATAATGAAAAGAAATCTATTATTCCTATCGTTGCTTTCGGTTCTAGCGCTGACTGCATGTAAAAAGGTATCAACTGAAGAACCGACAGATACGCTGGAAGTTGAAGAACGAAATTCCGTTTTGATCGCGAAGCACACTTGGACAGGATGTGGACCATGTGGCGGATGGGGGTTTACAAATTTCCAAAGTTTGATGGATAACAATCCAGATGAAGTACATATCGCGTTTAAACGCGGTAATGTAGGAGGTTATGACAACCAAGTCATTTACGATTGGTTCCAAAATACGTTCAGCATTCCAGGGGCTACACCTACATTCCATAACAACCTAGATGAAACGCTTAGCGTTGGTTTAGCGAAAGATCAGATGGATGCTCAAGGAGTAATTGCCAATGCGAACTATGAAATGGAAATTCAGGGAGATAAAGTCATTCTGAAAACAACAACGAAGTTCTTTCAGGAAACACAAGGGACATTCCGTATTGCTCCGTACCTCATCGTAGACAATTTGATTGGAAATCAGTCTGGACATCCAGATGGGGCTAATACAGCGCACAAGAAAGTACCAGTAGATGTTGCAAGACCAATTGGAGCTGCTACTTCAAATTACGCTGGATATGTGATTGCTGATGGTGACATCAAGGATGGTTACACAGTGAATTTGGAATGTGAAGTAGATATTGATCCAAGTTGGGATCCTGCTGATATTTCCTTTGCTTTGATGATTTTCAGAGATCAAGGAAACGATTCATACGGATTGGTTAACACTTTCACAAAGTAACTATGAAGAGATTAATAGCATTGGCGGTTGCTGTTTCAGCGACGGCTTTCGGATATGCCCAAATGGATCACCAAGTTGGGGCGAAAGCGGGTTACAATCACTTGTTCCTTAAGTACGATAACCTTCTTACAACTTCTCCGAGTACCTCAAGCACTCAGGAATTAAACGGAGGAGGATTCGTTCTTGGAGGATATTATAATTACACTCCCATGGATGACCTTTTCTTACAAGCGGAATTGTTGTTGTCGAACAGAATGTGGAATGAAATTTCAACGAGCGTTTACGATGGACAGGTATCAACAATTACCCAAACATATACGCATTACACGAACAACTATCTTGAAATTCCCCTGTTGGCAAAGTATGGATTAAATCTTACGAAAAGAAAGTATGGCGATAAGAAGTACTTATTCTTCTATGGAGGAACGTCAACGCACATTCTTATGTTAACGAAAGGAACACAGCAAGAGACTTTCCGAGTGGATGCTTCTGGACAAACAACAGTGACGCAAAACGAAACTACGCTGGATAAAGGCGATTTGAAAAATTATTTTTCTCCTTTTCAAGTAAGCGGATTGGCTGGAATTCAATTCACATTTGGCTTTGGTCTGAATGTAGATTTCCGCTACCAGTTTATGATGAATCCTGCATCAAGAGTAACGCCTGAGGCAACTTTAGCAAGCGATTTTAGCGTGCTAAAGCAAAATCTAGCAACAATTACCCTTGGATATAACTTCTTGTGGGATTACTAAGAAGTAAAACGATATTAAAAACGCCTTTCGATTCTTCGGAAGGCGTTTTTTTTTGCTCTTGCTATTCTGTTTTTTAGGGCTACGATTATTTTGTAAACTCTTCGAACCAGCGCTTTACTGAGCCTGTCGAAGCATCAAGAAGCCGAAGCAACGAGAATTCGAAATGTCTAAACGTCGAGAAGCCTTACTACAACCCAGCAACGAATTCAGCAAACACTTCCTTGTGCTTTTCTAAATTCATGTTCTGTGAAAGGGCCACACGTGCGATATAATCTTTGTCTCCTTCTTTGGTTGTTCCTTGCGTAGATGTCGCCGGAATTGTCCAGTAACACCCTTTTAGCTGACCGTAGCTTACACAGTACTTGCTTTCTTCTGGAATTGCCTCAATCATCATGTCGATAAGTTTCAGGTTCAATTCTCGCTTGTACATTTCTCGTTCCTCATCCGTAGCTCCCTTAGTTGGAAGGTCCAAAGAGAATACGGAAGGTGTGAATCCTTGTGCAGCCAATTCCTCAGAAACAAAGTTGATTTTCGCTTCTGGCAATGTCTCGTTAATGAAATTCACAAACGCTCGCGTATTTTGATACGCACCAGCAATACGATCAAGCATCGAGGGTAGTTGTTTTGCAAGAATGTCCATTTGAAGATTGGTTGCCAAATTATCGCAAATTTCCATATGACTCCTAATCTTGCTCATTAACGGATGGCCTTTTTCATTGGAAGTAACGTATCCTGCCGTGCACAATCCGCCGCTCGGAAACTTAGATCCACTGACATAAGATAGTGTTTGAACACCTGACAGAATTGCGTCGTTACCTAGAAAATGAAAGTTAGGACAGAAAGTTTGATCGATTACGAAAATAGGTTCCACCGAATTTAGAGCACCTTGAGTATGTCTTGTTTTAGTGAGAACGTCCTTCAGTTTTATCAAATCGGGAACTTCAACTCGTGGATTCGTTGGGATTTCTACAATGATGAACGGTACTGCATCTTCTTGCGCTACTCGATCTAAGACAAGGTCTAGACTCTCCACCATATTCTTTCCGCCATCAACGGGAAGGTCCACTACCTCAACATGGTTCAAACATGCTGCAACACGTCGGGCCTGATCGTTCGTTCCGCCATAACAATTTGGAGGAATAATGGCCATCACTTTCTTATCTGGATAAAATTGTTGTGACCAATCAATTACTCCCATCATTAAGGCATATTGAACAGAAAGTCCACTCGAGCCAACAACTGGAATAGTTTCAGAGCCAGTTATTTCTTGAACGCATTGAACTACTTTATCTGAATTTGCTTGGCTTTGAGAAATGTCAAAGTCTTCAGCGGGCAATCCAACCATTCTTCTTAAAACGGTATTGCAATCTGCTGGAGTCATTGCGATAGATTCGCGGCGTCTTACGTGTTGAATTTCTCCAACGTACGTTTGATTCGTATTACTTGCCGCTATAATACTGCCATAACGTGCATCAACAGTTACGCAAAAATCGATAGCTTCTGATAATTGAATTTCGGAAATTCCTTCGTTGGAAACATAAATTGTGCTTCCCTCAAATTCAGGAATCGCATCTACTGAATCAATTTTGTCAAGGCTGAAATCATATCCATAAACACTACGTAAGTCTCTTGCATAAATAGGTTCTGGGGTACCAGTTTTATAAAAGATCTGAGTTCGGACTCCATCCAAAAGGTTTTTTCGCAACACGGCTAAAATGGGTGTTACGCGAGATGAAAATGAAATAATCTGATCTGAAGGAACGCCAATCTCCTTAGCCAAAGCCCATTCCAAAACACAGGAAAGGGGATGTCCCAAGCGGATATAATCGAATGCCGTTGGTAATTCACTTAGCGCTGATTCACTGGTGGTTCCTGATTGAAAAAGTGCTTCCAATTGTTCCAGAAATTGCGTCTTGGCTTGTGACTCATCGTAAATATCCAATCGATGCGTAGTCAATCGTAGCCAATCATTGGGCATGTTTTCAATTAATTCTGTCAGAAAAGCGTTCAGTTGTGAGTCCTTCATAAAATCAAAAGTTGTTCATTAAAAAAGCCGGTCACTGAGGTTCTCGAAGTGCCGGCTTTTTTCTATTATGTTTGAATTGACCTAAGCCAATACTTCTTTTACTTTGTCTGCAGCTTCTTGAAGCAATACTACAGAGTGTACATCCAATCCTGATTCGTCGATTAATTTTTTCGCTTCTTCAGCATTTGTTCCTTGCAAACGTACGATCAATGGGACTGGGAAGTTTCCAAAGTTCTTATAGGCGTCTACAACTCCTTGTGCAACGCGATCACAACGAACAATTCCTCCGAAGATATTGATCAAAATAGCTTTTACATTTTCGTCTTTCAAGATGATGCTAAATGCTTTCTCTACGCGCTCTGCGTCTGCAGTACCACCAACATCAAGGAAGTTTGCCGGGTTACCTCCAGACAATTTAATGATGTCCATAGTCGCCATTGCCAATCCAGCTCCGTTTACCATACAACCCACGTTTCCGTCAAGTTTTACGAAGTTCAGTCCAGCTTCATCAGCTTCCACTTCTGTTGGATCTTCTTCTGTCTTATCACGCATTGCAGCATAATCTGCATGGCGGAACAATCCATTTCCATCCAATGTCACTTTCGCATCTACTGCGATAATTTTATCGTCGGAAGTCTTAAGTACTGGGTTGATCTCAAACATAGAAGCATCACATCCTTCATATGCAGCGTACAACGAAGCAACGAATTTTGTCATCTGTTTGAATGCTTGTCCAGAAAGTCCAAGGTTGAACGCAATTTTACGTGCTTGGAATCCTTGCAAACCAACGCGTGGATCAATTTCTTCCTTGAAGATTAGGTGTGGCGTATTTTCAGCAACCGCTTCGATATCCATTCCCCCCTCTGTAGAGTACATGATGATGTTACGTCCACGCTCACGATCTAAAAGAACCGACATATAGAATTCAGATGGCTCACTGTCTCCAGGGTAATATACATCCTGTGCGATCAAAACTTGATTTACACGTTTTCCAACTCCATTTGTTTGAGCTGTTTCAAGGTGTCCTCCCAAAATTCCTTTTACGGTTTCTTCAACCTTATCAATTCCTTTGGCCAAAACAACACCATGAGATCCTGTTTCTTCTACTGTTCCTTTTCCTCGTCCGCCTGCGTGAATTTGTGCTTTCACAACAAACCACTCAGTACCGGTTTCTGCCGATAACTCTTTCGCCGCAGCAACGGCATCCTCTACTTTGCTAACTACCTTTCCTTCTTGAATGGCAACTCCAAAGCTGTTCAGTATTGATTTCCCTTGATACTCGTGTAAATTCATGCTTCTTTAAATTTTGCGAGATAAAAATAATACGAATTCCTGTAGTCAGGGCATGTACCGAGGACTAATTTTTAGAAGTTTTCCACGGTGACGGAAAGTTGGTAGCTAAGAGGCCTGAAATGTGATTGCTGAAAGTGTTTCGTAGAAGGATGGGTAATCAAAAAGATAAGAAAACGAATTATAATATCCAATGAATTTCCCGAGTTCTTACACGCAAAAATGCGTTTTTGCTTTTTTTAGTTTTTGCGTAATAAATTGATTTTCTTTTGATTACAACATTATTAACAACGCAACTATTTTTCAACAGTTTTTACCCTATCCTTCAATAGCTCTAAAAAACGCCCAATTCTCTTATGAACGTTTGTGCTGCCAATGACTTCCAATTGGTCGCGAAGCGTACTCCTCTTGATCTCGTTCCTTTATATCATCCCAGATTTGTCCTATCGCATGAGACAATGCTTCTTCCTCTTCTTGCATCGACTCATGCATCACCAATGGATTGCTGAAATAATGTTTTACGAAATTCGTATCGAAATCTCCGCTTACGAAAGCATCGTGTTTTAAGACGTATTTACCGAAATCCAAAGTTGTTTTCAAACCGCTAATTTGGTACTCATCAATAGCTTTCAATGTTCTAGAGATGGCCGATTTACGATCTTTCCCCCAAACAACCAACTTCGCAATCATTGGATCGTAATAAATGGGAATGTCCATTCCTTCTAAGAAGGCATCGTCTACACGAACGGCACGCCCTGAAGGAATGCGGTAGCGTTCTAAATTTCCGATATCTGGGGTAAATCCGTTTAAGGTATCTTCTGCATAGACGCGGACTTCAATCGCGTGTCCATTAATACTGAGTTCTTCTTGCTTTTTCGGTAATTCCTCACCACGAGCTACGCGAATTTGCCATTCTACAAGATCCAATCCTGTAATTTCTTCCGTTACGGGATGCTCTACTTGCAAACGCGTATTCATTTCAAGGAAGTAAAACTTCATATCTCCGTCCACAAGGAACTCAACCGTTCCGGCTCCTTCGTAGTTACAAGCACGACAAACGTTAATGGCAGCCTGCCCCATTTGTTCACGTAATTCAGGAGTTAATAGAGCAGAAGGTGCCTCTTCAACGACTTTCTGGTGACGACGTTGTATAGAACATTCGCGCTCGAATAAGTATACCGTATTTCCTTTACTATCTGCAAAAACCTGAATCTCGATATGGCGTGGCTTTGTTACAAATTTCTCTACGAAACAAGCATCATTTCCAAAGGAGGAGCGTGCCTCGTTTTGTGCCAATCGCATTTGTTCTTCCAATTCTTCTGCATGCTCAACCAATCGCATTCCTTTTCCACCGCCTCCGGCAGATGCCTTAATCAACACAGGATAACCAATTTGATCTGCAATGCTTTTTGCTTCGGTAACGTCAGAAATGGCTTTGTCAATTCCTGGTACTAACGGAACATTGAACTCCTTAACGGCTTGCTTTGCACTGAGCTTATCCCCCATAACTTCCATAGCTTCGGGAGAAGGACCGATAAACGCAATTCCAGCTTGTGAAACCTTGCGAGCAAACTCTGCATTTTCAGATAAGAAACCATAACCAGGGTGAATTCCATCAACTCCAAGTTTTTTACATGCTTCCAGAATTACATCTTGTCTCAGGTAGCTCTGCGCGGATGGACTTTCACCTACATAAACAGCTTCATCAGCTTCCATCACGTGTGGTGCATTAGCATCTGCGTCCGAATAAATCGCAACGCTCGCAATATCCATTTTCTTCAACGTTCTGATTACACGTCTTGCAATCTCTCCACGGTTTGCTATCAGTACTTTCTTCATATATAAGCTCTTTCGAATAGTCCGATCTACAGTAATATTTCGGCACGTGCGAATTTAGGAATTATTCGGAAACCTGAACGGGTGGAATGAGGTGTTTACTCTTCTTCTTTAGGGACAACAACATCGCTCTTAGGAACCTCTCTGCGTTGGCGTCTTCCACCTTTACCAAGATAACGACGATTCTCCCTTTTACGGAAGATGTCTAGCACGTATTGCGCAACTTTAAAGTCTTCAATTGTTTCGAAATCTTCTTGATAGGAAAGACCAGCACCTTGCGTAAAATCACCTTGTCCTCCTTCTTGAATAACCGTATGGTCGTTGGACTCGTTGAAGATATTTACGCGGAAAGTCCCTGATTCGTTCAAGAGGTATTCAAGGTTCAAATCTCCTATCAATTGCCCGGTGTGTACTTGGCCATTGTCGTCTACTTCTTCTTCACCGTAACTTTCTACTCCAAAACTTCCGGAAAGAATCAAACGATCGTCAAGAAATCCTTTTGAAACACCAAATTCAAAGGTGTTGTCACCAGAAACGATGTCATTGTCAATATCTAATTTCAGGCGGTAATCTTTCGATACTCTTGCTAGTGCCTGATTGATTTGGGTGGTAATGATTTCTAACGCACCGCCTCCGCCTGAATTGTTGGTTCCTGCAATCGCTTGGAATTGTCGTGCTAACATCAATGAGAAGAACTGTCGGTTCAATTCATCTGGGTCGTTTTTGATTCTATTCAATAAAGATTGGCCAATATCATCTGACTGCGGTGCACGAATATCAAATTGAATTATCGGATCCTCCATTGTTCCTGTGATCAATAGGTACGGGTAAACAGGCTGATGACCGCCTCCGGATGATCCAAGATCACTTCCACCACTTATTTCACTGAGGTTAGCGCTAAGGCGATAGTAGGTTTGAAGATCGACTTGTGCCCTATATGGATCTCCGGTCCAGCTAATTGTTCCGCCAGGCTCTATAATAAACAATTGCTTGATGGCGATCGCATTTTTTGAAATCGGATCCATGGCGAAGTTGTACTCTCCATCGGAGACTGTATACGTGCCCTCCATGTTCAATTCGTTCTGATTATCCAGTCGAATGCTTATGTCTCCGGTTCCATTTGCTCGAATCACATCGCCGATCTCCTCATTAAATATGATGTTTACATCCGCATCGGTCGTAGCTTCGAAGTTCAGGTCCATGTATACGCCCGTTAAATCAAACAAAGGTGGTTCAATGGTAACCGCTGTATCAATACTGTCCGTCACAAACTGAATAAAGTCTTCCTCTTCAATTTCGCCGACACCAAACATTGGAATGTTCAACTCGGTTCCTTTCTCGGTTTTAAAGTCGACCGTAATTTCTAGATTGTCTGTGTAACCAAAAATATTGGCAAATCCAGTTACGTAACCTTTACCGTAATAAAGCGCGTCGTGGGTGTACGGCAAATCCATTACGAGGAATCGTTGGATATAATCCGGCCCGAAAACAGGTTCGTTTGATGCTAAAAGTTGAGGTTCTAGATCAAATTGGAGGTCGAAGTTGAAATTTGAGAAATTGTCATGGAACACAGAGCCCACCAGGATTCCAGAATTTCCGTCCTGATCGAAAACTGGAATTCCGTTGATGTAGAATCCATATTCGTCTACTTCTATCGGTCCATCTAATCCGAAGTGCACACCTAACAAATCGATAAAGGCACTCCCGCTTCGCAATGCGATGTCCCCGGCAAGAACAGGAAGAGAAGTGTTTCCAGTAAGACTTAGTTTTCCGTCTAGGAATCCGCGAATGTTCGAAACAACATCAGGGTCCATGAAGGCGTTCGTGAACTGGAGGTTGGTAAGATCGAAGTTTAAGTTGAAATCGAGATTTTCCTCTTTCTCGAACAAATAATAATAACCATCAAAGTCGAAGGTCTTCTCGTCCGCGTAATAAAGGTTTCCGGTAGTCTTGATCCCTTTCTTGAGCTCATCCCATTCACTGCTGACATTCAGGTCTCCAATTTTCTGATTTTTAACAAAGAATTTCTTCAAAGAGCCTTCACCTTCGTAACCAAGATTATTTAATGGATCCGATATGGAAGCATTTAGGTTGATAATCCCTGTCATTGGATAGTCCGAAGTAATGAACGGTGAGAGTTCGGCTAGCTCCAAATTTTCCACTTCGAAATGAAGTTTGTCTTGAACCTTGTCAGAGACCTGGCCATCAATCAATATTTTCTGACCGTTTCGCGATAACTCAAAGGCGTCAACGCGAATCGTATCCGATTTAAACTCTACATTCGATGCATGGGAAATATCCCATTTGTGCCCACGTATAAAGAAATACGAAGGGTTCAACTTGAAGCCGTAATGATCCGAGTCTTTCACATGTGTGTCCCAGTTCACCTTGGATGTTTCCTTCAGTTTTAAGTCTGTCCAAGTAAGGATATGATCCAATTTGTTGTTGCCACCATTCGTATTGAAGTGAATGTCATCGAAGTACAATGAATCACTATACTTGATTTTAGCAATGGTATAATTCGCTCGAACTTTGTCGTCTTCCAACCATTGTTCTAAATCGAGGTCGGTGAACTTTATGGTTTTATAGCGCAAACTATCAGAATCAATTTTCAATTGAATATCATTCTGCTCAGGACTGTAGTTTCCCTTAATGTGTGTTCCAGGCGCAATGTGTAAATCCGGGTAGAACAAATGCACCAAGTGATTAGGAGAGTGGAAGGTAACATCATAATCAAAGTTGTCGCTACTTTCAGCGTCATAATCTTTGGCCTTCTCACTATAAAGGGCAGGGAAAATTTTACTGAATTGATAATTGAAATTATCAATAATCGAACTTACGTTCAACGTACCTGTGATTTCTGCTTTGATGGCGCTTCCAGAAACGATGAAGCTGTCTCTTACTTGTCCACGTACAATTTTCAAGGCAAAATCGTCCACCTCAAAATTTCGGACCTTTTTGGTCTCAGGATCTTCAATGGCGTATGAAAGGCAATCAAAAACCACGGTTCCGTCATAAGCATCAATATTTTTCCCAGTAATGTCGACGGAAATTTTAGAGAGGAACTGGGCTTGGGTCTCGGTTAGATTTAATTCTGCCAAATCCGAATTCTTGATATTCACATCGAAACTCATATGGTTCTCACCATTGAAATCCAAATACCCTTTGTAGGACAAACTCAAGAACTCATCGTTTACGGTAATGTCACCTGTGAATCGCTTGTTAATGAATGTCCCTTCGTTGATCGTTATGTTGGAATAGGGATAGTTTAGATATTCAAATTTGTTAATGTCTCCAAGGATGCTAGTAAAACGAATGTCAGAAGGAGAGTATGCCCGTCCGGTCAATTTTAACGAACCATCTACAACGCCAACGTCAGAATTATCAATATAAGTGCCAATGTCAAAATTATTGACAATCATATTGTTACCCGTCACGTTCTTTGGTGGGGAAAAGAGGTAGTGGTCTTCTGTTTTGCCAAGTTCGAAGTTAACTCCATAGTGCAACTCAATATTTCCAAGGGCTGTGTTGAATTTATCTGCAAAAAAGATGAATTCCTGTCGCCCTCCTGTTAGCGATAGCTTTTCTCCTTCTATAAACTGTAAGCGCTCCAATTCAGGACTCAAGACAATGTATGGATCTGGTGCTGAATTCGGTAAACGGAATTGTTTCAGTTCTTTAAAGTCGATATAGAAATCATGGATTCGCTCATCAAAGAATCCGTTTTCAAAATTTCGATAATCCGCTATTTTAATTTTTCCTTTGACGTACGTTTTCTCTGCATAATGCAACTCAAACTGCGGCAATCGCATGGTAGACACCGAACCGTAAATTTTGGAATGCAACTTGACTCGATCGTTCATTCCTTCCAAGGCAGGGGCAAAATGTACAATTTCCTCTAAGGAGACATCACTGGCATCAATCTGAGCATCAAAGGTTACGCTATCCACGAAATGTTTGAAGTTCGAATAGCTGTCCGAGATCATATCGAAATGCTTGGTCTTCACCCAAGAGTCTTTGGTGAAGATTTCAAGGCCAGATAAATAAATTCCTTTCGGAGAAACCTTTGCATGTGTCGATAAGCACTGTAGATCAAAACCACATTTTTCTTTCGCTGTGAATCCTTGAATATCTCCGAAAATGGTGTCTTTATCAATTTTTAAATTGAGCACTTCGCCGGCAATATCACGAACGTCCAAATGGAAATAATCCATTCCTTTCTCCTTCTTTTCGTGCATGTGATCGTCATACAAAAAACGTGTTTCGGAGAGACTTGCATAGCGCAAATTGAAATCTATGTAGCTTTTTTCCTTTTTCGGTTTTACGAAATAATCTTTGATGAATGCGTAGTTGAAAACACCGTCCTTGTCTCGTTGAATGTGAATGAATGCTTTATGAATCTCCGCTGCTCCAATCGCATAAGATTTCTTTTTGAAACTGATTTTGTCCAAATTAACAAGAATCTGTTGTGAGTTAAGAAGCGTTTCTCCTTGTTGATCTTCAACGTTGATTCCCTTAAGTGCGACACGATCAAAGAAGTAAATATCAACTTTATCAATTTCAACTTTCGCATCAAGTTCCTTAGAAAGGTAGGATGCCGTTTGTTTGGCGAGATAGGTTTGTACCGAAGAGGTACGAATCAAAAAGGCAAGTAAAATCACCAAGATCATCGTCCATTCAACGATCCCGCCCAAAGTCCGTCCTAGAAATTTGAGTAATTTTACCATTTGTACAAACTTACAATATTGTGCCGCAAAAAGAGCCTATAATTCTCGGTATTGAGTCGTCTTGTGACGATACCTCTGCTGCTATCCTCAAAAATGACACCATTTTGTCCAATTTTATTGCTGGACAAGAAGTTCACAGAAAATATGGAGGCGTCGTTCCTGAATTGGCCAGTCGCGCACATATGCAGAACGTACTTCCGGTAGTAGATAGTGCATTGAAGGAGTCAGGAATGCAATTGTCTGATTTAGATGCCATAGCATTTACCAAAGGTCCAGGTTTGATGGGATCGTTGGTAGTTGGGACTTCTTTTGCAAAATCGTTGGCGTTAGCATTAGATATTCCATTGATCGATGTAAACCACATGCATGGACATATTTTGGCACATTTTATTGAAGACGCCGGCGAATCCAAACCAAACTTTCCATTCTTATGCATGACGATATCTGGAGGGCATACGCAATTGGTAATTGTGAAGGATTATTTGGACATGGAAATTGTGGGCACAACATTGGACGATGCAGCAGGTGAAGCCTTCGATAAAGCGGCCAAAATGTTGGGGTTCGAATATCCCGGCGGCCCCCTGATTGATAAATACGCCAAAGAAGGAGATCCAGAACGCTTTACATTTTCCAAACCAAGAGTAGATGGGTACAACTTCAGTTTCAGTGGCTTGAAGACGGCAATTCTCTATTTCTTACAGGCAGAGGAGAAGAAGGACTCGGATTTCATTCAGAAAAATTTGGCAGATCTCTGTGCATCCATTCAGTATACTATTGTTAGCATTTTAATGAAGCAGTTGAAACGCGTGGCTAAGGACTATAATATTACCGATGTGGCAATAGCAGGAGGGGTTTCAGCCAATTCGGAATTGAGAAGCACGCTTACTGAAACGGGAAAACAATTGGGTTGGAATACCTTCATCCCTAAGTTTGAATATTGTACGGATAATGCAGCCATGATTGCTATTGCAGGACGATATATGTACGATCAAAGATTTTTCGCTGATCAAAGCATTGTTGCTCAACCAAGGGCTCCGTTTACTCGTTGAAACATCAGAAATATTAAACCGGTTTAGTAATGTTACACTTGTGTTAACAATACTTTGTATCTTATTTCGAATCAAACCAATAATTATGCAAGCGACTGTAACACCTCAACTCATCGAGAAGGAGTCTATTACCTCCTTGACATTTAAAACCAGAGAGCCAATCAAACAGCACCCCAAATTGATGGACCAAATCAAGAGTGCGACACGGTTAGGAAACGCTTACCGTGGAAAGGTTTCTATTGTATTTCACGACGATAACGGCATAAAGCGTGTCGAGACAACAATATGGGCGCACGGTGCTAAATACATTTGTCTTAAAGGAGGCATGTGGTTACCGATAGATCGTATTGTGGAAATTAAAGCATGAAACTGTAAATCAGTTTATTTAACTATATGTTTTTGAAATAACCTTGGGTTGGGAATCCAAGGTTATTTTATTATAACCCACGTTGGATTCTAACCTTATTCGTAGTTTTGATTCTTATAAATCTATAAGCGTGAAAATCGGAATTACCTGCATCTTTCTTTTCGTATGCATTTTAGCAACACAGGCTCAGAATGAAGTTTCGTGGGACATTTCCTA
Source organism: Flavobacteriales bacterium (assembly GCA_015665275.1). Taxonomy (GTDB): domain Bacteria; phylum Bacteroidota; class Bacteroidia; order Flavobacteriales_D; family Crocinitomicaceae; genus UBA4466. Next base: position 36,748 of record JADFAL010000015.1, on the reverse strand, counting down.
CGATTCAAACGAAAGCGAAGTGCTGGTGAGTGCTGCTATCGGCGATGGGTGGCATTTATACAGCACGGAAAAAGCGACGGATCTAGGTCCAATTCCAACAGAGATTGTTTTTGAAAAAGCAGAAGGAGTAGAAATGGTAGGGAAATTGCACGAGCCTACTCCAAAAGTTTCCTTCGATCCAAACTTTGGAGAAACCTTGTATTACTTCGAAAAATCTGTGACTTTCTCACAAGAAATTGAACTGAATGGTGCCCAGGAATTGAATGGCACTATTACTTATATGGTATGTAACGATGAAATGTGCATGCCTCCCGTAGATTATAAATTCACAATTGAATTAGCACATGAAAATTAAAGGAGCATTGCTCTTGCTTTTGTTGCTCGTTAGTGCAGCGAAAGTAAGTTATGGACAAATTGAGTATCCCGAGGACAAGGTAAGTTGGAAGTTTACCGTTGAACAAGATGGTGAAGATGCATACATCGTTGGAACGATCACGATGGTAGAGCATTGGCACGTTTATGCGGCAAACTTGCCCGAAGGTGCTTTTTCCATTCCAACGGAAATTAGTTTAGATCCTAACAAGAGCTACAAGGCGATTGGCGGGGTTCGTGAGCCAAAACCAATTTTCAAACACGACGAACTTGCGGGTGAGGATCTTTATTATCATTCCAATACGGTAATACTGAAGCGTAAAATCAAAGTGCTTTCTGAAAAGGATTTTACAATCAATGGATCGTTTTCTTTCCAAACATGTGATGACGACCATTGTTTGCCTCCGCATTCTGCCGATTTCACTGTCAATGTGAAAGGAGTAGAGCCAAAAGAGGAAGTACCAGAAGATTTATTTGAGAACGCTAAAGGCGATGAGGTGACTGATGCTGAGGGGAATGTATTTGTGAAGGTAAATGACAAATGGCATCAAGTTCCGGAAGGAAACAGCAAAGAATTTTATAAAAAATACGTTGAATTAGCAGGAAGAGATGAGAAATAACCTAATTGTTTTAGTTGCTGCCTTATTTACCTTTTTTGGTGCGTTTGCAAGTGACATTAGTGTAGACAATTCAAAAGAACTTTTGAATGTTGTAAGTACGGAAAAAGACTTACAAGATGCCGTTGATTTGCTTTTATCTGCAGACAATGCTGAAGAGCTGAAGGCCAATAGCGAACTGACGACTAAAATCGATGAGCTTGCTGAAAAGTTGGATTTCAATGCTGCTGCATGGAAAGCTCAAAAGGCAGATGATGGAACAGAGGCAGGTCCTGAGAAAACGACAAAGAAGCCAAAGAAGCCGAAAGAGAAACAAAGATCAATGTGGGTTATTTTTCTCGCTGCATTTGGAGCAGGATTTGCCGCTTTAATCATGCCGTGCGTATTCCCAATGATCCCAATGACAGTGAGTTTCTTCACGAAAAGAAGTCCTACTCGCGCAAAAGGGATTAAAAATGCGATGCTATATGGAACAAGTATAGTGCTGATCCATGTTGTGCTAGGAGGTATCGTTGTAATTACGGGGGCAGGAGAGTTATTGAATACAATGTCTACCAATGTATATTTTAACTTATTCTTCTTTTTAATGTTGTTTGTTTTCGGTCTTTCTTTCCTAGGGGCATTTGAGATTCAATTACCGGCCTCTTGGGTAAACAAAGCTGATAGTAAAGCAGATAAGGGGGGTGTTGTAGGTATCTTTTTTATGGCGCTAGTTCTTTCATTAGCTTCATTCTCTTGTACAGGACCGATTCTCGGAAGTTTGTTAGGAGCACTCTCCCAAAGCGGTGGAAGTGCAGCATTGATGATAGGAATGTTTGGATTTGGATTGGCACTTGCACTTCCATTCATGCTTTTTTCAATTTTCCCTGCAATGTTGAATTCAATGCCTAGTTCAGGTGGATGGTTGAATGTTGTAAAAGTATTCTTGGGATTTTTAGAAATCGCATTCGCATTCAAGTTTTTGTCGACAGCAGATACAACCATGCAGTGGCATATTTTGGAAAGAGAGATTTTTATATCAATTTGGATCGCTGTCTTCCTCACCTTAACTCTGTACATGTTTGGTAAAATTCAATTGCCGCATGATAGTCCTGTCAGTAAGCTTTCTGTTGGTCGAACAATGGTGGCTACGTTTGTTCTCGCCTTTACACTTTATCTAGTGCCCGGATTATGGGGCGCACCGCTAAACCTAGTTAATGCTTTCTTACCGCCAGATTTCTATGCTGAATCTCCAGGTGGTATTGGCGGCGGCGGTGGCTCAAGTGGCGGCGGTACTGCGGTAGCACATGTCGATGGAATGCACAAAGGCCCTCAAGGAATAATGGCATTTAAAGATTATGACAAAGCCCTTGCGTATGCCAAGGAAGTGAATAAACCACTGTTCATCGATTTTACAGGATGGGGATGTGTGAACTGTCGTAAAATGGAACAATCCGTTTGGCCAAAACCAGGGATTATCGAACATTTAAGAAATGACGTTGTGGTAGTCTCGTTATATGTAGACGAAAGAACAAAGCTTCCGAAGTCAGAGCAAAAAACAGTAACCATTGATGGTCGCAAGAAAAGCATTGTAACCATTGGGGATAAATGGACGGCCAAACAAATGATGGATTATCAGACGTCCTCGCAACCGCAGTACATCTTGCAGTATCCAGACGGTACGGATATACCAGTTGGAACGGCTAATTTCAGAAATCATGGTTCACCTGCGAAATTCAAGGCATGGTTGAAGAAAGGTCTTAAAGAATTCGAAAAGAATAAAGAATAATTCAAAATAGATCAAATCCCTCTGAAACGCTCAGAGGGATTTTTTTTAGCTTTACTTTATGAATGATAAGTGGATGACGCCGATCGAATTCCTAAAGGGTGTTGGGCCGAAACGAGCCGAAGTACTCAAGAAGGAAATCGGGGTCCACACATTTCAAGACTTCCTCTATTATTTCCCTTTTCGTTACGTAGATCGATCCGTTTTTCATCAAATTGCGGATATTCCCGAGATGGCGAATACACCCGTGCAATTGAAGGGGCGAATCACCGGGATGCGAGAAGAAGGAGCAGGAAGACGCAAACGACTCGTGGCGAACTTTCAAGATACATCGGGGATGATCCAACTCGTTTGGTTTAAGGGGGCACAATGGATTAAGAAATCGATCAAAATCAACGAAACGATAGTACTTTACGGTAAGGCTGCTCAATACGGCAACAAATGGAACATTCCGCATCCAGAAATGACCCCGATTCAGCAACACGAAAAGGGACTGCAGCCAGTGTATCCAAGCACCGAAAAACTTTCGGCATCTCACCTGGACTCAAGAGGATTGCACAAGTTACAATTGAACTTGAAAGAACAAGTTCCGATTGTTTTTGAAGATTGGTTGCCCGAATCCATTCTCAAAGAAAACCGCTTGATCACAAGAAATCAGGCCATGCTTTGGGTGCATTTTCCGAAAACGCAAGAACAAGCGGAAGCGGCTAAGCTACGCCTCAAGTTCGAAGAATTATTATTGCTTCAATTGGAGTTGTTGGTGCGAAAGAAGATTGCGTTAACGAAATCGGAAGGCTTCATTTACGATAAGGTTGGGACCAATTTCAATACGTTCTACGAAAAACATTTACCCTTCGAATTAACAGGCGCTCAAAAGCGTGTGCTCAAAGAAATTCGTTCGGATATGACCACTGGGCATCACATGAACCGCTTGTTGCAAGGAGATGTGGGAAGTGGGAAAACGTTGGTGGCCTTGTTAACGATGCTACTGGCATTGGATAACGGGTTTCAGGCTACACTAATGGCTCCCACGGAGATTTTGGCAATTCAACATCACGAATCGCTGAAGGAATTTTTAGATGGGATGGAGATCAAAGTTGGTTTGTTAACCGGTTCCACGAAACAAAAGGATCGCCGAGTGTTGCATGAGGCATTGCAGAATGGAGAAATGCAATTACTGATCGGAACGCACGCCTTGCTGGAAGATACAGTTCAGTTTAAGAATTTGGGACTTGTTGTTATCGATGAACAACATAGATTCGGCGTGGCCCAACGAGCAAGAATGTGGCGCAAAAATACAACACCACCGCATGTGTTAATCATGACGGCAACTCCTATTCCAAGAACATTGGCGATGACGTTTTATGGAGATTTGGACGTTTCTGTAATAGATGAATTACCTCCAGGAAGAAAGCCGATTACGACCGTTCACAAAAAGGATGAACAACGCCTAAGAGTGTTTGGTTTTATGAAGGAGGAAATTGCGAAAGGACGTCAAGTATACATTGTATATCCATTAATTCATGAATCGGAAAAGTTGGATTACAATAACTTGATGGAAGGCTACGAAGCGATTCAAAGAGCATTTCCGTTGCCCGAATATCGTGTGAGTATTGTTCATGGTCAGCAAAAACCAGCAGATAAGGAATTTGAGATGAACCGATTCGTTCGTGGTGAAACTCAAATTATGGTCGCGACAACGGTGATCGAAGTAGGAGTTAATGTTCCGAACGCGTCTGTAATGGTAATTGAAAGTGCTGAAAGATTTGGCTTGTCTCAATTGCATCAACTTAGAGGCAGAGTAGGGCGAGGAGCAGAGAAATCTTTCTGTATTCTAATGACAGGAGATAAAATTTCGCCGGATAGCAAGAAACGCATGAATACGATGGTGCGTACAAATGACGGCTTTGAAATCGCTGAAGTGGATTTGCAATTACGGGGTCCGGGTGATTTAATGGGAACACAACAAAGCGGTGTTCTGGATTTGAAGATTGCGAATCTTGCACGAGATGGGCATTTGGTCGCACTCGCACGAAAGGTCGCTATCGAAATACTTCAAGATGATCCAAATCTGGAAAAAGAAGACCATTCAGGGCTTCGCGGTCAATTGATACATGCATTGAAAAGTCGCCCTGACTGGGGAAAAATAGCGTAGCTATGTTTATTGGCTTCGAGTTTTTACCACGGTTGTAAATAAAGTCTAACTATTCGAGGGCTGAGGCTCTCGAGGTCCGGTTCAAAAAAAATCTATTATATTCCTGAAAACAAATTAAATGAAGCTCGTTCTAATTTTCTTCTTGTCATTTCTCGCTCCCCAAGCTCATGCTCAGTTATCATGGGAAGATGTAGCTGCTGATGGCCGTGATGTAATTCCCGAAACTGTTTTCGAAATTGAAGGGGCAAGTGAAGGATGGGCGAAATTTTCAATCGCCGTCGATCGGAATGGAAATGTAACTTCAGCACAGCTGGAAGAGACGAATTTGAAAAGTTCGATAGACAAACTTGAAGCCAAGAAGCATGCTTTGAAAATCAAGTTAATAGCCGGAACTCATTATCCAAAATTTCACAATGCGGTAGTACGCATTACCATGGTCAAATGGGAGAATCCGCCGAAAGAATTAGAAATTATAATCGACTAGCCGTAGATTTTAGAGACACTGTCTTTGTGAATCTCCATGATCTTCTTACGCTTTAGTTTCAAGGTTGGAGTCAATTCTCCGCCGTCAATAGACATTTCTTGATGTAGCAGTTCAAATTGTTTGATTTGCTCCCAGTTTCCAAGTTCTTTGTTCAGTTCATCCAACTCCTTTTGAATTCGCGCACAAACAGCTTCGTTGGAACAAAGTGCTGCATTGGAATCATCTTTAAGCTGAATTTCCTTTCGTCTTGCCCACTCACGAACGAAATCATAGGTAGGAACAAGTAATGCTGCCGGGAATTTTTCTCCCTCTCCAATAACCATAGCTTGTTCGATGAAACGAGATTCTTTCAGTTTGTTTTCTATGGCTTGAGGAACAATATACTTTCCTCCGCTTGTCTTGAAGATTTCTTTCTTACGATCTGTGATCTTCAGATACTTACCTTCAACCATTTCACCTATATCTCCAGTGTGGAACCACCCATCTTTGATTACTTCGGCAGTCTTCTCAGGAAGGTTGTAATATCCAAGCATCACGTTCGGTCCTTTCACAAGAATTTCTCCGTCTTTCGCAATTTTTACTTCTACGTCTTCAATCAATGCTCCAACAGTTCCAATACGGATTCCTTTATGAAAGCAGTTTACCGACACTACTGGAGATGTTTCTGTTAATCCGTATCCTTCTAGAATTGGAATATCCGCCGCTAAGAATATTTGTGCCAATCGAGGCTGTAAAGCAGCACTTCCCGATGCAATTGCACGAACATTACCCCCCAAAGCTTCTTGCCATTTTGAAAAGATCAATTTGCGCGCAATTTTCAATTTGAAGTTATACCAACCACTGCGATTTACAGGATCGTAATCTTCGGCCAATTCAACGGCCATGAAGAACAGTCTTTTCTTTATTCCTGACAATTCATCTCCTTTCGCCATAATCTTATCGAATACTTTCTCAATCAAGCGAGGAACTGCAGTAAATACATCCGGTTTTACTTCACGAATATTGTCTCCAATAGTGTCCAAAGATTCCGCAAAGTAGATGGAACACCCCAAGTACATATACAAATAATGCAACATGCGCTCATACACGTGACACACTGGAAGGAAACTCAAAACTTTTGAGTTTTTATCAGCGGGAATAGGTTCCTCACACGCGTAAACATTTGATAAGATGTTGTTGTGCGAAAGCATTACTCCTTTCGGGTTTCCAGTTGTTCCAGAGGTATAAATGATGGTTGCTAACTCTTCATTTTTCACAGCTTCCATGCGCGATTTGATCTCATCATCGGAGTCGGACGAGCCGGCTTCTTTCAGTTTCGACCAGTGCGTTTGACTGTCACTTGTTTCCATAACATACAAGTGCTCCAAGGACGGAACATCTCCTTTGATATTAGAGATCTTTTGATACAATTCATCGTCCCCGACCACGCACAATTTTATACCTGCATCATTGAAGATATATCGGTAATCGCTTTCGGAAATGTTAGGGTAAAAAGGAACCACAATGGCCCCCACTTGTTGAATGGCAATATCCATTACGTTCCACTCATAACGAGTACCAGAAACGATTCCTACACGGTCGCCAACAGCAACTCCTTTTGCAATCAATGCCCGACTCACTTCCATTGCTTCATCCAGAAATTCTTGGGTAGAAACAGAAAGCCATTTTCCTTCAATTTTTGAAGTAAACATAGTGTCGTTCGGATGCTGTGAAAGCTGGTAATGCGGAATATCAAATAATCGTTGTGGAGTGCTCATAAATTTTAGTAAAACTTGTTGACACGAATATAACGATAAAAACCTCAAAAAGGGGTTAGAAAATATTCAACAGAAACGGCGCTTTAGTCGACAAACATGCTCTGATGTTAAACCGCCTTGGAGAAATGTACCTAAATCGTGTTATTGCATGTTATTACTGTAACATTATCAGTGCGATAATTGTTTTAACTGCTGATTGGATACCAAAATTTGAAAAGAAAGGAATATAATATCGTCGTTAAAGAGCATTCAACCAATTTATATGGTTATGCGATTCGATTCTTGCGAAACAAGGAGGATGCGAAAGATATTGTTCAGGACGTTTTTGAAAAATTGTGGATCCATAGAAACAAGGTAGAGTTTGAGAAAGCAAAATCCTGGATGTTTACAACAGCGCACAACACCATGATCAATTTTGCAAATCGAAAAGGAAGAACGACTCTTTCCAATGAGATTGCAAACTATGAAAAAGGGGAAGTGACGCCAAATAGCTTCGAATCGAATCAAGTGGTCGAGCGAGCTGTAAGCATTTTGCCTCCAATTCAAAAAAGTGTTATCCTTCTTCGAGATCTTGAAGGGTACTCTTATAAGGAAATTGGAGATATTTTGAATTTATCAGACTCTCAAGTAAAAGTTTATTTGTTCCGAGCAAGGAACAAAATTAAAAAGCAGTTAAAAGGATTGATCGAACTGGTATGAGTAAACCTTCCTTTTCAAATATAGACTTATGGCTCTTCGAGTATGCCGAAGGAAATCTGACAGATGACCAAGTGGCAAAACTCGAGTTGTTCATTTTGCAGCACCCTGAATTGGATGTCGAGCGTGACATGTGGGAGATGGCACAAGTGAAGCAAGAGGAAGTTGTCTATTCGGATCAAAACGCTTTAATTAAACGCAAGCCAATAGGGGCTTATTGGGCGGCAGGTGCCGGAGACTTAACAATGATCATTCTCATCTTTGGAAGTTTTGCTTTCTTCGGAATAGACGAATCTCAATCGAGCGAAGAACAATTCTCTGAAACCGTAGCGTACGCCGAGGAGTTTGCTTATCAGCTATTAGAAGAAACAGCAACAGAAAGAGAATTGCGTCAAGAGCTGTCTGATTTGAAAGCGTTGGTAACCACACTTGAAGATCAATTACAGCGATCGAATACTACCGCTGGTAGAAACCAAAATGGAAATCAAGGGATAGTTGCAACTTTGGACGCAACAATAACAGGAATTGATAGCGGAAATGGCCGTGAGTTACGTCCAATAGGGGCAGGACAGCGTTCATTAATTGCTTCCAATGCTTCGAATAGAACTGCACAGAGTACCAATAATACTTCAGGATTACCGAGCACATCTGGGACTCAAAGTGCAACTGGAATGCAGGGCGCGAGTGGGATACAGAATACAAACACCGCAGGAACATCAATACAAGCCTTGGCAAATGCAGCGCCAGTCAGAACAATGCAGCCAATGTCTTCAATGAAGCCGACTTTCCTTGAGTCTCAGAGACTTGCCGTTGCCCCCGTAAGTCGTGAGTTGTATGGTAAGTCTGTTGTGAGTAACGATGGAACCGAGACAATTGCAAGTGCGAATGAAAGTCAGGGACGTTCGGTGAATTATGAAAGTTCGTACAAGCATAAGGTGTCAAAATTTGTTCGTCAACTGCGAAATATGGCGAACAATCCAATTGCGCTGAAGAATTATCGCGATGCATATCATCATGTACCGGGAATGACGGTTACGGATTTGAATTTCGGAGCAACCGGAACAATGATTGCGCCTCGATTCCAAGCGATGTCTCGTTTGCAAGGACTTGACAATGAAAACGAATTATTTACCAATCAAATCGGACTTGATGGTTATGTACATGGTGCGCGTGGTGGAGTTGGTGTTCAAATGACGCACCATTATTATAACAATGGAGGAATTCAATCAGGAGAAGTAGCAATTACCTACTCGCCTAAATTCTCAGTGAATCGCAAGCTTTCTATTGAGCCAGCCTTTCGATTTAAAATGGGGAATAAAATGTTGAACTCTGACCGAATGGAAGGAACGGATCAAGTTGAGTTCATCCCTGGAAACACGATTGATTACTATCAAGACGGAACAGCTCCAGTGGGCAGAATGTTGTGGTACCGAGATATGGGATTGGGCTTGAATGTGAACACAGAATGGTTCTATGCTAGTGCGCAAGTAGACAATATTTTCCGCCATAACGATAACATTTATTCCAACGATTTGGGTTGGAAGCGCAGAGCTGGAACGTATTTTGTAGCTACGTTGGGTACAGACTGGGAATCTGATGATTCACAATGGGAGACGAAACGTTCTAAATTCAGTCTCTCTCCATACCTAGTGTATCGCAATTATGAAAACGTAAATGAATTATGGGCAGGCGCGAACTTCCGTGCTTACTGGTTAACAGTTGGTGCTTCGGTATCAAGCAATGGAGATCCAGCTGCCTCCTTGGGCGTAGTCTCAAGTGATAAACGCTTTTCGTTAATGTACAACGCAGATTACTCGCGTAGTTTCATGACGAATGAACGCTCGTTGTCTCATCAGTTGACGTTGAGAATAGTGGGGAAACAGAGTAGAATAGGACGACGAAATTAAATTAATGCTATGAAAAAAGTTTTAGCAATTATTGCCATCACAATTGGGTTTACCGCTTCGGCACAAGATCCACAGTTTACGCAATTCTATGCCAACCCGATTTATTTGAACCCAGCTTTTGCCGGTTCACACGGTTGTCCTAGAATTGCCATGAACTATAGAAATGAATGGCCAAGTTTAACAGGAAATTATGTAACGTATTCGGCATCGTACGATCAATATTTCAAAAACATTTCGGGTGGTTTTGGGGTAATAGCGACACACGATCAGCAGGGGCAAGGAACGATCTTTACTTCCAGTATTGGTGCTGTGTACTCGTATCATTTGGATGTTTCAAGAAAATTCAAAATGATGTTCGGAGCCAAAGCAGCCATGTTCAATAAGTATTTGGATTGGAGTAAACTGACATTTGGAGATATGATTGATCCCCGTCGTGGTTTTATCTACCAAACAGGAGATGTACAGCGCGGTGGAAATCGTTACTTCTTTGATGCATCTGCCGGAATGGTTGGATACAATAAGCATTTCTTCTTCGGATTTGCGGCGCACCACTTGAATCGTCCAGATGAATCCATGATCATTGGGTCTTCTCGTTTGCCAATCCGTATGACAGGTCACATGGGAGCAAAAATTCCTTTGGGATCAAAATCTCAATACAAGAACGTTACTTCGATTATGCCGAACGTGATTTACCAATATCAGAATGGATTCCAAGAATTGATGTTTGGTACGTACGTTCAATATGGAGCCTTTACAGCCGGTGGTTGGTTCCGTAATCGCGATGCATTTATCTTAACTATTGGAGTGGATACAGGAAAATTCCGATTAGGATATAGTTACGATATCACCGTTTCACGTTTGAATAACGGAGTATCTGGTGGATCACACGAAATCTCACTTGGGTTGCTATTGAATTGTAAGGACAAACTCCCTACGTTCAAAACAATCTCTTGTCCTTCTTTCTAGGGCACGAAAGATAGTCTCGGTTTACTTTTCTGGTTTGTGAAATCGAGCTTGCAGTAAAAGGTTTATTCAGCAGAATAAACCTTTTTTCCTTTTATTAGAACCAGTTCGGCAAAGTTGGATTGGAACGTAGATTTTGAAACAACTGGATTTTGGAACATACTGATCGTTGCGTCTTTTCCTTTTTCCAAAGTTCCCATCTTGTCTTCTTGGAAGGAGGCAAATGCCGCCCAACGCGTCATTCCTAAAATACATTCATCCAACGTAATTGCTTCTTCAGCGCGGAATCCTTCCGAAGGGAAATTCTCACCGTTTTTGCGTTCTACCGCAGAGTGAATTGTTTTGAACGGATCGGTATATTCAACGGGGAAGTCAGTCCCAATGGCGAGTAATCCAGATTGATTCATCAGTGATTTAAAGGCATAAGCGCCTTCCATACGGTCTTCACCCAGTCGTGCTTCTGCCCAGCGTTGATCACTTGTGGCGTGTGTCGGCTGTACACTCGGAATTGCACCGGATTTAGCGAATAGATTGAAATCTGCGGGATCTACAATTTGCGCATGCTCAATGCGCCACCTGTGATCTGGATTCAATTCAAACATATCGGCATACATGTCTAACATGATTTTATTCGTGGAATCACCAATGGCATGCGTGTTCATCTGATAGCCCGTCAACATGCAAAGATCATAGATTTCCTTCATGCGTTCTGGGGAAGTGGTCATATAGCCAGAATGATCGTGTCTATCTGAATAAGGGTGTTTCAGAAAGGCACCGCGTGATCCCAATGCGCCGTCTCCGTATACTTTAAAGCTTCGCACATACAAGTTCTTATTTCTCCAGAATCCCTTATCCTTGGCAAATTTCACATTCTCAGGAGTGGTGAGTAACATGGCGTAGATGTTCAACTTCAGTTTGCGCTTATCGACCATACGTCGGAAAAGTTTGAAGTCCTTGTCGTTCAATCCAGCTTCGTGAACGCCTGTAATTCCATACATCAACAACTCGTTTTGAACTTCCATGAGCGATGCTGCCAATTCATTTTGCGGGAAGTCTGGCAGTATGGCCAAAATGGGATTCATGGCATTATCGACAAAAACTCCTGTTGGCTTGGCAATTTCGGCTGCAAGTGCAGGCACATCAATAGATCGTTCAATTTTAAGAGATTTAACTGGCTTTATGGTGTAAATACCATCCAACTTCTTTACTAGGTCAGCCAACTCTACTGGACCATCATTTGATTCATAGTGGCCGCCATTGTGTAGTTCAGAATCTTTTCGATACGCCTTAAAGATATTCGCTTTCTGAATTAGGTAATCGTTTGCAAGTAGTGCATGACCGTCTATTCTGAATAGACAAACCGGGATGTCTGGAAACATCTCGTTCAATTTCTCGTTGGTAGGCATTTCGTCTCCCCACAAACTCTGGTCCCAACCGCGGCCAATGATAAATGGACGTTTGTACTTGCTTTGGTATTTCTCGATCCTCAAAATCATTTCATCAAACGATTTACAGCCGATCAAATCCACGCTTATTCGAGACCGCGCGTAGTTCATCATATGACCGTGTGCGTCGACCCAACCAGGGTACACATCTTTCTTTTCTGCATCAACGTACTCTTTTGCGCTGTATTTATTGAGAATTTGACGTTCAGGGCCAATTTCCACTATCTTTCCATCCTTGATTGCAATGGCATCATATACCTTATCGTCTCCATCCACCATGGTATGGATTCTAGCATTGTGTATGATAAGATCAACATCTTCACCTTTCATGCAGGAAGAGAGAGTAAGAAGAGCTAATAAGAGGATGGATAAAAACGCTTTCATAAGTACAGATTTGTCCTACGAAGGTAATGAGAAGGAATGAATGGCTCAATAAAGAGTCTTATTAGAGATGTGAGAAGTGGATAACGGCTGGCAGCTACGCAACGTGCGGATTGCTACCAAAATAGTTCTCTCAAAGTTAAGGATTGATTTGTTAACACACAATTTATCAATTCGAAGTAATTGACCACATGAAGTGCAACTGCTGTTATGCGCAAACATTTTCACAACCAAGTCAAAACTGGATGTAAGCACCAAAATTTGCCCGACCACCAAGCAAAAATTGGAATGTCGAATGTCAATTCTAGGTGAACCGCAACATAAACAACAGGTTTTCTGTCAACCAAGTCGAACAAGGGGGGAGCGCTAGCGTATACCTTGCGTACGAATCAGTCAGAAAACACCATACCCACACAACCACCTGTATTCAAAAACAAACCGAGTACGTGCGCAATGGTTGTCAAACGATGTGCGCGAACGATTAAAAGCAAGTGAACAAAAGTGTCAACTTATGTGTTCCCCAGATAGCTATCGGGATTACACTTGTCTTTTGCGGTTTTTTTTGTCAAAGGCGGTTTTAGTTTCCGATACTTGGTTGTTGTTACTAAGATACTAAATTGAAAAAACAGATCTCTTTCAGGTGATCTACATTTTTTTCTTTCGCTATCCAACGTTGATTTCTATCTAGTCAGAGATAGGCTTTATTTCAAGATGCAATAAGAGCTATTCTAGGACTAGTAACCTCCGAAAAGGTATTCTAAACTTTAAAGAGGAAATCGCGTACAAAAGCACCTAATCGCCAGAGATCACTTATACTTTCGGTTTCTCAGCGTGCATAAGTCGACGTTAAATCAGGCTTTCACATGAACAATTATTTGATTGATCTATCGAAAATCGAGGAATGGCTGTTTTTTTGGTAACATCAGTAAAGCGAAATAAGACTATTTATGAGCACGAATGAGTTGAAATGTATCAGCAATGGGAGGAATAAAATGGTAGAAAACCGCCGTGATTCATGTTGAAGCAGCAGAGGCTTGAATGATTCAGATATCTGACTTCATTTTTAGTTTAATCAATTACTTGTTCGTTCTGATAGAACTTTCGTTTGAAGAGTAATCCATAAAATTGATCCATCACAAAGGCATGCGGAATGGTAATTGCTGATATCACGATGAGTAGAGCGTATCCGAAAGAAATGTTCAACCATTGATTGTAAATGGCTGTGTATACGAGTCCAATTCCCATGAATGAAACGATTGAAAATGGACTTAGAATCTTGATAAAATCGATTGGGTTTTTCACTACTCCTGACTTCTTCAGGAAGCCAAACTCTTCTTGCATCACCTTCCAGGCGTGAAGAATAATGAAATACAAAGTGAACCCGATGAGAAACGGCAGCAGGTAAAAACTCACCAATAGCATAAAGGCAACAACCAGCTCCATCAATGCATGTGGTTTCAGTAATTCATTCCGAGCGATCATTATGAAAATGAGGGACACTGTAAATAATCCACTAATGACGACCAAATAGAGTAGGAGCGTGGAGTTCAACACATGAATGGATCCAAACTCAGAATAGTCCCTAGCGAGGCTATCAAGTTCTGCTGAATTGAACAACATCAAAGTGGATAAGAGTAAGGTCCCCCAACTCATAAAAAGCAGTCTCGTTCGCATATTTTGCTTTTTAAAATAATGGGAAAACTGAGATTGACCAAAGTGATATGCAGAAGTGCCGAGAAAGAGGATGTATGTGATTATTGGAAAAATCCACCAAAGAACAAGAATGGTCAAAACGATCGAGAGGTAAGTGGCAATAAAGCGAAAATTACTGATCGTCTGACTACGTTGATACAGGACATGATCTATAGCGCCATGTGGGATTCCTAAAATCAAAAGTATCGGTCCAACTAACAGTAATTGACTCTCTAAGTTGGGTAAACTTTCGTAGAGAATGATGGCTGGAGCGAATAAGAAAAGGGTCGCTATGAATATGAAAATGGTCCTGGTCATGAAGGCAAATTAACCCCGCGTCACTTGACGCGGGGAGAAATTTCACTGGAATAATTACTAAGCGGTTTTAGTCTCGCCCTTAGTTTTGGAAGTCACAGCAATGTTGTAAACAACCAATCCGAATCCAATTTTATTGATGGCATCTGCTATATTGTAGAACAAGTCTACGTTTTCAGACCCCCATCCGAAGGCAGTGTTTAACCATCCTCCTGGCATACACATGTATCCAATTGGATAGATCGCCCATCCCACGAGTACAAACCAAGCGAGTGTTCTTACGCCTCTCTTGACCACAGGGTCATTGCTGGATGCAGCGAGTTTTGCCACTTCTCCAAACCATGCGGTCCACAAAATGTAAAGATATCCAAGCGTTGACAAGAAGCCCCACAAGAAAGAGTGCGTTGAATCACCACCTTCAGGATTAAACGCTTCGCCGATATATCCTGCGACTAGCATCCACACCGAAGCGAGAATCAGTTTCCAGAGAAGACCAAGCTTTGCCCCAGCGGCCTTGGTGAGCAGGAAGAACTCAACACACATCAAAGGAACCGTGAGTGTCCAATCAATGTACCTGAGTGCCGTTGGGTTTTCACCCGTGGCCAAGTAATAGTCTCGCATGTAGTAATAATGCACTGCTGCGATGAATGTAATAAGTGCGGATACCAATAGGGACAGTTTCCATTTTTCTGCGACACGACCTCGCTCAAAAATAAAGAAAATGGAAGCTGCCAGCATTGCCATGTAACCCGTAAAGAAGGTAAAAGCTACCGCATCATCTGGCGGAATAATAAGAACATCAGACATAACTAAAATTTTTAAGTTTGTTTGAAGTTAACAACAAATAGTTAAATATGTTTAATCTATTATAATTTTTATTAAACAAAAAAGCATCTACGCTTTCAATCCAGTCGGCTCCGTTTTTCATAAATAACGAATTGTTCTTGTCTTTCACTTTCGATCAATTTAAGCCCGTCGCACGCTAGATACAAGTGGGGCAAATTCAATGGGCATTCGTCGAGCCAAAAAGCAATAGAATGGTAGTTTATTGTTGAATTCCTAAAAGTGGATAATTAACATTTTTTAGCACAGAATCTTCTATTTGACAGAATGAACTAGCGAGACAACTCCACGAAATTGTCTCATTTTTTTCATAAACTAGTCGGATTAGATCAATGTCAGACTACTCTGATTTGTCAATCTCCAAACATGTAGACTTTAGACGAAGTGTTTGCGGTTTCGATAAGTTGTAAGGTTCCGTTTTCCATCCATATTTGTCAGTTGGTCGATGACAAAGTTCGTAGGGCCTATCCCATCTCCAAGTCTGTTGTTCTGAGCATTTAATTAACTTATAATGCACTGTCCAGGTGGTTTTCAACGTGAATATTCTGAAATTCACGGATTGTTTTCTTGTAAGCGTCAATTCCCTTTTTCATTGAATCATCGAGATCTGTAGGTGCGCTGACAGCGTTTGGAAAGAACCGTCACTTTTTACGTTTAGCACCAATTAGACATGGTGAATCACTTTTTTTAGCTGATTCCGTGCACGTGATTTTTTTCAAATTATACATAAAGGGTTTGTGCTACGCTTTCGTGCCGCCTCTCGAATATAGGGAATAAAAGGCATGAAGCATGAGGCGATGTTAAAGGTATTAATTCTTCGCTAATCGATCTAGCTGATTCGCTTCTAGTTCGTTATAGCTGGTTGTTCTGGTACATTGATTAGTCCAAAAGGTCCCATTCTTTTCTGAATCAGCAATTTTTTCATATAACATCATTGAAGAAAAGTAACTTTCTTTATCTCCATATATAATGTACTCTTCTCCAATTTTAAATTGGGTATAACCAAATGCTGAAGACTGTTGAGCAGTATAAACTTTAACAGTGTCAGATATTACTTTTCCGTTGTAAATTTTATTCACTTGAACTTGAATCTTAGTAGCCAGCTCAGAATTTAGTAAGTCCTTATCTCTAATTGAAACTAGTTCTTCTAAAGAATCTCCTAAATTCGGATTCAAAGTTTCCTTAATAGTTGTGTCTGATCGCTGCACAGCAGTTCCGTGGATTACAATGTCAGCTCCCGCAAAGGATTCTTCAACACTACCTTCCTCACCGCAGCTGCATGAGAAAGAGGCATTTGCCCATAACAGACATCCGACGATTAATAGTTTTTTTGTTATGCTTTTCATTACCCATAACGACGGACAAAGCTATGTTTCGGCGCTTTCCCAGACCGGTTTCAAGTGTAGGAACTTTTTTCCTTAAAAGAAACGAAAAACTCTCGAAGCCAGCAGTGGCGCTGAAATTTAGCTTGTGTTATGTGCGTATTATCGAATAGTCACAACATTGTAGCTTAAACAAAAAAAGAGGGCGCTAGCCCCCTCTTTTAATCTAAACGTTGTGAATTTACAATGCCGCTTTTGAAAGCTTTGATTGAATTTTTTGCATTCTTGATAATTGCTCAGGTCCAAAATCTGAGGACATTTCTGACATTTTTGTCGACCATTTAGTTCCTTTTTGCATCAATTCTTGGTACTCGGTCATTATTGACATATCGGTTGGGTCTGCTTTTTGTTTTTTGATGAGCGATACATAGTTGTCGACGTATTCCTCATAGTCGTCCAATGTCTCATTCCATTCATCAGAAGGGGAAGAATCATCGGCAATCTCTACTTCATCTTCTTGTGTAGATGCGTCAGTTTCCTCCAAGTTTTCCTCGTAATTCTCCATAAGGTCGTCAAGACTATCTTGTGCTTCAGTTTCCGTTGATCCTCCGCATGAAGCTAAGGTCATCGCAATAATTCCTGAAAGGATAAGTAAGTTTTGTTTTTTCATATTTTCATATTTTTATCAAAGATCTCTATAAGATGATTAATATTTGATACATTCATGATACATTCATGATACATTCATGATACATTCATGATACATATCTAAAATAGATGATCGAAATTTTACAATCCGAGATAGAGCAGAAGTTAGGGGTTAGCATAAAACACAGAGGAGAGTGTCAGTTCCTGTCAGATGCTATTTTGGTTGAGTTCGGTGAGACCATCAATTATAATACGATTCGGAGATTTTTTGGAGTTGAAAAGGGCTCTGAAGTTGTGCCTAGTATCAATACGCTAAATGTTCTTTCTAGGTTTTTAGGATATGAATCGTACTATGGATTTTGTAAAAAAGTTTCTAGTGTTGGTGTTAGTGAGTTCCAGGAGGAATGGTATTCAATCTTTCATTCTGGTAAATCAGAACAGATCATTTTATATTTCGTGAAAAAGCGAAGGAAGAATGTATCATTCATTAATTTCTTTATTAAAGGAGTTCGGGAGTTGTTACTTTTTGGCAAAATTGATACGGTTGATAAAGTATACAGATGTCCTGAATTGAAACTGGATGAATTAAGTTATTCAGAATCAATTTATATCGGGAATGCTATTGGGATGTTGCTTCGTGACATTAATTTAAGAGATGAAGATTGTATATTTTTATTGAATAACAAGTGCTTTGTAAGGAATGTATTTTTAATTTTTGTTGACTATACTAGTTTGAATAAAGGATACGGTACTGTCGTAGTCTTGGCAAAAAAGCACAACGAAATTTTTCGGGAAAATGAAAATCAGTTTTTTAAGTGCTTAGGCTATTTTCGCGAACTACTCTTGTTGAAAGATATAAGTATTAAATCTAATTGTGATTTTACAACATTTGACGCTCATCCAATACTGATTGGTAGAATTGCATCAATTGAACTGTTGAAATATCGTTATCAGCCAAAAGAAAAAAGAGGCGTTTTTGATAAGTTGATGGATCGTTATAGATCTGAAAAAATAAGACGAATTGACTATTTCTATGAAGTACATATCATTGCAATTACACTTGCAGATTTCGAACTTATGGGATGGTTGAGATCGGCTCACAAAGAAACGCATATTCAGGAGTATTATCATATATCTCACTATCAAGTCAGTTGCTTGACTGATCTATTGTTCTACATTAGTCGAAAAGATGAGAAAAAACAGATTGATCTGCTTACAAAAATAAAACCTGAGTTATGGGTTAATAGTTATTATGACTTTTTCAATCTTTTCTATGTTATTGCCTTGTATTATAATTCATCAAAGAAAAACAAAGAGTTAAAGAACGAATATCTTGGAATAGCTAAACAACTGAACTATCCAATATTTGACGAAAAGTTTTTGCTGTCATATTTTGAATAAGCTCCTATGAGTTATTATCGATTTGCCTCCAGAATTTTGGAGAGCTAATTCGAATGTTGTTTTGACTAAGCCATGATAAATGGTTTTTGTATCCGTTACATATGCGAAACACGTCCATTGCACATAACGGTTCGCAACTATGCTAACGCCGCATCTTTAAATATAATTGAATTCGCTGAAATAGAAACGGCGGTGGAGTATAGGTGCTGTTATGTGCATCAAAAAAGCCCCTCATTTCTGAAGGGCTTAGTTGAATTTTTATTTTCCATTATTGGCGCACCAATTTAGAAACGAATTTGTTACCACTACTATGCTTCCCTTTGAGTAAAACATTATTGTTGTCTTCAATTTCGATATCCACCATCTCACCTTCTATTGACAGAGTCTTGAATTCTTGGCTAAACTCATATTTACCCTTCTTTTGGTTTTTGACGTCCTTTACCATAATAACTTCTCCATTATCCTGGAATATAAAGGTGCCCTTTTCATCGCTTAGACCTTTTGTATCAAAATCTTCATATAAAATCCATTTACCAACAATTTTAAATTCTGATGAAGTTTGCTCTTCTTTTTGAACTTGTTCTTTTTGTTTATCATCAGTTGTGTTGTCGTCGGTTGAACTGCAAGAAGCGATGAATAAACTTACTAGAAGAAATGAAAGGAATCTGTACATGTTTTTAGTTTTTGTTTTCATTGTGAAGATAAAAATTCTGTATGTAATTGCACATAACGTTTGGCAGCTACGAAGCGAGCCGCTTCTCGAATATAACACTTTTGCGGCTTGATTTGTGAGGTGCTGTTATAGTTAGTCTTAACCACTGCTCCGAGCCATGCTGCTAAGTATCATACTTTTTTCATGAGCTAAAAAAGTAAGCAAAAAAGCCCTCGCGCCAGTAGAATAACCTTACCCTTCAAGACCACCTGACTTAAAATTGAAGAACTCGCTACGCTCAAACAGCTCCAATTTTTAAAGTCACTTAGGTCGAAGGGGCCCAAGGACAGTTCTACAATGCGCGTATCAAGTTCGTCACTTCGACATGCTCAGTACAACGCAGATCCTAGCCTTTTGTGCGACACCCCGACAGGTGTTTTTCTAGCCTTAGTATTTACAAGCAAGTCGTACTTGACTTGTAAATATAAGTTAGTCAAAAACACGCAGATTGTCAACTTTTGGATATCAAATTCAGCAGCTGGGTTGGGGGAGACGGTTAACCAAGCTTTGCATAGCAGGCTGTGGGAATTCAGCAAAGCTTGTCATTAACTATAACTAGCTTATATCTACACCAAAATAGCACATTACATCCAATATTGGTAGTTATTGTACACCTTTTATGTCTTGTAGGTTATCACGACTAGGTTGCTTATTCAAGTCAACTGATTACCAATTCTCGAGAACCACCTTTTTCTCCAAACTCATTCTTTTTATACCGCTATCCCCACCGGATTTACTAATTTTGCCGGAAATATTTATGTAACATGGACAACACCGAAAAGTACGCCCCGCAACAGTTGGAAGATCGTTGGTACGCGCATTGGATGGAAAAACGTTATTTCCACTCGAAACCTGATGAACGTGAACCATATACGGTCGTCATTCCACCGCCAAACGTAACGGGTGTGTTACACATGGGACATATGTTGAACAATACCATTCAGGATGTATTGGTACGCCGTGCGCGCATGCAAGGTAAAAATGCATGTTGGGTACCGGGGACAGATCACGCATCGATCGCTACAGAGGCGAAAGTGGTAAACAAACTCCGTCAAGAAGGAATCAAGAAGTCAGATTTAACACGCGATGAGTTCTTGGCGCATGCATTTGAATGGAAAGACAAGCACGGAGGAATAATTTTGGAGCAGTTGAAAAAGCTTGGAGCCTCTTGTGATTGGGATCGTACAAGTTTTACGATGGATCCAGAGTATTCCGAGTCAATTATTAATGTATTCATTGATTTGTATAGCAAAGGAAAGATTTACCGCGGCGTTCGTATGGTAAATTGGGATCCTGAAGCATTGACTGCCGTTTCTGATGAAGAGGTAATTCACAAAGAGGTGAATTCGAAGCTGTTTCACGTTCGCTATAAAATTGCCGATTCGGAAGATCAATGGTTAACCATTGCAACCACGCGTCCGGAAACAATTTTGGGAGATTCTGCGATTTGTGTGAATCCGAATGATGCGCGCTACGCCAATCTAGTGGGCAAGAAAGCCGTTGTGCCAATTGCCAATCGCGAAATTCCAATTATTGCGGATGATTACGTAGACATGGAGTTCGGAACAGGATGTTTGAAAGTAACGCCTGCGCATGATACCAATGATTATGAAATTGGTCAACGTCACAAGCTTGAAACGATCGATATTTTCAATGATAATGGAACGTTGAACGCTCAAGGATTGCATTACGAAGGGAAAGATCGCTTTGTGGTACGAAAAGAGATTGAGAAAGAACTGTACGACAAAGGTTATTTGATCGATACGGAAGATCACATTAATAAGGTGGGGTATTCCGAAAGAACAAATGCTGTGATTGAGCCGAAATTGTCTCCGCAGTGGTTTGTGGATATGAAAGATCTGGCCGCTCCAGCATTGGAGAACGTGGAGAATGACGAGGTTAAGTTTTATCCAGAGAAGTTTAAGAATACCTATCGCCATTGGATGGAAAATATCAAAGATTGGTGTATTTCACGTCAATTGTGGTGGGGACATCGTATTCCAGCGTGGTACATTGGTGAAGGCCAAGAAAACTATGTTGTTGCCAAGACAGGGGAGGAAGCTTTGAAATTGGCCTCTGAAAAGGTTGGAAAAGAATTGACCTCAGCGGATATTCGTCAAGATGAAGACGTAATGGATACTTGGTTCTCTAGTTGGGTATGGCCGATTTCGGTATTCAATGGATTGACCGACCCAGACAACGAGGAGATTAACTATTACTATTCTACCAATGATTTGGTAACCGGACCGGATATCATTTTCTTTTGGGTGGCCCGCATGATCATGGCCGGATATGAATACAAAGACGCAAAGCCTTTTGAGAACGTTTATTTCACAGGAATTATCCGTGATAAACTGGGGCGTAAAATGTCGAAGCAATTGGGGAATTCACCAGATCCAATTGAATTGATGAATAAGTATGGAGCAGACGGTGTTCGATTGGGGATTTTGATCTCTTCACCAGCTGGAAATGACCTTCCGTTTGATACATCTCAGTGTGAACAGGGACGTAATTTTGCGAACAAAATGTGGAATGCACACCGATTGGTAGATGCATGGACCGTGAACGAAGATTTGGAACAACCAGAATCGTCCATTAAAGCAATTGAGTGGTTTGAGGCACGTTTCCAAGAGGAGTTGAAGAACATCAACAGTTTGTTTGATCGTTTCAAAATCTCAGAGGCCTTGATGGCTACTTACAAATTGGTTTGGGATGATTTCTGCGCTTGGTACCTTGAAATGGTAAAGCCAGGGTATCAGCATCCAATTGATCGCAAGACTTTGGACAAAACAATCGAGTTTTTCGAAGAATTGTTGAAGTTGACGCATCCGTTTACGCCATTTATTTCTGAGGATTTGTGGCACAAACTAAGAGATAGAAATGAAGGTGAAGACATCATTGTTGCGAGTTGGCCAGAAGTAAATGACTTTGATTCAGCTGTATTGAAACAGTTTACATCGGCTACGGAGGTGATTACGAATATCCGAAGCGTTCGAAAAGATAACGGTATCGCCAACAAAGTCAAAATGGATTTGTTCGTGAAAAAGAACAACGACCTTTCTACTGATTTTGACTCAGTAATAGTGAAAATGGGGAACCTTTCGCAATTTGAATATGTTTCAGAGAAAGTAGAGAATTCAAATTCTTTCCTTGTAGGAGGAAACGAATACTTCATTCCGTTTGGCGATGCGATTGATGTAGATGCAGAACGTGAAAAGCTCACAACAGAGTTGGAGTACACGCAAGGATTCTTGAAGTCCGTTCAGAAGAAATTGCAGAACGAACGATTCGTAAACAACGCTCCAGACCAAGTGGTAGATGTTGAGCGTAAGAAAGAATCAGATGCACTGAGTAAAATCGCCATTTTAGAAGAGAAGATCGAATCGCTAAATTAGTTTCGATGAATAATAATACTGGAAAGGGTAGGAGTGATCTTACCCTTTTTTGTTTCTGTCTAACGAGCACCGAGGTCCTTGAAGCGCAAAGTTCACAGTAACTGGATTTAGCTTTGCAGACGTGTCTAGAGTCTTTTTTTGCCGCAAAGGAACAAAGAGCACGAGGGGCGCAGTGTATGCTTATTCCGTTTGAGAAGAGATTGATTCTAATTTTTTATCTTGTCCGTGAAATTGAAAAAAACCTAAAAACTACACATATGAGCGAGGAAAATGATCTTCTGGATAATGTCGCTGTCGCAGGCGCGTCAATGGAAGACTGGAGTTATCCAATGGAGTTTACTTTTAAAATTGGAACTATTTGGAATGACTTCGTAGCGAAAGATGCAAACGGTGCAACGGTCGCTTATGTCCGACAAAAAATGTTCAAGCTAAAAGAGGCTGTGAGCGTATATAACAATGATGCGAAATCTGTGCTTCTGTATAAGATCTCTGCAGATCGCTGGATTGATTACAATGCCAGTTACCGTTTTACAATTGGTGAATCGGAAACGGCAACAGGGCGCGTCGGGCGAAAAGGACGTAAGTCTCTTTGGAAGGCAACTTACGAAGTTTTCGATGTGGATGATAACCTCGAGTATACAATTAGAGAGGAGAATCCATGGGCCAAGGTATGGGATGCATTGCTCGGTGAAATCCCTGTAGTTAACATGCTCACAGGGTATTTTGCAAATCCTCGTTACGTAGTTGAAGATCCAAATGGGCAGGCTGTAATTCGTTTCAAGAAGAAGCCGTCTTTCTTTGGTCGCCATTTTACTTTGGAAAAGGTAGGTGAATTGAATAAAGAACAAGGAGAGCGCGTGTTGCTTTCGCTGATGATGATGTCATTGTTGGAACGCCGCAGAGGATAACCCTGAGAAACTATTTATTAGGAAAGGGTAGGAGAAATCTTACCCTTTTTTTGTTTTTTATCAATTGAAAGTGGGTAATGGAGTAAAGTAGGATCGGTAAGGAAAGGAGTTAGGATAACAGTATAGAAAATCTAGCTAGATCAAGTTCTAATCATTGTAGTTCGCGGAATTCAAGAAGCACTTAGAGCAAAGCGAAAAGTTTCAACCAATAAAATATTGCGCCCTTTGCGTTCCTTGCGGTAAATTACCTTGAGAATTGCGGTAAAACCCGAGATTAGTTCTTTTTTAGCAACGCTTCAATAGTGCTGCGCGAAACATAATGATAGTTGTTCTTCGCTGCTTCAAAAACTTCCAAAGCAAATTCGTAATCGCCCTCTGTATCTGAATCTACGAGACATTGGTAAACCGACTCAATAAACCATCTACGACCAATCTTGCATAAATACGCTTTCATTTCAGGGCGTGCTGCAGTGTATCCTGTGCGAACGCACAACTTGAACCAGTCTGATTTAATTGCTGGATTCGCATTTGTTGAAAATTCAAACGCTTTATCCAGTTGCCCCATCAATGCGGGGTCAAGATTGTGATCTAAATTTCTGATGAATGTTTGCCATTCTTGCGTGATAAAGTCGCTGCGCTTTTTTACTAAAAAAGAAGAAATTTTCTGCTTTTGAGCTGGAACGGCGTTAAACGCTTGCGCTGTTTCAATCATATCATCCAATCGATTCGATGTGATTTCAGTACAATTTTCAGGAAGTCCGTTTTCATAGATCCATTCTTTAGTATTGAATTGAATCTTATTCGGTTTCAACAAGTTTTCCGTCAAATACGTTTCGAAATCGGCCGTTGTAATTGTTTTGAAAGCAAACTCACTAAAATACCTTTCTAGAAATGCATCCATTTTCGGCCTCCCGACTTTCTGTTCCAAGGTTCTCAAGAAGTACGCTCCTTTTACGTAAGGAATGTCCGTCATTCCTTCATCAGGGCTGCGGTGATCTAATTCTAATTTCAGGTGTGTGTCTTCTGGATGTTCACTCGCGGCCATGTCTTCAAGAGCAACGGTCAAGTCTTGGAACTCAATCAATGCGAGAATGTCTGCGGTTTCTTTGCCGTAGAGTTTTTCCATGATTCGGTTCTCGAAGTAAACAGTGAATCCTTCGTTGAGCCAGAAGTCATTCCAAGTAGCATTGGTGACTAGGTTTCCAGACCATGAGTGTGCTAATTCATGCGCAATAACCGAAACCAGACTTTGGTCTCCTGCAAGTAAGGTTGGGTTTGCAAAGGTCAGTCGCGGATTTTCCATTCCACCGAAAGGGAAGGAATAAGGCAATAGAACGATATCGTATTGATCCCACTGATAATCTCCGTACAATTCTTCTGCAGCTTGCATCATTTTCGGAACATCCTGAAATTCGTACGCTGCGCTTGCTGTCAATTGTGGTTCTGCGTATACACCGCACTTATTTCCAAGTGACACGTATTCCAAATTTCCTACTGCCATTGCAATCAAATAGGCAGGAATCGGTTGATTCATTTCAAAATGGTATTCTCCAGCATCATTGCGTTCCGTGGGGTTTTTTGAGCTCATTACCGCCATCAAATCTGAAGGAACTGTAATATCGGCAGAGTAGGTGATACGGCTCAAGGGAGTGTCTTGCAGCGGAATCCAAGATCGGGTTAAGATGGCTTGTCCTTGCGTATACAGGAATGGGTGTTCTTTTCCTGCAGTTAATGATGGAGGCAACCAATCCAAAGCTTCTGTGGCTTCTGTTGTTTTGTAATAAATATTGATGTTGCGATCGTTTTTACCAACTTTCACCTTCAAAGGAGCGCCCAACAATTCATCGTTTTTACCTACGGAGTATTCAGTTGCTTTTTCCTTTCCTTCTTTCCCGAGGGTAACTTTCATAATTTCCAGACCTTTCACATCGAAAATAGCCTCGGACGTTTTGTGTTTGCTCATGGTATGTCTCGCGACACCATAAATTGTTTGGTTGTCAAAGTTGACATCTAATTCCAAATGCAGGTGTTCCGTTCGGATTTCGTGCACGTTCGCATAAGAGTGTGGATCTTGTGTTTTGGAGGAGGTATTTTTTTTATCAGCCTCAATAGGTTCGCTATTGCATGCAAACAATACAAAAATCAGCAACAAAAGGGAGAAATATCGCATCTTCTATTTTAGAGTGTAAAGGACTGTAAAGATAAGGTTAAGAAGATATAAATGAAGTATTGAGGAAGATTATCGGTTCTGAGGCCTTTTTTCGGATCGATTTTTGCCTGCAATCGCTCGAACCGCTTGTGAAATAATTTGAAAAACTCTCGTTATTTTTTCTTAAATTCACACACCGAAATTGAGCTATTATGAGTGAACCCCATGCAATGCAATCTGAGAAAACTATTCTCGGACATCCCGCTGGATTATTTGTACTCTTCTTCACTGAAATGTGGGAGCGTTTTTCTTATTACGGGATGCGTGCATTACTTGTATTGTATATTTCGTCGACAGTTGGTGATGGAGGTCTTGGTTGGACGAAGGCAAGTGCTCTTGAATTATACGGTTGGTATACCATGTTGGTGTATGTAATGTCAATTCCTGGAGGGATTGTAGCCGATCGATTACTAGGGCAGAAGAAATCAGTGCTTTATGGTGCAATAATTCTCGTAGCCGGACACGGAATACTGGCCATTGAACAGATGTGGGCGTTCTACACGGGATTGGCCTTGATCATATTCGGAGTTGGAATGTTGAAGCCTAATATCTCAACCATGGTTGGTGGGTTGTATAAGAAAGGTGACATTCGTCGAGACAAAGGATTTACGATTTTCTACATTGGAATTAACATTGGAGCCTTCTTATCTGCGCTAATCGTGGGGTATATTGGACAGACATATGGTTGGCACTACGGGTTTGGTCTAGCTGGAGTGGGTATGTTACTTGGGTTGGTAGTTTACATTCGCGGTCAGAAATATCTTGAAACTGTAGGGAACTTCTTGGGTAAATCAGATAACGAAGAAGAACGCGAACTACTTAAGAAGCCGCTTACGAAGATTGAAAAGGATCGAATGATAGTGCTTTCCCTTTCGTTCTTAATTATCATTGTTTTCTGGGGAGCTTTTGAGCAGGCAGGTGGACTTCTGAACATTTATGCTGACGAGAAAATCAATCGAACTATTTTAGGTTGGGAAATGCCATCTACTTGGTTCCAATCATTTAATGCAGCATTCATTATCATTTTCGGTGCTGGTGTCGCGTGGTTCTGGGCCCAGCGAAAATTAAAAGGAAAAGAAACATCAACCCTATTGAAAATGGGAATTGGTACTATCATCATGGGACTTGGATTCTTGTTGATGGTAGGAGCGAGTAAAGAAGCTGGTGCAACTGAATTTGGAACGGCGAGTTTCTGGTGGTTGACTGGAGCTTATCTACTTCATACCATTGGTGAGCTTTGCGCTTCTCCGACAGCGCTTTCCTTCATTACGAAATTGGCTCCAGTAAAATACGCATCCATAATGATGGGTGTTTATTTCGCGGCTACTGGATTTGGAAACAAGTTGGCTGGAACAATTGGCGAGGCGTCTCAATCAGAGCCTGTGAAAATTGAATTTGTAGCTGAGAAAGACGACTTAAAAGACTTCAATCGTGCCGATACTTTGGTGGCTAAAGATGAAGCCTTTGCCATCAAGGCGAAAATCTATCTCGAAAATGATTCTCTTGTTGCTCTTAGCTATAAAGATGGAAAAGACGTTTCAGGTATTTTCGACTTCTCTGGAGAGAATGAAGGAGAGAAAAGAAAATCACTTGGAAGAGTGAAAGCCTTGCTTAAAGAGAATAAAGCTACTGCCGATAAGCCTTGTCACGCGAATTTCAAATTCGAAAAAGACGTGGAGGCCGCTAAAATTAAAGCTAACAAGGGTGACGGTAAAAAATACGCTGGAGCCTTCATCATTGAAGAAGTTCAGAACGATAAAGAATACAAGATCTTCTTGTTTATATTCATTTTAACCGGAGTATTCGGATTGATTGTAATAATGCTACTGAAGCCATTGAAACGATTGACTCATGGTGCTGAGGACAATGAAGGTACCATCAATGAAGAAGCCGAAGGATTTGAACTAGCCGACGGCGAATAATACAAACTAGTAAATAACAGACAAAATCAATATCTATGTCAAACCAGAATAACGACATGTTTAAATCAAAAGTTCTCGGACATCCATCCGGACTTTTTGTACTCTTCTTTACGGAAATGTGGGAA
This sequence comes from Flavobacteriales bacterium, assembly GCA_015665275.1. Classification (GTDB taxonomy): domain Bacteria; phylum Bacteroidota; class Bacteroidia; order Flavobacteriales_D; family Crocinitomicaceae; genus UBA4466. The sequence goes on along the minus strand of JADFAL010000015.1, from coordinate 8,714 downwards.
CGCTTTTCTTATTACGGAATGCGTGCTTTACTCGTGTTGTTCCTTGTTAGCGCCTTCGGATTGGGAGGGTGGAGCTGGCCTCGTGAGCATGCACTTGCCTTGTACGGGACCTATACCGCACTAGTATACATTACACCAATTCTAGGGGGATATGTCGCTGATAAAATGATAGGCTATCGAAAGGCCGTCGTCATTGGAGCCGTAATTATGACCCTTGGACACGTTTCCATGGCCATAGAAACGCATCACATTTTCTTGTACATCGGAATTGGATTGTTGATTATCGGTAACGGATTCTTTAAACCGAACATGACATCTATTATCTCTCATATGTACAAGGACACTCCTGAAAAGAAAGACGGTGCCTATACCATTTTCTACATGGGAGTAAACGCCGGAGCCTTCCTCGGAATTTTGCTTTGTGGATACCTGGGAGAGAAAGTAGGATGGAGTTACGGATTCGGTTTGGCCGGAATCTTCATGTTGCTAGGAATGTTGCAGTTCCACTTCTCACAAAACATCTTCGGTGAAATCGGTAAGAAACCAGTTAAAACGGAGGGGGACGAAGAAGATGAAACGACGAAGCTAGAATATGAAGGAGATCGTTTGAATCCATTCACTATGTTCGATAAAATAATGATTGCCATTAGTGCCATCATTGGAGTAACATGGGTATTGAATGATCCAATATCTAAAATCGCTGGTCCGGAATACAGCTTCCTTGAAATTGGGGGGATTGATTATTCAAACCTCTACATTGTAATCGGATTGATCATTTTCTTTATTCTTCTTGTATCGAGAATTTTGCGTTATCCTAAGATTACGCGTGATCGTATGATTGCGATTGTCATATTCGCATTGATGACCGTGATCTTCTGGATGTGTTTCGAGCAAGCAGGAGGTTCCATGACGATATTCGCAAGTGATTATACGGATCGTGTAATGGCAGGAAATTATTATACCATTTTCCTAATCGCAAATATTCTGATTACCGTAGTTCCGATTGGAATTATCACTTGGGTATTGTTCAAATTGTTCAAGCAAACATTCAAGAATTATAAACTTGCGAATACGATTCTAGGTTTTAGTTTCTTGATCATCTGGGGGATTGTATTCTGGACAATCAACCGTGATTTGAACTCGACTTCTTATGATATCGGGTATAAAGCGATTAAAACAGAGCTTACGGCCGATGCATACAACATGCACGAAAGTCGATTGGATGCCTTTAAAGAAACCTTAAAAAACGATGGTTCTTTCAGCCATGTTTATGTCCAAAAGGGGAAAAAAGGTGTAGAACCGATTACTCCAGCAAAGATTGTTTACGAAGGAAAGGAAATTAAACACAAGCATTCTGAAAAGCCTGTACGCTGGGATCGTGAGGCAGAGCAAAAGAAATTTGATAAAGAATACGTTGAAGCTGTTTTAGCTATTGAGAATACTTCCAAAGCAACAATAGTTTATTCTGAAAAGGGTAAAGAGAAAAAGTTGAAGATGTCCGATCTGTATTTTGAAACCGTAATTACGGAAGAAACAGAATACGCGGAAGGGGAAATTATCGTAGATAAGAAGTCAATTATTATTGAGCCGGTTAAATTGAAAGAAGGGCAAGATATCGTTGCAATGAATGCAGGGGACAAAGTCATTTACCTTTCTAAGGAAAAAGAAAAGCGGATTCGTAAAGCAGCGAAAAAGAAGAAGTCAGATACAGATATTGTTGCTGCTTCTGTGGTAGAAATAAAGAAGAACGAGTTGGAAATTCCGGCTACTTGGTTCTTGATTTTGAACTCACTGTTTATCATTGCATTTGCCCCGTTGTTCTCACGTTGGTGGGAAAGTAAGTACAACCCAAGTGCTGCTGCGAAGTACGGATTGGGCTTGATTCTACTTGGAGTCGGTTTCGGAGCCCTTGCAATGGGAGCCTCAAGCATAGAGCCAGGAGCTAAAACAGCTTCGGTTAGTATCATTTGGTTGGTGTTGGCATACTTGTTCCACACGCTTGGTGAACTATGTCTATCACCAGTAGCGCTATCGTATGTGAGTAAATTGGTTCCAGGTCGAATGATCGCCATGATGTTTGGTATCTGGTACATTGCCGTAGCCATTGGTAACAAGCTTGCTGGATTGCTAGGGGGACAAATTGATGCGATTACGGAAAGCTACAGCATGCAGACCTTCTTCCTAATCTTTACGCTCATCCCAATCGGGTTGGGGATTGTCGGAATCTTACTTACACGTGTCGTTAAAAAACTAATGCACGGAGTAAAATAAACTTTATATATGCAATGGGGCAGCCCTAACAACCAATCGGGATTGTTAGGGCTGTTTCTTTTAAACTCATTTTTATGAAGCAGTTGCTATTCATTCTGTCCTTCTTATTCCTAGCCAACAGTAGTTTTGGTCAACAAATTCAGTCGTTATCGGCTGATGAGGAGAAGACTTTCGATTTCGCCAAAGGAAACGCTATCGCGATGGGGATGGAGTCCAAAATGTTACTAGACAGTAAAGGTGATGTCTTAGTGTATTTCATTCCTGCGGATTATCCATTACGAGATGTTGATTCTGTAACCGTAACGGCCGGGAAAACAAAAAAAACGTTCACTAGGTTATCTCCGTATCTGATTAAGGATATTGAAAAGGAAATTGAAGTGAGCGTTACCATGCATCATCGTGGTGATACGTTGGAATTTCATGCTTCGGGTGAAAAAACCTTGACTGCCTCCATTAAAGTGGCCCGAAAACCATGGATTACAGATGATGGTATTACGTTCGGATTGTTAGCTATCGTATTGGCAATGATTTTCTACACTGCCAACTCTTCTAATAAGAACTGGAAGAAATTCTATAGTATCATTCCGGCGCTTCTCCTGTGCTATCTGATTCCTGGATTGTTAAGTACCTTGGGAATCATTTCGAGCGAATACAGCGGGTTGTATAGTGCAGCCAAAACGTATTTACTCCCTGCCGCATTGATCCTCATGACAATCGGAATCGATTTTAAAGGAATTCTTAACCTAGGTCCCAAGGCATTGATCATGTTCTTTACCGGTACGATTGGAATTATTTTGGGCGGCCCATTGGCCATTTGGATATACTCATTGATCAGTCCTGAAGTTGTTGGTGGAGTTGGAGATGAAGCTGCCTGGAGAGGAATGTCGACACTTGCTGGAAGCTGGATTGGTGGAGGTGCCAACCAAATGGCAATGTTGGAATTGTATGATTACAAGAAGAGTCTTTTCGGTAAAATGGTAACTGTAGACATCATTGTTGCGCAACTTTGGATGATCTTCCTTCTTTGGGGAGCTGCGCGTCACAAGATGTTCGATAAATGGTTGAAAGCGGATAGTTCAGCAATTGAGGATTTGAAGAATCGAATGGAGAATTATGAGGCGCAGAACTCGCGAAAACCTGTCTTGAAAGATTATATGTTGATGCTGGGATTGTCCTTTGGATTGGTAGGATTTGCACATTGGATTTCCTCTTATTTGGGGCCGTTCTTTAAAGATCTTTGGGGATCTACATCTCCATTGGCTAGTGACTTTTTCTGGCTGATTGTTATTTGTACGATTGGTGCGTTAATTTATGCTGGAACCAGAGCTCGTAAGTATGAGGGAGCTGGAGCCTCCAAATTGGGGAGTGTCTTCATTTACATCTTGGTAGCTATTATCGGTATGAAAATGGATATTCACGTTGCCCTTCAAGAACCACAATTGATTCTGGTTGGTATAATCTGGATGGCCTTCCACGCATTACTACTCTTTGCAGTGGCCAAGTGGATCAAAGCACCGTTCTTCTTCTTAGCTGTAGGATCGAAAGCAAATGTAGGGGGGGCAGCATCGGCTCCTGTAGTGGCTGCGGCGTTCCATCCGTCATTAGCAAGCGTTGGAGTATTATTGGCTGTTTTGGGTTACGCGATTGGATCTTTTGCTGCTTTGATTTGTGCAGAGTTGATGTCGGCGGTGGCACCATAAATGAGCGCTGGTGGACAGAAGTTCGTTTGTAAATATTGTAGTTACAAGTCTTGAAAAGACTCTTTTTGAAGGTGATTTTGGTAAACCTCAAAACTTCGTAATCATAGAAGTCGGGGATTATTATCTTCAGATTGCTTCAAGTCGTGGTGCTCATAAAGTCTATTGCGAGGCCGTGAGTAATGAGTTTTTAGTTGAAGGGGATCAATTATCTGAAGATCAGAAGAATTCTATATTGAAGCTAGGTTTCAAAGATGTATTGAGCGAAGAGAACTATTCCATTGAAATGCCATGTGATTCTCACGAAAATCGAGTTAAAATAGGAGTGTTATTTTATCGTACGGCCGAAATTTACGGTAGTACTTCTATAACAGATTGCCGTGTGCATATCGGCTAGGCTTGCAGAATTCAGGAAGGTCTTCTAGAATTTAAGAAGATTAATTATCAATTACAAAAACCTGATCAACTTTTTAATCGGAATATTCCGATATTCGAATATTCAGGTACTCCGACGTACGAAAGACTTTTCTTAACTATGCTCAACCCCTTGTAACGAAACCAAATTCGCATATACGCCATTCATTTCAATAAGCGAATCATGCTGGCCAGATTCTACAATCTTTCCATGATCAAAGACCAATATCGTATCCGCTTTCTTGATCGTTGAGAGTCGGTGTGCAATTACAAATGAAGTTCGACCTTTCATTAGTCCATCCAATGCAGATTGCACAGCTTTTTCCGATTCTGAATCCAAGGCCGAGGTAGCTTCATCTAAGATCAAAATTTTAGGATTCTTCAAAATGGCGCGGGCAATCGCAATACGCTGTTTCTGACCTCCCGATAATTGAATTCCGCGATCTCCAACTTCCGTTTCCAGTTTGTCGGGAAAGGTTTCAATAAAGTCCCAAGCATTCGCCTTTTTCGCCGCCTCGATGATTTCTTCTTCGGATGCATCCAAGTCACCAAAAGCGATATTCTCGCGAATCGTTCCAGAGAATAGAATAACTTCTTGTGGTACGAACGCCATATGACTTCTTAGATGCTCTAATTCTATTTTTGTGCTATCCACACCATCAAACTCGATAGAACCGCCTGATAGATCGTAATACTGCAGTAGGAGGGAAGCCACCGTAGATTTACCAGCACCGGATGATCCAACCAATGCGATTGTTTGATTGGATTGACTTTCAAACGACACATCATTGAGCACCTGTACATCCTTGCGCTGCGGATAATGGAAATTCACAGATTTAAATGCTACACTTCCTGTTAATTCCGGTTTTAAAGAACCTGTACGCATGTCCTTCTCGTTCGGAGTAGCAATGATTTCCATCAAATTTTCCGTTGCGCCAATTGCTTTTTGAATACTAGCGAAAAGTTCGGGTAGTGATCCAAATGAGGCCCCCATCATAATGGTAAACATCATAAACGTAAAGAAATCATTTGGATTCATCTCCGGGTTAGGACCTTGCGTTAAAAGCACTCCCTGCCAAACAATAAATACAATGGCTCCCATAATGAAGATGATCACGAACGAAGCAAAGAATCCACGCCAGAGGCCACTTTTTACATTAAGATCTCGGATGTTATCTATGGCTTTTTTGTATTTGCCAATGGTAAATAATTCATTCGTGAAGGACTTTACATTGGAAATTCCCATTAACGCTTCTTCGATAATTGTATTGGAACTTGCCGATTCGTCCTGTGCTTGTTTGGATAGTTTTCGGACAAATCGTCCAAAGAATACAGCAACAATTGCTAATACAGGCAATGTCGCAAGCATAATTAAAGCGAGCTTCCAGGATAAAATCACGAGAAAGGTGATACCACCGGCAATAATTACAAATTGGCGGAAGAACTCAGCAACGCTTGTTCTTAGTACATCTTGCACCTGAGTAATATCTGCAGAAATCCGACTTGTGAGTTCCCCTACCTTGTTGGAGTTAAAGAAATCCATCGGCATGTAAACCAATCGGGCAAAAGCATCCTTTCGAATATCTCTCAGCGCATTTTCCGTCACTTTCGTAAATAAAAGAATCCGAAAGAATCCGGTTAATGCCTGTGCTCCAAACGAAATAAATAAGGCAAGTGCTACAGTTGTAACGTTGGTAATATTCACATTCTCCCAAAAAGAACCCATTGCGCCTCCCGATCCCATATCAGAAGAACCTCCTAATAATTGTCCCATTAGTAATGGGAATGCAAGTCCTAAGACGCTGGAAATGACCAAGAAGATCCAGCCTATAGCGAACATAGTTCTATATGGCTTCAGATAGACGAAAATTCGACGCGCTTTTTTAATACTGTCTTTGGAGAGTTTTTCGCGTTTTGATTTTTCTTTTCTCGGTCGAAACATGAATTAAATTTGATCTCTCAAAATTACACACAATATCCCGATCCTATTAGAAATTCAATATTTTTGTAAAACGGTTTTGACAGATAGAAAAAATAGCTATCTTTGCAGTCCGAATTTTTGACAACAAGAGGAAAAGATATATAACATGAAAAGAACGTTTCAACCATCGGTAAGAAAGAGAAGAAACAAACACGGATTCCGCAGCCGTATGGCTACTAAGAACGGTCGTCGTGTATTGGCGGCTCGTCGCAGAAAAGGTCGTAAGAAATTGACTGTTTCTGACGAAGGAATGCACAAGCGTTAGTAAACGCTTTCTTTTCAAGGAATTTAATTCCCGGTATTCATTGAGTGCCGGGATTTTTTGTTTGTACTTGTTGGAAGATGGTTGGGCTTCGAGTGCCTCAGCCCACGATGCAGGTGTGAGGTAGCAGGTGGAGGGGTCGGCTTCGCTTAGCTGCCCTAAAGCTTTGCGAGAGCGGTGCTCGGTTCGTGGTTTTGTGGTTTGGACTTCTTGTGATCAAAAAAGCTATCTTTAAAAACCGAACATGCTAAGAGTACCATTCTTATATGTAATTACTACGATTCTTTGTTGCACTGTCCAGGCGCAACAGTATGTAGATTTGGCTAAGTTCGATTATACCATTACCCCTCCAAATGTTTTTGACTCCAGTACACTGAGTACCCCAATGCAGGAGATCAACGCTGATGTTACAGCGCCGATTCAATTTGGAGAAAACAATGCTTTTCTAACAGGGCTAACTTATGAAAATACCCAAGCTTCTTTCGATCTGGGGAGAAGAACAGAATCCGTAACGGGAGTATCTCTCAAGTTGGGCTTGAAATTGCAACACAATGAACGTTGGTCTGGAACCTACTTGTTATTACCTAAGGTCTCCTCGGATTTTGGTCCGCTAACTTCACGCGATTTTCAATTGGGGGGCGCCGTTTTGATGAAGTATACAAAATCGGAACGATTCAATTACAAATTCGGAGGGTATTACAACCAGGAATTATTCGGGCCGTTCTTCGTGCCCATTTTTGGATTTTACTACCTCAGCGAAAACGAGAAGTTCGAAGCAAAAGCCTTATTGCCTTTATCAGTTGGGTTGAATTACAATTTTGTGGGCAATTTCAGTGTGGGATTGACGTATCGCGGCCAGATTCGAAGTTACGACATGACACAGTCATATGGGGCAGAGGAGGAGCGCTATTTGGCGCGTTCGACGAATGAGGCGTACGCTTTTGTGCAGTATGCGCTATCAAATGGGATTCACTTCCAAATTCACGGTGGACATTCGATTGGAAGAAATTATCGTGTATACAATGAAAAAGTGCCGTTCTCCATGCCACTGTTTTATTTCAATGATGATCGAACTCAGTTGAATACCGATTTCAGTGACGGTTGTTTACTCAAAGTAGCCGCTTTCTATCGATTGAAGTTGTAATTCATCTTCCGTATCTTTATGGATGTGATGAAAGTGGTATTACCAAGTGGGAAAAAGGTTGAAGTTGATCCGAATCAAAAGCTTCGTACTAGTTTGAAATTGTATTGGGATGAGCTATATCATCCATCCGTTCGTGCAATACATTGCCGTGGATTGGGCTCGTGTGGTACCTGCGCAATGAAAATAGAAGGCGATTTGACTCCTCCAACAAAAATGGAGCAATGGCGTTTGAACTTCCCTCCGCATAAGAATGGACTTGAAAAGGGGCTTCGTTTGGCCTGTCAGTGCAAGCCATTGTCGGATTTGGTACTAACGAAAGAGTCAGGCAAATGGGGACAGGGGAAATGATTTATTTAAAACTGACGATCGTCATTATTTGATCGAAGCAACCGCAGTATCTTGCCGATATAAACGCATCATTATGAAAGAAGTAACTACAGATTGGTCGAAGAAGGAATTCAAAGCATACTTGCTGTTGTACGCAGCGAACGCGAACTTTTTCGAATCGGAGGAGGAACAAGATCTTATTCATGATTTGGTGAAGGATGATGTTTACAAAGACATTCACCGCGAATTGGATAAAGACAACGACTACCAGCGCATACAGAAGATTCTGCATAACATTGAGAAGTTCGGGTATAAGAGAGACGATCTCGATGCATTAATTCAGGACGTTCAAACGGTATTTAATGCCGATGGGAGCGTAGATACCTTAGAGGCCAATATGCTTAGGGCATTGAAGCATTTGTTGTAGGGGTAAGGAAATAGGACCGACTATGTATCTTCGTTGTAGACTTTCAAACCTTCTGTGTCAATGTCTAGTGGGCGATCGTGCAGGTCTTCAGCGATATTTGAACTTTTTGGCTTAAAAAATAAGATAGAGTTCTGTCTAATTTAGGTTAAAATTCTGATACTGCTTTTTTCTTGCTTTTAAAGTTCTGTTTT
>JADFAL010000038.1 GCA_015665275.1 Flavobacteriales bacterium | reverse complement strand
GAAGTCGTAATTCGAACATAAAAAGGGGAAGTCTGCATATTCCTTCGCACTCTTGAATCCATCCATTCCACCGTCGAAATCGTGATTCCCCATCGTGGCAGCATCGTAACCAAGCTTCGACATCAACTTCATCTCGAGCACTCCGCCGAACATGTTGAAATACGGGGTTCCCTGGAAGATATCACCGGCATCGAGTAGCAAAACATTTTCTTCTTCGGAACGAATCTTTTGAATCATTTCGAAACGACGTGAAACTCCACCTTGTCCCGGATACTTCGCGTGGTTCTCAGGAAAAGGATCAATATTGGAATGCGTATCGTTGGTATGAAGAATGGTAATTTTATCTCCTTTGGATGCGCTCGACTCCAATACATCTTTAGCAAATAGTGAAGGAGCCATCATGGTTCCTCCAGAAATTAATGCGGTATTACGTAAAAAGTCTCTTCTGTTCATTCTAAAATGATTCTATCACCATCAGTAACATTCAATGTGTCTTGAAATTTCGCTTCGTTCAACATAGCATCGCGCATCAAACCACTTCCGTATTTCATTCGAATCTTCTTTTCAAAGAAATCCATTTTATCACCTCCGTTCATTAGGTAATCCGAAGTAATGACCCAAAAGGAATTGTAAAATTCTTTAGCATTTTCAAAAATGAATTTATCCTTCGATAAAACGGCACCAGATAAGGGCTCCCCGCCTGAGGCCTGCAAGTACTTGATAATATCCTCTTGCGAATCCAATGGCATTTCCACCCAAACAATTTCGTTGTCGAACGGCATTAATTTGTAAATATCACCAACGGTTACATCACCTTTACTAATAGGATTCCGAAGTCCTCCCACATTCAATAGACATATCACAGGCCCTGAAAATTGGACGTCTGTTGAGACGCGTAGTTCGTGGTATAATATAGCATCGGCCGCCCAATCATTCAATGTCCCGTTGGGCCTTCCTTTGGTAAAATCTTCGGGGGCGTATGCAATCACCTCATCCATCGTCTGTGACAACTCATTCTGATATGGAGCAATGATAGAATCTATCGATGCATTGGACTCAATTCCGCTATCAACTAAAGTGGTTTTGTCCTCGGCAGAGAGTGTATAAACATCAGAGCAGGCCCATAGGCCTGCTCCAAGTATTAATATAAAGACAAAATTCCGAATCATTATTCAATGATCATTTTGCGTTGTGCCTCACCAAATGGTGTTACAACTTTTACAATGTAGCTTCCGGATTCAAATTCATTGGAGTTGAAAATAACGACATCTTCGTTTGCATCCTTAGTAGAAGCAACAACACGTCCTTGCATGTCGATCACTTCGTAGCTCGTAATTTTCGTTCCGTTCACCTGAACATATACGTTCTCAGTCGCTGGTACTGGATACACAACCATGCTGTTCTGAACCTGATCTTCAATGCTCAAGTTACAGTTCGTCGCATCATATCCAAATGCATCAAAATCAACGAAACAAGCCCATGCAATTGAATCAATATACGGGTTACGGTTACCTTGTTGGTTGTAAATAAACTCGTGACGTGCAATTTCGTAGTTGTCAGGCACATCATTAAAGTGCCACGATTTCAATAAATCTTGATCTTGTTCGTCTGCATTCAAATTTCCTGTCAATGGGAACCCATAACAAGTTACCATATAGAAAATCGCACGTGCTGCGTTTCCTTTCTGACTGTCTCTCGGCTCATATACCAATTGACTTCCACTAAACCCAGTGGCTCCTTCCAAGTATGAATCTACAACGTTTCCGTCAATCTCTCCCAAAGGTAGGTTACTACGAGGCGAGTTTGCTTCAGCCAAGTTTGCCGGGTACAAGTTGTGTTGATCGTTGTACTCTGGCTCTTCTGGCTGATCTGCTGGGAATGTTGGCATCCATGAATGTGCAAACGTATGCTCACGGCTGTACCCTGTCGCAGTCCAATCAAATGGATCATCAAATACGTAACGTTCTCCTGTGTACGCACATTCAACGAAGGACTGCCCTCCAGTTGTGTCACGAACCTCGAACTGATCCATCAACGTCAACTTGTACAAGAAGTATGATACTTCTGTATGCGGATTGATCAATGCTTGTAAGTCGGTATGCAATGAAGAAGAAGCTGCTGTGATGCTTCCGTAGTAACTTCCAATGTTTGACCCGCCGCTTGTTACGTTTCCTGTAGCTGGTGAAGTCGCTTGGTAGTTTTCATAACCCGATTGGCCGTTAAATGCATACACTGCAAAGTGATAATCCTGATTCGCGATTACACCGCGAGGTGTGAATGTAGTTCCCGGTCCTGCATAGGCAACTTTTGCGTCTCCAACAACATCACCACGTAAATATGTGTTTCCGTCCATTGGGACTCCGGTAATTGCACTTCCTGTCTTCCACAATACTAAATAGTTCGTTGCTCCAGTTCCTGCAGCATAGGTTCCATTCACTGTGTATGCTTCTACAGTAGGGAATGTCAACCCTGTCGGATTTGATGTTGGCTCAGTTGCCAAGTTATCTGTTCCTACCCCTTCAAAATTGATAATGTAAGGATTCTCGTCTGCGTCGTTTGATGCGATCTCTAATGTTGCAAAGTGTGAACCCGTATTTGAAGGCGCGTAGTTAATTGTAAATGTTTGAGAACTTCCTCCAGCAATAGTAGGTGCTCCAATGTTTGAGTTGAAGTCTCCTGCATCTGGACCTGTAAACGTTGCTCCAGAAACGATCAAATCTTGTGTTCCGTAGTTTTCGATTTCTACGGATACAGAAGATGAACTTCCAATGAAATAATCAGATGTGTGTAGCACAGTTGATCCATCCAACAAAACGTTGATTTCATACAATGGCGCCACGTACGTTACGACATCATTCGTAGAACGTGGTACAATCTGATAGTTTGCGTTGAACTGTCCAAGTGGTCCAGTAATGGTTATCGGCCCTCCAGGAATTGCTGTCCCAACCAAGTTCGTTCCGCTATTTACACGCACATCCAATTGATTGGTACCATCTGTAATCTGATAAGTCGTGTTTCCTGAAAAGTTTCCAGATTGAACGAATGTTACATTTTCAATCTCAACCAACTGCGACTCCAATGATTCTGCGGCAGAAGTAATTGGAATATTCAAAGGCGTTGGTGGAACCACTGCTTGATTGTGCACGGTAACACTCTGTACAATTGAAATCTCCAACAATCCTGAAAATTCAATAAGCGGTCCAGTTACAGTGATTGAATCACCTTCATTTACACCTGTCATTGGTCCTCCATAACACGCCAATCCTGCCGTAGCATCTTGTACGTATCGGATAGGCCCTAATTCCCCGCCGTTGGTTGCGATTCCAGAAATCGTCACTGTAGAACCGATACCGAAGGTACGCGCATCGGCAATGTTCAGCTGTGCAAACGAAAAGAAGCTTCCTGTAAGCACTGCAATGATTAATCCTATTTTTCTCATACTGTTATGTTTGTTGCTAATTCTAATTTAAAATTCAAATCCAACGGAAACGTTGAAACGAATTCCTTGTCCAAAGAATACCGATGCTGACTGTGCATTGAAATTATCCTCCGCTTCATCAAAGTTTCTATTATTTGTCCCATCAAGAATGTAGGTTGTATTCAACAAGTTGATGACATTCGCGCGGAAGCTCAGTGTTGTTTCTTTCAATGGTAATCGATACCCTGCATGCAAACTCATCAATCCGTAATCTGGCATTTGCCATGAATCACGACCAGCGGTTGCACCTGTCAATGAAATTGGATCGAAATCTGTGTAGTAACGATCAAAATACGTGTATTTCAATTTCAAATACCCTCCTTTGATCGGTGCCCATCGAATTGATGCTGCATACGTCGATTGAGCAGCGTCCCCCACATGTACACCACGCGCATCAAATGTAATCGTGTCGTTGTATACCACAATATCTTCTGCTGAATTCCAAATCCAGTCTCCGATACTTGCCATTCCTTCAAGCGTGATTTTCTTATTAATACGGTAAACTCCATCAACTTCAATCCCCATGTGACGTGCATCCATCCCCGGAATGTTCACAATAATCACTTCCAAAGGATCCAGAGGGTCTTGAACAGACAACCCAAATGGCAGTGGACGGTTGGTCCAATTCGTAAAGTAACCATTCACATTCAAGCTCACTTTCTTTGAACGGAAGCCATATCCGAATTCGAAGGCTAGAATGTTTTCATTTACAAGCGTATCAAAAACGCGGTTGTTCTGGTTATCGATTACATTGTTAAACATTGGTGTTCTAGACAAGTACCCAACATTTACAAAAACATTTTGCTTCTCCGTAACGTTGTAATTGGCTCCTGTTTTAAAGGTAAATCCTGTTTTATTTACCCAATCCGTTTGGTGATCACGAAGCCCTTGGGAATTGCGATCGTACGTTGCTCCGTTATGGGTAATTACATCGTCATATCCGATCTCTAAAATTGTATCAGACAAAACCATCTGTCTACCACGGAAGTAATCAATTCCTTTATAGAAGTTCGCAACAACTGATGCATTTACAAAGGCAGTCCAAGCTCCTTTCGAGTATTCCATTTGACCGAATGCTCCCGCCCACTGAACCAATCCATCACGATTGTTGTGCCATGGCTGACGACCAATTTTATCCCCAACCTGCTTCATGTCAGATGCAGCATTCTGATCCTGCGTATTCACAAAGTACTCTCCTCCTAAAAGGTCCAATACTTCGTTATAATGCTGTCCTTTGTAGTAGCGGTAATCCAATCCTCCAGCAAATGAAAGGTATGGCGTATGATCATAATCGAACTGAGACAAGCCTCCCAACCAAAAATGATTGTTTACCGAAGCAGACAAAATTTGAGACGACTTCAACATTGTAGGATCGTAAAAAGGATCAATCGTTGGAAGCTGCTGACCTCCGAAAGTTGTATACTGATTGTTCTGAACGATCTGATCCCAATCAACCAAACCATCTTCATCTGCGATGATGGTGGAACTGGAATTGAAATAGCGTTGTCCGCCACCACGACCGATGGAAGTATACACCATATTGGAGATCGACAATTTGTCATTGACTTTCCAGAAATCCTTCAAGGTAATTTGTGGCTTATGGTAATAGTTGCGGCGCTCATTGAATAGTTGGCGCTCACCATTAATTGTTCTGTATCCGTAATGCTCATTGTATCGAACTCCTCGGTTTTCAGCCCCTGTGGTATCGACATAATTCGTCATGTACTGTTGTACCGAAAAGGCATTCAATCCTTGCGACTGCAATCCTTGAGTATAGGCATTGTAATCTCCATCCGTTCGGTAGCGCGTGATAATGTTGTACAATTCATCGCTTCCTTCGAACATGTTTCTACCGTACTCTTTATCCCAGTACGAAATTCCTTGTTGGAAAGCACGCTGACCGTGCTGTTGAGGCGCACCAAACCCACTCAATGAGATGACGTGCTTATCTAATTTCTTTTGGACTTTTAGGTAATAGAATCCACCTTGTGTGCTCAATCCGTTTACCCAACCGTCGCCTTGTTTGTATGAACCAGAGAACAATACTCCCCATCCATTTTTCAATGTTCCGGATTTGTAAGAAACAGAAGTTCTCAAGAAGTTTCCTGTACCGTATTCTTGACGTGCGGTAATTTCTCTTTTACCTCCTGTATTCTTCGTAAGGATATTCATGGTACCTCCAACAGATGGCATGGCCAATTTCGTAGCGCCCAATCCACGTTGTACCTGAATTTGAGATGTAATATTGTCCAAACCGAACCAGTTCGACCAGTATACCCATCCGTTCTCCATGTCGTTCACAGGTACTCCATCTATCATCACCCCAACGTTTCGCTGGTTGAATCCACGAATAGTAATACGTGCATCTCCATCACCACCTCCTTGCTCAGTAGCGTGAACCCCTGGTGTAGAGTTTAAAATCATGGGCAAATCTTGCGAACCGAGTTCCTCGCGAATAGCTTTGGCATCTAACGTTGTTTTCGCTACGGGTGTTTTACGATCCTCTGCAATGTTTCCAATTACTCGTACCTCATCCAACTCCTGACTTCCGCCTAAAATGATATCGTTGGAAACTTGGGGCTGATCGATATTAACTGAAATAGCTAGAGTATCAAAACCAAGCATTGTAATAGTTCCTTCGTACGACCCGTATGGAATATCCTTGATGCTGTAATTTCCATCGTAATCGGTAATTGCACGAAATTCGGAAGAGAACACAATTTTTGCTCCTACAACAGGTTGCTTTGATACGTTATCAGTGATAGTTCCACTCAACGTTCCTTTTTGGGCATAAGAAGCCATCGCAAGAAACGAAGCAAGAACAACTAGAATTGCTTTCATTGCCTATGAATAAAAAAGGTCCTCAACCGAAGTCAAGGACCATGAATAAAATCTTATTTGATAATAACACGACGCGTTACCGCATCACCTTCACCTGAAAGCTTCACGAAGTATACTCCACGTCGCTCTGAAAGATCAATTGTAAGAGAAGTCTGTCCGTTGTTCTTAACAGCGTACACTTCTTGTCCCAATGAATTGATCACCTGAACGTTTGTAAAACTGATGATGTTACCTACAGTGAATGAACCGTTTGATGGGTTCGGAGCAACAGTTACATTGACAACGTTTGCAATTTCGTTAACGCTTCCTTGAGCACAATCACAAGAATGTGATCCTAAAGATGCCCAGTTTCCTGTTGTGTTTCCTTGTACTTCGATCAATGCTGGAATTGAATCCCACTCTAATAATGGATCAAAGAAAGAAGGGAAAGGATTGATTTGTCCTGTCATTATTGATGCCTTACGGATCAATGAATGATCTTGTGAAACAATAACTCCTGAACCATCATTGTACGGGAAGCCTGTAGACCATCCTGAATCAGGACCTGGATTCTCACCCACTTTTCCGAATACATCAATAACTTGCTGGTTACCGATATCGCTAATGTTTCCTTTGTAAAGAATCAATGCATCGTTACCGTTAAAGTAGAATGCATATGACTGATCGTAAACAGGGCTGTAGAATTCGTCAGCAACTGCTTGCAACTCATCCCATACTGGTGCCTCTTGCCCAGTTCCGGTAGAATCACGTTTATCGATTACAGCAACATGCGTTGAATACGGTGCCAAGGTACCTACCAACTCAACGGCAATAGAAGCTGTTTGAGCCGATGTGTGCGAAGTCGAACCATTGCTGTATCGAGCAACGAAGTACTGCGACAAATCAATAGGTTGATCTGTTGGGTTATAAATTTCTAGTGCTTTGTTGTTACTTACCCCCTCTACGTACTCGGAGATAAATAGATCAGAACAATCTTGAGCAGAAGCAGATACGCCCATGAAGACAGTTCCTAAAAAAAGTAATGTTCTTTTCATAGCTGAAAACGATTAAATAAGTGTTACGAATTAACAATAGGTACAACGAAATAATGCACAGGACCGTTGAGTTCGATCTCTTGAAGTAGTATACATCTTTGAATGGTAATATTCACCGATGTGGGTAATTGCATTAGTTCATTGTCTCTGTGTTTCACGACTTTGTGGTTTCAATCAGATGCGATATCAAGGAGAACACAAGGCCGATACGGTGCAAATGTATGACAAAAACTCCGTGCCTACACTAAATAAATATTAACAATGGGTTAATGTTTTCAGCCTAATCCGGTTTAGTGGAGAAAAGTATCAGTATTTTTAATCGGAAATTTTAAAATCGACCATGAAACATCTTATCCTTTTCATCTGTATTTGCAGCATTTCTGTTGCTTACGGGCAAGACAAGAAAATAACTGTTGAAAAAATCTGGAAATACTATGAATTTTTCCCTGCATCAGTTGCTGGATTTCGATCTATGGATGACGGGAATTATTTCTCAAAAACAACAAAAACTCCTGACGGCCTTTCGGTAACGAAACATAAGTTCTCAGATTACGAGGGGGAAGGAGAAACAATTATTGCTCCGGACTTGTTGGCAAATATTGGTATGGACGATTACAGCTTTAATGCCGATGAAACCAAAGCATTGATCTCTACAAAAACGGAAGCCATCTATCGCAGAAGCTACAGTGCCGTTTATTACCTGATCGATTTGAACACCAATGAGGTTCAACCCCTGGACGCAGAGCGCGAACCGCAAACACTGGCTGAGTATTCTCCTGATGGTAAAAAAGTATCGTACATCTTCGAAAACAACTTATATGTAAAAGACATTGCTTCGGGAAAAGTGACGCAATTGACACAAGATGGAGAAACCAACAAGGTCATCAACGGTACTACAGACTGGGTGTACGAAGAAGAATTCGCCATTACGAAAGCTTACGGATGGTCTCCCGATAGCAAGTGGATTTCATTCCTTCGCTTTAATGAATCTGACGTGCAGGAATACACCATGAAATACTTCAATGAATTGTACCCAGATTTGTACACCTTCAAATACCCGAAAGCGGGTGAAGACAATTCGAAAGTTACAGCGTATGTAATCGACGTAAATGGAACAAATCGAATGAACATCAACCTAGGCGAATACGAATATATTCCTCGTTTGCAATGGTCGAAAACGGAAAATAAATTGGTGCTTCAGACATTGAACCGTCATCAGAACGAATTGAAATATCATTTGATGACGATTAATGATGCAAAAATGGAAACTAAGGCCTTCTACACGGAGACTTCAAAAACATACGTTGAAATCGATGACAACCTGTTGATCCTTGAAGACGGTAATACCATCCTTCGAACAAGCGAGCAAGATGGGTACAATCATATTTATGCATTGACCTTTGACGGAGAATCTCGTGCAGTAACCAGCGGTAATTGGGATGTTATAGACTGCTACGGAATCGATGCTAAGAATGTAGTATACTTCTCGTCTGCGGAATCTGGACCGCTGTATCAAACGATTCATAAAATCAAATTGGACGGTTCAAAGAAAGAATGTATCAGCGAAATGCATGGTACCAGCGAAGCAGATTTCTCTAATGGAATGAAGTATTTCATTAAAACCTACTCCACCGCAAATACGGCGCCCGTTTACACCTTATGCAACAGCAAAGGAAAGGAAATCACTGTAATGGAAGACAACAAGGCCTTAATGGATAAGCTGGCACCATACAATTTGGGGAAGAAAGAATTCGTAAAGTTTAAAGGACACGAAACAGAATTGAACGGATGGGTGATCAAACCTGCAGATTTTGATCCGAGCAAAAAATATCCGGTTTACATCAATATTTATGGAGGTCCGGGATCGAATACTGTTTCAGATTCATGGGGTGGATTCAATTTGATGTATCATCAACTATTAGTACAAAGCGGCTACATCGTAGTTTCCGTAGATCCTAGAGGAACAATGCGTCGCGGAGAAGCATTTAAGAAGAGTACGTATCTTGAACTTGGGAAATTAGAGACCGAAGACTTCATCGCTGTAGCCAAAGAATTGCAAACAATGCCTTACGTTGACCCAGCCCGCATTGGAATTATGGGATGGAGTTATGGTGGCTTTATGACTTCTCTCGCGATGACCAAAGGAGCTGATTACTTTAAAATGGGAATTGCGGTTGCTCCGGTTACGAGCTGGCGGTACTACGACAACATTTACACGGAGCGATTTATGCGCACCCCGGCTGAGAACGCATCTGGATACGATGACAACTCCCCCATCAATCACGTGGAAAAACTTAAAGGAAACTATTTATTAATTCACGGATCGGGTGATGACAACGTTCATTACCAGAATACAATGGAGATGGTGAACGCATTGGTTGCCGCTGACAAGGATTTTGATTTGTTCATTTACCCGAACAAAAATCACGGTATTTTCGGAGGAAATACACGCAATCATCTCTTCCGAATGATGTATAAATATACCCTGGAAAATTTATAGGTAGAATACTTATTCACAGGAAGTCTTGATAGAAATAAATTTGTGTATTATCTTAGGCGACCGAACTGAATAAATAGATAAGATTTAGATAGAAAAATGAGTGAAATCGCGAAGATAGAATTAGGAGGGAAGACTTACGAGCTACCTGTAGTGGAAGGAACTGAACAAGAGAAAGGAATTGACATCGGAAAGTTCCGAGGAGCAACGGGTGGATACATTACTTTGGATTCAGGTTTTAAGAATACAGGAAGTTGTCAAAGTGCGATTACGTATTTGGATGGTGAGAATGGAATTCTTCGTTACCGTGGTTATCCTATTGAGCAATTGGCAGACAAAGCCAGCTTTTTGGAAGTATCGTTTTTGTTGATCTATGGTGAATTACCAACTCAAGCTGAGTTAGCTAGCTTTCAAGAGAGCATTACGAATCACACGTTGGTGCATGAAGACATGAAACAATTCTTTGAGGCATACCCTGCAAAGGCGCACCCGATGGGAATTATGGCATCCATGGTTTGTTCACTATCAACTTTCTACCCTGAATCTTTGGACCCGAATCGAACGCCAGAGGCAAAAGATTTGACGATTCAGCGTTTGATTGCGAAATTGCCAACTTTGGCTGCATGGTCATATAAAAACGCAATGCGTCATCCGTTGATGTATCCAAAAAATGATTTGGATTACGGAGCAAATTTCTTGTACATGATGTTCGGCATGCCAACAGGAGATTACGAACCAGATCCAGTAGTAGTATCAGCATTGAATAAGTTGTTGATCCTTCACGCAGATCACGAGCAAAACTGTTCTACTTCAACAGTGCGTATCGTAGGTTCATCTCACGCTAACTTATATGCTTCTATCTCAGCAGGTATTTCTGCCCTTTGGGGACCACTTCACGGTGGAGCGAATCAAGCAGTTATTGAAATGTTGGAAACAATCCACAACGATGGAGGTGATCTTGACAAGTGGGTAGCAAAAGCAAAAGACAAAGAAGATCCGTTCCGTTTGATGGGATTCGGACACCGTGTATACAAAAACTTCGATCCTCGTGCGACGATCATCAAGAAAGCGTGTGATGAGGTATTGGAAAAACTAGGTGTGGATGATCCATTGTTGGACATCGCAAAGAAATTGGAGCAAGTTGCTTTGGAAGACGAGTACTTCAAAGCGCGTAACTTGTACCCGAACGTTGATTTCTACTCAGGAATCATCTACAAAGCAATCGGAATTCCAACGGAGATGTTTACAGTGATGTTCGCTATCGGACGTCTTCCAGGATGGATTGCACAATGGAAAGAAATGATCGAGAACGGTGAACCAATCGGACGTCCACGTCAGATTTACACTGGAGCCAACGAACGTGATTACGTTGATGTAGCGAATCGTTAATCGATTAAAGAATATTCAGAAGAGGGAATCCAATTGGGTTCCCTTTTTTATTTGCCCTGAAATTTAAATTGTGTCCAATTAGAATTAATTAGGATATAAAGTCATTATGTCGAATTGGGCGACTATACCAAATCATCCAACGTATCAGCAGTTTCTTTCACTACCTTCACCTCATTGCGAGTGGTCCAGAAGTAGAATTGTTCGCCTAACATTCCCACGGCAGCCGCAATTATCAGATAACAACTATAACCAATAGAAACCTCGACATTTCCTGACAGCGGAGGTCGAAGATCTAACAAGGCGTACAAACTGTAAATCAAGCCTACCGAAAATAACACCAGTACCGAAGCAAAAATAAACGTTGTTATCCCTCGAATGCTTCTGCGGAACATCTGAATTACAGAAACAATGAGTAAGCCATGCAGACTAAGCCATGTGATTAGAGCGTACGACCATTCTTTCTTCCGAAGTTCTTCATTTTTTTTGCTCAACCCACGCAATCGATCTTGTTTATCCTCATCGCGTTTCAATTCGCGAATGAGAAACAAATACGCTCGATTTGCTACGTCTGGTCCACTTTGATCGACGCGTTCCTTCACCTTTTTCTGATCAAAAAACAAACTGTTCGTATTACGCGAATTACTTCGGTACTCTTCTGTATCAAAAGTCGTTTGAGCCACACCAATGCCTTGATGCACCAATACAATCAAAAGAACATATGGCAGCCAGAAAGTAAAACTCAGCGGAGCCCATTTTCGAATGAAATCAGGTCGCCACAAACCGTTTCTCGTAGAGCGCAACACCAATAAAATTCCAAATGCGCACAACCAGTATCCAATTCCTAAATATTCAACGTATACACGAGACTCAGAAATACCTGAATTGGTCAAGCGATTTGTAATTACCAATGCATTCTCTCCATCCAACCAATACCAGACATAGCGTAAAAACTGCAGGAAGAAATTGATCCCAAATAAAATCAATACTGTTTGAGAGAGTCTCCGAATCGCAATAAGACTTGGCGGTCTCCATGCCTTCAATGCGACCAAGAAATAGCAGATCACCGTTGTAATTGTCCCCAGAATGATCAGCATCGTTACGCCAAACAATGCGATATACATCAAGGGAGCTCCAGAAACTTCTACTTCCAGCATATCAATAAACATTTCGATGCCCGAAATCGCCTCGAATTTATCATCTTCCAGATACGATGCATTGTATGGATTCGACCATGACAGCCATGGTAAAACGAGCGACAGAAGCATCACTGAAGCAATCACGAGAATCCAAATGCGCTGTAACATCTGTCTATCTTTGGGAAACTGCAGTGAATAAATAAATCGTTTAACGCCCGAAAGGCCCGTCATTATTTCTTCTTGCCTCGCGTCATTTTCCGCACGCACATCTTCCGGTTCTCCATCATCCTCTCCCGAATCCAAAACAGAATCATCCTGCTGTGTCTTCAACATTTCCGGATAATGCTCTTCGAATGGAAAAATATAATCTCCGAAACATAGAATATCTCCGGGTTTCAAAATTTTCTTCCCCTTGATTCTTCGATTGTTGACAAAAGTCCCTGCGGCAGCCCCCAGGTCCTCCACCATCATCAAATGTCCAGTTGCATAGGTGATTTCGGCGTGCGTTTCAGCAATACCGGGTTTACTAATAACAATTCTATTGCTCAATCCACTCCCAACTGTTCTTACGATCTCCATCCTTATCAGCTTTGAGGAGGGAATATAGGGAATTATTTATTTCAAGGATAAGTATAAATCAGGATTCGGATTCATCCGGCTGTTCTTGATGCTTCGCTTTCTTAGATCCCGCGTAGATTTCATATTTTCGGAAAGAACACTCCAAACTTCCGTTGAACACCTTGACCTTTCTGTCAGGACGCAATCCTACAAACTTGAATGCTTCCATATTTGATGACACAATCCAACAACTAAATCCTTGCATCTCAGTTTTCATCCAATCGCCCAACTCTTCGTACAATTCTTCAATTTCATCTCCCATACGTTCACCATACGGAGGATTCGTAATCATTACACCAGATTCAGCGGGGCTTTTAGATTCTTGAAAACTATCAGCGTTCACTTTCACAAATCGGCCAATCGGTAATCTACGAAGATTTCGTCGCGCCTTCATCACCATTTCAGCGTTTTTATCCGAACCAACGATCAAACAAGGTAATTCTGTAATTCGTTTTGGAATAGCATTCTGAATATCGTCCCAAATTTCTTCGTCGAAATTGGCAAAGTTTTTAAACGCAAAATGATGTCTTTCCAAAGTAGCAGGAAGGTTCGCTGCCATCAATGCCGCTTCAATCAAAAATGTTCCTGAACCACAAAACGGATCTACAAACGTCGATTTTCTATCCCAACCCGACATTCGGATTAATCCGGCAGCGGCCACTTCATTCATTGGAGCTAATCCGGCTTCATCTCGATATCCTCTTTGGAACAATGGCGCACCAGAAGTATTTAAGGAAATTGTTACTTCTTTGTTGTTGATGTATACATCAAACATCACCTGCGGCTTCTTTGTATTGACGTCTGGTCTGTCGTTCAAATTCTTCCGAAAGGTATCAACGATGGCATCTTTCACCAATAGAAACGGATACTGAGAATGCTTGAAGAAATCGGAATAAACGGCACCTTTGACCGCGAAAGTCTTCTTGACATCGAAGTATTTGGTCCAATCGATTTTCATTGCTTGGGTGTACAAATCGTCTTCGTCACGAATACGAAACTTCTTCACTTGAACCAACACCGAGAGTGCACATCTGAGATGAACATTCAGGTAATAGACATCACGCCACGTCCCTGTTATCTGAACCGCACGGTTCAATTTTATAGCATCTGGAAAGCCAAGTTCAGCTAGTTCCTCTTTCAAAACATCCTCGAAACCATAAAATGTTTTCAGGGTAATTACCAATGATCTATCTGAACCGCTTACTTCCTTCATACCAAACCTTTTCTCGGAATATCCGTATTTTAGCACAAAAGAACGAAATTGGCCGCAAACAAGCTACACCTCGTCATTCTATCTTTCTTTCTGACTACTGCTTCATTGGCTCAGGAAAAGGTGGGCGTTGTGCTTAGCGGTGGAGGCGCCACAGGATTAGCGCACATTGGCGTTCTCAAGGCACTCGAAGAAAAAAATATTCCAATCGACTATATTACCGGAACCTCAGCGGGAGCATTGGTGGGGAGTTTGTACGCTGCCGGCTACAGCCCAGAGGAAATAGAAGCCATAGTAATTAGTGAGAATTTTGAAATGATGGCGAATGGTGGGCTACCGAGTAAGGACCGATTCCTGCTTCGCGAAGAAGAAGCTCATGCCGGGATGGTCAGTTTGTCGTTTTCAAAAGACAGTATCCTGAAGCGATCCTTACCTACCAACTTTACCTCTTCTGCATTTTTAGACTTTGAAATGATGCGCCTTTTGGGGAGTGTTTCCGCTGTCCACGATAAAAATTTCGATAGCTTATTCGTTCCTTTTCGTTGTGTCGCATCTGATATTGCAGAGAAAAACCCGGTCATTTTTAATAGTGGGGACTTAAATGCAGCGGTTCGCGCTTCAATGACGTATCCGTTTTACTTCTACCCTATTCGCGTGGATGATATTCTGCTCTTCGACGGCGGTTTGTATAACAACTTCCCTGCAGATGTTATGTACAGTGATTTCAATCCTGATTTCATCATTGGAAGTAATGTATCTTACAACGCCGATCCTCCAACAGAAGACGACCTTATCGGACAGGTAACCAATATGTTGGTGAGTCACACGAAATATGAATTACCCTGTGAACAAGGTATCATTATTGAACCTCAAGCCGATGTTTCGTCTTTTGATTTCGATGATAAAAGTGCTCGAGAAGCCATTCAAAGTGGATATGACGCTACTATTGCCTACATCGATTCCATTCGCATCTACGTCTCTGCAACCTCCCAAGCGGATAGCATAAGAGAACAGCGTATGAACTTCAGAAGCCAAGCGATGGAACTCAAGGTAACCGAAGTAGAAACTCAGTTTGAAAAACAACGAATTGGATTTGCGCAACGCTCTTTGATTCGTCCGAGAAAGAACGAAGTATTAGTTCAAAGTCAATTAGAGAAGCGGTACTATCGCCTATACGCAGCTCCACAAGTGGACTTCCTCTACCCAACCCTTTCGAAAAACTCTGACAGCACTTACAAGATGAACGTGAACGTTCGAAAGTCCCGTGATTTTAAACTGGATATCGGTGGACATATTTCATCCCGCCCGGTAAATACAGGGTACGCCGGATTGACGTTCCAATCCATTGGCAAAATCAGTACCGAAACGAAAGTGGAAACCTATTTTGGGAAGTTTTACGGATCTGCAAAAGCACAATCAACAGTAGATTTACCGGCCGTTTTCCCCACTTCCATTGCTGGTTATTTTGTATTGAATCGATGGGACTACTTTCGAAGTTTTGCTACGTTTTTTGAGGAATCCAAACCTTCATTTCTGGTTCAAAATGAGATTTATCTTGGGGGAAATGTGAGCATCCCTGTAACAAATACCATCAAAGCAACCGCAGGAATGCGCATGTTTCGCTTGGATGATAATTACTATCAAATCGAAGACTTCACCAGTGTAGACACCGCCGACATCACCAATTTTGATGGCTACTCCGCTTACTTTAAACTGACACACAACACCCTGAACAGAAAACAATTTGCCTCCTCTGGAAACTACTTCAATTTTGAGTTTCGATATGTAAACGGCAAAGAGCGTACACTTTCTGGGTCCACTTCTGATTTACCATTCGATATTGAAGGATATCACGAATGGATCAACATGCGCCTGGACTTCCAATCCTTTATCGTGGACCAGCCTTTTTTCCATTTTGGGATACATGGACAAGCGGTTTCGAACAGTCAAACAGTTTTTGCGAATTATACGGCATCTCTCTTAGCGCTTACCGAGTTCTCCTTGGTACCGGATGCTAAAACCTATTTCCTTCCAGAATATCGCTCCCCTCAGTTTGCGGCGATAGGCGGCAATACTGTTTTCACCATAAAGAAGGTGATCGACTTGCGATTGGACGCTTATTTTTATCAACCCTTTACGCAGTTGCGCTTAGATGACGACGGAAAACAGCAACTCGTCAGTAGTTTGGAAAATTCAACAATTATGGCATCCGCTTCCGCCATTTTCCATAGTTTCATAGGTCCAATACGCTTTACTACCAACTATTTCCCGCAACAGGAATCACCGTTTTCTTTCCAGTTTAGTATGGGATATGTGCTCTTCAATGAGCGTGCGATTCGTTGAGGAACCGTATATTTGCCACCTCAAAAGTTAGCAATGGAAAAAATCATCTGTGGAATACAGCAAATGGGGATCGGGGTTCCCGATGTTCAGGAAATTTGGAAATGGTATCGCAAGTTTTTCGGAGTCAATGTTCGCGTTTTTGAAGAAGCGGCAGAGGCTCCTCTAATGATCGATTACACAGGTGGAAAAGTTCATTCCAGAACAGCTACCATGGCATTGAGTATGGATGGCGGTGCCGGTTTTGAGATTTGGCAATTCACTTCCAGACCAACGGAGAAAGCCACTTTTGATATTCAACTCGGCGATTACGGGTTGTACGCTTGTCGCATCAAATCTAGAGATGTAGAAGCTTCCTTCAAATACTTCAAGGAGAACAATGCCGATATTCAAGGAGAACTGGAAACAGCTCCAAACGGTGAAAAATCCTTCTTTGTGAAAGATCCAAACGGAAATATCTTCAACATTGTAGAAGGTAAAGGATGGTTCCAAAACACAGGACATCCATCCAAATGCGGAGGACCGGCAGGAACGGTAATCGGAGTAAGTGATATCGACAAAGCCTTAGCCGTATATCAAGACATCCTTGAATATGAAACAGTGGTTTACGATGAAACAGGCACGTTTGATGATTTGAAAGGATTGGCTTCTGGAGATAAAAAAGTGCGTCGTGTATTGCTAACGCATAAAAACGCTCGTCGCGGTCCATTCGCGCGCTTACTAGGTCCATCTCAAATCGAATTGGTGCAAGCCTTGGATCGTAATGATGCTACATCCATTTTCGCCAACCGCTACTGGGGAGACTGGGGCTTTATACACCTTTGTTTCGACGTTCAGGGAATGGACAGCCTGAAAAAAGAATGCGCTGACAAAGGATTCCCTTTCACTGTGGATAGCGACAATACCTTTGACATGGGCGAAGCAGGAGGACGTTTCTCATACATTGAAGATCCGGATGGAACATTGATCGAATTTGTGGAAACGCACAAGGTTCCAATTATGAAAAAACTAGGATGGTACATTCACCTAAAAAATCGCAAACCGGGGAAACATCTTCCAAATTGGATGCTACGTACCATGGGAATGAACAAGGTGAAAGACTAGCAATTGATTTAACTACAATTCTGATTGATTGAACGGGTAAATCGATCAACTTCTTTTTCGTAACTTTGGCGCTACTCATATGAATAAAATGAAACAGACTCTCTTTCTTCTTGCTGCCGCGTTTTTGGTGGTTTTCGGATTTAATTCTTGTAACGAGGACATTGAAATTTCCGGCGATTTTACAGAAACAGCCGTAGTATATGGTTTATTGGATCAAGCAGATTCCATACACCTGATTAAAATTACCAGAGCTTTTATAGGACCAGGAAACTCACTTGAGATCTCCCAAATTCCAGATTCAAATTACTTTCAAAGTGTTTCAGCCACCGTTACGGAACAATTGTCTGGCGGTGGAACAGGAAGAATTTGGACTTTGTTTGACACTTTAGTAGATACCAAAGAAACGAATGGTGTTTTCTATGCGCCAGATCAAATCGTATATGCGTTCTATTCAGGAAGTAAGGACAATAGCAACAGTCCAACATTCGGTTCATTGAGTGCTAACGCTGCGTATAACCTGCGTATTTTAATTAATGAAGGAACGTCTTCGGAATTTGAAGTTTTCGGATCTACGGAAGTGGTTACAGGAATATCAACCTCTACCGACTCACCAAATTATCAGTTCAAGTTTGCAACGAATGCAGTTACGACGGGTGAATACACCACAGCCCCAATGTTTGTGACGCACGGAAATGCAGAAGTGGTGAACACGAAATTGCTTATCGATTACAAAGAATACTTCGGAAGCGATTCAATAACAAAGCAAATTGATTGGACATGGGGTGAGCTTCCTACCGGTACTGGTGCTACAACCAACTTCTCTAGTCAAGGCGAAAGTTTCTATAACCTCATTGCGAATGCAAGTGCCGCAGGCGACCCTGCTGTGACTCGACGAAACCTGGAAGGAATTACGGTTGAAATTGTAGGTGGTTCTGAAGATTTATACAATTACATCTTGGTTAATCAGCCAAGTTCTTCACTCGCACAGAACAAACCAACTTTTACGAACTTGACAGCAACAAACGATCACCCAGTGCTTGGATTGTTCTCGTCTCGATTCACCTACCGTGTCTACCATCCAATGGTTGGAGTTAATCAAAACACACGTGCTATTGATCGCAACTCAACTGCGGAATTGTGTGTAGGGCCAATTACTGGACCGTACTTATTCTGTAGCCAGCAGACTTTGGATATTGCGCAAGGTCAGCCTTGGGCTTGTAACTGATCGGTTCAATTTCTACCTTTAGCGAATGCCTGAAAGGAAAACGCTTTTTGTAGACCTCATTCTTCCGGTTCCCATTCGTAACGAATTCACGTATCGAGTGCCGTTTGATATGAACGATGCCATTTTTAATGGTGCGCGTGTTGTCGTTCCTTTTGGTCGATCAAAGAGAATCACTGGAATTGTAACGCGGATTCATGAAACGGTTCCTGAAAACTATCAGGCCAAACTCATCGAGTATATTCTGGACGAACGTCCCATCATTCATCCCAATCAATACAGTTTCTGGAAGTGGATTTCAACGTACTATATGGCGCCCATTGGAGACGTTATGAACGCGGCACTTCCATCCAATTTCAAATTGGCCAGTGAAACTAAAATTGTACTTCATCCCGACTTCAAAAAAGATCCTCGATTCTTTACGGAGCGTGAACTGGATATTATAGACACTCTGGAAATTCGAGAAGTTTTGGATTTAAAAGAGATTTCAGAGATCGTTGGCATTAAAACTATTCAGCCTGTTATCAAGGCATTGATAGATAAAAAAGCCGTTCTTTCTCTGGAGGAACTCAACGAAAAATTCATTCCCAAGACGAAAGTTTTTGTGGGAATTACAGAAGATTTCCGGAATGAAGATCTGCTGGAAGCATTTATTGCCGAACTGGACGGAGTTAAAAGTAAAGAGAAACAGTTGAACGCGCTTTTGGGTGTATTGCGACACATTCAAATTGCTAATGACGAGACGGAAATTGTGCTGCGTAAAACTTTAATCGAGGAAGGTGTTTCTCAATCTTCATTGAATACACTAGAGAAACAGGGCGTACTCTTTCAGGAAAAAATGGAAGTCTCGCGTTTGGAGGACAATCCGTATGAAGGCACTGCATTCAAGGAATTATCGGAATCTCAAAAAACTGCACTGGAAGAGACACGTAAAGGGTTTGATGACGAAAAAGTAGTATTGTTACACGGTGTTACGGGTTCTGGAAAAACAGAAATTTATGTGCAACTCATTCAAGAGCACCTAGACAGAGGAAAACAAGTATTGTTCTTGCTGCCTGAGATTGCACTAACAACACAACTTATTCAACGATTATCGGCGTATTTTGGAGATCAAGTTGGGGTATATCACTCCAAATTCAATCAGAACGAACGTGTAGAAATCTGGAATCATGTTTTAAATGACGACCCCAATAAGTTCCGCATCATTCTAGGAGCCAGGTCGTCTATCTTCTTACCGTTTAGCAATCTTGGATTAATCATCGTCGATGAGGAACATGAATCTTCTTTCAAACAGTACGATCCATCTCCCCGCTACAATGCAAGAGATTGCGCCATCGTACTGAGTAAAATTCACAAATCAAATATCGTTATGGGGTCGGCGACTCCATCCATTGAAAGCTATCACAATGCGAAGTCGGGGAAATACACCTTGGTTTCCTTAACGGATCGATTTGGAGCCAATTTATTACCGGAAATTCTGATTGCCAACGTTCGAAAAGAACGCAAGCAAAAGAGCATGCAATCGCATTTCACCAATTACTTGATGGAACACATCCGTGAGCACCTCAATATGGAGGAACAAATAATTCTCTTCCAAAACCGCAGAGGATATACACCGATGTGGATGTGCGAAGTGTGCAATTGGACGCCGAAATGTGTGAACTGCGATGTATCTCTAACATATCACAAGCACAGCAATAACCTCAAGTGTCATTATTGTAGCTACACCACTCCTCCCATTGGATCTTGCAAAGCCTGCGGCAGTAATCGATTGAAAATGCTTGGTTTTGGTACGGAAAAAATTGAAGATGAACTGGCGGTAATGTTCCCCGAAAAAGTGGTGAAGCGCCTCGACCTGGATACCACACGTTCGAAAAATGCTTATGCAAACATCTTAGATGATTTCGATAATGGTAGAATTGACATCCTCATTGGCACCCAAATGGTTACAAAAGGATTGGATTTTGACAATGTGAATCTTGTTGGAATTCTGGATGCCGACATGTTGTTGAATCGAGCAGACTTCCGAGCGTTTGAACGTTCCTTTCAATTGATGACGCAAGTGGCAGGTCGCTCAGGTCGTCGTGACAAACGCGGAAAAGTAATTGTCCAAACTGGCGATCCAGATCATTGGGTTATTGGGAAAGTCACCCACCACGACTTTGTTGGATTCTATGACGCGGAAATCATCGAAAGGAAAAACTTCTTCTACCCTCCTTACTATAAGGTCATTGATATTACGCTAAAACACCGAAATGAGAACGAGTTAAATCGTGCGTCTACCGAATTGGCCAATAAACTTCGTGAAACGTTCAAAGAACGCGTATTAGGACCGGAATTTCCAGTTGTAAAGAGAATTTACAATCAGTATTTAAAGAAAATAACGTTGAAAATCGAGAGGGACGCGAACGATAAAAAAGTGAAGGAGCGCATAGCTTTCATCATGGATGAGTTTTTCAGCGCTCCTAATAATAAGTCAATTCGATCGATTATTGATGTTGACCCCGCTTAACCAAGGTATGATTGCAACATCCGGCTGCGGGAAGTATGTTTCAATCGACGAATCGCTTTCTCTTTGATTTGTCTAACACGCTCACGCGTCAATTCAAATCGTTCTCCAATTTCTTCTAATGTCATGGGGTGTTTCCCATTCAATCCAAAGTACAAACGTACCACATCTCCTTCTCGGGAAGTCAGAGTTGATAGTGACCGTTCAATATCTTTACGCAATGATTCCAGTACTAAGTTTTTCTCAGGCCCTGGCAATGAGTCGTTTGGTAAGATGTCGTACATGCTCGATGACGATTGATCATCTGCTACTAGCGGCGCATCCATAGATACGTGACGCCCGTTGTTCTTTAATGAATTTCGAATATCGTTTACAGAAATCTCTAACTCTTCAGCCAATTCTTCAGCTGATGGCGGACGTTCCAAACGTTGTTCTAATTCAGAATAGGCACGATTGATCTTGTTGATCGTTCCAATTTTATTCAGTGGCAAGCGTACAATTCTTGCTTGCTCTGCCAAAGCCTGCAAAATTGATTGTCGAATCCACCAAACGGCGTAAGAAATAAACTTAAATCCTCGTGTTTCGTCAAAACGTTCAGCCGCTTTAATAAGTCCCATGTTACCTTCATTAATCAAGTCTGGCAATGACATACCTTGATTTTGATATTGTTTGGCTACCGAAACTACAAATCGAAGATTTGCTTTCGTTAATCGCTCCAACGCTTCTTTATCCCCTTCCCTAATGCGTTGCGCGAGACGTACCTCTTCGTCGGCCGTAATCAAATCGACACGTCCGATTTCTTGTAGGTATTTATCAAGTGACGCCGTTTCACGGTTGGTCACCTGCTTGGCTATTTTTAATTGTCTCATATAATCGCTTACTTGCTTCTTACATATAAACTAACGATAGTCAATCGGTTACGGTTGGAAAAAATGAGCGATTTTCCTACAGGCAATGAATATTTCTTTAGAATGGCCGAACATTTTTAGGCGTTCAGTGAAGGGAATCGTAGTTTTGTAGCATGAAAATTCTGATGGTTTGTTTGGGAAATATTTGTCGTTCTCCGATAGCGGATGGCCTGCTACGAGATAAAGTAGCTCAGAAAGGATTGGATATTGAAGTAGATTCTGCTGGAACTTCCGGATTCCATTCAGGCGATGCTCCTGACCCTCGAATGCGCGCTACAGCGAAAAGCATGGGCGTAAACATTGATGATCTTTCGTCACGCCAATTTGTGCAAGCCGATTATGATCGTTTCGATGTGATCTACGCTATGGACGAAAGCAATCGCGATAATATGTACAAACTTGCTCGGAATGAAGAAGACAAGCAAAAGGTCAAACTCATTTTAAACGAAATTTACCCGGGAGAAAATATGTCAGTACCTGATCCTTACTATGGAGGAGACCAAGGGTTTGTTGACGTATTCAATATGCTGGATGAAGCAACATCTAAGATCATTTCAGACTTGAAATCATGAAGAAAGGAATAATTTATATGCTTCCCACACTGTTGGGGGGAGAACAGGCGGAAGACGTAATTCCTGCTGAAGTCATTAAACAAACCACTGAATTGCGCTGTTTTATTGTCGAAAACATCAAGACTGCACGCCGTTACCTTCGTAAGTTGGATCGAGAATTCCCAATTGATGATTCAAGATTCTTCATTCTGAACCGAAAAACGGATCCGTCCGAACTTCGAAAGTTCGTTCAACCTGCTATTAAAGGCGAGAATATCGGAATACTTTCAGAAGCAGGATGCCCCGGTGTTGCTGATCCCGGTGCGGGAGTAGTTGCTGTTGCCCATTCCAATGGAATTCATGTAAAACCATTGGTTGGCCCTTCATCTATATTGATGGCATTGATGGGAAGTGGTTTTTCCGGGCAAGAATTTGCCTTTCATGGGTATTTACCCAAAGAGCGAAAGGATCGAATTCGAAGATTAAGAGATTTTGAAGCGGATACACGCAGAACTGGCATGACGCATTTGTTCATGGATACGCCGTTCCGAAATATGAATGTACTGGAAGATTTGTTGAATGAACTAAACGACGTTACTATGCTTTCCATTGCTTCCAATATCACTATGGGAGACGAGAACATACAAACGATGTCTGTATTGGACTGGCGCGAAAAGGCATATGATTTAAGTAAGAAGCCTACCATTTTTTCTATTGGGAAAGTGCAATAATCCTAATAAAGCGCACCTAATTTCCGATCCGTTGCTCTTCGATGACATGCAAGTTCGGGCAAAGTAAATACTGTACACACTGAACAAATTTCTGTACAATCTAAATATTCCAATCCTAGAATTTCAGGGCATTTTTAGCCCCTCCCCTTCATTTTACGCGGTTTACACGCTTGGAGGCATCTTGAAAACTTAATAATTCAACTCATTTACAGACTTTTAGATAAAAAGGAGGCCGGATAAATTCCAAATCCCTTGACCTTAGCGAGAAATCGTGAATATTTTATCACGTTTTCCAGATTCTGTTAAGAATTAATGATTTTATAATTCCTTAAGCTTTATTACATTTAGACCAAACCAAAAACTAAAACAACGATGAAAGCCTCCTTATTTCGCCGTCTCACGGCGGTATTCCTTGTATTTCATGTTTTCGGTCATCTCGCTTTTGCACAGGACAATAACTCAACATTGAGTGCAACCGGCCCTTGGACCAACATGAAAGAGTCAAGCATTCCGATATCCGGAACGCGATACATAGTTCCAACATCCTATCGAACTGTTCATTTGGACGAATCGGAACTTCTGCTAAAATTGGATGACGCTCCAATGGAATTTAGCGTATTGGCGCAATCCAAGATCGTTACTATTGACTTGCCTCTTCCTGACGGATCTATGGAAACATTCCGTATTGTGAATTCTCCAATCATGGAAGAGCCACTTCAAACGATGTATCCGGATATCCGAACATTTGCCGGAGTGAGCACAACGGACCCAGGTAAAAAAGTCCGTTTCGACTATACTCCTCAAGGCTTCCATGCCATGATTATGGTAGCTGGTAAAAGTACCATCTTCATCGATCCGTATTCTTTCGGAGGAGGCGATACACAGCACTACATTATTTATAACCGTACTGATTTTGCCTCGTCTGTTTCTAAAATGATCGATTGTTCGGTAACTACAGGCATTACAACTACTCCGGTTGATCCGCAAGGATTGGCCTATAATACGTGTGAACTTCGTGAATATCGATTGGCTTTGGCTGCGACTGGGGAGTATACTACCTTCCACGGAGGAACTGTAGCGGGCGCTTTGGCCGCTCAAGTAACCACCATGAATCGTGTAAACGGGATCTACGAACGTGACTTCGCGGTGCGAATGAACATCATTGCAAACAACAACCTTTTGATTTTCACCAACTCCGGAACCGACCCATACACAAACAACAACGGAGGAACTATGCTCGGTCAGAATCAAGCCGAAGTTGATGGAACCATTGGTTCGGCGAATTACGATATAGGACACGTATTCTCTACCGGGGGTGGCGGAATTGCCGGTCTTGGAGTTGTTTGTGCTGGCGGAAATAAAGCTCGAGGCGTAACTGGAAGTGGTGCTCCTGTAGGCGATCCATTCGACGTAGATTACGTAGCACACGAAATGGGACACCAATTTGGCGCCAACCATACGCAGAATAACAACTGTAATAGAAATAACGCAACAGCCATGGAGCCCGGAAGCGCAAGTACAATTATGGGTTACGCAGGAATTTGTGCTCCGAACGTTCAAAACAATAGTGACGACCATTTTCACGCTATCAGCATGCAAGAGATTGGTGCGGAAATCGATGGGCATACTTGTCAGGTTTCAACACCATTAACGAATTCAGCACCGACAATTACTGGAACGAACGCGAACGTGGCAGTGCCATCAGGTACACCTTTCCAGTTAACAGCGACCGCAACAGATCCTGATGGAGACATTCTTACGTACAACTGGGAGCAAATGAACAACCAGGTGAGCACACAACCGCCCGTGTCAACTTCTACCGGTGGACCAAACTTCCGTAGCTTCTCTTCAACAACGAGTCCAACACGCTATTTCCCTAACCTTACTGACTTATCCAATGGAGGTCCGTTTACATGGGAAGTACTACCTACCGTAACCAGAACCATGAACTTCCGTGTAACGGCGCGTGACAATGCTGCCGGAGGATCTTGTACTGATTATGTTGATGTAACAATGGATATTGACGGAAACTCGGGTCCATTCATCGTTTTGTACCCTTCAGCAACAGGAATTATTTGGAATGCCTTATCAACAGAAACAGTTACTTGGGACGTCGCAAATACAGATCAAGCACCGGTTTCTTGTTCCAACGTAGACATCTTGCTATCAACCGATGGAGGTTTAACCTATCCAACTGTATTAGCAACGAATACGCCAAACGATGGATCACATGCAGTTACAGTTCCAAATACGCCAACAACTACTGCGCGTATCATGGTAGTGAATACCACTGGAACGTTCTTCGATATTTCAGACAATGATTTCGAGATTGCGGGAGCTACATTCGACTATACTTTATCTACAACGAATAACGTAGCTACCGTTTGTTCTCCAAACGACGCGGTATATACAATCGATATTGGTGAGATTGGAGGCTATTCTGATCCTGTTACTCTTTCTGTTACCGGTTTACCTGCCGGGGCAACATCTAACTTCAGTGTGAATCCAGTTACGCCAACAGCGAGTACCGTATTGACAATTTCAAACATTGGAGCAGTAACACCGGGAGCATATACCTTCTCTGTTGATGCAACAAGTACTTCAGGACCGCAGTCGTTATCATTGGATTTAAACATTAACAATGGTTCACCGGCAGCAATTGCGCTAACAACTCCAGCAGATGCTGCTACGGGAATTTCAACAGGTACAACATTCACTTGGGTAGCTTCACCGGATAATGGCGCAACGTATGAGATCGACATCGCAACGGACGCAGGGTTTACGACCATTATAGATCAAGCAACAGGGTTGGCAACAAACTCTTATACTTCGGCTAGTTTGAGCAACTCAACGATGTACTACTGGCGCGTTCGAGTGGTAACTGGATGCGGAACCTCTCCATACTCTGCTACCTTCTCATTTACGACTAGTTCATGTAATACCTATGCATCAACGAATGTACCAGTGGCCATTTCTGCTTCTGGAACACCCACGGTAACTTCAACAATAACGGTTCCGGCAACAGGAACGATCAGTGATTTGAATGTTGTTCAGCTTCAAGGAAATCACACGTATATCAGTGATTTGATATTCACACTTACGAGCCCAACGGGAACCAACGTAATATTGATTGATAACATTTGTACTACTCAGAATGATTTCGATATTGCTTTGGATGATGAATCTGCGCAAGCCTACGGAACGATTCCATGTCCACCAGTTGGCGGAGGATTGTATCAACCGAATCAAGTGTTAAGTGCATTTGATGGAGAGAACCCGAACGGAACATGGACCTTGACTATTGAAGATGCATTCAACCTAGATGGTGGAGCATTAACAGGATGGGCTATTGAAATTTGTACTACTCCACTGCCTACAGAGTTAGGAACGGATGTTCAAACAGCTTGTGACTCTTACACATGGATTGACGGAAACACGTATACAGCTTCCAATAACACAGCTACATTCCTACTCCCGGGAGGAGCATCAAACGGAGCAGATTCACTGGTGATATTGGATTTGACGGTGAACTTCAGCACAACTTCTACGGATGTTCAATCGGCATGTGGAACGTATACTTGGCTAGATGGAAACACATACACTTCATCGAACAATACAGCAACATTTATCACAACAAACAGTGTTGGATGTGATTCGGTTATCACTTTGGATTTGACCATCAACAATGCCACAACATCAACAGATGTTCAGTCGGCTTGTGGTTTTTACACATGGATTGACGGAAACTCGTACACCTCATCCAACAACACCGCGACGTTTACCACAACGAACAGCGTAGGTTGTGACTCAGTAATTACTTTGGACTTAACCATTAACACCAGCGTAACAGGAGTGGATACACAAACTTCTTGTGGGCCTATCACATGGATTGATGGAAACTCGTACACATCTTCAAACAATACGGCAACATTCACAATTGTTGGAGGTTCGGTAAACGGATGTGATTCGATTGTGACCTTGAACTTAACTGTAAACAATGCAACAACGTCAACTGATGTTCAATCGGCATGTGGCACGTTCACGTGGATTGATGGGAATACTTACACATCATCGAATAACACAGCTACGTTTACGACAACGAACAGCGCAGGATGTGATTCAGTAATCACTTTGAATCTGACCATCAATAATGCAACGACGGGAACAGATGCTCAAACCGCATGTGGATCATTTACTTGGCTCGATGGAAACACTTATACTTCATCAAACAACACAGCCACATTCACTACAACGAATAGCGTTGGGTGTGATTCTGTAATTACGTTGAATCTAACGATCAATAACAACTCCGCATCTACAGATGTTCAAACGTCTTGTGGTGCATTCACTTGGATTGATGGAAATACGTATACATCGTCTACCAATACTGCGACGTTTACAACAACGAACAGTGTTGGTTGTGACTCTATCATCACATTGGACTTAACTGTAAATAGTCCTTCTACTGGGACAGATGTTCAAACAACCTGTGGATCATTCACGTGGATTGATGGGAACACATACACTACATCTAATAACACAGCGACGTTTACTTTGACAGGAAGCAATGGATGTGATTCAGTTGTAACGTTGAACTTGAGCATCCTGAGCAGTGTGTTTGGATCAGATAGCCAGACTTCTTGTGGCCCCTTCACATGGATTGACGGAAACACCTACACGAGCTCAACGAACACGCCAACATTTACAATTGCAGGAGGTGCTTCCAACGGATGTGATTCGGTTGTGACACTTCTTCTGACCGTTACAAACGTTGACAATGGTGTGACGCAGTTGGATTACAACACGCTTCAGGCAGATTACATTTTTGGAACTGCCTACCAATGGATTGATTGTGATAACAATAATGCGCCAATCGCTGGAGCAACGGCGCTTACATTTGATGCAACAGCAAATGGAAACTACGCGGTTATTGTAACTGACGGAGCATGTTCAGACACATCGATTTGTATGACGATTAACACGATTGGAATTGATGAATTCGATGCGGCTTCTTTCTCCATCTTCCCGAACCCTACGTACGGCGAATTGACGGTAGAAATTGGCGAACTTGATGCTAAACAATTTACGATGTATGACGCGACAGGTCGCGTGGTAATGCAAGGTCCTCTTCATGAAGGAACCAATCACATTACCATGGGGAACTTAGCACGGGGAACATATACTTTCGAATTGAATGGATATACGACGGTTCGATCGATAGTGAAATTATAACCTACACTACTTCCAAAAAGAAAAGGTACTTATTCGTAAGCACCTTTTCTTTTTATCCTCGGTTTTCTAACCAGTTTGGCTCAACCACGTTCTTTGGAAAGCTACACTTTCTCATTTCATCCCTCTTCGCTTCTTAATTGCTTCGTAGGATTCTTGAATTTTCTGGAATTTCTCTTTCGCACCTTTCTGATATTCTTCTCCCATTTGGGCTACTTTATCCGGGTGGAATTTGATGGCCATTTTTCGATACGCCTTTTTCACTTCCTCATCTGTTGCATCCGTTTCAACACCCAAAACTTTATAGTCGGAGTCAACGTTGCGGTAGAACATGTTCTTCACGGATTCGAAATCCTGACGCGAAACGCCCAACATATCGGCAATTCGACTAATTACATTGATTTCCGATGGAGACACATCTCCATCGGCTTTTGCTATACCAAACATATAATGCAACAATTGAACGCGAACCTCAGGCTGCATTCTCAACTTAATATCATTACAGATCCGCTGCAGCGGAATTTCGTTGGAATCCAGGAATTTTTTCAGCGTTTGTAAGTGCTGTTGCGAGTATTGTGCCCCAAATTGCTGCGTGAAGAAGGACTTCACAAAGTTCAACTCTGACTTCAACACTTTGCCATCGGCCTTCATTACAGCTGCTGACAAAGCCATCAACATGGTTGGAACATCGTTAGAGGTGGAACGCTTCTGATAATACTGGAACATTTCTTCCGGAGAAACTCTTCTCCCTCCGTTTGCTCGTTGCGCAGCACCTTGAATACGTCGATAGTTATCAACTCCTCCTCCAATAATAAAACCGAGGACTCCTCCCCAAATATTTCCTAATAACAGATAGCCTCCAATGGCGAATAAAATACTATACAAACTCCTTAAATTAAGCTGTCCGCCAAAAGACGGACAGCCGGATTATTTTTATATCAACTCGATACTACGTTCGATAAAGGCATTCAATTCCTCGCCTTTCAGCATGCCCTGCGACAACAACGCGATATCGGTAAGTTGTTTTACCTGTCGTTCCTGAGACTTCTTTGTCTTCGTATTCAGGATCTGACTGATCTTCTCGTGATTCGAATTGATGACCAAGTTATACATTTCCGGGAAGGCGCCCATAAATCCTCCGCCACCCATAGCTTGTTGTTCCATCATTCGACGGATAAACTCAGGCTGCGTAACAATTATTGGTGCATCATTAGAGTGCATGCTTTCGAACTGAATTGTGTATTTCTCCTTGTTCACTACTTCTTCGAACATCGGACGCAATGCACCTTCATCTTCTTCTGTTAATTTCGAAGGAATCTCCTCCTCTTTTTGAATCAACTTGTCCAAAGTATCGGCATCCACGCGGGCGAATGAAATTCCATCAAAAGACTGTTCCATTTTTGCAATCCAGTGCGATGTTAATGGTCCACCCAACTCCAAAACGCCGTACCCACGTTCATTTGCTTTCTTTACAAATCCAAATTGTTCTTCGGAATTGTTCGTGTACAACATTATGATTTTGTCTTCCTTATTCTTCTGAAGGGCTTCTACTTTTTCCTTGTACTCCTCAATTGTGTAGTACTTTCCGTCCGTATCCTTCATCAAAGTGAATTGCTTTGCTTTCTCAGCAAACTTCTCGTCCGAAAGTGTTCCGTACTGAACGAAAATCTTCAAATCTTCCCACTTCGATTCAAAATCGGCGCGATCTGTCTTGAACATACTCGCCAATTTATCGGCAACTTTCTTCGTAATGTGCGACGAAATTTTCTTTACGTTGCTATCACTTTGAAGGTACGAACGAGATACGTTCAACGGAATGTCCGGAGAATCAATTACTCCATGAAGAAGTGTCAGGAATTCCGGCACAATTTCTTCTACTGAATCTGTAATGAATACTTGATTCGAATACAAGTTGATTTTGTTTCGTTGTACTTCAACGTTCTCTGAAATCTTCGGGAAATAAAGAATTCCAGTAAGGTTAAACGGGTAATCAACATTCAGGTGAATATTGAACAACGGCAAATCCATTGAACCAGGATATAACTCTCCATAGAAGTTTCCATACTCCGTTTCTGTCAATTGCGAAGGTGATTTCGTCCACGCTGGAGACACGTTATTCACTTGATTTGGAACATCTACGGCCACGCGTTTCACTTTACCATTATCGTCTTTTTCTCCATTTGGATCGTCTTGGTAATCCGTCTTAGTTCCAAAGAAAACGGGGATTGGCAAGAACTTACAGTACTTATCCAAAATCCCTTGTATGCGTGCCTTTTCCATGAATTCTTTCGATTCCTCAGAAATAAACAGCACGATATCAGTTCCTCGCGTATCCTTTTCAATCTCCTCAATAGTGTATTCCGGAGAACCATTACTTTCCCATTGTACAGCTTGTGCCCCATCCTGACGACTTAACGTGCGGATTTGAACTTTATCTGCCACCATGAATGCGGAATAGAAACCTAATCCGAAATGCCCAATAATCTGCTCGGCACCTTCATTGCCCTCGTATTGTTTCACAAACTCTTCAGCTCCCGAGAACGCAATTTGGTTGATGTACTTATCGATCTCGGCATCCGTCATTCCAATTCCAGCATCGCGAATAGTCAAAGTTCCAGCTTCGTTATCTAAAAGAACTTCCACTTTCAAGTCTCCAACCTCACCTTTGTACTCTCCATTCGAGGAAAGCACGCGCAATTTCTGCGAGGCATCTACTGCATTTGATACTAATTCACGAAGAAAAATCTCGTGATCGGAATACAAGAATTTTTTAATGATTGGAAAAATATTTTCCGTTTGAACATTAATCTGACCTGTTTTCATCTTTTTTTCAATTTGTTAGTGCTTTTGATAGGTCAATGACTGTGCCATCGGAAGTTAACTGACAAAGTGTCCGCGATTGTTGGACATTGTGACACCTTAGTTTGAATAATCACTAAATTAGCCGGAAATTTCGACGCGTGATTTTGTACACAATTGTACTTTTTCTGATCTTTTTTCTGGGGCTCCGCTACTGGCGTTCTTTATCCGTTCCTGAATTGCATCCATGGGCTTTCCCCATTGCGTTTGCGCTAAAAGTTGGAATGGCGCTTTGCTTCCTTTTTGTATATACGGAAGTGTTAGGTCAAGGAACACTTAGCGAAGATGCGGGAGTATTCATGCGCGAAAGTCAAATGCTAAACAAGGTTTTTTGGGAATCTCCTCTTACCTATTTTAAATTCCTCACCGGCGTTGGAGAAACGCAGCCCCTAATTGAAACATATTTACCTGAAACAACGCATTGGGATATCGGAGCGCAATCGTTAATCAATGACAATAAGAACATTCTTCGCGTACATAGCCTTATTCATTTCATCAGCTTTAATTCAGAGACGGCACATGCACTCGTTTGTTGCTTTGTTGGTTTGATGGGTGTAAAGCATTTGTATATCACTGGGAAATCGATGGTTACCATCAATAGCTCCATTGTTTTCTGGGTTTTATTACTCTTACCGAGCGTATTCTTTTGGTCTTCGAGCATTCTGAAGGAACCTTTCATGTTATTAGGATTGGGACTCTTTTTACGCGGCGTATTTCATGACGATACTATCCGAAAGAAGATTCTTTTTGGAGTTATTGGTGGATTTTTGCTACTCGGGTTCAAACCCTACGTGATCTTCATGCTAATTCCAATGCTGATCTTTCTTGCAGCAGCTAAATGGCTTCCGAAATATAAAATTGCTGGGGCTTTCTTAATTCTTGGAGTATTTGCGGGATTGGCATTTACCTTGTTTCCTAAACCAAAAGAGAAAGCCATTCAAACTATCAGTCGTAAGCAATTTGACTTTGTTCAGGTAGGGCGTGGCGGATTGCATGTTTATGCAGATAGCGTTTTTTATTATTTCCGAACCGATCAAATTGCCTCTTTAAACAGAGATCACGATACTGTTTGGTTAAAGCGTGATGTGAATGCTCAAATTCTAAAACTTGGTCAAATCTCCGACCCTGTTCCTATTCTTTTGAAGAAAGAAAATGGCGAACGATGGATCAAGTATTTTGAGAACACACAATCGAATGGTTTTATTCCAGTAACTCCTATCAACAATTCGTACACCCAATTAATTAAGAACATTCCCGAAGCCTTATACCATACGTTATTACGTCCTCTTCCAGGAGATCCAGGTGGTGCTTTGAACTGGATTGCATTCCTTGAAACTATAGTACTCTTTGGCGCCTTACTCTTGGCCATTTCACGAAGAAAAAAACTTTCGGAACAAGAAAAAATTAGGGTGGCGGGACTGATTCTATTCGCGCTTTTATTGTCACTAATTATCGGATGGACCACCCCTGTTTTGGGCGCTATTGCCCGATATCGCATTCCGGTGTATATTGTCATTCTGATGATCACAGGGATTCTTTACCAAGAGAAATCAAAATCTTTAAAACATGAATAATACAACATTGATCACCGGAGCAACGGCAGGATTTGGAGAAGCATGCGCTCATGAATTCGCTCAAAATGGATGGGACTTGGTCATCACTGGAAGACGTGAAAAGCGACTAGACACTTTAAAAGTTGAACTTGAATCAACGTACGGAATTTCTGTATTGACCTTATGTTTTGACGTGCGTGACAATGAAGCGGTGAACGAAGCTATTTCAGGTATTCCATCAGAGACACGATCACAGATCAACCTATTGATCAACAACGCTGGCCTAGCCGTTGGGAAAGGACCGATTGACGAAGGTGTAATAGATGACTGGGAACGCATGATAGACACGAATGTGAAGGGATTGCTCTACGTTTCGAAAGCAGTAATTCCACTGCTGAAGGAAAATGATAATGCACAAATTATCAACATCGCATCGATTGCGGGCAAACAGGTGTATCCGGGAGGAAACGTGTATTGTGCATCGAAACATGCCGTGGATGCATTGTCTCAAGCCATGCGTATCGATTTAGTCTCTCACGGAATTAAAGTAACCAATATTGCTCCGGGAGCAGCAGAAACGGAATTCTCTGTGGTACGATTCAAAGGAGATCAAAATGCTGCAAATTCAGTGTATCAAGGATATCAACCCTTGCTTGCGAAAGACATAGCCGAAACAGCTTATTTTGCCGCGACGCGACCGCCCCATGTTACACTCAATGATATTGTGATAATGCCAACGGCCCAGGCGAGTCCGGTTGTTTTGCATAAGAATGATTAACCGTATAGGTTTAATATGAGTTCTTTCTTACTCCTCAGGATAATGCTCCAAATAGGCGTCGAGTACAACGTTAATTGACCCAAATGT
The DNA here is from genome assembly GCA_015665275.1 of Flavobacteriales bacterium. Taxonomy (GTDB): domain Bacteria; phylum Bacteroidota; class Bacteroidia; order Flavobacteriales_D; family Crocinitomicaceae; genus UBA4466. The sequence goes on along the minus strand of JADFAL010000038.1, from coordinate 29,509 downwards.
TTTCTTGCGAATGTCGAGTAGTTTTTCGCGAGACATCCATTTCGCCTCGGTAATATCTTCTTTGGTCTCAGGTGTGGTTTCTTTTAGCCCATCATAAGCAAGCATGTACCAATAGGTTCGTTTCAAGGCAGGTTGCCCGTTCCATTTCATACAGTGGTAGGTTTCACACAACGGATGTACAATAGAATGTCCGTCAATTCCACACTCCTCCATGATTTCGCGAACGCAGGCGGTTTCAGCATCCTCTCCTTTATCAATTTTACCTTTCGGAATATCCCAAAGTCCCTTGCGCTTTATGACAAGAAATTTCTTCTTACGTTGAACGATTCCGCCTGCTGCCTCAATCTTTTTGAAATCGGAAAAAAATGCTTTGAATGTCTTCTTTGGATTCTTGGCCGTTAGAAAAACTGGCGAATCAATTGAAGCCTCTCTCAATAGTAGTTTTAGCGCATCCATGTCTGTAACATTCTTCGCCTTTTCCACTAGAAAATCTGTGGATAACTCTTCTTTTTCGATGAAAACTACAGGCTTTTGATCAATAAAAACTTTGTACATTTGCACCCATGATTTTGAACACTGATAAGGCATCAAAAGTAGCTGAATTTTTGCTACAAATCAAAGCTGTTAAGTTAAGTCCAAATGATCCTTTTGTTTGGGCATCGGGAATTAATTCTCCTATATATTGCGACAACCGAGTTACATTATCGCATCCAAACATCCGAACGTTCATCCGTCAGGCATACTCGGAAGCGATTCTTGATCATTTCGGAAAACCGGATGCTATTGCTGGTGTAGCAACAGGTGGTATAGCACAAGGGGCTTTGGTTGCACAGGAATTAGGCGTTCCTTTTATCTACGTTCGAAGTTCTGCTAAAGCCCATGGAATGGGAAATCAAATTGAAGGCTTTTACGAGGAAGGACAAAAAATCGTGGTAATCGAAGATTTAATCTCTACAGGAGGAAGCAGCCTGAAGGCAGTTGAAGCTTTGAGAGATGCAAAATTAGATGTCCGCGGATTGGTTGCCATTTTCACTTATGGTTTCGATTTGGCTCATGAAAATTTTGCCAACGCAGAATGTCCGTATGTGACACTTTCCGATTACAACACCTTGGTAGAAGTAGCCCTGAAAGACGAGTGGATTACAGAGAACGATATGGAATCATTGAGCGAATGGCGCCGTGCTCCCAAAGAATGGAAGAAGTAGTATGAAAATCAAAGCGGATAACGTAATTGTAAACGCGAATCAAGCAACGGTTCGATCTTTTCTTGGTGATGCAAACAACATGGAGCACCTTCTTCCGATGGACAAAATCTCTGATTTTCAAGCGAACGAAGAAAAATGCTCTTTCAAAGTTCAGGGAGGAATTACCATCTCTTTGGTTCAGGACGGCAATAATGGTTCGAATGAATTGTATCTGAAATCCGGAGAAAAATCTCCCTTTCCCTTCAAGTTGACCATCTTCATGAATGAAAACGGTGCCGTAACGGAAGGATATATCCTTTTTGATGGCGAAGTAAACGCCTTCTTACGAATGATGGTTGAAAAACCATTGACCAACCTCTTCAATTTTATGTCGAAGAAACTGGTAGAGCAGTTCAGCTAAGAAATTTTATTTCTTTCAAGTTAAATTCTTGTAATTCCCCATCCCGGTAAACAATTAGTCTTCCGTTTTCTGCAATGCCTTGAATAATCCCTTCAAACGCGCCTTCACTATCTTCAAATTTTCGTTTTTCGTTTAACAGATACAGCAAATCGTGGTAGTCTTCGTGTGTTGATTTCGCCTCCAGTTCCTTCAATCTTTTGTTAAATGCGGCAATAAATGAGAATAACACCTCATCAATCGAAAAGTGCATCTTCTTTTCCAATGATAAACTGGTAGCGTGCAGGTCTCCAAAATTCTTTTGATTTACATTCAACCCAATACCAATTATTGATCGAGTAATGGTCTTCCCGTGAATTACATTTTCAATTAAAACTCCGGCAATTTTACGCTCGTTGACATAAATATCATTCGGCCACTTGATTTTTGCTGAAACGCCCCATTTTCCGAGCAAATCAACGAGTGACAAAGACACAATTTTTGTTAAAAGGAACTGACGCTGTACTGACAGATTGACGTTATTCAAAAAGACCGAAAATGTCAGGTTTAAACCCGCATCTGACTGCCAGTGAGCGCCCATCTGTCCTTTGCCGGCCGTTTGCTCTACTGCCAAAATAACAGCGCCATGACGCAAATCGTTCTCTCGAGCACGATTGGCAGTATAATTGTTCGTAGAATCTACAGATTCCAAACGGATGATGGAACGACCGATTTCCTGCATAGGGATTATTGATAGTTCAACCGATTTCGGCTGGTTTTCTGTAAATATAAAGTTAGATTTGTAAAGGTATAAAAAACGTACATGGAGAAAGAGTTGAGAGAGGATGACTCACAAGCACTCTGCGATGCAATCGTAGAGGGAATGCAAGAGAATAAAGCGAAAGATATTGTGGTGCTCGATCTACGAGAAATTCATAACGCAGTTTGCGATTATTTTGTCATCTGTAGCGGAGATTCTTCAACTCAGGTAGACGGAATCAGTTCGTCTGTTGTACGCCATACTCGCAAGGAATTGTCGGAAAAACCTTACAGTGTTGAAGGGAAAAGCAATCGTGAATGGGTCCTTTTGGATTATGTGAGCGTAGTTGCCCATGTGTTCTACAAAGAAACACGCACCTTTTATGAACTGGAAGATTTGTGGGCCGACGCCGTCAGAGTAGATGTACCAAACCTTGATTAATTATTAAAAATGAGCGATAACAAAAACAAAAAGAAGAGTCCATTTTCGATATACTGGATTTACGCAGCAATTGGAGTTGCCATCATCGGCGTTCAATTGTTCATGTCTTCTGGCTCCGAAACAGAGATCGGTTCTCAAAAAGTAGTAATCGAACTTTGGGAACAAGACTATATCGATAAAATGGTCATTATCAACAGAGATCGACTTGATTTCACGTTGACAAAAGAAGGGCGATCCTTCGTGAAAAAATCAGAAGAAGCGCGTTTCAAGAAGTTACGAGACGCTCTTAAAAAAGGCAATACACTTGGAGGTGAAAAGGAATTTACGCTAAAATTAGGAAGTGTTGAAACTTTCGAGCGGCGCCTTGATGATCGAAGAAAAGAAATCCAAGAGGACATTGCAGATGCAGAAGAAGCAGGTGAAGAAACGGATCTAAAAGTCCCTTCAGTTGATCCTTCTTCAGAAGATGAAGTCAACTACTTCAGCGGAATCTTAAGTTTCTTGCTTCCATTAATTATTATCCTAGCTATTTGGATGTTCGTGATGCGTCGTATGACTGGCGGCGGTGGCGGCGGTGGCGGCGGACAGATTTTCAACATTGGAAAGTCCAAAGCGAAAGTTTACGAGAACGGTAAAACGACCAACACAACGTTTAAAGACGTTGCTGGATTAGAGGGAGCGAAGGAAGAAGTTGAGGAAATTGTAGCCTTCTTGAAGCACCCGAAAAAATACACAGAACTAGGAGCGAAGATTCCGAAGGGAGCCCTTTTAGTAGGACCTCCGGGAACAGGTAAAACCTTGCTAGCAAAAGCAGTTGCCGGAGAAGCACAAGTTCCTTTCTTCTCACTTTCAGGATCAGATTTCGTGGAAATGTTCGTAGGAGTTGGAGCCTCACGTGTACGTGATTTGTTCAAGCAAGCGAAAGAAAAAGCACCAGCAATCATCTTTATTGATGAGATTGATGCCATCGGACGTGCCCGTGGAAAAAATAATAGCTTCGGTTCGAATGACGAGCGTGAGAATACCTTAAATCAACTCTTGACAGAGATGGACGGATTTGGAACCAACTCTGGGGTAATCATCTTGGCAGCAACAAACCGTGCAGACGTACTTGATAACGCATTGACGCGTGCTGGACGATTTGACCGTCAGATTTTTGTGGACATGCCAGATTTGAACGAGCGTCAAGAGATCTTCCAAGTGCACTTGAAGCCATTGAAACTTGAAAAAGATTTGGACGTTGATTTCTTAGCACGCCAAACACCAGGATTCTCTGGAGCAGACATCGCCAACCTTTGTAACGAAGCCGCTTTGATTGCTGCTCGTAAAGAGAAGAAGGCTGTGGACAAACAAGATTTCCTAGATGCCGTAGACAGAATCATCGGTGGATTGGAGAAAAAGAACAAAATCATTACTCCAGAAGAGAAAAAAGCGATTGCTTTCCACGAAGCTGGACACGCAACTGTTTCATGGTTGTTGCAGTATGCAAATCCATTGGTTAAGGTGACAATTGTACCGCGAGGTCGTTCCTTAGGAGCTGCTTGGTACTTGCCGGAAGAACGCAGTATCACCACAACAGAACAAATTTTGGATGAGATGTGTACGTCTCTTGGAGGTCGTGCAGCAGAGCTATTGACATTTGGAAAGATTAGTACCGGAGCCTTGAGTGATTTGGAAAAAGTAACCAAACAAGCTTACGCCATGGTGACTGTTTACGGATTGAATGATAAGATCGGTAACATTTCTTACTATGATCCGCACGGAAATCAGTTTACGAAGCCGTACTCAGATGAAACTGCGCATGTTATCGATGAAGAGGTGAGCAAACTGATAGAATCACAATACGATCGAGCATTGCAACTTTTGCGCGACAACAAAGAAAAATTAGAGCAGCTTGCCAACAAACTCCTAGAAAAAGAAGTTATCTTCAAAGAGGATTTGGTAGCTATCTTCGGTGAACGTCCTTGGGATAAAAAAGAAGAAGAACCGATTCAAGAGGCTGTTGTAGTTGAGGAAGAACCCGTACGAGTACCAGAAGTACCACGTGTGGACGATATCAAAATAGACAAAGAAGAAAAGCACGATACGAATGAAGCTGATTCGGAAAATGAAAAACCGGTGGACGGCGCTGCGGACGAAACTAGTCCCGGAGCCTGAATGGGTAACCATTTTCGAATCACGTGATGAATACGTCATTCGCATTAAGCATATGCAATTAGTTGAAGCAGAAGTTCCCGCTGTGATTTTTGATCAGCGGGATTCTTCGTATCAGGCCTTCGGCTATTTATACCTAAAAGTACGTCAAGAAGACTTGGAGAAAGCACGCGAAATCCTAAATTTGACTCATGAATAATCTGGTCGTTCGATCTATCACAGGAGCAATTTTCGTTGCCGTGATTTTGGGGTCTATCCTCTTGGACGACTGGTATGCAACAGCAGTATTTGCTGGCTTTATGATTTTGGGGTTGGTAGAATTCAACAAGTTGTTTCAATCGCAACGTACCATTGAAGTCGATTGGAGAATCGGAACTTTAGGCGGGGTCGTCATTTTTACCATTGCAGTTCTGACCTTATATCAAGTTCTAACAATTGCCTGCTACACCTTAATTGTGCCTGTTATTCTCATTATGATGCTCACCGAGCTTTGGAGGAAGAAGAAGAACCCAATTTTGAATAGCACCATTCAGATTGCCGGTATTTTTTACATCGTACTCCCTTTCTTCTTGGTAACAGAAATGAATTTCCACGATCATAACTTTAACGATATTCGCCCAACCGATGGATTCTTTATGCCTAAAGTTGGAGGAATGTTCCTATTGATCTGGGCCAACGATACATTTGCCTACTTAACCGGTCGCCTCATCGGAAAAACAAAATTGTTCGAACGAATTTCTCCGAAAAAAACTTGGGAAGGAACGCTTGGGGGAGTTTTGATGACCATATTGGTTGGGTTTTTAATTGGCACCCTATTCGATACGAACGAATCGCTTGGTTTCTGGATTGGAGCCGCATTAATCATAGCTCCTTGCGCCATTTTGGGAGATTTGTACGAATCATTGTTCAAGAGATCATTAAAAATAAAAGACTCTGGATCCATTCTTCCAGGGCATGGAGGAATTCTAGATCGCTTCGATGCGGTGTTCTTCTCCGTACCGTTTTTTATGGCATGGGCATCCATTTATCCGTATCTTTGACCAAAACTAATTCATGAAAATCCACCGCGAGGGATACACCATCATTCTTGTTGCGCTGCTTATTCTATCAGCCATTCAAACCGGAAATTATTTCTTGTATCAAGCAGTAGGATGGCTTTGGCTTTTCCTTTTATTATCTCTTGGCGTTTTGGTCATGTTTTACCTTGTGGTTCAGTTTTTTCGCATACCGAAAAGAGTACCGAAATTTGATGTCAACGATATCGTTTGTCCTGCTGATGGCAAAGTGGTCGTGATTGAAGAAGTGGAGGAAACAGAATATTTCAAAGACAAGCGTATTCAGATTTCGATCTTTATGTCGCCGTTGAACGTGCATCAGAATTGCAATCCCATTTCAGGAGTTATTAAATACGTCAAGTACCACAAAGGTTTGTTCCTAGTAGCTTGGCACCCGAAAAGTAGTACAGATAACGAACGCACTACCATTGTTACGGAGCATGCAAACGGTCAAAAGGTACTCTTCCGACAAATTGCCGGAGCCGTTGCACGGCGCATTTGTTATTACGTTCGTGAAGATCAAAAAGTCACCGCAGCGGAAGAGTTCGGGTTCATCAAGTTCGGATCACGTGTAGACCTTCTCCTTCCCTTAGATGCTAAAATCGATGTAAAGATTGGCGACGTTGTTCAAGGACGCATGACGAAGATTGGCGAGTTGAAGTAATGACAAATGGTGCAACTGTCACCCTCCGCCTACGGCACCTCCCTCAAGGGAGGAGGAAATTACCTCTCCCTTTTGAGGGGAGAATTAAAGAGGGGTGCATTAAATCATTTTTAACTGACCAGGATAGAGAATAGCCTCGATTCAACAAACACTGCAGTATGTTCAATCAATGCCAGCCAATCTTCAGCGGTAAATTCTATTCGTGTATTACCAACATTTTTATTGTTGATAACTAGCAACTAGATTTCTTGCTAAACCGTTTAGTTAGTAGTATCTTATTATGCATACATAGGAACTGCTAACAAACTATGCTCAACTCGTTCAATAAAATAACGTTCATTTTTACGTTGCTTTTGCTAAGCACTTCTACCTATGCATTTGAGGAAGAAGGAGATAGCACGGCTTCAAAAATTGAGTTTAACAATCTAGAGGCTACATTATCCGCCCGAATTATTCACTTTCGATGGAGCGTAAGCTCAGAAGAGTTTGGGGATCATTTCCTCATTCAGAAATCATTGGATCAGAAAACTTGGACCGCAGTTACAAAAGTATCCTCCATTAAAAGTCACAAAGAACAGCATACGTATGAAATCTCAGAAATTGACTTTGCGGAAGGAGTTAACGAGTATTTCCGAATTGTTCGTGTAGACGCCAATGGAGAAGCAGCAGAAATGGATCGTGTGAATATCAATCGACAAGTATTAACCAACATGCTTCTGATTCCTGTGCCACGGAAAGTGAACAAGGAAATGACACTTTCGTACGACTCCATGATCTCCTCCGAAGAAACCTTAACTGTAATGTCACGAACGGGAGAAATTGTAGAAGAATTTGACGTCTCCATTTCGGAAGGATACAACCGTTTTGAATTGCATATTAAAAATTATGAAAAGGGAGACTATCTTGCTACCATCCGTGATGAATTCGGTAATAAAATCTCAAAGCGCTTGGTGGTTCGAAAATAATTTTCGACCTAATCAACTTAGCTTCAGCGAATCCTGCTACGTTACGAAATTAACTGTCTCTTTCCCTTGTATCATTGCCATTTGAGGCATACTTTTGAATCACTAAGTACCAAGAGACTACGCTATACTAACGTGCACAAACCAAAACTATGTACTGGGTCGAAAAACCACTTGTACTCTTCTTTTTTGTATTACTATCTGTAAGCACCGTTCGTGCCTCAAATGCTGATTCTACACTTTCCAATATTGAAGTAGAGTCCTTTGAAGTTCGACTTTCATCAAGAGTGATTCATGTGCAATTTGTTGTTGCATCAGAGAAAGTTGGAAAAACCGTTCTAGTAGAGAAATCGTTGGACAAAGAAGTCTGGAATCCAGTTACCTCATTTACATCTATTGGTGATCACAACAGTTCGAACAGCTACGAAACTTCCATCATTGACTTTCCGGAAGGAGTATTGGAGCATTATCGACTCATCCGAGTGGATTTATTCGAAGACACTGTCGTTTTGGACAGCGCTATCATTCGCCGAAAATCCTTGAAGAACATGCAATTGATTCCCGTTGAAGGAAAAGCGCACAAGGAAGTCAATATCACCTATGACTCTATGGTTTCCAGCGAAGGATTTTTAACGGTTATGAGTCGCAGTGGCGAAATCGTTGAGGAGATTGAAATCTCCATTGCTTCTGGCTACAATCGGTTCAAATTGCGCATCAAGGACTACGAAAAGGGAGACTATTTAGTCACCGTTCTCGATCAAAACGACAATAAGATTTCGAAGCGATTGGTCGTTTACAAATGAATCAAAGCGTTTCCAAAATTGCAATAAGCGTTTCTGGTTTCAATCGAACCGAATACTTCGGGTTGACATATTGATATTGCACAACTCCATCGTGAATCACGTAAACGGCAGGCACAGGAAGAATTCTGTGTTCATCTCCTGACCATTCGGTTAAGTCCAATTCGTACTTCGTTACGTACTTCTCATGCAATTCATCGTTAACCTTCCATCCCAAACCAAACGCTTCAATGACGTCTGCATCACTATCCGAATAAATTGCGATATCCGTTTGTGCTTCTGATTCACTTACACCAAGAGAGTCAAACTGATCTGGTGTGATTGCCACCAAGTCATAACCTAAATCCGCTATTTCTTGTTTTACCTCATGCAATGCTGATAAATGGCGCATGCAATAAGGACACCATCCACCTCGATAGAATATGACAATCGATTTTTCTGAGAGCACGTCGCTCATCATCTTCGATTCGCCATCCGCATTGACCAATGACACGTCTCCCGGTACTTCCTCACCAACTTTCAATGGACATACGTCATACATCTGATCTTGCCCAATTACAACTCCGGCAATCAATATCACGAACGCGACTAAAACAACTTTCATAGAATTTTTCATTTTGTCGTTAGACGAAGAACTTAGAATGGCTTTACAGAGCTGAACTATTCCAGGCCATTCAACAACTCTATCCCAACCGGACAATGATCAGAACCAAATACATCTGTTAAAATGAATGCTTGTTTCACGCGATCTTGAATGGATTCAGAAACCAAAAAGTAGTCGATTCTCCAGCCTACATTTCTTTCTCTAGCTCCGCCGCGATAGCTCCACCAGGAATATTGCTCTGGAGTTTCTGGATATTTCAATCGGAAGGTATCGACGAAACCGTTTGAAGTATAGGCATCCATTCCGTCAATTTCTTCCTGCATGTGTCCAGCCGACTTATTGTAATTTGCCTTTGGACGTGCCAAATCAATGGACTTATGTGCCACGTTGAAATCACCACAAACAACTACGGGCTTCTCCTGTTCAAGATCTTTCAGATAGTTCAAAAATGCAGTATCCCATCCTTGACGATACTCAAGACGTCTTAAATCATTTCCTGAATTCGGCGTGTAAACGGTCACTAAAAAATAGTCTTCAAATTCCAGGGCAATCACGCGCCCTTCCTGGTCGTGTTCTTCGATTCCCATATCGCAACGTTGCGACAATGGCTTCACCTTCGTTAATACGCCAGTTCCAGAATATCCTTTTCGGGCTTTTGACTCGTTCCCAAAGTAATGATAGCCATCCAAATTCGCCACTACCTCTCGCGCTTGATCTACTGTTGACTTTGTTTCCTGAAGGCAAATGACATCGGCATTTAGTTCGCCCATATCCTTATGAAAATCCTTCTTGGCAATCGCTCGAATGCCGTTTACATTGAATGAAATTATCTGCATGTTGTTGCTTTGAGTTAAAAGTAAGAAATGTCAACTAAATGTATTATATTTACCATGGTAAACATTTTAGAGAATGGAAAATCCGAAAAACGATCGTCGAGGCTTTTTAGGCAAATTATTGATCGGTGGTTCATCACTGGTCGCATTGCCATTTTTAGCTAACAGCACGAAGCAATCAGATAAAGACAACAAAGAAGAGGAGGAAACTATGGAACATCCTGTTAAAGAAGTACGCGCCTTAGGCTTTCAGTGGGAAACACGCGATCCCTTTCTTTTTTGCGTGCATCACGAAGATAAATATCCGAAAGGAAATGAAGAGATGGGCCCAGACCCTTCTTATCTTCAAGGACGCCAAATGGGGCAAGACTTTTTACTGAAAGATGGCTTCCGCATGTATCACGGACAATCTGTTCCTGGGTTTCCTGGGCACCCGCATCGAGGATTTGAAACCATCACGGTGGTTCGTGAGGGCATGGTCGATCATGCTGATTCCACTGGAGCGGCAGGAAGATATGGTAATGGTGATGTGCAATGGATGACTGCAGGAAGAGGTGTACAACACTCGGAAATGTTCCCTTTGATTGAATCAGAAAAGGAAAATCCGATGGAGCTCTTTCAAATTTGGTTGAACTTACCGAAGCGAAGTAAGATGGTAGATCCTCATTTTAAAATGCTTTGGAGCGAATCCATTCCTGTAATTGAAGAAAAAGAAGATGACATTTTACAAGCAACGATAGAAGTACTGGCAGGAAAGCTAATTGATAAGGCAGCCCCGGTTGCACCACCCAATTCCTGGGCAAATCCTGAAGAAAATGAAGTGGCCATTTACAATATCAAGTTGGAACCCAACGGGACATATGAACTTCCGGCTGCATCTCAAGGAGTGAACAGAACTTTGTATTACTATGAAGGGAATGACTTGGTTATTAACGAGCAGTTCATTCCGAATTACCACGCTGCAGAAGTAGATGAGAATCAGGCGTTGACTTTACAAGCAGGTGCTGACGTTTCCAAAATTCTCGTGTTGCAAGGCAAGCCCATTGGCGAACCGGTAGTTCAACATGGCCCTTTTGTAATGAACACGCGAGAGGAGATCCAACAAACCTTCGAAGATTATCATGCAACGCAGTTCGGTGGTTGGCCTTGGTCGAGATACGATCAGGTACACGACAGAGAGAAAGGACGATTCGCTTTGCATTCTGACGGAACCGAAGAAATAAAATCGTAGTAAATGGAAATGCGTCTCATTGCAACGAGACGCATTTCTTTTTCAGCGCATGAAACTCGTGGTTAGGAGCTCAACTCTTTTAAACGAGAAAAAGTACAATCCATAAAACAACGGTAAGAAATGAGAGGAAAAGACCTTTTTTTCGATACTTGCTGTACTTTCCAGTCAATGGTTTTTGTTTATCATAAAAGAAGGAGCCCTTGAATAAACCAAGAAATCCTAACAAAGCGGGAATTCTCATCAAACCGAAGGCCATAAAGAAGTAACCGGAGGTAAATGCAAGAATAATGGTAGTGGCAGTGATAGCACTAAGCAAGCTGATACTTACAATACCCAAAACAAAAGTGCTTCTGGCATTTCGCTCTGATGCAGTCAATGAAGTTCGCTTGCTTTTCCTCTTGGAATCACTCACCTTTTCGCTTACGCGCTCCGTGCCCGGAAGGACGACTTTGTCTATTTCCTTCTCCTGAAGAACTGCACTTTCATACTGAGACTTTTCTTGCTCTCGCGCATCAAGTTCGTCCTTAATTTTTTGAGATGCTGTCGTTTTACTCGAAGCTGTTCTTAATGGCGACCGCACACTTTCAGCTGATTTCGCTAAAACTTCTACACGTTCTGGTGTACTTTCAATTTTCTTATCATCCGATGCCCTCAACCTTTCCGTCTTCGGTTGAAAAAAACCTCTAGTGTATTTCCTTTTGTGGAAGTTGTTGTAGTTCGCACAACCTGTCAGAACAAGTGTCGTGACTACAATTAAAATGTTCAGTGAATACTTCATAACCAATTTATTTTTAGGCCAATGTAGTTCCAACGCCTCTCGATAAAACTGAAAAAACTCCAACAAAATTTAAGATTAACTAATTAAAATCAAGATGTGTTAACTGCTGTAACTTTCCCTTCCTTCAGCAGTCTTAGCATTCTTCATCTGTTTCAAAATGAGCCAATTTATACCAGTATTTAATACATCAGAAGCAGTATCTTTGCGGCATGGCAGTAGATGCACAAACGCTTTCAGATTTAGAATTTGACACGATTCGTACGTGGGCAGTAGAGTATGCAAAACAGCCAACCGCCCAAGATCGCTTGAAGGAACTCGCGCCTATTCCAAACTTTGGAGAAATTCAATATCAGCTGGATAAAACATTTGAATTTCAACAGGTTCGAATTACCGGAGAAACCTTTCCTCAATTAGAATTTGAAGAGTTGGAAAATGAAATCCGACTGATTCCAATTGAGAATGCATCGATTTCATTGGAAGGTTTTATGCGCATCCACATGGCGAGTCGATTGGTCAATGACCTGTTGCATTTCTTTGACAAACGGGAAGAAGAATATCCGCTGTTATCGCAAACGCTGGAGCATGCTCATTATACGAAAGAGATCATTCAGGCAATAGAAAAAGTATTCGATCGAAGTGGTCAAATCAAGGATGATGCGTCACCAGAATTGTATTCCATTCGGACGAATATTAAAGTCGTGCGCAAACAGATCAATCAGAACTTCGACAAGGAAGTACGCAAACATCAAAAGAACGGTGTTTTAGGGGATACGAGAGAAACATTCATCAACGACCGTCGCGTACTAACAATTCTCTCGTCGCACAAACGAAAGATTCAGGGATCTGTTGTCGGATCTAGTAATACGGGGTCATTAACCTACATCGAGCCACAAGTCAACATTGCTCTGAACAACGAATTGGAAATGTTGATGGACGATGAACGAAAAGAGATTTTCCGTATCCTTCAAATTCTTCGAAAAGAACTGCTTCAGTACATCGGATTGATCAAAGAATACCAGATCATCTTAACAGAATTCGATTTTATTAATGCCAAAACACGCTTAGCAACAGCCTTAGAATGTAATCGTCCGCATATTTCCGATGAACTACAGATTGAGTTGATTGATGCGTATCATCCCCTTCTTTGGCGCAATAACAAAGCACAGAAAAAAAATACATTTCCCCAGCAAATCCAATTGGACAAATTCTCACGAATGTTGGTCATTTCAGGACCGAATGCCGGAGGAAAAAGTATCACATTGAAGTCGGTGGGATTGTTACAATTAATGCTTCAGTCTGGATTGTTGGTTCCGGTTCACGAAAACAGCGTGATGTGTTTCTTTCAAAATATTCTGAGCGACATTGGAGACAATCAATCCATTGCCAATGAACTTAGCACCTACAGCTATCGATTGAAGCGCATGAAGCAATTCCTCGACACGGCGAATCGCAACACCTTGTTTTTAATTGACGAATTTGGAACTGGGTCCGATCCTGATTTGGGAGGTGCGTTGGCAGAATCTATTTTTGAAACCATTTATACCAAGAAGAGCTTTGGTGTGATTACCACGCACTACGCAAACATCAAATTGAAGGCGGACAAACTCCGAAACGCCCGGAATGGATGCATGCTATTTAATACGGAGACACTGGAACCTCTATACAAATTGGACATCGGTCAGCCAGGAAGTTCATTCACGTTTGAAGTAGCTAAAATCAACGGAATTCCGGATGAATTGATTGAAGATGCAAAATCAAAATTAGACGACCGAAAAGTGAAGATGGATCAGCTTTTGAATGCTTTGCAGAAGGAGAAGAATTATCTATCACGACTGAATAAGGAACACATCGAGGCGCAAGAGACTGCTCAAATAGCACTGAACGAGTATACCGATCAGAAGGAATATTACGAACGTAAGATCAAGGATATGCGCTCGAAGCAAACATCCAATGAGACCCTGCTTCGGATGGGAAAGAAGATGAAGACTTTCATCGACCGGTACAATACTCGATCGCGTAAAAAGACAATCAATCAACCCTTAATGGAGGAAGTTCGCAAGTTTTTAGCAGTGGAGCGCACGAAAGCGGAAGAGCTTAAAAATGCTGAAAAACTGAAAGCTGCGGCGGCTCAGAAATCGACAAGTAAGAAGAAAAAACGCCCCGTAAAGGAAAAAGACCCTTTCAACAGAGACAAGATCAAGGTTGGATCGAAAGTGAAACTGGTTGCTACGAAACAATCTGGGACGGTTGAGGAAATCTCGGGAGACACCATGACTGTAACGTTTGGCTTTGCCCGCATGAAGGTGGAGAAGAATAAGTTGCAATGGATACAGTGAGATAGAGCTACGACCTTTGGAAAGTTGAAGGTTGAAAGCTAAAGGTTGGAGAATAAAAAAAGGAGCTAGAATTTCGAACATCTCTGCAACTCGAAATCTGCGCTCCCTTTTTTGCTTACTACTACCTAAAAAATCATTCTCTGATTTACTCTACTATTCTTATAGATACACGTGTTTTCAAAAACGCTGCATCTATACCTAACTATTTTTCATTGAACGCTTTCAAATCACGCGTGTTCTTTTGAACAGCAATCGATGCGAACAGCGCCAACGTGAAAGACATCCCGTAAAACCCTTTTTCGCTGAGTGCGAGATCGGCATTTCTTAATCCGACAACCAACAGAACTACAGACGCGATGGTCGTAAACCAGCTAATTCCGTAGTAAATATCAGTTACGGGAATCCCTTCCGATTTGTCTCGCACACACTTCTGAACAGAAATTGCCGAGAACAGGCCGAATAAAAGAACCACGAAGTAATAGCCCTTTTCGTTGAGTAACATATCCGCATGCCAGAGACCAATGCAGTAAGAAATCAGTCCTGTACCAAGTGCTATCCACGATGTACCAATGAATGCTGGTGTTGGTTTGAATCCACTTGACTCTTGTTTTGTTTCAATTGTTTCTCTTACATCAAAATTTTCCTGTTTCATAACTCTTGTTTTTTTTAGAACACTTGTTCCGGTTTGACAATTCAAAGGTGTTATGAAATCAAGCAGTACGAAATTCAAATATTTCAATTATATTACAACTTATCTTATAAATATAAATCATATATAACTGATATTAAATAGTTTAATAACTTAATTTATTACAATATTAAAACATGATTTATGACCTAATTACCATAATGAGCACAACCGACAAGGAAGAGTTCCAACGCTTTTTATCGAAACGGAGCAAGCGAAAAGAAGGTAGAAACATTGCACTGTTTAAGGCTCTCAATAAAGGAAATGAAGGCAAATTAAAGGCTGAATTAGGTACAAACGCGTACCATGTTCTGAAGATGCGCCTAACTGAATCATTGTCTGAATTCATGTCTGCCAGAGTCTTTGAAGGCGAACTTACGCAGGAAGCACAGATCATACGTTCGCTAGTTCTGGCGCGAAAGCTGTTGCAGCTGGAAAAATTTGAAACGGGAAGAAAGCTACTCCACAAAGCCGAATTCAAAGCATCGGAAATTCAACACTATTCGTTACTCAATGAAACCTACCATTCCTTGATTGAAATTTCTCACGAAGCCCCCTTTTCTGAACAAGAGGTTTTAATTCAAAAACTGGAAGACAATACCACTAATTTCTTGTTGCAAGAACGACTGAATATGGTTTTTGCTCAGGTGAAACGAGCCTTTATTGAAAGTGAGCAAGGCAAAAAACAGATAAATTTCGACGCGTTGGTTCAGGATAATTTTCGAAAATACGGCATCTCGATTTCAAAAGGATACGGCCTAAAATCCTTGTATCAACTCGCTACCATACTCGATTATGCAGCAGCTCATTCAAGATCCTATCATTCCGTCAATTTGTTTTTCGCGGATAAAATTGAACAACTGAGTCCTGAAGAATTGGCTAACGAACGTAATCATCTTTATCACATTGATTTGCTGTATCTCCTTGCGAACATACATTTCCGTCAGCGCTCTTTCCTAAGCAGTTTATCATATCTGGAACGAATGCATGAACAAATGCAAGCTTTTAGCGGCAAGTTTTACGATCAACGCGCTATGAAGTATCATTTATTAAAGGCCCTGAATACTAACTTTATAGGTAATGTGAAAGCCGCTTTGACGGAAATTGAACGGATCAATTTCACATCAAAAGAAGACACACTGGAGCGCCTTCAAGTAGCATTAACGCACATTATGATCCTTGCCCAGCAAGAAAAGTACAACGAAGCTAAGTCCCACCTGAGCCAACTGTATCGAACGGACGGATACTATCAACGAATCGCTGGAATCGAATGGGTCGTTAACCGGCGGTTTCTGGAAATCATACTTCACATTGAATCGGGAAATGTGGACTTCGCCTATTCGAGAATTGAAAACCTCTCAAGACAACACAAAGATTTCTTTAATGCCAAGGCGAACCATCAAATCAAACCCTTTTTGCGCGTTCTGAAGCATTACTTGAATCACCCGAGTGCCATTGAAACGGAAGAATTTCAAAAGTTTGTGGAACGCACCATTCCTTGGAAATCTTCTCAGGAAGATGATATCTTTTTCATGAGTGTTTACGGCTGGTTCAAAGCGAAGATGATTCGTAAAAGTGTGTATTCAGTAACGTTGGATTTGATTGAAACAAAGGATAATCAAGGTTAATGACTGTGATAATTTTTATTGTATCCCTTCCCCAATCTCGATCGCTGATTCTTCGTATCTTAAGGGTCTGAAAACGCAATTGGTTGGACTTTTTGTTTTCCTGTCTCCCCTCTTGGGGCTAAGTCAGGAACCAAGTCGTTCTGATTTGGGCTTTTTCGGCGGGCTTGTTTTGAACCATATGGAAACTGGTCGCTTAATACAAATACACACAACAGGCTTCCAGATATAAGCACCTTCCAACAATCAGGTATCGGCAGTCCTACATTCCACTTACGCGATCGCACATTCCAAAGTGGTGGTATATTCTCTCTGAATATGGTGATCTTCCTTCGCAAAAGAGCGTAAAGTCCCGCTTAAAACTAGCGGATTTTATTGCCTATCCACACGAACGACCACGGGAGGTCCGGGCAAACCAGTAACGCTGACAACATAGTAATCCTCGCCCGTTTCAATAAGTTCAAATGTGAGAATATCATCTCCAACAATGCCAGATGGATCATCAATTTTAATTGGTATAAGTCGATACGTACAATCATCAATCCAGACAATCTTATCCTTTGTCTTAGTTACTAATCCTGTAGATGGATTCTTTACCGATTCAATTTGATACTTCTTAGTTCTCTTAATGTACGTATCTCCAATTCTCGCGTTTTTCACAATATACTTTCCTGTTTTGTGCGACGCGCAGTCCGTTTGACTCATCGCTTGTAAGCTGAGCAAAAATCCAATTATTGTAAGGAATAATTTCATGTGAATTAGTTTGCAAAAAGAAAGGTCCCTTTGTTATAATACGTAAGGACTAAGTTAACTATAAATTGCTCTATTGGGGTCATTAAGAAATGACTACTTTTGGGGCAAATGAGTCTATTTACGCCAGACACCAGTACGATCTCTTCCTTTGAAGAGAAAGGACGTTTCCTGATGGCCTGGCGGCTTTGCATCCTCTTTTTCCTCGTCTTCACTGCCTTGGCATTTGTTTTCCGAGAAATACTTTTGGAATCTGCTATCGTTTACGCAGCCGTAGATATAATTGCCTTAGGGATTCTGTATTATTTGTACAAGACTAAAAAGAGCAAACTGGCCTTTTGGATCTATACAATTACCGGAAGTATTATCACGCAATTCACAATTAATACCATTCTCGATTCTGCTCATTTTGGCGATCTACTTTGGATCATATCCACCATTCTTTTTGCTTTTGTAGGACTTGGTAGAATTCCAGGAATTATCATCACTGCTTTCCATGTTGTCGGCCTCGGTTTTTATGTTGCCTTCAATCTAAACCCTCACTTCTTTGAGGTTCAAATTCATGACACCGGAGACAAGTTGGCATTGTATCTGGAGATTTTATTGGCATTCACGACAATTGCCTATTTGCTGAATCAGTATGTTGTTTTCCAGCAGTATGCGCGTAAGCAATTGCAAGAGTTAAACACCAGCCTGGAAGAACAAAATCAGGAAGTCTTACTGAAAAACAAGGAGAACATCACGCTGGTAAAAGAAGTGCATCATCGCGTAAAAAACAATCTCCAAATCATCATCAGTTTACTCCGAATGCAGCGATCAGATATTGAATCGGAAGAAGCACAAAAGCAATTCACCGTTGCCATCAATCGGATCTTGACAATGTCGATGATTCACCAAAAATTGTATCAGGAAAAAGAACCGTCAAAAATTAATGTGCGCGAATACCTGCAAGACCTGACCTCCGAATTGGTCTCCTTATCGGAAGAGCGCGTTTCTGTTCAAGTAAATTTATTGGCGGATGAGGAATTCGTGGATTTAAAGATGATCGTTCCATTAGGTCTTTTGGTCAATGAACTGGTAGCAAATTCAATGAAACACGCCTTCAAAGGAGCTTCTAGTGGAATCATTCAAATACGTTTGGAAGGCGATAAAGAAAGAGAATGTTTACTTCTAAATTATTCAGATAGTGGAGAATGGCTCGAACCTTCTGAAGAAAATGGTTTCGGGCTGGAACTCATTGAAATTCTTACCGAGCAAATGGAAGGAACACAGACCCGCGAGAACAGCTGTTACTTCTTTGAGATTCCTTTGGAACAATAATTATCGCATGGCCCGCCTGTAGAGATAGTAGGCCAGTCCAGCAAACATGACGTTCGGAATCCATACGGCAAAATAAGCAGGAAAACCGAGATTGGTTGCAGCAACACTCACCACCTTCATTGCGAAGATGTACATGAAACTGATCAAGATTCCGATCGCAAGGCCGATTCCGACTCCTCCTCTTCTCTTACGACTTGCTACAGCAATTCCAATAATCACCAAAACATAGGTAGCGAAAGGATTTGAAGTTCGTTGATAGAGTTCTATTTCATATAACGGCACCATGGAAGATCCTTTAATGCGTTCGCGTTCGATGAAATCTTTCAACTCAAAATACGGCATGGTTTCCGCAACATTTTCGCGCTTGGCAATTTCCGTAATCCGAAATTGAAACGTGGTATCCTTTTGAAGTCCATCACGGATGATATCGTTGGTATCACCATGAATTCGTTCGTAGTAATTTCGCAGAATCCATTTGTCCGTACCTCGGATATTTTGTGCCGACTCCGCCTTGATGAAATAATCTACTTTCTGACCCGATTCATCTTCCTGCTCCAAAACAAATCCCATAGCACGATCGGTCACGGCATTATACGATTTGAAATACACAATCTGCCCGCCCGGGTATTCGGCATGATACTCATCCACAAACATTTGTTCGCGGTAATACTTCTCCTCGAAATCCAAACGCATTCGATTGGTATTCGGAATAACGAAATGATTCAGAATCAATGAGATCACCATCAAAATGGTAGCCGTAATCATGTAAGGACGTACAAATCTCCCAAAAGGCTTTCCGCTATTCAAAATTGGAATAATCTCGGTATCGCGTGCCATTTTCGCCGTAAACCAGATCACACTAATGAATATGATCAGGAAGGAAAACATGTTTCCGAAGTACAGAATAAAACTGACGTAATAATCGAGCAATAATTCTTTCCAGGAGGCATTACGCTCTAGGAAATAGGATAGTTTTTCGGCGACATCGAAGACAATAGACAAGAGCATCACCACTCCAAAAATGAAGAAGAACGTTTGCAAAAAACGCTTGATGATATATTTGTCTAGAATGGATAACATTTAGAGTCTGTTACTCAATTTTGGTACCATTTGATCTTTCCAAGTAGCAAAATCCCCGGCCAAAATGTGCTTTCTGGCTTCCTTCACTAACCACAAATAGAAAGATAAATTGTGTATCGTAGCGATTTGAATTGCCAAATTTTCTTTCGCACGAACCAAATGTCGTAAGTAGGCTTTGCTGTATGCAGTATCAACGTATGACGTTCCATTCGGATCGATAGGAGAAAAATCCTTTTCCCACTTCTTATTCTTGATATTGATAATTCCTTCAGACGTAAACAACATTCCATGGCGCGCATTTCTTGAAGGCATCACACAATCAAACATGTCGATTCCCATAGCGATACACTCTAGAATATTCACCGGTGTTCCTACCCCCATCAAATAGCGTGGCTTTTCTTTCGGAAGGATTCCACAAACGTGATCTGTCATTGCGTAAAGTTCATCATCAGGCTCCCCAACGGACAATCCGCCAATAGCATTTCCAATGGCATCATGCGAAGCAATTGTTTCCGCAGATTCCGTTCTAAGGTCCTTGTAAACGCTTCCCTGAACAATAGGAAATAGTGCTTGCTCGAAACCGTATTTTGGTCCGTTTTTCTCAAATTGATTGAAACACCTTTTGAGCCAACGGTGTGTCATGTGCATTGAACTTTTAGCATATTCGTAATCACAAGGGTACGGTGTACACTCATCGAATGCCATAATGATATCGGCCCCGATACTTCGCTGAATATCGATTGCTCTCTCAGGAGTAAAGAAGTGATAACTTCCGTCCACATGCGATTGAAAACGCACGCCTTCTTCTGTGATTTTTCTGGCTCCGGAAAGAGAATATACCTGATAACCGCCACTATCAGTCAAAATGGGGAGGTCCCAATTCATGAATTTATGCAACCCTCCGGCAGGTTCAATAACCTCCAAACCGGGTCGTAAAAACAAGTGATAGGTGTTGCCCAAGATGATTTGTGCTTCAACGGAATCTTTCAACTCATGTTGGTGCACCCCTTTGACACTGCCGGCAGTACCCACTGGCATAAAGATTGGCGTTTCGATCACGCCGTGATCGGTATGTAACTCACCGGCTCTTGCATTAGATTTTTCGTCGGTGTGAAGTAAGTCGAAGTGCATAAATATGTTGATAATTAACCCGCGCAAAGATAAATGTATTTGAGAAAGCCCGCATCTTTGTAGCAAAGTGATTTGAATGCTCGAATTTCTTCCCGAATTTCATGACGACTGGAGCACCTATCTCTTCTTTGGATTTTGCGGGATGGCCTTGGTGCACCTGCTTTTTATCCTGTTGATTTATGCCCGCTTCGCTTTCCATAAAACCGCAAAAGAGCAACTCAATGAGAACTTGCCTCCTATCTCGGTGATTATTGCTGCGCGCAACGAGTCCGAAAATTTATACAAGCATTTGCCCTTTATTTTGGATCAAGATTATCCGGAATTTGAGGTGATCGTGATCAATCATCAAAGTATGGATGATTCACAATATGTCCTTGATGCGTATGTACAACAATTTCCAAATCTGCGTGTAATTGAAGTGGGACGAAGCAAACACTTGAAATACGGTAAGAAGCTTCCTCTTACGATTGGAATTCGCGGAGCCAAATACGAACATCTCTTGTTTACTGACGCCGATTGTCAACCCGCCTCTAAAAATTGGATCCGTAGCATGGCGAGCCGCTTCAGTGATAAAAAACAAATTGTACTTGGATTCGGACCTTACCGTCATGAAAAGGGCATGTTGAATCGTTTCATTCGTTTCGATACGATTTGGATTGCTATGAACTACTTCTCTTTTGCCAAAGCACGACTCCCATACATGGGGATTGGACGAAATATGGCATACACGAAATCTGCATTTGAGGAGGCGAATGGATTTAAATCGCACTATGCACTATCTTCTGGTGATGATGATTTGTTTATTCAGGATGCTGCCAAAAAACAGAATTATACCATCAATATTGATCCAGATTCGTATTGCTTTTCGGACGGTGCATCTTCATGGGGAAAATTGTTCCGTCAGAAGGCACGACACTACACAACAACGGAAAAATATCGGGTTATTAAGAAATGGATGTTAGGAATCTATCCGCTTACCCTGTTAATCTTTACCGCTTCCTTCGTTATTTTGTGCTTTGACCGCAATTTCCTTTGGTTAACGCTTGCAGTGTATCTGTTTGTATTCACTTGGAAATGGATCATTCTTGGGAATGCCTTTAAGAAATTGCGAGCGACCAAATTTATTGCATGGCTACCAGTTTTGGATGTTGTTTACGCAATCGTAACTCCTATTTTCTACTACACCAGCGATAAGAGCGATACAAAAAAATGGTGAACAAAGATCACTTATCAGACAAAGCGCAGCAAGACCTCGAACTCGTGGGACGTGCCATCGACGGCGATCAGTCGGCCTATGCAACACTCATGGATCGTTATCGGGAGTCGATTTACTTCATGATGCTGAAAATGGTTAAGAACACCGATGATGCTGATGATTTAACGATCGAAGCTTTCGGGAAAGCCTTCAGACGATTGGAACAATACTCTCCAAGTTATGCCTTTTCGACTTGGCTGTTCAAAATTGCCTCCAACAACTGTATCGATTTCATACGTAAGAAACGTATCAAAGTAACCTCCATGGATTCTGGAATTCAAACAGACGATGGCGAACGCATAAAAATTGACGCGAAAAGCAATACGCGTGACCCTGAGGAAACAATGGAGCACAAGCAGAAGGTGATCATGATGCGTGAAGTAGTTGCCAAGCTTAAACCGCGCTACCGCATTCTTGTAGAAAAGCGTTATTTCGAGGAGTTGAGCTACGAAGAGATCTCGGAAGAATTGAATCTCCCTCTTGGAACCGTAAAAGCACAATTGTTTCGTGCACGTGATTTCCTAGCGAACATGATGGAGAAAAATAAAGACACCATTTAATGGAAGGCATCGAATTGATTCTTCAATATTTCCCAGACCTTACAGAAAAACAGCGTGAACAATTTGCCGATTTGGAAATTCTGTACAATGACTGGAATTCTCAAATTAATGTCATCTCACGAAAAGACACTGATAATTTTTACCAACGGCATGTATTGCATTCACTGGCAATTGCCAAGGTGATGTCATTCAAAGATGGCTCGAAGATTTTAGACGTTGGAACAGGAGGTGGATTCCCAGGCATTCCGTTGGCAATTTTATATCCTGAATGTGATTTCTTGTTAGTGGATTCCATCGGGAAGAAAATTAAAGTGGTAAATCATGTTGCTCAAGCCTTAAAACTGACCAATGTCAAGGGCATTCATGAACGCGCGGAAAAAATAGACCAGCAATTCGATTTCATTGTAAGCCGCGCAGTTACGGCTATGCCGAAATTCTTAAATTGGACCAAGGGCAAATTCTTAAAAGAGAATAAAAACGACCTCAAGAACGGCATTCTTTATTTAAAAGGTGGCGATCTAAGCGAAGAAATGAAAACGGTGAAGAAAGCGGTACAATACTTCGACATCCCCGATTTCTTCGAAGGAGAATTCTTTGAGACGAAGAAGGTCGTGTATGTGAGGAATTAGTGGAATTTTAACGTTCCTACAAATTCAAAATTATACTATTTAAAATTGTAGGTAATTAGCCAATTGGCTAAATAGCAAATGTTAATTCACTAGGAAATCTCAACACAAACTTGTAATTTCTTAAATCATCCATGCCAAATCCAATTTTTACCCCGGGAAGCCCAGAACGCAAGCTCTTCTTGAAGGAACTTAATGCGATGGCGAAATATACGGGTGACATACTTCACGGTGACGAACTTACCCCAGTTAGAGAGCGACAATTGCGCAAGTACTTTCACAAAACCTACAAGATGCTCCACCGGATTGCCGAGCAACAAGAACTAAACAATAACTCCTTTAAATATGGTTATGGCGGTAAATTGCTTGTCAGAAAAGTTCTACTGCAGTTTGGTGTTATCGTAAAGACTGATTCGGCAGACCGAAAAGCAACCTATCAATTACAAATGCCTATTGATGAAATAGATCTGGAACTGGTTTCAAGAATTATTGTTGAAGTGTATTTGATTCGCAATGATATTTCTGAATATTAAGCTGAGCACAAATGTCTAGGAGAGCTAGGAGAAAAGGAAAAAAGAGAAACACCCCAACTCAAAAGAATAAGTGGTTTGACTTTAATAAACGTCCCTATATTTTAGTACTGGCCTGTCTCCTAATTCCTTTGCTATGGTACATCGGTGTGAGAGTTCATGAAGCAGAGCAAACGTTGATCTCGTTTAGCATTGTTGCATTAATTGCAGGAGTTATTGTAGAAGCAAGGCACCTCTCTACCAATTGGAAAGAACTATTTTTCGATTTACAGCTATCTTTTCTATTCAGCTTTTTAGCGTTTCTACCAAGGAAAAATGATCAATATTATGACTTTGAGGAAAAAATCAGCTCGTGGCCGTTTTACTTCATACTTACTTTCGTTCTCGTTTCCATTGTAACTCATGATAAAAAAATCACAAAGAGACTCAATGAAGGAATCACACTCGTATAATCAATTGCACTTCTTTACTGGATTCTGGACAGTAAAATCATGGAAGCACCAAATGCGTTTTATAAAGCGTTGTCACTAATTGGAATTTTGTTCTCGCTCTACTCTTTGTTTCATGGCTTTACCAAAACAAAACTAACAGACAGGCATCGATTCATATTAAGCATTGGGAGCTCGTGCATTATGATCTTCTTTGCGGCGAATTATACGCTTTCAATGTATCTACATGGAATGATAAATGAATTCCAAACGAATTGGGACTTCATTTACAACATGGCTCAATGGTTCTTACTAGGAATTTCGATGATTTACATGATTCACAACCTCACTATGATTACTCAGTTCTTTTCAAAAGACAAATCTACTAGCTGGAAACAATATTATAGAAACGTTAGGAATCTTAGCCAAAAACACAAAGACCGATATTCCATGCACCAAGTTAAAATACAATACGCCCTAGTTTTTACACTCCTGTCTGGGCTTTTATTTTACGCCAACCATTCTCTGCAAATAGTCTCTAGCCAGACTGTTATATGGATCGTATTCGCTTCCCTACCATTTTTCGCATTCGAACATGAACCTAAAAAATCAAATCGAAATAAACATAGTCAACAAAGCACCAATCGAAGAAGGAGGTGAAAAAAATAGCCCTTACGAGCTATTTTCCGAATTAGAGAAATTTATACTTGGAGTTTGGACCTAGTCCAGTTTGTACTTACGGAAGAATGCATCCCAATCCCAAATAAAGTTTTCAATGACTTCATCCATACGCTTCAAAAAAAGCGGATTTGGCGCTTGCATTCGTTTGAAATATTCGTCCTGATAGTTATACAAGGTGTACTTATCGAAAATCGCTTTCGACATTGCGTAAATCATATTCTTCGATGGATGATTTAGACGCCACATTAAATTCTTGTAATCTTTCAGTAACTGCTTAAACTCTCCCTTTTCCATTTCATAGATCCGTGCCAGTTTTTCAAATACCAACGCTTCTACGCGATTCGCTTGTTCTGGTTCGAAGGCACTTTCCAAGAAGGAAAGATTCCCAACTACAACAATTAAAGAGAACTCGTAACTGTGATTTGAAGCAATATTCGGAGAGGTAACGAAAGCTTGATCATCATTGATGAACTCAGCTATTACAGGGAAACCTTCATCGATAGTCTTAAAGAGACCATTGATGAAAACGTTAGCCAACTTATCGTCAGATACCTTTTTCCTTAGAATCGTTCCGAACATTGATTGAGGTTGAATTAATATATACAAAGTTAACGAAGGCTTAACCTTGTAATTCAGGTGTAAAAAATACGTTATCCACATTTTTTTCAACAGTTATTCACATTCACCTTCAACCTATCAATTGGACCATTCATATTCAAATCCGCCGGATTCAATCATTTTCATGAACAAATACCCGGGTAAGTTGTACCTTTACAGGAAACATCAATACGCACTGCATGAAACGTAGTCAAATCATTCTTTTAGGCATTTTCTTATTCATTTCGGGAGCCATGTACATTCCGATACTAATGAATGCCAAAGAGTATGAAAAGCAAATCAAAAAGGAGAACAAAACGGTAAATGTTCCTACTGCGATCGTTATTAACGAATTGCATAAAATCCCCATGAGTTCATACGGACAGGTAGCACCGAATACCGAACTGCTAGTTTCGTTTGAGGTACAAGGAAAACTGCAGCAGGGAGACCAGCGCTTGAAGCCCGGTGTTTCATTTAGATCAGGATCGATACTGTATCGAATTGACGGACAGGAGGCTGCATACAGTTTGTTTGCTCGACGCATGAGTCTGGCAAGTATAATAACACAAGCACTGCCTGATTTGGCATTAGACATGCCTGAAGAAAAAGATAAATGGGATCAATTTCTTGTTGGCTTAACTTCTCTGCGCTCTGATATTCCAGCCTTCCCTAAACTCAATACAAGGAAAGAAAAGCAATTCTGGACTGTTCGAAATGTCCTCACCGAATACTTCAATATCATTGCGCAAGACAACCGCCTGAAAAAATACGAGTACATCGCTCCTTTCTCTGGAACTGTAACCGAAGTCTATTCCGAGCCGGGATCGATTGTAAATCCAGGAGTTCAGATTGCCAAAATTGCCAGAACTGGAGAATTTGAATTGAAAGTTCCAGTTTCATTGGAAGATTTGAAGATGTACAAAGAACAGAAAACGGCACGATTCAAAGATCCGAATGGAAAATTGATCGCTACCGGTTCTATCATTCGCGTTTCAGATGTAATAAATCAGCGAACACAATCGGCAGATGTCTATTACTCAGTTAAACCTGAAGAGGGAGAACGTGTTTACAACGGACTTTACCTCAATGTTGAGATTGATTTCATCTCCAACGAAAAGACGGTTGCATTGCCAAGAAGAGCCGTGAAAGATAGAAAAGTTCTGGTGCTGAAAGGTGACAAACTGACCTATGTTGATGTGAAACAAGTGAGCCGAAAACCAGACACTGTTTACGTAACAGGTATTCAAGACGGGCAACGCGTTGTTACAGAACAAGTAGGCGCTCCGAATAAAGATATGATCTACAAACCCGTTGAAAGCGAGGAGAAAAAATGAGAAGATTAATACAATTTTTCATTGACCGACCGATTTGGGGAAATGCATCCATTGTGATCATAATTATGTTCGGATTGTTCACATTGTTCAATACGAATCGATCGTTCTTTCCAGAAGAAGCGCCAAAACGCATCATTGTCAGCGTTAACTACCCCGGAGCTTCTCCTGCAGAAATGGAGGAAGGGATTACCATAAAAATCGAGCAGGCAATTCGAGGATTTAACGGGATTGATGAAATCCGATCGTCCTCACAGGAGAACTTTGCTCAAATCACTGTTATTGCTGAAGATGACGCTGACATGGAGCTACTCTTCAATGATATTGATAATGCCGTCAATTCCATTAATTCATTCCCAGCTGGAACAGAACCACCGACGGTCACCATGCCGAAAGCCTTCGGAATTGCAAGTATTGTCGCCTTTGTTGGAGTGTCTGCAAAAGATGAAAATGCGAACATTGCCGAGTTAATTGATGTTTCGAATGACGTTGAAACGGCACTGCTCAATACGGAATCTATTACAGAGATTGAAAAAACTGGATTTCCGGATAAGGAGATTGTCATTAGTGCACGGGAACAAAATTTGATTCGCTACGACATTTCGCTCAATGAAATTGCACTCGCTATTAAGACCAAGAACATCGACATTACAACCGGTGTCATTCGCGGCAAAATGGAAGAAATGAATATCCGTTCTAACAATCGATCAACAGATACGGAAGACATTGAAGACATTGTGCTCAGAACAACTGCTTCGGGAGAGTTAATCCGAATTGGCGATATTGCTGATGCCGAAATCACGTATTCTGAACAATCACAAACTTCTCGATTCAACGGCAATCCTTCCACCACCTTTCAAGTAAAGAAAACACCAGAGCAAGACATTACAGATATCACCGAAGAGCTTCACGCGTTTAAAAAGAAATTTGAGGAAGAAAACCCCGGTTATGAATTTAATATCTTCTTTGAATTCAATGGAATGTTGGATGATCGAATTGATCTTCTTACACGAAATGGAATTATGGGATTGGTGCTTGTTCTTCTATTCCTTGGGCTCTTCTTGAACCTGAAATTATCCGCTTGGGTGGCGTTTGGAATTCCTTTCTCATTCCTCGGGATGTTCATTTTCGGAGCCATGTATGGCATAACTATAAATATGATTTCCCTATTCGGAATGATTCTCGTTGTAGGGATTTTGGTAGATGACGGAGTTGTAATAGCCGAGAACATATACACCCATTTCGAACGTGGAAAGAAAGCGAAAGTTGCCGCGTTAGACGGAACCATGGAGGTACTGAAGCCTGTTTTCACTTCGGTTCTCACAACCATTGTCGCCTTCTCCATTCTCTTCTTTGTGGAAGGCATGGAATTGATCAAGGAAATGTCATTCGTAGTCATCGCCTGTCTCGCCTTCTCGCTCTTCGAAGCATTCATCGTACTTCCCGGTCACCTTGGCCATGACAGCGTACTCTCTGAGAATAAGAAGACGCCATTTTCATACCTCAAAGGAGCCCTTTTCTTAATAATTGGTATCGTAATCATCTTTCTTGGATCAGGATTATTTCCTGCTGAATTTTCCGTTGCCGGTTTCCTATTCCCGTTTGCTCTCATCGTTACCGGCGCCATAGTTTTCCTTGTTGGATTCACAAAATCTCCGATGGAGAGCGTCATTCGTGGTGGGGCTGATAAAGGAATTAAGTCTGTTCGTGATCGTTGGTTTGCGACTACCGTGAAACACGTGGTTGGAATTCGATTCAAGGCATATTACCTGACGTTCTTCGTTCCTTTTGCCTTTGTCGTGAGTTCACTAATACTGTTCAGGAGTGGCGTCATTAATTTTACATTTTTCCCAGATATCCAACCCGATCGATTTACAATAGAAGCAGCGTATACACCGGGAGACAGCGATAGTAAAACAAAAGAGTTCCAGAAACGGGCTACCCAAATTCTAATCGAAGAAAATCAGCGCATCATTGAGGAATCGGGAGATTCACTACTATCTTACTACATCAGTACTGTCGGCGTTTCTGAGAGCATTGGCCAGTTTGGCAATCATACCGGAATGATTAACGTATTCTTCAATGGAGAAGAATCTAAAACTCCAGTTGATACACTCATTAATCGAATCAATCGACGGCTTAGACAAACTCCTGAAGGGAAACTAACACGCAGTCTTTACGTTGGAGGTGAACGACGCTTTGGAAAGCCAATAAACTTGGGGATTACATCATCGAATGACAATAACTTAATCAGTGCTCGTGATGAGATCAAGGAGAAACTTACCAAGATGGATGGTGTAATCAACGTTAAAGATGATATGCCTCCTGGTAAAAATGAAGTCGAAGTTAAACTACGTCCAGAAGCTTCCATTTATGGATTCTCGGAAGGTGAAGTACTGACACAAATTCGACAATCCTTCTTCGGAGACGAAGCGCAACGCGTAATTGTCGGAAAAGATGAAGTGAAGTTATGGGTTCGATTCAAGAAGCAAGATAGAAACTCACTACTCGATTTACAAAGAATGAAAATTCGGAATCTTCAGGGAACTGAAGTAGAGTTGCAAGCCATTGCAGATTTCGAAATGAGTCGTGCGCCGGAAACATTAAGACGATTGGACGGACAGCGAATCATCACGCTAGACGCCGAAACTACCGATCCTGATATGGTGGCTCGAATCAACGAATCGATCAACGACGATATTCTTCCA
>JADFAL010000039.1 GCA_015665275.1 Flavobacteriales bacterium | reverse complement strand
CGAAAAATGACAAAAAACAGAACTTTAAAAGCAAGAAAAAAGCAGTATCAGAATTTTAACCTAAATTAGACAGAACTCTATCTTATTTTTTAAGCCAAAAAGTTCAAATATCGCTGAAGACCTACACCCATCCTTTTACAAAAGCGAGCTTTTGACAAGTCCGGAAACAAAAAAAGCTCACCTTTCGGTGAGCTTTTTTACTTTGGCGGAGAATGAGGGATTCGAACCCCCGGTACCTTGCGGTACGCTGGTTTTCAAGACCAGTGCATTCGACCACTCTGCCAATTCTCCGCGGCAAAAGTAGACAAAAGTTTATCTCCTGCAAGCGATTTCAAACCTTTTTCTTTACATTTTTTTTATTTCCCTTTAATCCGATCCCCATTCACTCACTTTCAAATACCGTTTATGGAAATAGAACCACTTCTGAATCAATCAGTAAGGTAGTTCGCCCTCGGTCGGCGCGGATTTTGTAACTTTATCATGAACAAATACACTCGAATGAAACGTTTTCTAATAAGCTGTACTTTCTTGCTCTTCTGCGGAATTACTTTTGGTCAAACCGGAAAACGCGTGATGCGCGCTTATGTTGATAACAAACAGTTTTTCGCTCCTAGCGTGGGGAATTACGTAGAATTCAACTTTCAATTTGTTGGCCCTTCCCTAAATTATGTAGGAACCGAAGGTGGTTTAATCGGAAATATAATCGTAGAAACATCCGTTCGAAACGAAGATAGCATCGTTTCAGCTCAAGCATATCGCTTGTCGTCACCATTAATGCGAGATAGTATAGTTGAAGATTTCTACGACGTACAACGCTATCGTTTGGATCCGGGCGAATACCAGTTCAACATCAAACTCACCGACCTGAACAGTGACAACGATCCCATGACGGCAGTAATGCCTTTGGTAGTGGAAGATTTGAGTGATGCCATTTCAATTTCTGATATCGGAGTAGCCGAAATTGCAACACAAGGCGATCCGAATTCGATATTTTATAAATCTGGGTATAACATCATTCCGCGACTTTCATCATACTATCCTAAGGAGTTAACAGCAATGCCCGTATACATGGAAGTGTACAATTCCGAAATGTTGGGAGACACTTCCTTTATGCTAGAACAGAGCGTAATCAACGGTATAACTGGGGAAATGCTCGAAGAGTTTATGCAGGTCAATACGTACCAAGTGGATGATGTAGTACCGATTTTCCAGAAAATTAACTTAGAAAACATTCCATCTGGAACCTACGTCCTCTCCTACTCGATTTTAAATGCCGGAGGAATTCAATTGGCTACACAACAATACGATTTCGAAAGAACCAATGAAGTTCAAACGGATTTGTTAGCTGAAGATGTATTGATCGATCCAAGTTTTCAAGAAAGCATACCGGAGGACAGTGTTTTGTATTACCTAGAAGCAGTCATTCCAATTTCTACCAATTCAGAAGTTCGCTCCATTGTGGAGACACTAAAATCTAAGAACAATGAAGATGCACGAAAACACTTGCAACAATTCTGGCAAGTAACCGCAGCACTCAATCCTTACGAGGAATGGCTAGCCTACAAGGCGCAAGTACGCATGGTGGAACGTTTGTACGGAAATAATTTCCAGGAAGGATTCGAAACGGATCGTGGTCGCGTGTATTTACAGTATGGTGCGCCAACCAACATCATTAGTAGAGAAGTTTCTCCAAACGAATATCCTTACGAGATCTGGCAATACAATAAAATTGGCCGATTCAGTAACAAACGATTCATCTTCTACAATCCGGACTTGGTGAATAAATCGTATCGCCTATTGCACTCGGATATGATCGGTGAATTGAAAAACGACTCTTGGCCCCAAGAATTGTCGAAACGTAATACGCGATTGGGAGGAGTTGACGATCCAAATGCGCATGTGATTGACAAGTGGGGACAAAACGCTCAAGACGACTTCCGTCAGTATTAATCCTTATCTAGATTGTGCTACTTTTGTTGCGCATGAACGATGTAGCAGTAGTCATATTAAATTGGAACGGAAAAAGCTTTCTAGAGCAGTTTCTTTCGAAGGTAATTGACTGTTCTGAAGGAGCAAGAATCATCATTGCCGATAATGCTTCCACGGATGCATCCATCCCATACTTGCAAGAGAATTTTCCCAGCATCGAAATCATCCAAAACGAATCCAATGGTGGATTTGCAAAGGGATACAACGATGCACTTAAGAAGGTAGATGCGAAATATTATCTACTTCTGAATAGCGATATTGAAGTCACTCCGAATTGGATTGATCCATTGTTAAAAATCATGGAAGACCCGAGCATCAGTGGTTGCCAGCCCAAAGTTCGATCTTTTCACCAACAAAAGCTATTTGAGCATGCCGGAGCTTCCGGTGGATTCATGGATTCAAATTACTTTCCATTCTGTCGAGGACGGATTTTTAATGAAGTAGAAGAAGATAGCCAGCAGTACAACGAAAACATGGAAATCTTCTGGGCCACGGGAGCTGCATTGTTAATTCGCTCTGAAGTGTACAATCAGCAAGGTGGGTTTGACGAAGATTTCTTCGCGCATATGGAGGAAATTGATCTGTGTTGGCGTATCAAACGTCATGGCGGAAGGTTTATGGTAGTACCAGAATCGGTAGTCTATCACGTTGGAGGAGGAACCCTCTCCTACACCTCTCCGCGCAAAGTTTACTTGAATTTTCGCAACAACTTAATGATGCTGATTAAAAATCATGAAGGGCTGTTATTTCCTAAGCTAATCTGGAGAATGACATTGGACGGAATCGCTGCATTTCGTTTTCTCATTGGTGGGGAATTCAAAAAATTTGGAGCCGTTTTCAAGTCTCACCTGTATCAATACGCCAACTTACGAACACTGCTAAAAAAACGTTCGGCATTGAAAAAGACGGCAACCAAATTCAACCAAAAAGGCTGGTATAAAGGCAGTATTATTTGGGCTTTTTACGGAAAAAAGATTCGGAAATTCTCCGATTTGAATCAGCGATTGTTCAAGTAATTAAGGCAATAATCAACAGCCAAAGCGTATCCATCCAATCCCATTCCGAAAATACAACCTTCAGCAACTGGGCTAATCAAAGAGTCATGTCGAAACGACTCTCGAGCGGCAATATTTGAAATGTGAACTTCCACCACAGGCGTTGTAATTCCAGCCACACAATCTCTCAAGGCCACCGAGGTGTGTGTATATCCACCTGCATTTAGAATGATTGCATCGCATTCAGCATCTTGTAAAAAGTTAATCAACTCTCCTTCCACGTTTGACTGCAGATAAGAGATTTCTGCTTGTTTGTCTGATTTCAATCCCTTCAAATACGATTCGAAAGTGGTATTCCCATATATTTGTTCTTCGCGAGTTCCGAGAAGATTTAAGTTGGGACCGTTGACAATCAGAAGATGCATATTGTATGAGTTGGATGCGCTATATTAAGGATTTTGTTTCGTTTCTGAAAATTGAGAAGGGACTGGCGGAGAACTCCATTTTTGCGTACCAGAATGACGTAGATAAACTAAAGGACTATGCGGAGGCCAACAAACTCGAAGTAGATCAGATAGAACTAACGCACCTCAACGAATTTGTAAAACAACTCTACGATCTTGGATTAAGTGCTCGTACGCAGGCACGAATTCTTAGCGGTGTCAAACAATTTTTCCGATTCTTGCTGCTCGAGGGAGAATTAAAAACTGATCCAAGCGAGTTACTAGAAATGCCGAAAATCGGAAAGAAATTGCCTGAGGTAATGACCATTGAAGAAGTCGATTCCTTGTTGGCTATAATTGATCTAAGCACACCTGAAGGACACAGAAACAAAGCAATTCTGGAAACCTTGTACAGTTGTGGATTGCGGGTTTCTGAACTCGTCAATTTGAAGTACGAAGACATCTTTTTTGACGAAGGATTTCTTCGAGTGATCGGTAAAGGAAGCAAGCAAAGACTTGTTCCTGTGAGTCCTTCTGTTGCTAAAGAAATTGAATTGTATGAAGTAGCTACGCGCAATCACATGAATATCAAGCCGGGAAATGAGAGTTTTGTGTTTTTGAATCGTCGGGGAGCCAAATTGACGCGTGTAATGATCTTCACGATTATAAAAAACCTCGTCGAGAAAGCCGGAATTCGAAAGAATATATCTCCGCATACTTTCCGTCATTCATTTGCAACCCATTTATTGGAAGGAGGTGCCAACTTGAGAGCCATTCAGGAAATGTTAGGACATGAATCTATAACGACAACAGAAATTTATACCCATCTGGATCAGGGTTACTTGAAAGAAGCGATTATCTCCTTTCATCCAAGAAGTAAGAAAAATTAGGCTGTGAAGCTCAACATTACGTAAGCAGTAATCAACGTTACAAATACCACACTTGCTACAACAGCGACTTTCTCAGTAGTAGTAATTGCACGTTTTGTCTGAAAAATGGAATAGAAAACTGTGCTAACAAATTTTTCCATAAGAGTGAGTTGTTTCGGTTGATTAACGGAGTAAATGTATGGCACTTTTTTAGAATAACCTAAAGGAAAGAGCAAGGCCAAATAACGATAACGCCAAAGTTAACTACTTAACGGTTTTAGCGCGCAATGTTATTTTTACATTAACCGGGAAAGAAATCAAGATTCCCCCTCTACAACTTCACCAAACAGGTCATAATGCTCAGCGTGCGTGACTTTTACGTTGGCGAAATCTCCCAAACGAAGATAACTATCGGCCTTTTTGACTAGGACTTCATTATCTACTTCGGGTGAATCAAATTCGGTTCGTCCGATGAAGTAATCTCCTTCTACTCGATCAAACAAAACGCGGTAGGTATTGCCCACTTTTTTCTGATTCAATTCGTAACTGATTCCAGATTGCAACTCCATTATTTTATCTGCACGTTCTTGCTTTACTTCCTGTGGAACATCGTCCTCAAAATTGAAGGCATGCGTATTTTCCTCGTGTGAGTATGTAAAGATGCCCAAACGATCGAATCGAGTGCGTTCCACCCAGTCGTACATTTCTTGAAAATCTTCTTCGGTTTCTCCTGGATATCCAGCAATCAGAGTAGTTCGAATCGCAATTCCGGGAACACGTTCGCGCATTTCAGCAATCAATTCTTCCGTCTTCTCGCGAGTAATTCCACGGCGCATAGCCTTTAGCATTTTCGTTGATCCGTGCTGCAATGGAATATCTAGGTAATTACAAACCTTATCGCTCTTCTCCATTACGTCCAACACGTCCATTGGGAATCCGCTTGGGAAAGCATAATGCAGCTTAATCCAATCGATTCCTTCCACTTGCTCTAATTTCTCAAGCAATTCCGCCAAATTTCGCTTTCCGTAAAGATCCAATCCGTAGTAAGTTAGATCCTGAGCAATTAGCATCAACTCTTTCACTCCTTTCGCAGCCAATCCTTCCGCTTGTTTCACCAAATCTTCAATTGGCGTAGACTTATGCTTCCCGCGCATCAAGGGAATTGCACAGAAAGAGCATGGGCGATCACATCCTTCTGCAATTTTGAAGTACGCATAATGCGAAGGCGTGGTAAGCAAACGCTCGCCCACTAACTCGTGCTTATAATCTGCTTTTAACGTCTTTAGTAAACGGGGCAAATCGCGTGTTCCGAAATAGGCGTCCACCTCCGGAATTTCTTTCTCTAAATCATCTTTGTAACGCTCAGACAAACAACCAGTAACGTATACCTTATCTACCAATCCTTCTTCTTTCGCTTCAGCATATCGGATAATAGTGTCAATAGACTCCTGCTTGGCGTTATCAATGAATCCACACGTATTGATGATTACAATTTCCGAATCATCCTGCTGTGCCTCATGTTCCACCTCAAACTTGTTCGCTTTCAGTTGGGCCATCATCACCTCGGAATCAAAGATGTTCTTTGAACACCCCAATGTCACCACGTTCACCTTGTTTTTCTTAAGCGTCTTTGTCTTCATGCCGCAAAGATACGAACGATAGATGAGACACTATACACAAGACTTAAAGACATTGGACAAATTAATTCGATTTTGACAAGCGCGATGACCACTATTCTTGTTCATTATTCCGTATTCAATAATTATTATTCCTAATTCCAGATTCCAAATTGGTATTATCTTTGAACTACACCTGAAAACAAGATTATGAAACGACTCGCCTTTATTCTCATTTTGCCAATGGCATTTGCCTGTAAGACTCAGAAGTCTGCAGTAGAAGAAGCTTCTGAACCAGCAACGCAGCCTGGTAACGGATCGATTGAGATTTCTGCAAATACGGAAGAAGCATCTAGTTCCGACGAAGAACCGGGAGATTCCAATACCAAGCCCGAAAAGCCATTCAGAACAAAAGCAACATTAGGAGAAATTGGTGGTAAAACGGACCATTACAACATCCTAAGCGCAGAAGTTGAAGGCGTTTTGTTGTTCATGACAATTGAGTACTCCGGTGGTTGTGCCCGTCACGACTTTCAATTTATTGGAAATCGAGGAGTTTCGAAGTCCATTCCGCCACAACGCTCCGTTATGTTAATGCATGACAATGGCGATGATATGTGCGAAGCAATGGTGAAACGAGATATCGAAATTGACATTTCCGAATTGGCAATGAAACAAGAAAAAGGAAACGAAATAATACTTAATTTGGAGGGATACGATGAACCCTTAAAATTTATTTCCCCATGAAGATAGGAGTTTTACTTTCTGGTTGTGGCGTGTACGATGGTGCTGAAATTCACGAGGCAACTTTGACTTTATTGTCCATCGCAGAAATTGGTGCAGAAGCTGTTTGCATCTCTGTAGATCGAGATCAACACCACGTGGTGAATCACCTAAACGGTGAAGAAATGAACGAGAAACGCAACATGCTGGTAGAGGCATCCAGAATTGCAAGAGGAAATATTTCCAACATCAATGAAGTGAACCCTGCAGATATCGACGGACTTATTATTCCAGGTGGATTTGGAAGCGCTAAAAACTTTACGAATTGGGCATTTGAAGGTCCCGAAGGAACTATTTTACCAGAAGTTAAATTGCTGATCGTAAACATGTTGAACGTTGGCAAACCTGTTGCTGCATTGTGTGTTAGTCCAGTAGTAATGGCAAAAGCACTGGAAGGATCGAACATCAAAGCAAACATGACAATCGGAAGCGATCAGGAAGATTCTCCGTATGACATTCAAGGCTTTTCCGGAGGATTAGAAACACTTGGTGCCTCCACCGAAATGAAGACCGTTCGAGAAATATTGGTG
Organism: Flavobacteriales bacterium; assembly: GCA_015665275.1. GTDB lineage: Bacteria > Bacteroidota > Bacteroidia > Flavobacteriales_D > Crocinitomicaceae > UBA4466. Next base: position 57,017 of record JADFAL010000039.1, on the reverse strand, counting down.
GATTCCTCCAACAAAATAATTACGGCTCCTTGCTACATGATGGACGCAAATATATTGGATGTTCGGAAAAATGTTCGATCGGCTGTAGAAGCCCTGCGCGACCTTGTTTAATTAAATTTCAAGTGATACTGGCGGTTTATATGACCGAAATGTTAACAATATTCTCAGCGAATTGTGGGAAACTCGATTTCCTCACCAACTGAGGTTGACCTAGAATCATTTACATTTGTAGTGTAAACTCGCTAAAAGCGAAACGAAACAATTATTATGGACGTATTTGGTAAGAAAGGAAACAACACCAATCTATCAGAGTCAATTGGACTAAAAAACCTCGGAAATCAATTTTGGAACTTATCACCAGCCGAATTAGTTGAAGATACAATCATCAACGGACAAGGAGTTTTAACAGACACAGGTGCTATTGCCATTGAAACCGGCGAATTTACTGGACGATCCCCAAAGGATCGTTTTGTCGTTTGTGACGATAAAACAGAAAACGCTGTTTGGTGGGGAGATATCAACATCAAGTTCACACCGGAAAAATTTGATGCCCTTTACAATCGCATGAAAGCGTACATGAACGGAAAGGATGTGTATGTGCGTGATGCTTACGCTTGTGCAGATGATAATCACCGTTTGAATTTGCGCGTTGTAACAGAATATCCTTGGTCTAACATGTTTGCATACAACATGTTCTTGCGACCAACAGACGAAGAGATCAAAAACTTCGAACCGGAATGGCACATTGTAAATGCTCCCGGATTCATTGCAGATCCTGAAATTGACGGAACACGTCAACACAACTTCGCAGTGATCAACTTCACTAAGAAGATGATCATCATCGGAGGAACAGGATATACAGGAGAAATCAAAAAAGGAATTTTCTCTGTATTGAACTTCATCCTTCCACATGAGAAGAATGTACTTTCAATGCACTGTTCAGCAAACATTGGAAAAGATGGCGATACAGCAGTATTCTTTGGTCTATCCGGAACAGGTAAAACAACGTTGTCTTCCGATCCTGATCGTAGATTGATCGGTGACGATGAGCACGCTTGGGCAGACGATTCTGTATTCAACTTTGAAGGCGGATGCTACGCCAAGACAATCGATTTGTCACGTGAGAAAGAACCACAAATCTATGATGCAATCAAGTTTGGAGCGATCTTGGAAAACATTGGTTTCCAGGAAGGGTCTTCTACTCCTGATTACACAGATGGATCAATTACGCAAAATACACGTGTATCATATCCAATTCATCATATTGATAACATTGAAACGCCATCAAGAGGAGGTGCTCCAAAGAACATTTTCTTCCTGACATGTGATGCATTCGGTGTTTTACCTCCAATTTCAAAATTGACAACGGAGCAAGCAATGTACCACTTCATGTCTGGATATACAGCGAAAGTTGCCGGAACAGAAATGGGAATTACAGAACCTCAGACTACATTCTCAGCATGTTTTGGAGCTGCATTCTTGCCTTTGCACCCAGCGAAATACGCTGAATTGCTTGGTGATAAATTGAACAACTCCGACGTTAACGTTTGGTTGGTGAACACAGGTTGGTCCGGTGGATCGTACGGCGTTGGAGAGCGAATGAGCTTGAAATACACACGTGCTATGATCACAGCTGCCATGAACGGTCAGTTGGACAATGTAGAGTTCGTTACACAACCCGTATTTGAATTGGCAATCCCAACATCTTGTGAAGGCGTTCCTTCTGAAATTTTGAATCCAAAGGATACTTGGGCTGACAAGGCTGCGTTTGATGAAACGGCAAACAATCTAGCAAACAAATTCGTTACTAACTTTGAGGAATATCAGGCTGAAACGAGTGAAGCAATTCTCTCAGCAGCGCCGAAAGTTATGGCTTAGTAAAAGCAAAACAACACTACTCCAGCCCCGGCATCTCGACTCAAATCGATGATCCGGGGCTTTTTTTATCTTAGAATAATGATAACTATTGAACCCACAAAAGATTTTCAAATACTTGCTGAATTGAATGCGGAAGTTCAGGACTGGCATCATCAGCACTACCCCGATGTCTTCAAGAAATTTGATGCAAATAAGGTAGTACCATTTTTTGAGGAACAATTAAAGGATAATGGAACGCATGCATATCTTGCTCTGAAAGACAACCAAATCTGTGGGTATATTTTGTGTTTTGAACGTGAGCGAAAGGAAAATCCATTTCAGTACTCAGAAAAATTCTTGTTGATAGACCAAATATGTGTACTTGCCAAATTTCGAAGATTAGGGATTGCTCGATCGCTACTTCAAACGGTAGAGAAATTAGCCATCAATTCTGGGTGTCAATCTATGCAACTGAATCATTGGACAGCTAATGACGTGGCTTCAAGTCTTTTCAAAAATTTCGGGTTTCTTCCATTTAACCTTCAATTAAAAAAGCATCTGAACGATTAACATTTCCATCAATTTTTCTCCCTACGTGCGTCGATAATTTCTTCAATTTGTGTATCTTTTAGTAACATGATCACTCTTTTCTTCTTTGCTGTCTTTATTGCGCGGCTCATATACCTTGATTACTCTCGGCCTTCCAAAATCTCGCAAAAGCAACAATTTCGGTTTGCGGTACCTTTCGTACTGATTGCAATTGTTCTTGGTCCCATTCTGATTGTAAACCTATTGCAGGTACCCGGTCGCCCAATGACCAACGAAGAAATTATCCAAGAAGCCAAAGACAGCCCATTTGATTCGGATCTTAGAGAAGCATTCGCATATGTAATGAAGAAGGAACCGAAAAACCTTCCGCTACGCTTCTCATTTATAGAAGAAACAAGCGAACGCTACATAGTAGACGATAGAGAAGAAGGACTGAAAAAATTCATCTTCTCTGAAGATTCTATAACCCAAAGGCAAAGTATGGACTACGTATATGCACGCTATTTCCCATTGGACTCTGCTCGGGTTTTACCGCTAAAGAACGGTTCGTTTACGCATTACATTAGCGGTGTAGGTTACGCAAATTCAGGACAACCGGAAAAAGCATATTCATCCTTTAGCACATCATTGCTAACTGAAGAGACAACTGAAAGCATGCAAATTGAGTTCTTTAGGTTCGTGCATTTCTTTCCTGAGTTAAAGGATAAATTGGCTACCAACTCAGAAGTAATTAATGAACTCCCCTTACCCTATCAGAAATACGTCTACTATAATACTGGACAGGTTTTTCCGTATTTGGGAACGATTGTGAAAGCTACTTTTAAGAGGCCTGTCTTCATTGCTCTGCTCGCAGCACTTGTTATATCCATTTGTTGGCTGGTCTTCATTCGAAGCCTTGACATTTTCCGAAAAGAAAGATGGATAGACGTCATTATCGTGTTCTTATTAGGAGGCTTCTTTACACATTTTTGTTGGATCGGATACGATTATGCCCGTTACACATGGGAGTTTCAAATCAATGGTGATTTCTTAAACGATTTTGTTTACTGCGTTGGAGTAATTGGCGTTGGTGAGGAAATTGTGAAGCTAATTCCATGGATTGGATTCATTTTCCTGGCTAAAAAAGCCAAAGAACCGTATGATTATTTGTTGTACGCTTCCGTTTCTGCCCTCGGTTTTGCCTTCGTTGAAAACTTCAGTTATCTAGAAGAGCCCGGAAACATTTCTGTACGCGCCATAATGAGCACCGTCATGCACATGTTCGCAGCTTCTCTTGTTGCCTACGGGTTTATTTTAGGGAGATACAGTGCAAAATCCAAAGAGTGGAAAATAATCTATCCGATACTTGGATTTATTGCCGCAGCTTTTGCCCATGGATTCTACGATTTCTGGCTTATCTCCCCGGCCGCCAAAAGCCTCGATATAATTACAACCATGTTCTTCATCGCAACTACGGCAATTTGGTTCAAAATGATCAACAATGCGATGAATAACTCACCGTACTATGTTGCTCGAAATTTCAATCCAAAATATCAACTTCACATTCTAAGTATTGGCCTTATTACTGTGATGGCCTCTGAATACTTGATTTTGTACCATGAATTTGGAACTCAATCTGCGAACAACCTGCTCAATTATCGAGGGTGGATGATTCCTCTTTTCCTCAGCTTTGTTTCGCTCTTATTATTTGAGTTTGAGGTGGCGAAAGGGCGATGGCGAAAATTCGAATACAAGTTTTTCAGTTGGATTCCCGGCATGAAGAGCAGAACAGATGAATTTGGCGAAGATGCTGTAGACAACTCTGAATTTGAAGGATTGGAACTACGACTGTTCGTTCCAAAATCAAATCGCTTTGTAGGCTCTAAATTTCCGGTAAGAGCCCGTTGCGTTGGGTTGATCCATGTTTCTGGCTCTGAAAACTGGTGTTTGTTTCAACTCAACTCACCATTTGACTATCCTGGACACCGAAAAGATTATGTCATTTTACGAACGAAGGAACAGCATGCCAGACTGGACCAAGACAAAGTGGAAGTTCTTCTTCTGTTTATTCCGCAATCGATAAAATTGGACGGGACTCCGTTACACACGCATGAGTTGCGATTTACCGGAAAGGCATTCTCAAGGCCCGTTTCATAAAAAAGCCCCAGATCATCGAACAGAGTCGAGATGCTGGGACTTTTTTATTAATTCTAACATGGGAGATTAGCCATTGACACGAGCATTTACTTGCTCCCAGCCACCGCCATTCTCACAGTCTAATCCTTTAGACTTAAAATATTGTGTCGCTTGACCGCTTCTTCCACCACTAAGGCAACAGAACATTACGGGTTGCTCCAATGACATCACCTCCTCTTCTCTACCTTGAACTTCCTGTAAAGGAATATTGATTGATCCAGGTACATTTCCTCCTGCAAACTCTGCAGCGGTTCTAACATCTACTATTGTCTTGTAATCCATGATTTTCTATTTGTATAATGCAAAAATATAATTCAAAAATTGTTTGCCGCGTAACTCAAGTTACATCTTGTGAAATTCAGCGAATAATTGGAATATGAATATATGAAATTAGCTACTGATAATAAAGCATGGCAGTCTCCCGATAAATTAACTGTGCGTCACTTCCGAATTGCAGTAGTTCTAATAATCTTATCCCCAGCTACTTCGTACATAAAAATCAACTCGAAAGGAGCGTCATCTCCTCTTGCTCCGGTGATGTGTTCGTAATCAACCACCTTGTTCCCAAACACCATACGATTGACAATAGTAGAATGAAGATTCGGAGAGGCTTCGAAATAGTCTTTATACAAGGCGTTCACTGCTTCCTTTCCAGACGTGTAGGGCTCACATTCATTCAAGTTAAACATCTCTATATCTTCATGGAAATAACTCATGAACAATTCGAAATCGTGATTGTTATAGGCATCCAGACTCAGCTGAACAATGGAATCTGGAGAAGAGTTTTGGGCATTTGACGTAAATGCAATTCCCATCAGTAACGCCACTATAGTCAATTTCACTTGCATTTTCTTTTTTCTGCAAGATACAATTTGCCGACGTGAAAATTGAGAATTAACGCTTCACCAATTGGAACACTTCCGTTACTCCTTCCAGTTGAATGAAGTATACGCCATTCGCGGCACCGCCAAGATCAACTTTAGTTGATAACGTTTCCAGTGTTCCTTCATAAACCAACCGTCCAGAATTGTCTAGTACAGAAAATTCGTTTCCTAACAATTGATCATTGGACAAGTTGATTTGAACAATGCCATTTGATGGGTTCGGGAACATCTCGATGGTTGTGCCTTCCAATTCCGTAATTCCAAGGGTGTTCAAAATAGTCACATCAACCGTGGAAATACAACCATTGCTATCGGTGATGGTAACTTCGTAAGTCCCAGCGCACAATCCAGTTACCATATCATTGGTAGTAGATGAGGGATCGTCCCAGAGATACGTATAGGGCAAAATACCTCCTTGTGTTACTACAGTCGCCCCACCATCGCAGGTTCCAATAGAATCGTTCCAATAGGTATTGATGGTTGCAATGAGTTCATCCGGTTCAATGATTTCTAGACTATCCGTTACAACACATCCCAAAGAATCGGTAACAGTTGCCGAGTACATTCCGGCAGTCAAACCATTAATTCCACTAGTAAGGGATCCATTCGACCAATCGTATTGGTATGATTGTTCTCCGCCTGTAACGACGGCATCAATAGTTCCGGTATTATTTCCTAAACAATCCACGTTTATCCCATTTAGGGTTAAGAGAAGTGTGTCAGGTGCTGCGAATACTACAGAATCGGTTGCGAAACAGTTGCGTAAGGTATCGTGTAGATTGACATAATACATTCCAGCATCCAAACTATCAACGTAGGTTGTTGTTGCGCCGAAGCTCCAGCTAACAGTTGTGTTGGCAGAGTCACTCAAATGCAAATCCACGAAGCTAGACGCTAATGGATCTGTAGCACATACAATTGGACCAACCGTCATGCTATCCATGACAGGAGCAGCATTAGGAATTAATACAGAATCTACTACGACACAACCATCCATGTGTGTAATCGTAACAACGTTCCAACCTTCGATCAAAGACGTTGCGGTTTTCGTACTATCTCCCGAAACCCAATCGAATCCACATGTACTGAACATACAAGGGCATCCCGAGCTATTCACAAATGAGAATCCGTCATCTCCTTCCGGACACGTTGGAGGCTGCATTCCACCGAAAGTGATATCGTAAGGATCTTCCGCATTGTATGAAACTTCCGTTGTACAACCCGTTGCATCCGTTACCAGAACCGTGTAATTGCCAATATCCATAGAGTCGATGGTATTGATAATTTCCCCTGTACTCCAAATGAATGTGTAAGGTGCCACGCCAGTTATGGGAGATACAGTTACAGTTCCATCACCAAATCCGTTACATGAAATGTTTTGAAAGTTCGATGAAGTAGTTACCGATCCACACGGCATTCCTTCGTAATTATAATGACCATCTTTATGTGTTCCTTGATATCCTCCCCAAGCAATTCCAACTGGAGGAATCGCATTGGTACCTTCCAAACATTTCACATAAAACCCCTTGTCTCCCATTGGATTCAGGCTGTCCGCACGATATCCGTACACAAAATCAAGGAACCCATTATTATCTAAATCCTCCACCAATACTGTCGTCGCGAGATTCACTCCAGCCTCAACAGGACTCATTGGCGTCACGACATCATTCTGAAAATCAATGCTTAATACTTGATGCGAAAACGAAGTTCCGTTGTGATAATTCAATGAGACAATAGCTTCATCGCGTCCATTTAAATCCAAGTCAACTGCTGAAGACGATCCGTAATGCATGGATCCAAGACTGTCTTTCCAAACCACATTTCCTGTTGCACCGTCAATTAAAATCTGATAAAACTCGGTAAATGTTGGCGCTGCTCCTTTGTACACAACACCGAATACATCGGGTGTTGCATCTCCTATGAAATTTCCGATAGTCGGTCCTGCACTTGATTCAGTCCCAGGATTATCTACTTGCCACAGCAATGCGTTATTACTCCCATCGAAACAGCGGACCGTACCATCATAAGCTAGATTAATGATGTCTAAATCCCCATCATCATTCATATCAGCGATGCTTGTTGGCGCAATAAAACCAAGCGTTGGATCTGAGGCCAATTGCGTGGAATTTTCCAGATTGTCCGCCATTAAGTCCGCAATAGTGGTTCTCCACAACGATCCTTTGTCATTTTCTCCTCCCGAGCCGTAAATGATTTGTAATATTCCATCATGCTCATAAACCGTCGGTGAGCAATACGTTTCTTCCCCGTCTGGCATCGTATCCATAGCAATAACAGACCCCGTCATGGCATCCAGAATCATCAACATCCCTGGGTCACGCAATGTATCCCACGGTGGTAAAGCATGATTTCCTCCGTTTGCCACCAATATGTCTTCCACCCCATCTGAATTTTGATCTGGAATGAATTGAGGATTGTAAAAGTTGAACCATCCGCTATCCACGGCTTGAGTCGGAGCATAAGGAAAAAACTCCCAAAGCATGTTTCCAGTGCTTCCATCAATTGCATAGAACTCAGCGTATCTTCCACCAATAAATACATCCGGAACATTGTCGTTGGTAATATCCATTAACTGGGCAGAACCAAATATTTCTTCTTCGGTATAAAAGTTCCAAAGTACGGAACCATCGACTCCATTTATGGCATTAACACCATTGGACTCTGGCGCCCCATCCAATCCTCCACCAATAACGAGATCAAGGACACCATCATTGGTTAAATCCGCAGCTCTAGCCGATGAAAACGTAGTGGATGTATCCAGATATGCAGACCATTTTTGCGATTGTCCATATCCCATGGTGGCGAATGCCGTGATAATAAGCAGTAACGAAGTGAGTTTCATTCTTTAGCAATTGTTTCGTAAAAATACGATCTTTTCTTTTGCCATACTAGGTTCTTTGGCGGAAGGTTGAAAGTGGAAAGAAGTCCTACTTTCCACTTTCAACCTTCTACTAAAATTCAAATTAATCAACCAAATGTTTACCTTTCTAAAATCCTGACATCTGAGGGAAAGAATCAATATGACAGAAACAAAAATAGTCGTAACCAACAAAGACCAGACCTTGAAGGAGCTCTATCGAAAGCTCCCCGACATCAAGAGTTTTCTGGCCGCGAAGGGGTGCCCTACTACAGATGCCGAGGATGTGTTTCAAGAGGCACTGCTCATTTTTAGCAGAAAATTGGACGAACCAGATTTCGAATTGACGGTTGAACCCTTCCATTATGTGAAGAACACCTGCAAATTCATTTGGTACAACGCTAGTCGTAAAAACGCGAAAATGCGAACTGATGAAATATCGGACACTCCCGATTTTGTTGATGACCAATGGATTGAAAAAGAATTGAAATTGCGCCGAATTGAAACAGCTATTACCAAGATTGGACAGAAATGTCAACAACTCTTGAAAATGTTCTACGGTGGAGGCGCCACTATGTCTGAAATTGCCAGAAAATTGGGCATGCGCAACGACAAAGTGGCCAAAGCACAGAAGTATCGCTGTATTCACAAGGTGAAGGAAGTGTTGGAAAACACAGATACCAACAGCGATGATTATTCATTCTTAAAATCGTAGATCATGAATCCCGAATTAACAAAACTCATAGAACAATATTTAGCAGGCGAATTAGCACCAAAAGATGCACAGGCTTTTGAAGAAAGAATGGCATCGAATGAAACGTTGCGAAACGCAGTTGATGAACAAAGAGAGATTCATTCAGGAGCGAAACGCGCTCATCAACGCCAGCAAATCGAGAAAATTGGTAAGCGCTATCACTTCCGTAAAAATCTTCTCAAAGGTGGATTTAGCGTTTTAATCGCAGGAGCAATTGCGGCGGCAAGTCTCTTTGTCTTCAACCAAATGAACAGCGCAGACGACATTCCGGTATTGACGGAGGAAATCAAATCGAAACTGGACAAGCAAGCCCCGATGGATTTAAACGCTCAGTACTTCGTGATCCCCAAAGAAGGTGGTGTAGTATTATCCGAAGATGGCGTATTGATTTCGGTTCCAAAAGGCGCTTTCGCACTAAATGGGAAACCGTATAAAAAATCGGTAGCCCTTCAATTTCAAGAGGCGATTGATCCGTCGGATATTATGCAGGGCGGATTGAGCACAACATCCAACGGAGAACTATTGGAAACTGGCGGAATGATTAGCGTTACGGGATATACAATTGATGGAAAACCACTCAATTTCAATCCGAAAGTAGGCGTTTACGTGCAAGTTCCAATGCAGGATATGAAGTCTGACATGCAATTGTATGATGGCGAAATTCAGGCCGATGGAAGCATCAATTGGATTGAACCCGAACCTTTGGCAAAAATTCCGGTGCCTGTTCCCATGTCGGAACTAGACTTCTACCCCTCAGGTTATGAGAATTATCTGAATGAGCAGAAATGGGAGATTTCGAAATTATCTCGTGACAGTTTGTATTTGAGTTTTGAGGAGGATGGGTGTGATAAAATATATTACGAATCATACTACGAATTTGGTGATGACGCTCCTATTGATTTCGGAGTTTCTTTTCAAAATCTACCCTCCGAAGAGCAACCAGAATTTCAATTTGCCGATAATCGACTAAATAACGGAGCAAACATTTACACGGTTCAAGATGATTCGGATAGTACTGAAATGCTAGATACTGCAGCACCAAACTACATCTATCCTTCCAACGTATTAGCCTTTTGGAATGAAGGCTTTAACAATACCAATTTGGCCACAAGAGAATTTGAGCGCCGCATGCAAATGGTACATAAAACATGTGATAACTCGGTTCTGAAGGTGTACACTAGTAACATTGATAAATCATTGAAGGAATGCGACGATCAATTAGTCGCCATGGGACATTTTCAATTTAAGAAATTTGCTGCAGAGAATGTTGGTAAACTGAAAGCTGGAAATCCGCATGTGAAGCAATTGCAGCGGTTTTATGAGAAATCGATCAATCAACTGAAGAAGCGTAATAACATTCTTCAAAAACAAGAATCGGATCGACGATCAGAGCACGATGCCGAAACACGAAAATCTCTCGAAGACGAAGCGAAACGCACCCGTTGGAGAGAAGCACAGGCCTTCCATGAAGAATACAACTATAATTTGAACAGCGTTTATAAGCAATTGGGCTACTCGCGCGGATTTACTATCAAGAGTAAAAGTAAAGGTTTCTCTGCCGCAGGTGGACCAAGAAGTGCCGTGAAAAATATTGATCGTCTCGTGGCAGAAGCGACGCAGAATCGTGAATCATTGACAATCACGAGAGGAGGAAAAACGGCAAAAATCACCTACAACGAGTTCACTTTCGAAGTTGCCAACTCCCATGAATACATCAAGTTGTTTGCTTATGTCTTGCCATATGAATTGAACAGTTATCAGCGTATTGAAGGAAATAACGGAAAATTCTCGCACCCTTTGAACGATGCATTTCGATACAATATCGCAGTTGTTGGTGTGAAGGAAGATGGATACGGATTCTTCAAACAGTTAAACATCAAAAACGGGAAACTCGGTAAAATCAATCTAAAAACAGTTTCAAAGAAAAAGCTAGACGCAGATGTGAAACAACTGAATTCCGGTAGAAACGTTCGACCTATGCGTATTGCTGAGGAGCTAGAATGGCTGGGGCAAGAACGAAAAGACTACAAAGAGCAGAAAATGCGGAAAGAAATGACTGCCTTCAGGGACGAAATTCGAAACATCATATTTCCATGTTGTAATGCCAATCAAGGACAGGAATTATCTGAAGGAGAAGAACTTAACAATCCCGAATAACTCTAGCGTAAAACCCTCGGCTCTATCGTCAGCCTGACTCAGCCTCAGTATGCGTAAACTATCGTTTACTTTTTTTCAAAAAACTGCCATAAAGATTCTTGAGGCACGGGTGCGATCACTTTGACACGTTCTTTCGATGTTGGGTGATCGTACTCCAGTTCTCTGGCGTGCAAACAAATGGATCCATCCTTATTGGAACGCTTGGCTCCGTATTTCAAATCGCCTTTAATGATTGAACCCATTTTCGCTAATTGACAACGAATCTGATGATGTCGCCCCGTTTCCAAGGTCACTTCCAGCAAATGATATTTATCGGATGATTGCACCCACTTATAATGCAACACCGCTTTCTTTGAGCCTTCCGTTTCACGATCGCTCGCGTACGATTTGTTCTGTTTCTCGTTGCGCTTCAAAAAATGCGTTAAGGTCGCTTCTTTCTCTTCGGGCATGTCCTCCACTATTGCCCAATACACCTTTCGTGTCGTTTTCCCTCTAAATTGCTCGTTCAATCGCGACAACCCTTTACTCGTCCTTGCGAATAAAATAGCTCCACTCGTTGGGCGATCCAATCGATGCACTACCCCACAAAACACATTTCCCGGCTTGTTGAATTCCACCTTAATGTATTGCTTCACCTTTTCAGATAAGGGCTCATCTCCGGTTTTATCTCCTTGAACGATATCACCAGCTCGTTTGTTCACAACGATGGTATGGTTATCGGTATGTAGAATTTGGAGCTTGGACATAGCGGCAAATATCGAAATTTTTCAGCTTCCCCGTAGACTAAGGTTCTTGACTGCCGGACTGTTTGACTGTTTGACTGCTGGAATAGTTAGTTCCTTGACGAATTGATTGCTTGACTGCTTGACTGCCGGACTAGTAGGTACTTGACGAATTGCATTCTAGAAAACCAGTTTTTTCAATGAGATTGGTTTGGAGTTAAGCAATATTATTCTTTAACTTATTTAAGAAGTAACTAACCAACGCTAAAAAAATGCACAATTATAGAGAACTCAAGTTCTGGAGCCACAGCAAATCTTTAGCTGTCAACATTTATTCAAAAACTAAAGATTTTCCAGATTCTGAAAAGTTTGGCTTAACCTCACAACTGAGAAGAGCCGCAATATCCGTTTCATCCAACATTGCGGAGGGTTCCGGTCGACAATCAAATAAAGAGTTTGTAAGGTTCTTAAACATTGCCACTGGATCGCTATATGAACTGGAAACACAATTAGAAATTGCAAATGAGATTGGGCTTCTTAACGACAAGAATTTCAAGATTTTAAACAATGAAGTGTTATCCGTAATTCAAATGATGACAAAGTTTAAAATGAGAATTTCTTGTTAAATCTATCGAACCGTCGAGAAGTCAAACAGTAAAGAAATCGATTGACCGTGCAATTTCTATTAACTACCAAATTGTCTATCCTCCCCCTAGCCCCCTCCAAAGGGGGAATAATTTCACCACCAATGATTGCTCCTCCATTTACACGCTTTTACTAGCTTTGTCAAAAAAACAGAACTATGTCAGTGCACAGCAATGTTAAGAAGGTGACGACTCACGTGCTTCAGGAGATGAAGAACGCCGGGGAGAAAATCACAATGCTTACTGGTTATGACTATACAATGGCGCGTATTATTGATACTGCGGGAATTGATGTAATCTTGGTGGGTGATTCTGCATCGAATGTAATGGCAGGACACGAGACAACGCTTCCAATCACATTGGATCAAATGATTTACCACGCATCTTCAGTTGTTCGTGGCGTAAATAGAGCATTGGTTGTTGTGGATATGCCTTTTGGATCGTATCAAGGAAACTCCAAGGAGGCCTTGTCTAGCGCGATTCGTATTATGAAGGAATCTGGCGGGCATGCGGTAAAACTAGAAGGTGGTCAAGAAATTCTAGAATCTGTTTCGAGAATTCTAACTGCTGGAATTCCAGTAATGGGACACCTTGGTTTGACACCACAGTCAATCTACAAATTTGGAACGTACGTGGTTCGTGCACGTGAAGAGGATGAGGCGGATCGATTGATCGAAGATGTAAAAGCTTTAGAGGCAGCAGGATGTTTCGCAATTGTGCTGGAGAAGATTCCAGCGGATTTGGCAGCGAGAGTAGCCAAAGAGGTTACCGTTCCAATTATTGGTATTGGTGCTGGAGGTGGCGTAGATGGCCAAGTGCTGGTTGTGCACGATATGCTCGGAATTAACAACGAGTTTAATCCACGCTTCTTACGGAAGTACCACAACCTATTTCAGGAGATGTTAAGTTCATTCCATCTGTACATTGAAGATGTGCGTAGCGGTGACTTCCCAAACGAAGGAGAGTCTTACTAGGCAAAGGAATGAGAGAGTTGCATTTTTGTTGTAAAAATGTTGCATTAATAAGTATTGTATCAGAAATTCTTCGTAATATTGCACCCCCATTAGGGTAGAAGACAAAGAAATTTAGGGACATGGATTTTATCAAAGAACTTGAAAGCGAACTAGTTGAATCGAATAACCTTCCAGAATTTGGAAGCGGAGACACGATTACAGTTTCATATAAAATTAAAGAGGGTAACAAAGAGCGTATTCAGCAATTCCAAGGAGTTGTGTTGCAGCGCAAAGGTTCCGGAGTAACTGAAACGTTTACAATTCGTAAAATGTCAGGAAACGTTGGTGTTGAGCGTATCTTCCCAGTGCACTCTCCTTTCATTGAGAGCATCAAAGTGAACAAAACAGGTAAAGTACGTCGCGCACGTATCTTCTACTTCCGCGAGCGTACTGGAAAATCTGCTCGTATCAAGGAAAAAAGAACTTTCGCTTAATTAATAAGCACTACGATACTGAAGTCCTGTTCATTGAGCAGGACTTTTTTTATGCCCAACTATTAGCAGTTGGTCCGATTATGCTTACCTTACTACTATGGCGCGTCGCAAAATTACCCTACCTCGACTAATCGCCGGCGGAACCCTTCTGGGTTTACTCGCTGTACTTGCGTATGTAGTTTATTTGCAGTTCCGAACACCTCCCCATGAAAGAAATGAAGGGTTCCGACCATTGGCCACAGGATTTAATAGTCATGGAATCGATGTGTCACATTACCAAGGCGACATAGATTGGGATCGTTTAATTAAGAAATCAAGCGTTAAAATTTCCTTTGTTTTCTGCAAGGCCACTGAAGGCACATCTTTGTTGGATAAAAGATGGAGAAGGAATTATGAGGAATTGAGGAAACGGAACATCCCTGTAGGAGCATATCATTACTTCAAACCAAACAAAGATGCCGCAGAACAAGCTCATTTCTTCCTCAAGCACTATCAACCGAATCAATCAGACTTACCTCCTGTTATTGATGTAGAAGAAGAAAGTACCAGTTCCATCAAATTGCGGAATGATGTCAAAAGGTGGATGGATATTGTGCAACAGAAAACCGGTCGACAACCTATCATTTACACAAATTATTTCATGTTCTCAACGGTTTTTAAACCACACTTCCGCAACTATACTTTTTGGATCGCGAATTACAGTGATCGGCCAGAACGGATGAAAGACGATCGGATTCAATACTGGCAATACACAGATCAAGGCATGGTTCCTGGGATAGATGAAAATGTGGATTTGAATATGTCTAAGGTGAAGTTTTAATTTGGAATCCTGAACAAGGAATAAGCCTCACTGCGAGAGACTCAACCATCGTAACTTACAGTTCATTACTCTAACTTCGAGATTTCGATAAACTCAATCCAACGGAGCCACAGTGATTCTTATTCCTTATTCCTAAAATCTACATTCCCGTAATTACAAACTCTGTTCTACGGTTTTGAGCTTTGTTCTCATCAGAAGTATTAGGAACTTTTGGTTTCGTCTGACCGTATCCTTTCGATGTCAATCTCTTCTTATCAATGCCCTGCGAAATCAGGAAATTTTTCACGCCTTCCGCACGATCTTGCGACAAGACCAAGTTTTTATCGGCAAAACCTTCATTATCCGTATGTCCTTCAATTGACACGGAAATATTCGGATTTTCATTAAGGAAACGTGCAAATCCTTTCAGAATGAACTTAGATCGGCCATTTAAGTCAGCAGATGCCGTTCGATAAAGAATGTCGTTAATTTCATAGGCAGTTCCTACCTTCAATTCTTTTACTTCAAGGTCGTTCCCCTTAATAGTTACGTTGTCTTCTTTGAATGCAGTTTTCTCGATCAACTTCGAATCGAATGCATGACCTTCTTTCTTCACAGTAACCATTACGTCTTGCTTCTTATTCGTTTTCACAATCGCAGCGTACTTACCGTCGTCTCCATTCACCTTAATTTCCTGAATTTCGTCTGTTCCTTCGTAGGCAATTTCAATGGTTGCTCCTTCCACGGGGTCTCCAGATTCATCGTGCAATTCTCCTTTCAACAACGCCACCGACTGAGGACGCGCTTCTTCGTACAACTCAAACGAGTATATATCCCAGTTGCCTCCTTTCGCAGAGGAGAAATAAGCGATTTGTCCATCAAGTGCAACGAACAAGCCCAATTCATCTTCCGGTGAGTTGATCGGGTAACCAATATTCTTCGGCTCTGTCCAGCTTCCGTCTGGTTGCTGGCGAATGTAAAATATGTCCAACCCTCCCACTCCTACGCGTTCTTTCGTCGATTCTGAAACAAAGTATAAGGTTTCACTGTCCTGGTGCAAGAATGGACTTTTGTCCTTTCCATCCGTGTTAATTAAATCAAATGGTTTCGCCTGTCCCCAACTTCCATCTGGCTTTCGTTTTGAAACCATGATATCGTTGTTTCGAGTTGTTAATCGGTTTGCCGTGTAATACAAGGTATTTCCATCCGCAGATAATGAGGGCTGCCCCTCCCAACCACTTGGCGTATTAATTTCAGGTCCCAAACGCTCCAATTCAGACCAGACATAATCATTTCCTCCTGTACCGGATCGTTTGTAAGTGGTGCTATATAAATCACAGTTACGATAATCCTGACCATTCACCTTCTCGTCTTTACAAGCACAAATAATCATTTCCTTGTTATCAACGGAAAGTGTCGAAGCGCCATAACTTTTTACAGATCCATCATTAAATGGCGGCTGCAACGGCGTTCCCGTATCAAATTGCGATTTATAATCTGGGCGAAAGGAGAACGTGAACTCTTCTACATTCTCTGAATGAAAAGTAGTAACCTCTTTCTCAACCATTCGCGAGTAAAAAATCAGCTCGTTATCTGGAGAAATCATGGGGAAATATTCATGTGTTCCTGAACTTACATATCTTACAACAGCTGGATTGAAAGGAACTTCAGTTGTCATCACCTCGTTCTCGTACTCCAAATCTCCAACTACCTCGGCAACGTCTTGTAATCGCTTGTTATGATCCGCTGAGTATTTACTTCTATCCGAATTATCATATGCTTGGAATGCTTTGAACCACTTGATAGCTCCATCTAGATCCTCTTTCGAATAACGAATGATTCCTAAGTAATAGGTACAATTAGAATGGTAGTCGTCGCAAATTTCCAAGGTCTGAATAAACATTTGCTCCGCTTTTGCCCATAATCGATCTCCTTTATCTGGATTGGGATCGTTTTGAAACGCATCTCTCCCCGCCTCATACGCATACATGGCGAATTCGTAATACGGCGTTGCATTTTCTTCATCTTCTTGAATTGCACTATTGAAATTATCCACCGCTTCCCTACTCGTTTTGGCAGTTGAAGCAGCTTTCAGATATTTTTGAGCTTTTTTGTTTGGAGCCTGACACCACTCTGCTTCTTCCTGAGCAGAAATTACAAATGAGCAAGCGAGAATTATTAAGGAGCAGTAATATTTAACCATTACACGAATCATTTTAGCATTGAAGTGGAAACAAATTCCATACCCAATTAATTATATCGTGTATTTGCTGGAAAGGTTACACCAAAAATGCGGAAAAATTGCCCATACTTAACGGTTGGCCAAATCATTTATGGCTGAGTCAATACTCGGAAAAGCGAACTCGGCATTGTTTTCTTTCAATACAGCCGGCTCCACATAGCTACTTTTGAGAACCAACGAAGCCTCGGTGCCAATTATAACACTTCCTATTTTCAATAGAAACGCTGGCGCGGGAAAACCAAAAGAACGGTTATGTCCTTTTCTCATGGCTGCCATGAATTCTGAGTTGGTAACCAATTCAGGTGCGCACATATTAACGGGTCCAGAAATTTGATCGTTTTGAAGTAAGGTATCCCTTACAATCGTGCAAAAATCAGTAACATGCATCCATGGAAAATATTGCTTTCCTGACCCTTGCTTTCCTCCTCCGTATAGTTTCGTGAGTTTCGCAATCAGCGGATAACTACCATCCTCCAATCCTAAGATAACAGAGGTACGCATCAGTACTTTACGCGTTTCAGGAGCATACTTGAGACAAGCTTCCTCCCATTTCTTTGTAACATCAGCAAGAAAATCAGTATCGAACTCTGTTGCGGTTTCATCTTGCGGTTCGTTAAAGGATTCTTTATAAATAGACACTCCAGAAGAGTTCAACCAAACCTTCGGAGGATTTTTGCACTGACCAATAGCCTGACCTACGGCTTCTGTCGTGAAAACTCTTGAATTCAGAATCGCAGCTTTGTTTTTCTCATTATGACGGCAATTCACCGATTTCCCGCTGAGATTTATTACTGCGAAAGCACCCTCTAATTCTTTCGCCCAATCGCCAACAGTCTTTCCGTCCCATATCACGTTCCTTGCCCCATCAATCGATTCAGGCCGACGTGTTACTGTTATGACTTCATATTGCTTTGCTAATGCTGGCACCAAATGCCTTCCGATAAAACCGTTCGCCCCGGCCACAATTAATTTCTCCATCCTCTTCGATTCTTACCAATAAAGTTACTCATTTCTATTGACCGCTGATCATATTTTAACCCTCATTGTGTGAAGTTTGGCTATCTTGAACCCTCCAAAACTATTATGAATATGAAACATCTGAGGCGAATCTCTCATTATCCTATGAACTATGATTCCGGATGTTCCATGTGCCCACAAAAAAACAAACATAGACACATGAAAAGAATATTTCTCCTGGCGGGAGCACTGGCTCTTACTTTCGGTAGTTTAGCGCAGAAAGACAAAAAAGACGAAAGCAAAGATGACAAGGTCGGTTCGGCAATGTCGTCCCTCTCCTTCCGAATGGTTGGGCCTGCGTTGACTTCTGGTCGAATTGCTGACATGGCAATTGATCCGGAAAACCATGACACATGGTACGTTGCAGCAGCGTCGGGTGGTGTGTGGAAGACAACCAATCATGGAACAACCTTCTCTCCTATCTTTGATAATTACGCTTCGTATTCGATTGGATGTGTAACAATAGCCCCAACAAATAACAGCACCATATGGGTAGGAACAGGTGAAAACAACAACCAACGTTCGGTTGCTTTCGGAGACGGTGTCTATAAATCTTTGGACGGAGGTAAATCCTTCAAAAACATGGGACTGAAAACCTCTGAGCATATTGGGAAAATCATTGTGCACCCTGAAGATGAAAACACGGTTTGGGTAGCTGCTTATGGTCCAGTTTGGAGTGCAGGCGGAGAACGCGGTGTCTACAAAACCACAGATGGTGGTGAAACGTGGACACAAACCTTGGAAATCTCAGATCATACGGGGATCGCAGAAATTGCAATTGATCCAACAAATCCAGATGTTCTGTACGCTTCTGCACATCAACGTCGTCGCCGTGAATGGACATATATCGGTGGTGGACCAGAATCTGGTTTGTACAAATCAACGGACGGCGGAGAAACGTGGCGTGAAATCAACAAAGGGCTTCCAAAAGGAGACATGGGACGTATTGGAATTGCTGTTTCACCTGCAGATGAAAACTACGTTTACGCGATTGTTGAAGCACGTGGAGACAAAGGAGGATTCTTCCGATCTACAAACAAAGGAGAAAGCTGGTCTAAAATGTCGAGTTACAAAACTAGCGGAAACTACTACCAGGAAATCATCTGTGATCTAACGGACAAAGACAAAGTATTCTCAATGAACACTTGGTTGCATCACACAGAAGATGGAGGTAAGAATTTCAAAAGAACAGGAGAAAGTAAGAAACACGTGGATAACCACTGTATCTGGATTGATCCGAACAATTCCAATCATTGGATTGTAGGTTGTGATGGAGGAATTTACGAAACGTACAACCATGCGAAAGAGTGGAAATACTACGATAACTTACCTATCATTCAATTCTACAAGGTAGCAACGGACAACGATGCACCATTCTATAACATCTACGGTGGAACACAGGATAACAACTCTATGGGCGGTCCAGCAGCCACAATCAACAATGCTGGAATCTTGAATTCCGATTGGTATATCACGAATGGTGGAGACGGTTTTGAATCAGCTATTGATCCTGAAAATCCAAACATTGCCTACGCGCAAGCCCAATACGGATGGATTGTTCGTTACGATCGTAGTTCGGGAGAAAAAACGCCTATACAACCCATGCCAGGAAAAGGTGAAGATGCTTATCGTTGGAACTGGGATTCCCCTCTATTGATTTCACCGCACGATAACAAAACCTTGTATTTCTGTGCCAACAAAGTGTTTAAGAGCAACAACCGTGGAGACGATTGGCTAACAGTCTCTCCAGATTTATCGCGTCAATTAGATCGAAACAAGCTTCCTGTAATGGGGCAAGTTTGGTCTATCGATGCCGTGATGAAAAACAAGTCTACAACGATCTACGGAAATATCGTAGCATTTGACGAATCTCCGGTTCAACAAGGATTGCTTTACGCAGGAACAGACGACGGATTGATTCAAATTTCTGAAAATGGTGGCGATTCTTGGACAAAAGTGGAAACTTTCCCAGGAGTTCCAGCGCAGACGCGTGTGAACATGATTGTTGCTGATTTGCACGATGCGAATACAGTCTATGCCGTGTTTAATAATCACCGTTCAGGAGATTTCAAACCGTACATTCTTAAAAGTACCAACAAAGGAAAAACGTGGACATCAATTTCTGGAAATCTACCGGAGCGCGGAGCAGCCTTCGCTATTCGTCAGGATCACGTGAAATCAAACTTGTTGTTTGCGGGAACAGAGTTCGGATGTTATTTCTCTACTGACGGTGGTCAAAAGTGGAGCAAATTATCTGGATTGCCGACCATTGCCGTTTATGATATCGACATTCAAAAACGTGAAAACGATGTGGTTGTAGCTACATTTGGTCGTGG
Organism: Flavobacteriales bacterium; assembly: GCA_015665275.1. Classification (GTDB taxonomy): domain Bacteria; phylum Bacteroidota; class Bacteroidia; order Flavobacteriales_D; family Crocinitomicaceae; genus UBA4466. The sequence continues at coordinate 36,559 of JADFAL010000039.1, read as the reverse complement.
ATTCTATGTTTTAGACAATTACACACCGCTGCGCGAAGTAACAACTGAAATTTTGGACAAAGAAGCCCACCTCTTCCCTATTAAAGATGCGCTGCAATACGTTCCATCGGCACCACTTGGGTTACGCGGAACAGGAAGTCAAGGAGCTAGCATGTGGCATGCAGACAATCCGAAATTTGGAGCGACTTTCTCGCTGTATATGAAAGATGTTGAGAAATCGTTGAAGTCGAAGCGCCAAAAAGATGCGAAGAAGAAGGAAAAAGACGGAGAACCTGTTGACTATCCTACTTTCGACGAATTGCGAGCAGAACAACGTGAGGATAAAATGCAATTGATCTGGATAATCCGAAATTCAAACGGAAAAGAGATTAGCCGCTTGAAGAGTTTACCCAAAAAAGGATTGCAGCAGGTTCAATGGAACTTGCGCATGGCAACTACTTCTCCTGTTTCTTTGAAGAAATCGAAGCCGGGACGTTACTCTAGTGGAGACGATGGATTGATGGTAGCTCCCGGAGACTACTCCGTTGAAGTGTTATCGTTGAAAGATGGCGAAATTGCACAGGTGGTTCAGAAAACAAACTTCAAAGTAGTTGGATTGAACAACCAGACATTGATTGCACAGGACATCGATGCCTTGATTGCTTTCCGCGAAGCTATTGCTGAATCAAAACGAAAAGTAGATGGTGCCGGACGATTGATGAACGAAACCGGTGATAAATTGAAATACTACGAACAAGCATTGATTAACTACCCGAATGCTGATATTACACTTTTGAAAGACGTGGAAGCATTGGAAAATGATTTGAGTGATTGTGAGATCATGCTTTGGGGTGACGGATTGAAATCAAGTAATGAATTCGAAACGTTACCAAGCATTGCAGGACGCATTGGAACAGTGTACTACCAAGTATTTGGAAATACTACTGGAGTGACTCAAACACATCGAGACAACAAAAAAATTGGCGATGAAGAATACATTGAGTTCCGCAAGAAATTAGATGACATTATCGTTCGCTTGAGAGCCATTGAAGAAAAATGTAATGAAGTTCCAATTCCGTACATCAAAGGAAAAGATGAGAACTGGAAGCAGAATGAGGAGTAATTAGCAGCGGCCACTTCGAGAGCCTCAGTGGTCGCAGATACAGGCAGCGCATCATGCGTTGCAAGCTTAGATGAGCTAAAAAAACGCCCTTCGGATTTCGAAGGGCGTTTTTTATACTAGTTATTTATCTTCCAAAGCGTGTCCGCAATAGGGACAGAAATTATAATCTCCCATGAATTCTTCTTCATCCTCTGGACAAACCTTTGGAGGAAGCAGTGGCCCTAGTGGTGTTCTAATGGAATGATTCGACCTACTGGTTTCAATTTTCACCGATCCCGTTGCAAAAGGGTCACAAAATCGCGTGCCATCAGTCATCTCATCGGAAAAAACATAAAAGTGAAAGTTGGCTCCCATCTCTCCCATCATTCCTTGCAACATAGGCTTCAATAACGATAACATATAATCCAGTTCTTCTGGAATTTCTTCTGGATCCAAAGGAGTTCTTTGTTCTCCTGAAGTACCTGTCACTCGGAGCGTTGCAGACATAATCTTCTCATCCATATACGACACCGTACCGTAATCACCAATTGCTCCATCTATCATCCCTACAAATACATAAGGTTCTAGAACGTCCAAAAATGATTGTATTTCAAAACCTGTGACTCCCTGCTGTAAAAGTGCTTGCTCCCAAAACTCTACAGGAATCCACCAAGCCAATTTCAATTCGCCTGCTACTCCTTGTTGACTTTGAGTAGCCTTAATTAGGGCCGTATAATCCACAGGTTGCTGAGCATTAGCCCTTCCAAATATAAAGACTGAGAAAACTCCGATTAATAGTAACTTCATGAATATTTTTTTGCCAAAGATACAATTGAAACGAAATTAACTGGTCTAAAATAACATTGTTACTTTTCCAATAACACGCATTCTATGTACATGAAACACCTTCTTAGCCTCTTAATTTTATTCGCTTCATATTCTTCCCATGCCTGCGGAAATGAATATGGCATGTCGCTCAACGGCGATCGATTGCATACGCCTATCTTCTACTTATCGGACCGGTATCGAAACTTTGACAAGGAGGAAATCCGAAGGAAATTAGGCGAAGCCATTTCCAAACGTGGACAAGAAGAAGATGATTTCAAAAATGAATCGAACATCGCCTTGTACTACATGAAATTGGGTGAGGTAAAGAAAGCACTTCAGATTCTGGAGCCACTCGCTTTAGAATTTCCAGACGAATATATTATTATCGCCAATCTGGGAACTGCTTATGAGCTCGACGGCCAACTGACCAAAGCTTTAGAGCAAATCAGAAAGGGCTATGCGATCAATCCCAATTCTCACTACGGAAGCGAGTGGATTCATATCAAGATTCTAGAAGCCAAAGTAGCGCATGGTTCCAATTCCAGTTGGTATATCAGTCATTCAATAATCACCGTGGAAGAACTATTGGAAAAGAATACGGGGCATGATCGACGCCATAGAAATCATCTTGCAGCACAGATTCGAACCAGAGTTCCATTTACACCAGCCCCGAATAAGGTCATTGCAAACTTGTTGCGAACGTATGCCGAATACTGCGCGGAACACGATACCTATGAAAATGCATTGATGGCTCGCATCTATGTTTTGGAGTTCGAAGAATCTAATTACCAACTGCTCAGAGACAGATCTTCACTTTCCGATTTGATTAAGAAAATTAAGAACCGTGACGACATCTTTGTTGGGTTCTCCCCTATGTTCAAAGATTTGATCTCGACTGGAGAAATTGATCCGAGTTTATTGATTTACGCCATCGACACCGCAGCTTTGCAATTTGAAAAGGAAGACGCTATTCAATTCACACAATTAGATTCCTTGGAAATGTTCAAGACTCAAAATGATTCACTCCGAGAAAAGGCAAATGCAAAACCAAAACGGTATAAAATTCAGGCAGCCGGACAAAACGGCTTCTTTTGGGGATCGCTGTTCGGAACGATTGGATTGGTACTGGGAATTATTATTGCCACCATTTCATACCGCAGGAAGAAATAAATGCGTAACCTAATCAAACTGTAAACCCACGTGAGGAGGAAAGCCAACTCACAAACCAGAATCGAGACCGTCCCCCAGGGCGGTCTCTTTTATTTCCGGTGTAATTTATCGTTTTGCTTGCTGATTTGTTAAGGCGATTTCCAACACTTGCTCCATCTTCGTAACGAAGTGGAATGTCAATCCTTTGAGATACTCTTCCTTGATTTCATCAATATCTTGACGGTTCTTTTCACAAAGAATTATCTCCTTGATTTTCGCTCGTTTTGCCGCAAGAATCTTCTCTTTAATTCCTCCTACTGGAAGCACATCACCACGCAAAGTTATCTCTCCAGTCATGGCTAGATTTTTCTTCACTTTTCTGTTCGTGAAAGATGAAGCCAAAGATGTCAACATCGTGATTCCGGCGCTAGGACCATCCTTCGGTGTTGCTCCTTCAGGAACGTGAATGTGCACGTTACTTTCGTCGAAAACTTCTTGTTCTAAACCGAGGACATTAGAGTGCGACTTCAAATATTCAAGTGCAATTACGGCTGACTCCTTCATCACATCTCCCAAGTTCCCGGTTAAGGTTAATTTCCCCTTTCCTTTGGTCAATGAAGATTCAATAAATAAGATATCTCCACCTACCGAAGTCCAAGCCAAACCAGTAACAACACCTGCAACATCATTATTTGCATATTTCGTTCTAGTGCGACCCGCACCAAGAATCTCTTTCAAGTCAGTGATTTTCACTTTCGCCTCAAACTCTTGTTCCATGGCAATTTGACGTGCCCGATTTCGAACTATTTTCGCGACCACTTTGTCCAATCCACGTACTCCAGATTCATTCGTATATTCTTCGATTACCTTTTCTAAGGTCTTTTTATCGATAGAAATATCCGACTTCTTGATTCCATGTTCTTTGATTTGCTTCGGCATCAAATGACGCTTCGCAATTTCAATCTTCTCTTCTACCGTATATCCATTCACTTCAATGATCTCCATTCGATCGCGCAAGGGACCTTGAATCGTAGCCAATGAGTTTGCTGTGGCGATGAACATCACTTTTGACAAATCATATTCTGTATCCACGTAGTTGTCGTGGAATTCACTGTTTTGCTCCGGATCGAGTACTTCCAACAATGCTGAGGAAGGATCTCCATGATTGCTACGTCCCAATTTATCCACCTCATCCAAAACGAACACAGGGTTGCTTGTTTCTGCTTTCTTAATGTTTTGAATTACGCGTCCTGGCATTGCACCGATGTACGTTTTACGGTGACCGCGAATCTCGGATTCATCGTGAAGTCCACCCAAAGACATTCGAATATACTTACGACCAAGTGCTTCTGCAATGGACTTTCCAAGAGATGTTTTCCCAACTCCCGGAGGTCCGTAGAAACACAAAATCGGTGACTTCATATTTCCTTTCAGTTTCAGAACCGCCAAGTATTCTAGAATACGCTCCTTCACTTTTTCCAATCCGAAATGATCGCGCTCTAAAATTTCTTCCGCTCGATTCAAATCAAGATTATCGTCCGTATATTCTCCCCATGGTAGTTCCAACATCAAGTCCAGATAATTTAACTGAACTGTATATTCTGCTCCTTGTGGATTCATTCGTCCAAGCTTGTCCAACTCCTTGAAAAACAACTTCTCCACAGTTTCGTTCCACTTTTTCTCAGAAGCACGTTGCTGCATGTCTTTGAAATCCTGATCTTGTGGATTGTCGCCCAATTCGTCTTGAATTGTACGCATTTGTTGGTGTAGGAAGTATTCCCGCTGCTGACGATCCATGTCCATGCGAACCTTCGTTTGAATCTCTTTTCGCGTTTCTAACATTTGCGCTTCTAAGGTCAAGTGCTCTTCTACCTTTTCAACGCGTTTCTTGATATCCAACTCTTCTAGCATGTCTTGCTTTTTCGCAACATCTGCATTCATGTTGGATGAAATGAAATTCACCAGAAATGTCGGACTCTCAATGTTTCCAATAGCGAAAGATGCTTCGGACGGAATATTTGGACTCTCTTCAATGATTTGAAGTGCCAATTCACGAATCGTTTGAAAGGAAGATTCCAGTTCCTTGTCTCCTTTATCCACAGTTTGTTCCTCTAAGAGACGCACTCGTGATTTCAGATACGGCTCCGTTTGCAAGGGCTTATCCATCTCAAAACGACGTTTCCCTTGAATAATCACCGTAGAACTTCCGTCAGGCATCTTCAACATACGAACAATTTGAGCCACCGTTCCTATAGTGTGTAAGTCATCAAACTCGGGAGATTCAACCTCCTTGTTCTTTTGAGATACAACGCCAATGGTCTTGTTTCCTTTGTTCGCATCTCGAATCAATCGGATGGATTTATCTCGTCCTACTGTAATTGGAATCACTACTCCTGGAAATAGGACATTATTTCGCAAAGGGAGAATCGGTAGTTCATCAGGAAATTGCTGACGGTTCATCGTTTCCTCCTCCTCTGCAGTAATCAATGGTATGAATTCGCCTTCAGCATCACCTCCATTGGTTACATCTATTCTTATTTTTTCAAAAAAATCACTCATAATTAAAATCTCACGTCATTGTGTCAGTATTTGACACTTCTTCTTGTTTTCAAGAAGGTGAAAGAGGAGTTTCAAAGGCTATGCCATTTGAGAGAACATGACATCTCGACAGGCTCAACGCATCGCATCTCGACAGGATGGGAAATTGATAGAGATTAATTGTTTGTGTAGAGGATGTGATTTTTTTGGTACCTTGAGAGTACCGCTATTCAAATGCTTGCAATTGGTTGTTATCGTATAAGCTATTGATTGACGTATGTTTTGAAGGTGGTGTTTTTAGAAATAAGTTAGTAGCAATAAACCAGAATGGAAAACCAACATTACGTACCAAAATCTTATCTGAAGCAGTTCATCGCAACTGAATCGGATGAAGTTTTCGCTATTCAATTTTTCAAAGCTGGTAATAAATGGAGTCGACCTAAGAAGTATCATATTAATTCAATCTGCTTTTCTGGAGACTTTTATAATTTGGATTCAAGAATAGCTGATTATCATAGTGTAAACAAAGATACCATTGAACGAGATGCTTTTTGGTATGAAAAACACTTTATCGCAGATATTGTAGAACATGCAAAAAAGCAACAATTGCTCGAGACAGCTATTCCTGATTTAGCTTTTTTCTTGCTCAGTATGAAATCAAGAAATCCTAGATTCAGAAATGGTTATACTCAAGAAAAAATTGATAAAAACTTAAAAAAAAGTATTGAAGAATTAAATTCTGAATTAGAGCAAATAAACAATCCTCAATTGACAAAAGTGGCTAAGTCAGTGATTGATGAACTATCATCAAATCCTCCCAAGCCGAATGAACTGCATAATGGTTCAATTTTGAGAGCTCATTCCGACAATAATGTTGTTTTTAGATCGGTTCTAAATCGAGTAATCAACTACAACATTGTTATTTACAGACCAAAAAAGACTGAAGACATATTTATTACCACCGACTCTCCTGGATATAGCGTAGATAAAGACAGAGCTTTCTTTGATACCAAATATATAGATGATCTATACCATTTTATTCCAATATCATCGCGCCTTGCAATATGTTTTCACAACCCTGAATTTTATAAATCAGCCGAAAGAATTACCTATCAAGAGCTTAATTCAGAAGAAATGTTTCAATTGAATTATGGGTCAGCAGTGAATAGAACTAAGAACATTTATTTTAACAATGAAACAACTCTTAATGATTTTATTAATCGAGTGTTCCCTAAAAAATAAGCAACTAACACAACCTAAACTCCATGCGGGTATTTGCTTCGAGAGATCACTTATGCGTTAACAAAAACCAAGGGCTAAACAACCAGCTCTTTTCTCTCAATTGAGAATCGCTATCCCACTTCAGCCAAGTGCTGTAAAATCGCAATTTCGTCAGAAGAAAGCTTCAAACCGCGACGCACCATCATGTTGTTGGCACTTTCTAATGCTTTCACGAAGTCATATTCGCCGCCTTCCATACCCCATGCGAAAGATGGAACGTACTTCGGAGGAAATTCCGCACCAAAAACATTGGCAGAAACTCCTACAACCGTGGCAGTATTAAACATCGTGTTGATGCCACATTTCGAGTGATCTCCCATAATGAGCCCCATGAATTGCACATTGGTTTGCTCAATGGATTTCGTTTGATAATTGTAGGCTTTTACTTGTCCGTAATTGTTCTTTAGATTCGAACAGTTGGTATCCGCTCCGAGATTACACCACTCACCAATCACAGAATTCCCAAGGAATCCATCGTGTCCTTTGTTTGAGTACGCCTGAAAAATGACGTTGTTCACCTCTCCTCCTACTTTGCAATGAGGCCCCAGTGTTGTCGGGCCATATACTTTGGCGCCCATTTTTAAGGCCGATTTCTCATTCATAGCGAACGGTCCACGAACCAGACATCCTTCCATCATTTCTGCGTCTTTGCCAACGTAAATAGGCCCCTCGGAAGTATTTAGCGTACAGCCCTCTACTTTGGCTCCTTCTTCCAAGAAAATCTTATTCGAATCGCCAATGATGGTATTTGTTGATGACAATTGTCTTGAAGTTCGTCCAGAAGTCAGAAGTTCGAAGTCTATTTTTAAGGCTGCACCATTCTTTTGGTATAGATCCCAGCGTTTTTCAATGAGTAAAGGTGCTTCGTCCAATTCAACGCGAGCTGCTTCATCTTGCATCCCAGCAATCCAAATATCCTTGTACCAAACCCCTTCAGTAGGATGGATACTTTGCAAAGCATCAGCAATTTCCTTTGTCGCAATCACACAGGCATTCACCTGGAACCCTTTATTTTTCGGATACTTTACTTGCAAATACTCTTCAGTCGCGAATCCAATCTCCCAATCCGGCAATAGCAATTTCCAACGCTCTAGATTGGTCAAGATTCCCATTCTCAAATCCCCGACAGGTCTTGTCAAGGATAGCGGTGCAAAGTCCAGATGTTTTTCGTTATCGTGCAGAACTAATTTCATGATTGGAAGGTTTAAATGCAAACGAAGCCGCGTACAATAATGCAAAGTTAATTAAGGCGTTGTAAAGGATCAATTCAAATCCGAAGGCATAGTCTCCAAAAATTCCTGATCCATCGGCATTGGCTCCCGGAGCTCCAGCTGAGAAATACCAGAGAATTGCTATCAAAGCAATAGAAACAAGTGCGATGACTGGAATGATCGTGTCGCGAATGGTGCGTTTTGTCAAGATGCCAAAAAAGAACATTCCGATCAAAGGACCATACGTAAACCCTGCGAAAGTCATGAGTAAGCCTATCGCGGCGCCGGTAGTAAATTTCTTTAGTGCAATGACAACTAGAACAATTACCACTGACATGACAACATGAACAATTTTCCGTGTTTTTTCCTCATCTCGAACAACTCTGCCTTTTTTCGAAGGAATCATTTCTGCATCTAGCGTGTCACCTGCAGATCCTTGATCAACTTCCTCTTTGTTCTTTCCGCTAACTCCAAGAAAATCAACGGAAAAAGAGGTTGTTAGTGAAGTCAGGGCAGAATCTGCACTGGAATAAGCCGCTGCAATCAACCCAAGCAAGAATAGTACACCGATAAAGCTTCCTGCTTCTGAACTCAAGGCTACTTCAGCAAACAACATATCAGAACTCTCTGTCACAATACCTTTGTTTTCGGCATATGTGTACAATAATGCACCCAGGGAGAGGAATATCAAATTCACCACAACCAAAACGGCTGCCATACTAATCATGTTCTTTTGAGCATCTTTTAAGTTTCTACAACTTAAGTTCTTCTGCATCATATCTTGATCAAGGCCTGTCATTCCAATTGTAATAAACATACCTCCAAGAAAATGCTTCAAGAAGTGATTTTTACCATTGATATCGTCTAGGAAGAAGATTTTGGAATACTTACTTTCAGAAACCGTTTGCACAATGCCTCCCTGTTCCGACAGATTCAAAATATCGCTAATAAAGTACACAGTTAAGATCACAGAAAGCAACATAAATGCAGTCTGTAAGGTATCCGTCCAAACGATTGTTTTAATTCCTCCACGGCTGGTGTAAATCCATATTAGTAGGACCGAAATTGCAACGGTAGCCTCGAATGGGATGCCCCAATCATCAAAAAGTATTAACTGGAAAACGTTGGCAACAAGCAACAGTCGTACGGAGGCTCCGATGATGCGTGACACCAAGAAAAACGAAGCCCCGGTTTTATAACTCCAAAATCCGAAGCGCTCTTCAAGATATTGATAGATCGAAATTAAATTCAATCGATAATACAGCGGCAGAAGTACGTAAGCAACTACAAAATAACCGAAAAGATAGCCGAATACTGCTTGCATGTAACTGAACTGATTGGCATTATCACCCACCCACCCGGGAACGGATAAGAAAGTGACTCCGCTCAAGGAAGCTCCAATCATACCAAAGGAAACCAAGTACCAAGGAGATTTCCGTTCGCCCAAAAAGAAACTCTCATTGGTCGCCTTACGTGATGTTAGATAAGAAATTCCTACCAGCACCAAAAAATAGGCTACTATGACTGTGATTATTAGCGTTGTCGACATGTATTCAGTTCCATTTAACGTAAAGAAACCAAGAATATGCGAGCCAAAATTTGATTCTCGGAACATTTACTCACAAAAAACTGTTACTTCCGTCCTGATTAGAATTCTATATTTGTACCGATAAAATTCTGAACATGGAAATCACACAAATTGTTTTTCAAATCGCCTTGATTATAGTTCCTGCCGGAGCCGTTCTTATGACCGCTGTTTACTTCATACGTCGTGAGTCGGAAAAGGAAATGAGAAATGCGCAAATTGAACTTAAAAAAGAACGTCAGAAATTCTTCTTGCCGAATCGTGTTGATGCCTACCAAAGAGCCATTTTATTAATGGAGCGTGTTCATCCAAATAGCTTGGTGATGCGCCACAACAATCCGGGAATGCCAGCCTCAGCAATGCAATTAACACTGTTAGAAGCTATTCGAAATGAATACGAACACAACATCGCACAACAGATGTTTATTTCGCAATCTGCTTGGGATTTGGTAAAGAAATCAAAAGATGAAACGGTAAAAATCGTGCATCTGGCTGGACAACAATTGGATGCCACAGCAACTGGGATGGATTTGTCTTCAAAAATCTTTGAAATTGTTGGAGAAATAGGCGAATTGCCTTCCGAAATTGCAGTAAGAGCGTTGAAAGAAGAAGTGCAGTCGTTGTTTTAGATTAGACGCTAGACCGCTCGTAAACTCGCTCAAAGACGAAAGACCGCTGCGCTTAAAGACAAGGATCGAGCATTGAGCGTAGTCGAAATGCGGCCAATATCAATCGATTTACAATTAAAGACTTTCAGATTAAACTAATTTCTATAGTAGAATATGACGACGTCGTAATCCGTTGCGTACTTTAACACAGAAGTAAGCTAAAACACAATCCTTGCGCCCTTCGCGCCCCTTGCGGTTGAGAAACTAGATTAGCTCAATAGTAATATCCTCTATCTGGATCGTATCTCTGGGGATTAATTTAGCACGTTTGCGTAATTCTACTTCTCCGTTTCGAAAGACTACGCCATCATCAACAATCATTTTTGCATGACCTCCCGTTTGTGCAATCCCTGTTGCTTTTAATAAGGCAATTAACTCGATGTAATCTCCTTCAATTTTAAATTTTTCCATGCTTTCTGTATAATTCGAACAGCTGTTCTGCCGCTTGAAAGGAAGTCGCCTCCCCTTTTGCCATTTGTTCTTCGGCTTCTTGAAACGCCTTGCCTAAATATTCGTTGTTGTAGAATGCACGAAGCAACATTTCGTTCAATGTTTCGCGCAACCACTTCTTATCTTGTTCTCTTCGGTTCTTCTCAAACGAGCCGTTAATGCCTACTTGGTTCTCAAACGATTGAATTACTTCAAATACGCGCGCTACATTCGTCCCCTCAAATGCGCTACAGGTAAATACCTGAGGAATCCACTCATTTTCATTGGGAGGAAACAAATGCATTGCATTACGGTATTCCTGGCTTGCACGATTCGCGGCACGCACGTTATCTCCATCCGCCTTCGTAATCACGAGGGCGTCTGCCATTTCCATAATCCCCTTCTTGATCCCTTGCAATTCGTCACCTGCTCCTGAAAGCATCAACAGCAGAAAGAAATCAACCATGGACTTCACTACCGTTTCCGATTGTCCAACACCAACCGTCTCAATGAGAATAATATCAAACCCAGCTGCTTCGCAAAGGATTACAGATTCTCGGGTTTTTCTGGCCACGCCTCCCAATGTTTCTCCTGCCGCTGAGGGCCTAATGAACACATTTTCATTGGTTACCAAGTTGGCCATTCGGGTCTTATCTCCCAAAATACTGCCACCAGAAATGCTACTTGAAGGGTCAATTGCCAAAACTGCAACCTTTTTTCCACAATCTGTAAGCACCTTTCCGAAGGCTTCAATAAAGCTACTTTTTCCCACTCCAGGAACCCCAGTAATACCTACTCGAATGGCATTTCCTGAGTGCGGCAAACACTGCTGAATTAATTGTTGTGCCTCCTTGGAATGCCCGTCATTCTTGCTTTCCACTAGAGTAATGGCTGCACTTAATGCCTGTATGTCGCCTTCCAATATTTGGTCGAACAAAGCATCCGAAGATAGGCCCTTCATGCGAGCCTTTCGCTTCTCTAACCAACGGTCTAAATTTGGGTTATCCACAATCCAAAAGTAAGAATCAACAGAAGATTAATTGGTTTCATGAAAAGAAAAACCTAATTTTGTTTAATAAACGAGTCGTAAAGTTAAACATGAAAAAAAGTCAGTATTCCATCAAAGACCTTGAAAACCTTACTGATATCAAGGCGCATACCATTCGAATATGGGAGCAGCGCTATGGGCTTTTATCCCCCAAACGAACCGACACCAACATACGCTATTACGAAGATCAGGACTTGAAAAAGCTCCTGAATGTCAATTTATTATACACCAAAGGATTAAAAATCTCAAAGATTGCGGCCTTGTCTGATGAAGAAATCTTGGAGAAGTCCAAGGAGATCATTCTCAACGAGCGCAAATGGGACGATGATGAAGTAGATGTGCTTTTGTTAAGCATTATCGAGCTGGATGAAGAGAAAATCCACGGAATCCTTTCAAGAATCTATGAGGAGCATGGCATCGAACATCTCTTCGCTAGAACAATTGTGCCGCTCCTAACGAAAATGGGAGAACTTTGGCAATTGAGCTCTCTTTCTGTAGGACACGAACATTTCTTTTCCAACATCTATCGTGGATTCATTCTTTCTAGAATTTCGTCGTTGGACGTTAAGGTGAAGACCAAGAAGAAGATTTTGATGTTCCTTCCTCCAAATGAAGAGCACGAGTTGAGCCTTTTGATATACCAATACATGTTCAAGCGTGAAGGCTGGCAAGTATACTACCTTGGAATAAGCGTTCCCTTTGAGGATTTAAAAATTTCTTACGATCAAATTAAGCCGGATTTAACATTAACAAGCTTAATTGCCAAGTCTTCTGAAAAGGAGTTTGAAACGATCGTGAAAGGAATCGAAAAGGTTATTCCTCACAAGAGCCTAGTCCTTAGCGGCAACATGAGTTCATTATACAAGAACAAATTAGCCTCTGGAGTGCGAGTAATAGAGTCCGAAAAGGACCTAAAAGCACTTTTTGTTTAACTTTTAGCCACTAAAAGTTAAACAAAACGTTTTTTCTTTTATATTTGGACAATACGAAACTAACATGAAACAAATTGGCATTATAGGAGCTGGTTTATCCAGTCTTTATGCGGCTTGCAAATTAGGTAAGTCAGGCTACCAAGTGACTGTATTTGAAAAAAACAGCCAAGTCGGTGGTCGTTCACAAACGTTTCAGAAAGACGGTTTCACGTTCGATATGGGCCCTTCTTGGTATTGGATGCCGGAACTTATTGATCGCATGTTCGAAGAACTGGGTGAAAATCGTGAAGATTATTACAAATTGTCGCGACTGGATCCATCTTACAGAGTTTTCTGGGAAAATGTTGAGAAAACGGATGTTCCAGCCAAAATGGAAGAACTCAAGGGCCTGTTTGACACTTTCGAAGAAAAAGGAGGTGAAAAATTGGAGAAATTTCTGAAAGATGCTGCAGTCAAGTATAAAGTGGCGGTAGAAGAATTCTTAGAAAACCCAGGGTTGAGTATTGGAGAACTTTTGAAAGTCAAAGCACTGACAAAAGCATTGAAGTTAGATGTTTTCAAGTCAGTTGAGCGCGATGTGTACAAAAGGTTCAAATCCAACAAAGCACGAAGTATCCTCACTTTCCCTGTGCTTTTTCTTGGAGCAATGCCAGATAAAATTCCGTCGCTATACACCATGATGAATTATGCCGACCTCTCACTTGGCACATGGTATCCGGAAGGCGGAATGAGCGCCCTGGCAAGAGCCTTACAGAAAATTGGAGAAGCAAATAATGTTACATTTCATCTAAACGCATCTGTAGAAAGCATCGAAGATGTCGACGGTCATGCAGACGCAATTTGGGCGAATGGAGAAAGACATAAATTTGACGCGGTCATTAGTGGTGCAGATTACCATCACACGGAACAAAACTTGATCTCTGAGAAATACCGCAAATACACGAATAATTACTGGGATTCAAGAAAACTTGCACCGAGCTCTTTAATTTTCTATCTTGGAATAGACAAGAAGGTTGCGGGATTGAAGCATCACAACTTATTCTTTGATGAGGATTTGAAAATGCATGGTAAACGTATTTATGACAATCCTGGATGGCCTGAGAAACCGCTTTTTTACGTTTGCGCGCCATCAATAACAGACAAGAATGTTGCACCAGAAGGAAAAGAAAATTTATTTATTCTCGTCCCTGTAGCACCAGACTTAAAAGACGACAACGAAACTCGAGATAAGTACCTGCGCATAATTTTAGATAGAATTAAAGAGCATACAGGAACTGATATCTCGGACGATATCATATTCAATAGATCCTTTTGCGTTACTGATTTCAAATCGGAATACAACGCCTACAAGGGAAATGCATATGGTCTCGCCAACACACTCAACCAAACGGCAAATTTGAAACCAAAAATCAAATCGCAGTTAAAACACATGTACTTCTGTGGACAGTTAACTGTTCCGGGACCTGGTGTTCCTCCTGCCTTGATTTCAGGGAAGATTGCCGCTAACCTTGCAATGAAAGAGTTATGAAAGAACTTTACGATGATTATTGTTTCAACGCATCCCGTGGTGTCACAAAAAAGTACAGCACGTCATTTTACGCAGGCGTAAGAGCACTTGACAAACGCATTCGTGATGATGTGCATGCCATTTATGGATTCGTACGTTTCGCAGATGAAATTGTGGATACTTTCCACGATCATGACAAAGAAGTTCTCCTATCGGAATTTAAAGAGGAAACCTACAAAGCCTTAGAGCGAGGAATTTCTTTGAATCCAATCTTGAATTCATTTCAGGCTTCAGTGAACAAATACAACATCGATCGCCAACTGATTGATCAGTTCCTTCACAGTATGGAAATGGATCTAAATCCTATCGATTACGAGCAAACAACATACGAAGAATACATTCTCGGGTCTGCCGAGGTGGTTGGCTTGATGTGTTTGAAGATCTTCGTTTATGGCGATGAAGATGAATATCAAAAGTTGAAACCATATGCGATGAAACTCGGTTCTGCTTTCCAAAAAATTAATTTCTTGCGAGATTACAGTGCAGATTACCATGAGTTAGGCCGATTGTACTTCCCTGGGATCGATCATTCTGGAGAGTTAAGCGTTGAAAACAAAATGCGCATCGAAGATGAAATTCAAAAAGAATTCGACGAAGCATTGATCGGAATTAAAATGCTACCGAAATCTTCGCGATTTGGAGTATACGTGAGTTACAAGTACTATACAAAGTTGCTGCGCAAGATCAAACAAAAAACATCTCAGCAATTACTCCAAGAACGTGTTCGAATTCCAAAAAATGCTAAAATGGTAGTGTTTGCAAAATCAATGGTACGAAATCAAATAAACTTGCTCTAAGCAAATGGAATACGTAATTCTGGTAGACGAAAACGATCAGGAAGTAGGTCAGATGGAAAAGATGGAAGCGCATGAAAAAGCACTTTTGCATCGTGCATTTTCTATCTTCCTTTTTAACGATCAAAACGAGCTATTGCTTCAACAACGCGCACATTCCAAATATCACTCAGGCGGACTTTGGACCAACACTTGTTGTAGTCACCCAAGAGCGGGAGAAAGTGTTTTAGAAGCATCCAACCGAAGACTCATGGAAGAAATGGGCATAGAAGCGAAAATGCAACCACAATTTCATTTCGTATACCGTGCAGAATTAGACAACGACCTAACGGAACACGAGTTGGATCATGTAGTATTTGGAACATTCAATGGAGAGCCAGAAATCAACCCCGACGAAGTAGCAGCGTGGAAATATGTGTCCATGAAGGAAATCGAAGAAGATATGAAAGTGAATCCGGAGAAGTATACTGCGTGGTTCCGCATAGTTTTCGATGAAGTTCACAACCGAACGCAAAATTATGCCGAAATCTGATCATTACGACGTCGTTATCGTCGGTGGAGGAGCAAGTGGATTAGCCTCAGCCATTCGACTGAAAAAGCGTTTCGATAAAATCCTGATAATTGAAAAGAACCCGAGAGCTGGTGGAAAACTAGATGATTTCGAGTGGAACGGTTATCGCTGGGATAAAGGACCCTCCGTATTTACGGAACCAACAAACATTGACAAGCTTTTCGAACTTTGGAACAAAAATCCGCGTGAGTATTTCAATTTCGGACCGCTCGACGAATCGTGTACCTATTACTTTCCAGATCATAGCAGCATCACCCTTTCTTCCGATTACGAAAAGACCCGTGAACAAATTGCTGCGGTTGCAGGAACAAAAGGACGGGAAGAATTCGATACCTATCTAAAAGAAAGTGATGAATTGTTCGAAAAAGTAGGTGATTACTTCATTTCGAACCCGCGTCCAACGGCTAGAAAAGCATTTAAGAAAGAACTCACAACTAAATACAAACATTTCCTTCGCAAAGAAGTGCGACAATCACTACACAAGCTGAATGAACGTCGATTCTCTAGCGAATATATGGTGAAAATATTCGATCGTTTTGGTACATACATTGGATCGAATCCTTACAGAATGTCTGGGCTGTACAGTACTATTTCTCACGTCGAAATTAATAAAGGTGCTTATTTCCCAATTGGAGGAATGCGCGCAATTGTAGAGTCGCTCATCACCCTCGCAAACGAAATAGGAATAGAAATCCTGTGTAACACGGAAGTCAAAGTTCACCCGCAATCAGATAAAACCTATACGATTTCAGGTGATATAGAAGTCTCTGCAGATCGCGTTATTTGCGCCATCGATCACATGACTTTTTACAATAAGGTTTTGGTGAATCCGAAAATGGAGAACCGCTGGAGAAAAATTGAACGCAGTACTTCTGCCCTTGTTTTCTATTGGGCCATGGAAAAAGGCGTCAAAGAATTCGGCGTTCACAATATTTTCTTCTCTGAAGATTATCAGAAAGAATTTTCAGAATTATTTGATGAAAAAAGATTGGCAGATGAACCAACGGTATACATTCACATTAGTTCTGTAGCGCATAAAGAAGACGCCCCAGAAGGCGGACAGAATTGGTTCACAATGGTTAACGTTCCGGCGGGAGTATTGCCAAACGAAGCTTATCGTGAACAGATGAAAAACATGATTGCGGAACGCCTCAAAAAACAATTTGACTTCGATCTTAGAGAAGACATCTTGTTCGAAGACTGGTGGGATTGCGACCGAATCAAAGAGCATTCTGGAAGTTACATGGGAGCATTATATGGCCCTGCTTCAAATTCTTTATTGGCTTCGGTGAAACGACATGGTAACACCAATCCTAAATATCCAAACCTATATTTCTGTGGAGGCACCGTGCATCCCGGAGGAGGAATTCCGTTGGTTTTGCGCTCCGCTAAAATTGTAAGTGAGCTGATTCCATGAGTATAGTCCAGAAATATGGTATTTGGCTTTTGCTGCTCTTCCACATCATTGGATACATTTTATTTATCCAAGATGCAGAGAACGCGAAGCTTACGTACATGAATATTTGGTTGTGCGGAACAGTTGTATTCTTCTCAGAGAAGCTAGAACCAAGAGCCTTTTTCCCATTGATAATAATCTTCTTAGGAGGATACCTTGCCGAATTATCCGGGGTACATACGGGGGTTTTATTCGGTGAATACCAGTATGGTGAAGCATTAGGTCTTCCGCTTTTTGGAATTCCTATTGTCATGGGAATGAACTGGTACGCTACGGTTGTTACGAGTTCATCACTCGCCATAAGAATTGTGAAGAACAAATGGCTTCAGGCCTTATTGGCAGCCATTCTTTGTACCGGACTCGACATACTTATTGAACCCGTAGCTATCAAATATGATTTTTGGGCTTGGGGCGGTGGAGACATTCCAATTCAGAATTACATTGCTTGGTTTGTATTCTCTTTTATTTTTGCATTGGTATACGTGTTTAACACACGTGTTAAGAACAATTCGGCAGCTGGATTGTGGTTTATTTGGCTGGTCTTTTTCTTACTATTAAATTTCACAGGATGATTGCATTTATCGCAGCATTGATATTGGCTTTTGTTTTAATGGAGGGCGCTGCATGGTCGGCACACAAATACCTAATGCATGGTTTTCTGTGGAAGGTGCATGAAGACCATCACAAACCTACAGGTCATGTTTTTCAAAAGAACGATTTGTTCTTTATGATTTTTGCCGTTCCATCTTGGCTTTGTATTATGCTAGGAGTAATCTATGGCGCTAATTTTTCTATCGGATTTGGAGCAGGAATTGCCGTATATGGAGTCGTGTACTTCCTTGTGCATGATGTACTTATACACCGTCGCTTTAAGTGGTTTGACAAGACGCAGAACAAATATTTCAAAGCAATTAGAAAGGCACACAAAGTACATCACAAGAAGCAAGGCAAAGAAGATGGAGAATGTTTTGGAATGCTCCTTGTTCCACTAAAATACTTCAAATCTTGAAGGGCCTGTACCTAATATTAGATGCCATTACACTACTTTGTCCGTTTGTCTTGAGTTTTGACAATAGAGTTCGATACGTTAAGTCTTGGGGAAATGTGTTCATAGCCAGTACCATCATCGCCATTCCCTTCATAATTTGGGACATCATCTTCACTGAAAATGGTATTTGGGGATTCAACCCAGATTATCTCGTGGGTGTTTCCATTTTCGGATTGCCAATTGAAGAAATCCTTTTCTTCTGGGTTGTACCAATGGCCTGCGTATTCGTATACGAATGCTGTAAGTTTTACTTTCGAAAGGTCAATTGGCGCTGGGTTAATATTGCTGTTCAAATTGCAATTTTAGGGTATTTAATCTTCCTCAGCAGTAAAAACCCTTCCGGCTGGTATACCTTAACAACGATAATTGCTACTGTGATTACCCTATACTTCTGGTTCAACGAAAGAAAACTACCGCAAATAGGAATCTCCTACCTTATTTGTTTGATCCCATTCCTCATTATCAATGGAATCTTAACTGGCAGTTGGATCAACTCCCCTATCGTTTGGTACAATTCTGAACATTTCTCTGATGTACGAATGGGAACTATCCCCATGGAAGACGCCATGTACGGATTCTCCCTAATTGTAGGGACTATTTTAATTCATGAACAACTCATGAGATGGAAAGGCGTGAAGAGTTTCGCTTCGCAGAAGGTAGAATCTATGGCATCATGAAACGGATTGGTTTATTATCTGACACACATGGATATCTGGATCCGAAAATTTTCGAATACTTTAAAGACGTTGATGAAGTATGGCATGCAGGCGATGTGGGAACCGTTGACGTAATTGATCAATTGAGAGAATTCAAACCTACAAGGGGTGTTTACGGAAATATCGATGCAGCCGATGTTCGACAAGAATTTCCAGAACATATCCGGTTTCAGTGCGAGGATGTGAATGTATTAATAACTCATATTGCTGGGAAACCGGGTAAATATGCAAAACCAGCCCACGAACTCCTTCAAGAAGAAGCGCCCAAACTATTTGTTTGTGGCCACTCGCACATTTTGCTCGTCAGGAATGATCCACATTATGACATGCTCTGGATGAACCCCGGCGCCTGTGGTTACAAAGGCTTTCATCAAGTCAAAACCATACTTCGATTCTGCATCACAAAAGACCGAATTCACGATCTCGAGGTAATCGAATTAGGAAATCGGGCGTGAAATAAAATTTTTAGCTTTTCTTTGCGTTAATCATCTACATGAAAACGAAACTTCTCCTTGCTGCATGCCTATTTTGGGCAATTCCGAGCACATTTGGACAAACTGGTGGAAACAATGCATTCGCCTTTCTTGACCTGACGTATAATGCTCGTCAAATGGGATTGGCAAACGATTTCATTTCCGTTATGGACGCCGATATCAATATTGGTGTAGCAAACCCTTCCATGTTGAATCCTGAAATGCAAAATATGCTCAGCGTAAACCAAGCGCTACTTCCCGGAGGTATAAACTTTGGAATGGGTAGTTATGGTTTCGGTTTCAAAGACAAAGGAACCATGTCAGGCTTCGTGAAATATGTGAGCTACGGAACATTCCAAAGAACTTCAGCGAACGGATCATTAGAAGGCACCTTCTCCCCTGTGGAAATGATTGCCGGTGCCGGATACGGACAACAACTGAACGAGCGTCTTTCGGTTGGAGCCAATCTATACGCCATCTTTTCCTCGATGGAAAATTATTCTTCTTTTGGTGCGGCTATAGATTTAGCAGGAACGTATTATGATAAGGACAAAGGTTTTGCGGCTACGGCACTTGTTAAAAACGCTGGCTTTCAGTTCAACGCGTATACAGAAAACTCCACTCGAGCTCAGCTGCCTGTCGAATTTCAAATGGCAGTTTCCTATAAATTAGCACACGCCCCTTTCCGCTTCTCTATTCTGGCGCATCACTTGAATCAATGGGACATTACCTACAACGACCCCAACCTTC
Organism: Flavobacteriales bacterium; assembly: GCA_015665275.1. Lineage (GTDB taxonomy): Bacteria > Bacteroidota > Bacteroidia > Flavobacteriales_D > Crocinitomicaceae > UBA4466. The sequence goes on along the minus strand of JADFAL010000039.1, from coordinate 16,434 downwards.
AACCAACGATAGATGCATTAACAGGCGACACAATCCCTGTTCCTCGTGCTAATTTTGCAGAGAAACTTGCTAGACACTTTACGTACCAAGTAGAAACTATTATTTCTAAGAATATTCACTTCCGCCTCGGGTTTGATTACCATCGCAGAAGAGAATTAGCACTATCACAACGACCTGGAGCCGCTGGATTCTCCTTAGGGCTAGGTCTTTACTTCAACAAGTTCCGATTGGATTACGGGTTTATGATCAACTCGCGCGCTGGTTATAACAACATGATCACATTTTCTACCCAACTCGATAAGTGGCGGAAATAGACTTACTAAATGGGTTTAGTTCTCGTCAAGTTAAATTTAGATCAGTTATAAACTGTGAGATGTTGGTATTTTTTTGAAGCCTTTTTCAAGAAAGTTGAGTACATTAGATCAAACCAAACATTTAATTTTTATGAAAAAGCTAACATTAATGGTAGGTGCTTTCTTAGTTTCTACTATGTCATTTGGCCAAAGCGTGGATACTCCTATGTCACTTGAGGGCGTATTGAGTTTCAATGGATCATCTCTTGAATGGACCGCTCCTACACTTCGTTTCCGTTATTTTGTAAATGAGAACATCGCTGGACGCGTTCAGTTGGGTCTTGGTGACGGAATGGGAACACCTGCGTCTGAGTCATGGACATTCTACGAGAATGGAGATGGAACTGGTGCTACAGGTACAGCTGAAATCAATCGTAGTGCATGGAATGCTCAAATCGGTGGTGAATACCACATGAGTGCTACTGACCGTTTGTCTCCTTACTTTATGTTGGGAATCAACTTTGGTGGAGGAAGCTACAGCGAGACTTGGACTGAGTCTGATGGAACTTCTTACCAACAAGGACAGTCAGCTCAAGTAGATACTGACATGTCTATGTTCGGAGTTGGAGTTGGTGCTGGTATGGATTTCTACCTTGTAGAGAACTTGTACGTAGGACTTGAGCTTGGACTTTCTTTCAACAGCATTAATACGTCAGATGTTACAACTACTATTTCAACTACAGCTGGTGGTACAACGACTACAACTACATTAGTTGGAGGAAATAGTTCTGAAACATACCTAGGAACAGGAGCTACTACAGCTGCTTTCCGTCTTGGATGGAGATTCTAAGAATCAGAATAATTGATAAAATCCCGGTTCTTAATTGAATCGGGATTTTTTTGTGCCCTACCCTAGTCAATCTTACCACAATTCATTTATTCCTTTCATCCTCACTGAACAAATTCAATTATATTTGTTAGGTGTCGCGACCAGATAAAATAGTCATTGCAATAGACGGATTTTCCTCTTGCGGAAAAAGTACGTTGGCCAGAGAACTTGCCAAGCAATTGCACTATGTTTTTATTGACAGTGGCGCCATGTATCGAGGAATCACTTTATATGCCCTACGCAACAACTGCATTCATGGAAGCGAAATGGATCGTGGTAAACTCATCCAGGAATTGGACAACATCCGACTTTCCTTTCGTCTAAACTCAGAAACACAGAAACCAGAACTTCTTTTAAACGGAGAAAACGTCGAGAAAGAAATTCGTACTCCTCAAGTAGCCGGACAAGTCTCTCAAGTAGCAACAATCAAAGAAGTTAGAACAAAACTTGTCGATCAACAGCGCGAAATGGGAAAAAACGGAGGTGTTGTTATGGATGGGCGCGATATTGGCTCTGTAGTCTTTCCAAATGCTGAATTAAAGCTCTTTATTACAGCAGAAATCGAAACGCGTGTGCAACGTCGTTATTTGGAACTGAAAGAAAAAGGTCTTGATGTAGCAAAGGACGAAGTGAAAGCAAATTTATTAGAGCGCGATTGCATTGATTCAACACGTAAAGAAAGTCCCCTCACACAGACCGAAGACGCAGTAGTTATCGACAATACAAACATGTCGAGATCGGAACAATTGGAACTAGCTTTAGAGCTAGTCGAAAAAAAAATTGTAACATTAGCATAAATTCCTGTTATTAAATTAACAGTAAGTCAAAATTTTCACTAGATTTGCCGCTACACTAAAGAAAACCAACATGAGTTCTATCAGCCGTGTCACCGAAGACATTATTAACCGCAGCCCATTCTTGCGCGAAGCAATGACCGAAAACCTCATTAACATTTCTGCCCTTGCCCGTAAAATCAAACCTGAAATTGAGAAAGTTACTGGGAAAGATATCAAGGAAGGCGCAATTGTTATGGCTATTAAACGCATGACTCCCGGAGTATATCACAAGCTAGACGTACGTATCAATAATGTAATTGGTGGTATTGGTGATTTTCTGGTACGCAGCGATCTTGTCGATTTCACATACGAAAATTCAGATTCTCTTCGCGAAGCGCAAAGCGACTTGATTCAAACAATTCGTCAGGACAAAGACTCTTTCTTCACCGTGTGTCGTGGAATTACCGAAACAACGTATATTTTGAACTCTAAGTTCACCGAAGAAGCAAAGCAAATCTTTAGAAACGAGCGATTGAAAGCTCACACGAAAGATCTGTCTTCAATAACGGTGAAACTTCCTGAAACAAACACGGAAACGTACGGTGTATACTATTACATCATGAAGCATCTCGCTTGGGAAGGGATCAACATTGAACAAGTTGTCTCAACGGCGAACGAATTTACTGCAATTGTCGCTTCTCAAGATATCGATGAAGCCTTTAAAATCTTGATGCAATTGAAGCGCAGTACTTAAGCCGCTGCTTCGTCGCTTTTACATTGTTCTTCTGGACGTGCCCCGCACAATCCACAAGCTGCACCTTCTTCTTGAAGTAAAGGATTATTACTTGCGCATGTTCCTGCGAACTGCCCATCTTTCTTTACCAAAATTTTGATTGCGATTCCAGCGAATGATAACGCCAATAATCCAATAGCAATAAGAACCAATGCCATGCTGTCTAATTTTCTACAAAGATACTTAATTTTTGTCGATCAAAATACCCTTGTCAAGTTCTGTCGCGCTCATTGAATTTGGTGTTCCAATATACCATACATCGCCCGTAGACTGTAATTGTACATTGCAATCAGCACCTTGAGCATTCAGCTTCAAAAGCCCAGCGGTATTGGAGATAATGTCCATGGAATTTGTGACATTTAAGTCGTAGGTTGAGCCAAATCCATTGTTTCGAAGATTCATGATCAATGTTCCTGTGCTTCCAGAAAGATCAAAATTCCCCCAACCATTGGTAATTGTCACATTCACATTATTATACGCCAGATCTAGGTCCACCAACCCTGCTCCGTCACGAATAACTAACGTCAGGTTGTTTCCCGTAATTTGATCCTGACTTACCAGAGGTTTTGTGCCCTCAAATTCAATAAACGACATCCCAGTATAATGTACTTCAACTGTCACTTCGTATTTATAAGAGCGTAGGAAGTTGCACTTGTTATCATTGAAAATGCGTAAAACGCCATCATTAATATCCGAAGTAATGAAGTTTACCAAATTCTTCCCACCAACAATGTGCACTTCATTTTCTCCGTCTTGAACCAAAACAATATTGACATTAGGACCGACAAAAATTCCATGGAACGCATCCAATTCGCGCACAATTGTAGTTTCGGGTCCTGTGCTTTTGAAGCATCGACGGTCTTCGGACTTTTTACACCCTGCTAATGCGGCAAAAATCGATATGATGATTAGTAATCTCATCTTTTAAACGTAAAACCAATTCCGTATTCTACATAATCTGCACGCGCCCAATGCGACTTCAGTGCACAGTTGATATTCAGTCCATTATTAAATACGTAGCGCATTCCCACACGATGATAAACGGGCTCTTGGAAACTGAATTTGTCTCTGAGATAATATCCCATTCCTACAACTATGTGAAAACGATAAAAAGGCAATAAATACCCTACGAACGCCCCCATTTGAAACAGATCAGCGCTGGTCATAGGCACATCTGGCGCATAGGTTTGTAACGATGACTTGTGCATGAAGTCTAATGAAACCTCCATCCCAACGTGTGGACGGAAATAGCGTCTTCCCATCAAATTAACGCCAAAGCACGGATATTTCACTCCTCCCACTGGGTACACCTCTTTCGCCGAAACCAATCCTACAGCGCCAAACTCCCAGTATTTTGGAATAACTCCCAAAAATTTTGGTTCAATATCCTCTTTTGCTTCCCGAATGCGATAACCATAGCCAAAACTTAGGAATGGAACATTTAATCCAAGATTCGGAACTTTCGCAGCCCCATTCGAAAAATGGGTCATATCAAGAACTCCGTTAATCGCATGCCGTCCAAATTCATAGCGACTCTCTAATGCCAAACTCACTATTGAATTCAAGTGCGTGCTTGTAGCGATGCTTAGATTGTTTGATTGATGATGATATACCTTAGGGGCATAACTCAATCCAGCACCCAATCGCCCGGAAAAAGTGAACTTCTTTGTATGAACAAGTGGAATCGACATAAATGCATACGCTCCATAATAGATACCAAAAAGGTCTCTGTTCCCAACTGTTCCTACAAAACCGGAAACTCCGTATCTTGGATTGTTATAGGAATCGTGCCAGAAGCGCTCTCCATTTCCTTTGAAATAATAGCTGAATTCTGTCGCGACAGCGTGCTCATCGACTACGTGCCCCATGATGCTTCGGTGAGCGATCAGAAATCCTACTTTCGGACGGACTTCCAACCACGATTCTTCTTGTGCATTTGCATGAATCGAAAAGACACAAAAAAGCAGAAACAGGAACGTTTTCATACGGCAAAAATAAGGAGATTAATTGTACTTTTGAAAACAAAAAATGGATCCAAGACTTCAAGCTTTTGAGCGCCTTCTAAACATCATGGACGACCTTCGCGAAAAATGTCCATGGGATAAAAAGCAAACGCTGGAGTCCTTACGCCATCTAACAATTGAAGAAACGTACGAACTTGCGGATGCCATTATCGACAACGACCTAGAAGCTTTGAAGGGGGAAATTGGCGACCTACTGCTTCATATGGTATTCTATTGTAAAATCGGTCAGGAAAAAGAAGCTTTTGACATCACTGACGCACTCAATGGAATTTGCGACAAGTTGGTGTACCGTCATCCGCATATTTATGGAGATGTTGAAGCGACCACTGAAGAAGAGGTGAAAGCGAACTGGGAGAAACTCAAGCTGAAAGAAGGCAAGAAATCTGTTCTAGAAGGCGTTCCAAAATCACTGCCAGCATTAGTGAAGGCTGCACGAATTCAGGAAAAGGTGAAAGGAATTGGCTTTGAATGGGAAAATAGAAAAGATGTTTGGGCCAAAGTGCAGGAAGAAATGGATGAGCTTGCGGAAGAAGTGGAATCCGGTGCTTCAGAAGACAAAGTTGAGGAAGAGTTCGGTGATGTATTATTCTCCTTGATCAATTACGCACGATTCATCAAAGTTAACCCTGAAAATGCTCTTGCTAGAACGAACAAAAAATTCATCACGCGCTTTCAGTTAATGGAAGAATTAATGACCGCAGACGATGCTCCAATCGATGATAGTTCCCTAGAAACCATGGACAAATATTGGGATATCGCCAAGAAGCAACTTCGATCTGCTTCCCGTTAAATCAATCAGAACTACAATTAAATAGTTTCGGCTAATATCTACCTTTCTATTTCTATCGATTATCGTATCTTCGGGGCCGGACAAACAGTACTTATGAAACTCATTTACGCTTTTCTTATTTCTTTCGCCTTTAGCGGGGCAACATTTGCACAGGACTTTAGTATTCGAGGAGTTCTTTATAGCGCCGAAAACGGGGAACCGCTAGGTGGTGAGAAGATTCGATTACTTCGTACAGACAGCACAGCTGCTGGAGGTGCCTACACAGATGAAGACGGACTTTTTAATATTTCTAATATCTCCAAAGGTGATTACATTTTGCAAATCGCTGCATTTGGATTCGAAGTGAAGGAAGTCAACATTTCTGTCACGAAAGCTTCAGGAAACAAAGATTTTACTTTCGAGGTTGTTAAAGACGAGAAAATAAAAGAATTCGATGATATCCGCATCGATGCCAAACAACGCCAGAAATCAAGAGAAGTATTGATTGGTGTAAATCAATTAGATCAAAAAGGACTGGAGCGAATCCCAAGTACTGGAGGTGAAAACGATATCGTTGCGGCCTTTAGTGTAACTCCGGGAGTTGTAACAACAGGTGACCAAGGTGGTCAGTTGTATGTGCGTGGAGGAACACCTATTCAAAATAAAATTCTACTGGATGGAATGACCATCTACCAGCCTTTCCACTCTATCGGGTTCTTCTCGATCTTTGAAACAGAGTTGGTGAAAAGTGCAGATATTTATACTGGAGGTTTTGATGCTCAGTACGGAGGACGAATTTCCTCTATCATGGACATTACTTATCGTGATGGTAATAACAAGAAATTTAGTGGTAAGGCTTCTGCTTCTCCTTTTATGGGAAAATTGGTTTTAGAAGGACCGCTAGGGAAAACAGACGGGCCGGGAGGCGTTTCTTACGTTTTCTCTGGAAAGCACAGTTTGATCGATCGTACTTCTGAGCTTCTTTACCCGAACATCAATCGCGATGAAGAAACAGGAGAAGTGGCGGGAATGCCATTCTCATTTACGGATCTTTACGGAAAGTTGACATTTAAAGGAGGCGGACGGTCTAAAGTAAGTGCATTCGGATTCCACAACCAGGATCAAGTAAACTTTGACATTGCAAACATTAGCTGGACGCAAAGCGGTGGAGGTATGAATTTCTTATTAGTTCCCACTGGCGCGAAAGTGTTTATTAAAGGGCACGTGAACGGAAGTCGTTACTCTACGATTTTTGATGAAGCATTGAGCGCGTCAGACACGGTTCGTCGTGCAAGTTCAATCGGAGGATTTGATTTAGGATTTGATTTCACATACTTCATTGGAAATAAAGGAGAAATCAACTACGGATTGAACATCGGTGGATTCAACACTGACTTTACTACATTCAACGAGGCACAGCGTAAAATTGAGTTGAAAAACTTTACAACAGAAATTGGAGCGTACGTAAACTATCGATTTGTTTCTACGCGTTGGGTAGTTAATCCATCGATTCGTATGCAGATGTATGCTACGTATAGCGAAGTATCACCAGAGCCACGATTGGGAATCAAGTTCAATGCGAACGAGAAATTGCGTTTGAAGGCTTCGGGAGGTCGTTACTCTCAAAATTTTACATCTGCTGCCTCAGATCGTGACGTTGTAAACTTGTTCAACGGAATGCTTTCAGCACCAACCAATGTTCAAAGTACGTTCATTACGCAGTTCCAAAACGAACGCAACCCGAACAACGGATTGCAGTACGCATGGCATGCTATTGGAGGATTCGAATATGATTTGACAAAGAAAGTTTCAATAAACATTGAGGCATACTACAAGTACTTCAGCCAGTTGAGCAACATCAACATCAACAAGTTGTATGACGACATTCCAGAATTCAACGATATTGACGATGTCTTCAAGAAAGACTTCATTATTGAAAATGGAGAGTCTTTCGGAGCTGACTTTTTGATCAAATACTCGGATGAACGTTTGTTCCTTTGGGGAGTTTATTCTTATGGTAATTCACAACGTTGGGATGGATTCCAGTTCTACCGTCCAGTATTTGACCGTCGTCACAACTTGAACTTGGTTGGAACGTACCTATTCGGTAAGGAAAAAGATTTGGAAGTTAGTATCCGTTGGAACCTTGGATCTGGACTTCCGTTCACACCAACTACCGGATTCTTTGAAGAGCAAAACTTCCAGGACGGAGTTACAACAGATTACGTGAACAACAACCCTGATTACGTTGCAATCAGCCTAGGAGATTTCAACAGCGAGCGTTTGCCATACTATCACCGACTTGATGTTTCCGTTAAGAAACGCTTTGAGTTCAAGAACTCAACAATTATGGAAATCAATGCAAGTGTTACGAACTTATACAACAGAAAAAACATTTTCTACGTAAATCGTGTAACGGGACGTGAGATCTACCAGTTCCCTATTCTTCCGAGTTTAGGATTGAGCTACAAGTGGTAGGCTGATTAAAAGCAAAAAGCATATAAGAAAAGAGCGAGTCTATGACTGGCTCTTTTTTGTTGGGTAAAGAGTAAGATCAGAAGATCCTGATTTATTCTTTCAATAGCCAGTAGCATCAATTGGGCTATATAACCAAATGGTTATATAGTAATATGGCTCCGGAGTAAACGTGATATTACCGCAAAAAAAAGCCGCTTCAAAACGAAGCAGCTCCTCTAATAACAATGTTATTAATCTTATTCCTCAGACGCACATTCATTGTTGTACGTTTCCATTACTTTGTAGATGTTAATCAACTTGTAACCTTTTTCTTTGTTTGCTACTTTTTCAGAAAGCTCTGCGTTGTCGCTAATAAACTCTGACACCTTCTTAGCGAACTTAAGTGCGAAATCTGAATGCTGGTGACACTTGTCTGCATTTTTGTTCTTGTATACTGTCTGTGGAGAATACTTGCGCTCAAGAAAGCTTTCATCCGATTCACCAGGATTTCTTGTCACAGGCATTAAACTCTCAGGACGTCCGTACCATTTGTACGTGCTAATACAACCAGACTCAACCAACAAGTTCCCTTTCAAAGGTTTTGCCGTCATTCCACCCGACCAGTGAATTACGTGATAGGTCTTCTCTCCTACTCGGTATTCTTTCAACTCATCCGTATCGAACTTTTCCTTCGTGTCCTTATCATCTTTATCAGTAAAGAAAACAACCGTGTTCTGGATGCTGTAAGGGTTTGAATAACGGATGTAACCATTTTTCTGAGTTCCGTCGGCAAGAATAACGTACCCTTCATGGGTACCACCGTCAACGTAAGCATGATTTGTTTGTGCATTCGATGCAAACGCTGCAAACAAAAGCATAGTAGATAATAGATATTTCATAATTGTCTAAACTTTGGAGCGCAAAGTTCAACATATTATGAACGCTTATGTAAAGTAGCGAAAAGTTTAACAAAGATTTATCAAATGGGCGTTAACTCAACCAGGCTCTCATTCCAGCCTTTTGAGGTCCGTTTGGATCTTCTACTGGCTTCACTCGATACTTATTGAAGAAATAACGATTAACCTCTGGTAATGTGAACGTTAAGAGTTGTCCTTTTCGGAATACGGTTACTTCCTTCTGATCCTCATCAAAATATTTGAGCCAATCATTCGCGTTGTTATTTACTTCAAGACCGTTAATTGCTACAATTTCGTCGTCTAACATCAAACCGCCCAATTCAGCAGGTCCACCGGGGTACATCACTTTCACAACCGCCCCTCCACTACTTGAATTCAAGAATTTGAAACCTAGTCTTCCAGCCGCATACCCCTCTTCAGGTTGATGTTGCAACTCCAATCCGACATAATCAAAACAAGCAGTCAATAAGGATTCAAAAGGCTTTGTTCCATGGATGTAATCGTTGAATATCTCCTCGAATGAGAATTTCCCTACAGCTGCTACCGTTGCTTTATAATCGTCTTCGGAGACTCCTTTACCTTCTAACCCAAATTGGAAGAACAAACGCTTCATTACTTCGTCCAAGCCGTATTTATTCTTGGTAGCTTCCAGCAATTTCACATCTGTAATGAAGGCTAACAAACAACCTTCCGTATAAATACTGACTTTCCGACCAGGGGCTCCTGCCACATAACCATCCAACCAAGTATCGAAAGAAGATTCAGCCACGGAATAATGGAAGCGACCCTGATTGTCGAAATGGCGTTGCAATTGCGAATCCATTTCATTCAAGTACTGATCTAAATTGAAAACACCACTTTTATGCAAGAACAAATCTCCCATGTATGTTGTTACTCCTTCGCAGAGATAACCAAGCGGAGAATAATTCTCTTTGGTAAAATCATACGGCATCATTTCCGCAGGGCGAATCGTTTTCACATTCCACGTATGATACAATTCATGCGAACTCACGCCCAACAATTCCTTGTACAACGATCCAAAAACTTCGTAAGACGGACCCAGAGCAATCACAGTTGATTTTGTATGCTCTACGCCATGGTAGGCCTTGACTGGAAGAATTTGATTTAGATAGTGGTATTCTTTTACCGGAAATTCTGTAAACTTCGCAATCTGGCTATCGGTAAAGGCTTGAAAGTCTTTAATCAATCGATCCCAATCAGGTTTGATAATTCCATTGAACCAAATATGAAAAGTAACTCCGTGTGATTCATAACTTTCTCGTTGCAGCATACCCGACGCAATAAACGGCGAATCCAATAGCTCTTCGGTATTCTCAGCGTGCCATTTACCATCTTTCAATTCCAATGAAGTTGCCACCTCCCAGTTGGAGGAGATATCGAGTGAGACTTCCACGGGCTCAGCATATGTTTCTTTCGTAAATACACAGCAGTTAACTGGATTCACGTACAGTTGATCCTTATCGGCAAATGTAGACCCAGCATTGAGTTCGTTCGCATAGTAGTTGTAGCTCACAACAATTTGATCGTTTTCTGAAGAATCTACTTCCCACGTGTCTTTGTTTACCTTATGAAAGTCCAGCGCTTTTTTGTTTGCATTGGTTACTTTGAAATTGCGCACATTTTTAGCAAAATTCCCCAATTCATATCGTCCGGGGCGCCATGCCGGCAAATGAACCGTAGTTCGATCTTCCTTCGTAGGGATTACAGCTTCAATATGAACGTATTGTGTGTTCGATTGTGGAACGGAGAATGAAAACTTTACCATAACCACAAAGTTATCATCTTTGGACTTCTGAGTGAAAACTCTCTCGTAGAATTATAAAGATTGTCCCAACCATAAAATCATGAGGTTCGTTTCAAGTATATTCACATTGTAGTGATAGAAACCGCGAACAAACATTTGGTGACCTCTACTCCATCTCTGTTAAAACGAACTTCATTGTCTCTTGCCTTGTTAGGTTTGATGCAATTCTTTATTTGTTGGAACAACACTTCCCAAGCGCAATATCGGTTTTCGCTTAGCGCCAACTACGTTTACTGTTTTGGAGAACGCATTATTGACCTTCAAGGTGCTACATATCATTTAGATCACACACAAGGATTTGAAGTGTTGGCTCGAAACAATTACCAACTCAATACTAAACTTGACATACATCTGAATCTCGGTTTTCGATACCTGACTTTCGCCGGTCGTTCGGAAAACATACAATACAATGGAGCACTAAACAAGGTCTTCGCCTCAGGGGGATTGGGCTATGCACTAACTAAAAAGATCCGCTTGAATGCGTACATCGAAGCAGAAAACAACGTGGCGTTCAATCAATTTATCTTTGGATCAGGGGACTTGTTCCGTATCAATTTGGCAGCAGAACTGATGTATCCGCTTAGCGATCGACTCTTCGGAACCATTCTAGTTAGTCGAGCAATGACACCAATTACCAACGCATATATATTCACCAATCCCCAGTATCAATTTCGAGTGGGGCTCAATTATCGTCTCTTCAAATGAAAGGTCTCTTTGTCATACTGCTACTTAGTTTTGCGATTCTTGGATGCAACAAGTTCGAAGTCACGGAAGAATTACCAGATATTGAAAATATTGACGCCGCAAATATGGACTCGGGCCTGGACCGCATCAATATTACAGTAGATCCTTCCGATTGGGTCTCGATGTATTATTACTACACAGAAAATGTTGAAATCAATGGCTCAGTGGAATATCATGACGCAAACGGCACATTGGTTTTTAATAAGAATGCCACCTTACGTATTAAAGGAGCAAGTTCTCGCCACCATGCCATGCGATCCTTAGGAATGATATTCAACGATCCGATCGATAACCAAAACCTGAAAATTATTGCCCCCAACATAGCATTGAATGGTGACAATCTAAATTCAATTTCCTCTCTCCGACTTCGAAATTCGGGGAATGACAATGGCGTAACACATTTCAAAGATTTAGCATACGCGCGACTCGCTTACGAGAATGGCATTGACTTGGAAACCAAATATGGCAAGCCTGTGCATGTATTCGTGAATAAGAAGTATTATGGATTATTGAACCTTCGCACCGAGAACGATCGCGATGGATTATCAACCTTACTTAATGTAAACGCTGAGGATATCACCCTCTTGAAAATGGATTGGCCGAACGAAGACATTGATTTTAAAGAAGGTGATGAAGCGTTGGCCCAACAACTAATTGATGCTATCGCCAACCGGGATGAGCATGCCTTGGAAGACCTTATTGACATCCCGAACTTTATTGATTACATCTTGTATCAAGATTTCATCGGAAATATGGATTGGCCGCACAACAATGTAAAATTGTACAGCGCGAATGGGAGTAAGTTCCGGTTCCTACTGTATGATCTCGATTGGGCTGCCAACAGAAACAGAACACAACGATTGCCCAAACTGGAATATTTAGAAGATGACTTTTCAAAAATCTACCAGATTCTTAGAAACCATGATAACGGATTTATTGATTTACTTGAACAAAAACAACGCGCTCTTTATGACAATCTAACCATTCAGAAATTCAATCATATTGTAGATGATCTCGCAGATGAGTTAGAACCTGACATTGGATATTTAATTAAGAAATGGGGCGCTCCTCACAGTTCCTTTGAATGGAGTCTGAATGTAGATCAGTTAAAGCAAGACTTTCAAGTGAATGACTTTTACAATCGTAAACTTTATGGCTTCCAGTAGAACCATTTTACTTACAATCGGTTTGTTGTTTCTAATTCCAATTAAAAGTTGGAGTCAAGACTTAAATACCCGAGACAATGAACTTTGGACAGGGATTTCCATAAAATACAAGTTGAATAAGAAGCTTCAATTCAACCTCGATCAACAAGTGCGCATGAGTCAAAACATGCAAGCCATTCGAAGCAGCTTTTTCGAGTTCGGAGCTCGCTATAAGTGGAACAAATACGTTTCCACAAAAGTCCAGTATCGATATACCATTCGAAATGAGCAGCGCAACGTCAATAGATTTACGGTAGATGCCATCGCAAAATGGAAATGGAAATCAGCAGATTTGAAATTTTCATATCGAACACGCTTTCAACATGCGATGGTCGTATATACGGGACAGCCATTCACTTATCTCAGAAATCGTTTGCGTATGAGTTATTATGGCTTCAAAAGGCTTGAACCATTCCTATCGTATGAGAATTTCTTCAAGTTCAATTTTCACAACGAATTCAGGGGAAACCGCTATGTATTAGGGTGTGATGTGAAACTAAATAAACAAATGGACCTTACCTTGATCTATGGAATTGATCAAGAGATGAATACGAAAAATCCTACTTCGAGAAATATATTCTCGGCAGTTTTGAGTTATTCTTTCTAAGCGTACATTTCCTCTTTCTGAGTCAATACCTTCTCATCCTTTAAATAGGCATCGTACGGCATCATTTTGTCGATCATTCCATTTGGTGTAATCTCAACAATACGATTAGCGACGGTGTTAACCAACTCGTGGTCATGCGAAGTAAAGAGCAAGGTTCCGGGGAACTCTTTCATTCCGTTGTTTAATGCCGTAATAGATTCCAAATCGAGGTGGTTCGTTGGTTCGTCCATCAACAATAGATTCCCTTTTGCCAACATCATTTTTGAAAGCATACAACGTACTTTTTCACCTCCCGACAATACGTTAGCTGTCTTCATAGCTTCTTCTCCCGTGAACAACATGCGGCCTAGGAAGGTGCGCAGGTACACTTCTTCTTTTTCTTCATCCGTTTGAGCATATTGTCGCAACCAATCGATTAACGGTAATTTCTCTTCGAAGAACTGGTGGTTCTCATTCGGCAGATACGCCGTTGAGATTGTTGTCCCAAAAGTAAATTCTCCAGCGTCCGGAGCTACATTTCCATTTAAGATTTCAAATAAAGCAGTAAGTGCCATCGAGTTGTTGGATACAAAGGCAATTTTATCTCCCTTATTTACAACCAAACTCAAACCTTTGAAGAGTACATCGCCTTCATCGGAATGTTTGGCCAAACCTTCAATATTCAAAATTTGATTTCCTGCATCGCGCTCCTGATTGAAAGTAATTCCAGGATATTTACGGCTTGATGGCTGAATTTCTGCGATATCGAGGTTGTCCAACATCTTACGACGACTGGTTGCCTGTTTTGATTTCGCTGCATTCGCGGAGAATCGAGCAATAAACTCTTGAAGTTCTTTCTTCTTCTCCTCGGCTTTCTTGTTCTTGTCTGCTCGCTGACGCGAAGCCAACTGAGATGATTGGTACCAAAAAGAGTAGTTTCCTGTGAATAAGTTGATTTTAGCGTAATCAATATCGCAAATGTGCGAACAAACCGTATCCAAGAAGTGACGGTCGTGAGATACAACAATCACTGTGTTTTTAAAATCTAATAGGAAATCCTCTAACCACGCAATGGTCTTTAAGTCCAAATCGTTGGTAGGCTCATCGAGTACCAACACATCCGGATTCCCAAATAAGGCCTGCGCCAACAACACACGTACCTTCAAATCATTTGGCATATCTGCCATTTTCATGTAGTGGCGTGATTCCTCAATTCCTAAGTTTGAAAGCAATGATGCAGCATCTGTCTCAGCATTCCATCCTTCCAGATCGGCAAATTCACCTTCCAACTCTGCAGTACGCATTCCGTCTTCATCAGAAAAATCAGGCTTTGCGTACAAAGCATCTTTCTCCGTCATGATTTCATACAAGCGTGTATGCCCCATAATTACTGTATTCAGGACTTCAAACTCGTCATAAGCAAAGTGATCCTGACTCAATACTGCCAATCGTTTTCCCGGTTCCAAAGAAATATGTCCGGTAGTCGGATCTTGATCTCCAGTAAGAATTTTCAAAAATGTCGATTTACCGGCACCATTGGCTCCGATAACACCGTAACAATTTCCGTTCACAAACTTGACATTTACGTCATCGAATAGAACGCGTTTTCCAAATTGAAGTGATAAATTATTTACTGCTAACATGTGGGTTCAATTTTACTGTAACTACTGTAATTGAGTCAACTACCAACCCATAAGGGCTGCTTACGACGGTGCAAAGATAGCGTTTTGCTTCTGTTTCGTGGTATAAAACGAAAAAAGAGCGCCACGAATGACGCTCTTCCTAAAATGGTGCTTTCAAGCAAGATGCTATTTACAACTAACTAATCTGACTAACTACTACAATCTTGCTATTCGGCTACCTACTACGCCGTTTTTACATTTTCACCCATTGCTCGAGGTAGAATTTGCCGTTATCCAATAAAATGGATGCCGTATAAGTTCCAGAAGCTAGGTGATCGAAGGATAGTATGTTCTCACCTTCCTTCAAAATCTCAGTTTTCAATAATCTGCCTTGTGCATCGAACAAAGTCACCGCACCGGAAATAGTAGTATACACGTTCAATTGTCCTGTAGATGGATTCGGATAAATAATCGGTTGAATGTTATTCTCGCAGGCAACTTGAATTCCCTTTGTACCCATTACAGATGACTTTCCATCGGTATCTACCTGCGTCAAACGATAGTAAATGGCACCGTTTCGATCAAATTCTCTATCTACAATTGCATATTGCAACACCTCACTGCTATTGTTTGCACCAGATACGCGTGCTACTTCTGACCAGTTTTCCATATCGTATGAGCGATCGATGATAAAGTAATCGCAATGTTGCTCCGATATTGTTGACCAAGTCACATTCGTTTCGCACCCTTCATTTTCTGCGTCAAAATGACCTAAGACAACAGGCAATGGAGATGTTAGCAAGTTTGTGGTTCCAAGTGTGAAGTAATAGCCACGGAATTGATTCAATGGGTTTCCGGTTCCTAGAATAAAATCAAGCTAGAAGTAAATGATTCCCGTTGCATTGTTGTAGGCAGTTGGCGCAATTGATGTTGCTCCTACCGCATAGTTTCCATCTTCATCTACGAGCAGTCGAACATATTGAAGATCGTTTGACCCCAGAATACCTCCTACTCCAACAACCGAGCTTAAATCGAACTCAATAGTCACTGTTCCGAGGCTATTCGCTTCCTGCGATTTCCATTCTCTCGTAAAAATCCCTTGAATTACTTCACCGTTATCTGTTGGATAGTTCACCACAATACCCGTATTGTTCAAGATTCCATTGTCATGCCCCCATACAATCGCTTCTCCATCGTTTGGAATTACAGTTGGAGCGGCAAAATTGGTTCCGTGCGCCATTGTAACGATATCGTTATACGTTCCAACGCTTCCCCCATTGGTAGAATGTGATTTTCGCTGATCCAAACCGGAAACATCGGCGCGCATAATTCCTGCAATATCATAGTTAAAACCAGTATTGGCTGAAACATCCCAAATTACGCTTCCGTCGAATGGAGAAACGTAATCAACGGACGTTCCATTCATTCCTTTCGTAATTCCGTATTTAATAGCCAGATACGTCTCTACCCGATCTCGATCTGCCGCACTCAACTCGGAATCCCAGAGAATAGCTTCCATAACGCCGCGTGACAT
>JADFAL010000054.1 GCA_015665275.1 Flavobacteriales bacterium | reverse complement strand
CGATATATGGAGAAATGGGCAGTCCGCATTGGTGGGGGAGTGAACCATCGTTTCGCGTTATACGATATGATTATGCTCAAAGACAATCATATAGATTACGCTGGTGGAGTAAAGCCTGCCATTGAAAAAGCAAACGAGTATCTTAAGGAGACGGGAAAAGAATTGAAAATTGAAATTGAGGTGCGAGACGAAGAAGAGTTGAACGAGGTCTTGGCTCTAGGTAATGTAGATCGCATCATGCTAGATAACTTTACACCAGAACGACTCAGAAAGGTTTTGCCATTAATTCCGGGTTCAATTGAAACAGAAGCGTCCGGTGGAATTACCGAAGAAACAATAAGGGGATTTGCTGAAACTGGCGTGGATTACATATCTGTGGGTGCATTAACGCACAGTGTGAAAAGTTTAGATATGTCTTTGAAGGCAGTTTATTCCTGATTAGTCGTCCAGCAAGTCTGGGTTTCCATCCTTAGGCTCAACATATTTTTTAGGAAGGAAAAATGAGACTCCCACAATAATAAGTCCGCCGATCAGAACATAGTCTGAGTATTGGATTTGGAAAAAATTCATGATCAACCCTAAGAACGTTACGAGAGATCCACCCCAATACGTCAGGTTATAAATAGGATGGTATTTTCCAGTTTGGAAGGTTACTAGATTTAGAATCAATCCCAATCCACCAAATCCAAGAAAGAGATATTTTGCGGTAATCGATGAGATGTACCCTCGGCCAATCCCTCCGTAAATGTTGAGCACTAACACAAAGGCGATGGCAAAGCAAACGCCCCCCATGTTCTTTAATATTCGCAAGAAACGTTCTTGATTATCCATGCTCGGACTCAATATACAGCTTAATATCTAAAAGGAAGTCTATGTCTTCCTCGATTTTGTTGCCGATTACAATTACGTTAGCACCTGCATCCCTGATTTCGTGAATTCTCTCAATAGACCGGATTCCACCTCCAATAATCAAAGGAGCAGGCAATTCCGATAACCTCGAAATAATTTCCGAAGGAACGGGGCTTTTGGCACCGCTTCCGGCATCAAGATACAGGAGTTGTTTCCCCTGCAAGATTCCTGCTTTAGCCGTTCGGGTAATAATACTCGTTTTGTTCGCGGGTATCGGAGTGGTTTGACTTACATATGCCACAGAAGAGTTTGTTCCCCCGTCTACTAAGATGTATCCGGTTGGGATTACCTCTAAATTCATGTCATAAACTTCACTTGCCGATGCTACATGGTGTCCGATTAGGTAATCTGGATTTCGACCGGAAATCAAACTCAAATAAAGCAGTGCATCCGCTTCTTCCGATACTTGATACGATGCACCAGGAAATATAACCAATGGGATGTTCGAGTTTCTCTTAATACATTCGATACAGAATTGAAATTCTTCTCGCGTTACCGTACTGCCTCCAACGAACAAATAATCAACTCCAGCAAAGGCAGCCTTTTTCAACAAATCCTGCAACAACGATTCGTCCTGAACTTTTTCAGGGTCGATGAGAACAGCAATTTGACCTTGCTTTTTTGAAAATTGATTAAGAATCTCGTTTAATGTACTCAACTCGAGATGAATTTAAAGTGTAAATAATCCCTTCGCGCTCAAATATATCCAAATTCACCAAAAGGTCATGCTCTGGATTGATAATCCGGCCTTTCCATTGATCTTCTTCACGGCTTATGTGTAGTTCGTCGCTAAAGAGAATCTGTTTTCTACCAGCCAACTTATACAAAGTTTCCTTTGCAGACCAAATAGAGGTAACCAGTTGCGAGTCATTACAATCAAAATGTTGAAGTTCTTCCTTAGAAAGGAATTTGTGCATCAGTCTTTGAATATCCTGTCGGATCAGTTCTAGGTCCAGGCCAACCGGAAATGCATGGTTTTCCGCTATTGCTACAACATTTCCAGAATGACTAATAGAGATATAAGTATCCTTGTCAATGTAGGGAGCGCCTTCAGGAGTGTAGTGGATGTGTTCATTTCCGAACAATTCATGGCGCAAAGCTCGGGTAGCAATAAACTCACGCTGTCGTTTCAAATGACCGAAGCTGAGGTATCTTTCTAGTTCTACGTCGTTTAGCACATGTAAGTAGTCCTCCGGAATAAATTCTGGGTATGCGACCGTATGAATACACGTTGTTCCTAAATGAATTTCGTTACGCTGAAAAATGGCGTCCATGGCTACAAAAGAACGAAAAAAGGTTCGGTTGACATTAGACGTGTATAATTTGAACGAATTTGAATCAGAAATGAAAAATCGACACTTACTTTGTTGCTACTTTTGTTAAAGTAGGTTAAGAAGAAATCGAATTTAAATTTTTTAACAAACAGCGAACGAAACCCGATTTTTTCTATATTTACGCGCTTTACTAGAGCAACTTGGTTTAATACTAAACAAACTGTACTTATGTTACGAAAACTTAACTTAATCGTAGTGAGTCTATTGCTTACTATGTCTTATGGGTTTTCCCAGTCGGGTCTCGGTTCTATTCGCGGGACGGTGACAGACGGTAACTCTGAGGAGCCGATCGCGTTCGCCAAAGTGAAAATTTCACTGAACGGATCTGTTAAAGGAGGAGCCACCACCGATTTCGACGGGAAATTTCAAATTAACTCGGTAGATCCGGGATCTTACGACGTGGAGGTGTCTTCTCAGGAAGGGCATCAACCAATTAAATTGACGGGGGTGATTGTGAGTTCTGATCAGATCACGTTCTTAGATGACCTAAACATGACCGTACCTTCGGATGTCTTAGAAATTACCGAAGTACAGGTAATTGCCTACAAAGTCCCACTTATTGATAGAGATGGTGGTGCTTCAGGGGCGACCATTACGCGTGAAGACATTGCGCGTCTTCCTGTTCGTTCTGCTGCAGGTGTAGCCGGAACAGTAGGAGGGGTAAACAGTAATGAAGGTTCAGGTGCGATTAGCGTGCGTGGTTCGCGTTCAGATGGAACGTTCTTCTTTATTGATGGTATTAAAGTACGAGGTTCTGCAAGTCTTCCAAAGTCAGCAATTGAAGAGGTAAAAGTAATTACCGGAGGATTGCCAGCAAATTACGGGGATGCTACCGGGGGTATTATCTCGGTAACAACACGTGGACCATCCGCGAAGTACTTTGGTAGTGCTGAGGTTGTAACTTCAGGATTCTACTTCGCAGGAAGTGATCCACTTGGAAACAACCCAAAAACGGAAGATTACACAGGTCGCGTATTTGGATTTGATAAATATGCATACAACCTATTTGAAGGAATGTTGTCTGGTCCATTATGGATGCAGAAAGATTCATTAGGAAATAAAACAAAGCCACGTTTAGGATTCTTGGTTTCAGCTAACATCACAGATCAATTGGATAGCCGTCCATTGGCTGGAGGAAGCTGGAGAATCAAAAAACAAGTAAAAGACGACTTGTTGGCAAATCCACTTCGTCCTACATCTACAGGTTTCGGTACATTCCATAATTCACAGTTCCTACGTCAAGACTCTTTCGAAAAGACTGATTGGAGAATGAACGCGCGTAACACGTCAATCTCTGCTCAGGGTAAAATCGATGTAAATACTGGACCATCTGTAAACTTAACATTTGGAGGTTCCATGAACTATTCCCGTGGAAACAACTATAGCTACGCAGGATCACTATTGAACTTTGGAAACTTTGGATACTTTGAATCTTTAGACTGGAGGGTGTTTGGACGTTTGACACAACGTTTCAATAACAACGATCCTGAAAGCTCTTCGAAAATTAAGAGTGCATACTACTCATTGATGGTGGATTTCTCGAAGGTACGTCGTGATAACTACGATCCAAACCACGGGTACAACCTATTCAACTACGGTCACGTTGGACGTTTCACAACAACACGTCGCCGCTCTCACTCATTGAATCCAAACACGAACAATTATGAGCACGATGGATTTAGAGATATTTTGGTAGATTTCGAGCCGTCTGAAACAAACTCAGCGTTGGCAGCGATTACTTCTCAGTACTACTCAATATATGAAGGTCTTCCAGAAGGACGATACGAGAACTTGTTGCAAATTCAGCAAGGTTCAGGATTGTTGAACGGAGATTCTCCTCGTAACATATACAACATTTGGAGTAACATTGGTGCACCATTTAACGGTTTCGGAGTATTTGAAAACGATCAGTTCCGTGTAACAGGTTCAGGATCGGCAAACATCGGAGATCACTCAATCTCAGTTGGATTTGAGTTTGAGCGTCGTTGGGACCGTGGATGGACAAACGGTACTACAACCGGTGGTGGTGGACAAGGACCAGTAGGTCTTTGGCAAATTGCACGTCAGTTGACAAACTTCCACATTACGGAGCTTGACTTGAACCAAGCAACTTTGGTTGATTCATTGGGTCGTGTATACGTAAACTATGAGCGTTTGAATACAGGTTACGCATACCTTAACAACTCAGACGAGTATGGAGGGCAAGTGAACAATGACAATCAGTCATTCTTCGATTACAACTTGCGTCAGTACTTGTTCGAGCAAGGGTTGATCTCAGAAGGTGTTCGCGGAACAGACTTTATCGATGTTGATAAGTACGATCCAAACATCTACAGCCTTGACATGTTCTCTCCGGATGAACTATTGAATCAAGGTAACTCATTCGTTTCTTATTATGGATTTGATCACACAGGAGAGAAAGTACGTGGTATCACGGATATCGATAAGTACTTTACTGATTTTGATGAGAACGGAAACTTCCGTCGATTTGTTGGAGCTTTCCAACCAATCTACATGGCAGGATACATTATGGATAAGTTCGCATTCCGCGATATCGTATTCAACGTAGGTGTACGTGTGGATATCTTCGATGCAAACCAACCAGTATTGAAAGACCGTTACTTGTTCTACGAAGCACGTACTGCTGCTGAAGCAAGAGCAACAGGTGAGACATGGGTTAATATCCCTGGTTCAGTTGGAGATGATTACGTAGTATATGTAAACGACGTAAACAACCCAACACAAATTAATGGATTTAGAGATGGTGATATCTGGTACGATGCGAATGGTGTTGTAGTTGAAGATCCTCAAACTCTTCGTGGACCAGGAGGAATTGCTCCTTGGTTGTTAGATCCGTCATTGGATACTCCTACTGCTGATGCATTTGAAGATTATACGCCACAGGTGAATGTTATGCCACGTATCGCATTCTCATTCCCTATCTCGGATGAAGCTTCATTCTTTGCTCACTACGATATCTTAACAAAACGTCCTACTTCAGGATTCCGTTTCGATCCGTTTGAGTACCAATTCATCAACGATCGTAGTGCAACTATCGCAAACTCAGCGTTGCGTCCAGAAAGAACTATCGATTACGAAGTTGGATTCCAGCAGGTATTGACGCGTACTTCATCACTGAAGATCTCAGCGTTCTACCGTGAGCAACGTGATAACGTTCAGTTGCAGAACATCTTTGAAGCGTATCCAGCAACATACTCGACATTCTCTAACCGTGACTTCGGTACGGTAAAAGGAATGACGATTGCTTATGATTTGCGTCGAACTGGAAACATTCGTATGACTGCTAACTATACGTTACAGTTCGCAGATGGTACTGGATCAGATGCGACTTCAGCAGCTGGATTGATTCAAGCTGGTTTGCCAAACTTACGTGCAATCTTCCCTTATTCGTTTGACCGTCGTCACGCGTTCAACGTAACATTCGATTACCGTTACGGAACAGGTCGTGATTACAACGGACCGCTTATCGGAGATTTCGAAGTATTGGGTAACACTGGATTGAACATTGTTTCGAACATATACTCTGGTAACCCTTACTCAGCGCAAGGAACAATTACAAACGCAGCTCAGTTTAATGCTCAGAACTCTGGATTGGACGGAACAACAAATGGATCACGCCTACCATGGGCTTACCGTTTGGACCTTCAGTTAGATCGTACGTTCGAACTTGAAATGGGTAAAGAAGACAATAGAAAAGCAGTATTCTTAAATGTATACTTCCGTGTAACGAACTTGTTCAACCAATTCAACGTGTTGAGTGTGTACCGTGCAACGGGTAACTGGGATGATGATGGATTCCTTGCAGCAGCAGCGAGCCAAACATCTATCCAAAATCAATTGGACGAACAAGCGTTCAGAGATTACTACTTAATGAAGGTTCAAAACCCTTTCAACATTAGTGCACCGCGTACTATTCGTTTGGGGATCAAATTCGATTTTTAATTCATAATAAGAACAAAGAGCATTATGAAAAAGCAACTAGTAGCAATGATCGTCGGGGCAGCAGCAATGCTGTGGTCTGGCGATGCGCTTGCCTATAAGTCTTATAGTAGCAAGCCCGCTGGTGGCAATAGTGGCGGTAGTAATACCGTAGCTCAAGCCAAAGGAGCCAATTGTGCCCCTGCAACAGCGAGTATAACAATGAGTTTTAACGACGTTAGCGCCTTCATTGAACAAGGTGGATCCATGTTCCAGGATCGTCAGAACAGCGTTGCGGCCTACGAGGTAGGTGGTGACAACTTGTTCGCGATCTACGCCGGAGCACTTTGGATGGGGGGTACAGATGTAAACGGTCAGTTAAAATTAGCCGCACTTACCTTCCGTTCAGGTAACGATTTCTGGCCTGGACCGCTTACGGCTCAGCCTGGCTCTGGTAATTACGATCCTTCAGGACCTGTAGGTGATGACGCGATTCGTGATTTCGGTGAAGCAAACATCGATCCTGATCAGTGTTTGTTCTATGACCGATTCTACACTATTCGTAAGGCGGAAGTTATCCGTTATACTGTATGGTGGGAAGCATGTCAAGGACCAAATCAAGACCCTGTAGCTTGTGCTGAGGCAACAGTTCCAACAAACGATGAGTTAACACGAATCTATGATTGGCCTGCTCACGGGGATGTAACGATTGGTCAGGATTATTGGCTAGCACCATTCTATGATGCGAATGCTGACGGTGCTTTCCGTCCGGACGATGGTGACACTCCTTGGTACGATGATATCTTGGGTCGTGATGATGTACTTTGTGGATCTGATCGTCGTGTAACATTGTTCGGTGACGAAACGCATTGGTGGGTATTTAACGACAAAGGAAACATCCACACGGAAACAAACGGAGAACCAATTGGTATGGAAATCCGTGCACAAGCATTCGCTTTCGCAACAAACGATGAAGTGAACCGAATGACTTTCTATAACTACGAAATGATTAACCGTGGTACACAGACATTGTTTAATACTTACTTCGCACAATACTTAGATCCAGATGTAGGTAACTACCAGGATGATTATGTAGGTTGTGATGTATCTCGTGGACTAGGTTATGCATATAACGGTGATGCCTTGGATGAAACCAACGGTGGTGCGCAAGGTTACGGTGAAAATCCACCAGCAATTGGAGTTGACTTCTTCGAAGGACCATACCAAGATGCTGATGGACGTGATAACGTTGGACCATTTATAGATTCTACAGGAACATTGCAAACGCCAACTGTGCAGGAAGCAATTACTGATGGTGGTATTGTATATGGAGGTATTGGTGTAGGATATGCTGATGGAGTTGACGACAACGAGCGTTACGGTATGCGTTTATTCACATACTATACAAACGGAGCAGTTTTCCCGACAAGTGACCCGAACAACGCACCTGAATTCTACAACTTTATGCGTGGATTCTGGGCAGATGGATCTCAGATCTTCTATGGAGGTAATGCATACAACGCTGGTGTAACAACAACACCAACAACATATGTGTTCCCTGGAGATTCCGATCCACTAGGATGGGCAACTGAAGGAGCAATCATCAATGATGATTGGGCAGAGTACAACGCGAACGGAGGGTCACCAAACCCACCAGAAGATCGTCGTTTCGTACAATCAGCTGGACCATTTACATTGCGTCCTGGAGCGATTAACAACATTACTGTTGGTATCGTTTATGGTCGTGGTTCTGATGGAGATCCATTCTCATCAGTAGAAGCATTGAAGCGTGCAGATACAAAAGCACAGGCTTTGTTTGATGCATGTTTCAAGATTTTGGATCCGCCAAACGCACCGCGTATCAAAATTCAAGAATTGGAAAACCAATTGGTATTGATGTTGGATAACCCTTCAGGATCGAACAATGCTGGCGAATCGTATGCCGTTGCAGACGAAGTGAACATTACAGATCCTGGTGTAGATAACGTATACAATTTCGAGGGATACCAAATCTATCAAATGATCGATGAGGATGCTGGAGTTGCAGATATTACTGACAACTCGAAAGCAAGGTTAATCGCTCAATGTGATATTGAAAATGGTATTGATCGCATCATTAACTTCGATTTTGACGAGGATCTTGGATTCTCCATTCCAAAGGAAAAGGTAGATGGAACTAACCAAGGTATTCAGCACTCATTCTTGATTTCTGAAGATTTCTTCGCTCAAGGAGACCGTGCATTGGTTAACCATAAGACGTACTACTATATTGCGTTGGCATATGCATACAACGACATGGCAGACCTTCAGACTGGAATTGCCAACTTGTACGATCCAACAGATCCAAATGCATTGACAGGACAGCAGACTCCATACATCGCTTCTCGTTTGAACTTCGACGGTACTGCGATTACATCGACACCAGCTATTCCTCACAACCCAATGCCAGAGGCTGACGGAACAGGACAGTTGATCGATTATGGATCAAGCCCAATCATCCGTCGTTTGGATGGTCATGGAAATGGTGGTCGTGCACTTGAATTGACTGCTTCTTCTAAAGAGACAATTATCGCTAACGGATTCATGGAAGCTCCTGAGTACGATTTCGGATCAGGACCAATCAACGTAAAGGTTGTGGATCCATTGAATGTTCGTGATGGTTACTATGAGTGTCGTTTCAGAGATTACGCAACTTCATCAAGTAATGGCGCAGATACTGCATCATGGGTGATTTACCGATACGATTCCGAGACGGCTACGAGTCCAACGGATTCAATTACTTCTCAAGTGAATATTGGATCGAACAACGAACAGATCATCCCAGAATGGGGCGTGTCGGTTCAAATTACACAGGAGTCTTACTTCTTGCCAGATGGAGCATCCGGTGGTGTAGAGGCGAGAACTACTGAGTTATTAAGTTCTTCTATTACGTTCGCGGATAGTTCATTGAACTTCTTAGCAGCAGTGCCTGATAACGACGCATTCTACCCTACAAACTGGGTTCGCGCAGGGACATATGCACCGAACACCGATCAAAGTGACCCTGGTTACGAATGTTTGGATAATACGTTAGCTACATACCGTGATTACTTAGATCCATGTAGCTACGCTGATTGGCAAGCACCGAATAATTTTGCTGATCCAGATAAGAACTGGAACCAGATCTTTGGTGGAGGAATTGCTCCTCACAAATTGACAGGTTGGGAAGCTAGCTTCATGCCAATGGCATATTATAACTACGCATCTCCAACATCAGCGAGAAACGGAGCTTCAATTAGCTTCTTGCCATCGGTTGATATCGTTATTACTAGCGACAAGTCGAAATGGACACGTTGTCCAGTTATCGAGTTGGGTCGTGAGTCAGCGTTGAACGTTGGTGGAGCAGAGCCAGGAGCTTTACGTGCTAGTCCTTCAGTGGATAAGAACGGAAACCCTGAGACTGGTTCTACTGGTATGGGTTGGTTCCCGGGATATGCTATTGACCTAGAGACAGGTTCTCGTTTGTACTTGGCATTTGGTGAGAATTCATTCCTTTCTTCGGAGAACGGATCAGATATGATTTGGAACCCGACATCAACTTTAGTTGACAACGGTGGAAACCCACTTATGGGAGGAATGCACCCGGTATACGTGTTCTCTAACAACAGTGCAGAAGTGAACAATTACTTGCTAGGATATGACTTCCCAGCATACGTTCCTGCGCAAGGAGATAACGATGCTACGAACGAAGCGCTTCTTTTGATGCAGGATGTTCTTGCGAACAATACTACTGCAAAGCGTAACTTCTACAGCAGCATTAGCTGGGTAGCTTACCCACTGGCGGCGAATAACTTCACAATTGATCCGACAAATCCTAACGGTGGAATTCCAACGGATGTTACAATCGGCTTGCGTGTAAGTAAAGAGTACAAAAACTACTCTGCAACAGGATTGAACAACGGACAACCAATGTACTCATGGAACATGTCAAGTGTTGCTACAGAGCTTGGAAGTCGTGATCGTTTGGCTAGTGCACTTGACTTGATCAATGTAGTTCCTAACCCTTACTATGCTTACTCTGAGTACGAACGTAACCGATTGGATACTCGTGTGAAAATCACGAACCTTCCAGAGCGTTGTACAGTTAAAATTTACTCTGTAAATGGTAAACTGGTACGTACCTTCAAGAAAGATAGTCCAGTTACATCTGTTGATTGGGACTTGAACAACTGGCAAGGTATTCCATTAGCCGGAGGTGTTTACTTGATTCATGTGGATGTTCCAGACGTTGGAGAACGCATTATCAAGTTCTTCGGAGGAATGAGATTAATTGACCTACAGGGTATTTAATAAGACTTAAAGTACGATTGAAATGAACAATTCAATGAATAAAATAAAGAGTGTATTTGTTGTCGGAGCTGCGATTTTATCCAGCTTCGCAGCAACTGCCGGTAACGAAGATCGTGTAGGATCTGCGGGAGCATCACATATGTTGGTTAACCCGTGGGCGCGTAGCTCAGCCTTAGGAGATGTAGGGATCGCAAACACGAATGGCTTGGAAGCAACGTTTACTAACATTGCTGGTCTTGCATTTACTAAGAAGACTCAAATCAAGTTTAACTACAGCAACTGGCTGGGAAGCGCTGGTATCGCATTTAACAGTGCAGGTATCGCTCAGCGTATTTCAGAGAACGATGTGATCGCAGTAAGTGTTCAGTCAATGAACTTTGGTGATATTCCAATCACTACGGTAAACAACCCGGAAGGGGACATTGGTTTCTTCACGCCACGAGCTAACGTTTTCAATGTAGGATACGCACGATCATTCTCTCAATCTATTTACGGAGGTATTAACTTCAAAGTGATGTCTGAGAATATCGCTAACCTACGTGCAAATGGAATCGCAATTGACGCTGGTATTCGTTACGTAACTGGAGAGCAAGATCAGATCAAGTTCGGAATTACTTTGAAGAACGTTGGTCCGGTAATGCGTTTCCGTGGTGATGGTCTAGCAGGACAGGTAAATTACGTATCAACGGGTAACGTAGCTACATTGGAGCAGCGTTCAGCGACATACGAGATGCCTGCATTGCTTGGAATCGGAGCTTCGTATGATTTTATCTTCAACGAAAACAATAAATTGACTGCTGCGTTAGGATTTACAGCAAATTCTTTCTCAAGCGATCAATACCGTGTTGGAGCTGATTATCAAATGACAAACGAAAAGATGGCGTTTAACATCCGAGGAGGATTCGTTTATGAAAAAAACCTATTCAGCCTTGAGAATCGTTCAAATGCTTTGGTTGGTCCAACAGCTGGATTCTCAGTAGACGCATTGGTTGGTGAAAATCAGAATGCTTTGGGAATTGAGTACGCTGCGCGTTTCGCTGGTGTATTCGGTATCATCCACACTATCGGAGCAACGATCAGTCTGAAGTAAGATTTAATTTACTATATTTGATTAGCAAGAGAGTCCTTAGGGGCTCTCTTCTTTTTGTATAATATTACGCTATGTCACAAATATCATATTACACTCAGGGAGGCTTAGATAAGTTGAAAGAAGAGCTTCTCGAAATGGAGACGGTGCAACGTCCTTCTATCTCACAACAGATCGGTGAAGCTCGTGATAAGGGAGACCTTTCGGAGAATGCAGAGTATGACGCTGCAAAAGAAGCTCAGGGTTTATTGGAAGCAAAGATTGCCAAGCTGAAAGAGGTTATTTCGAATGCTAGAGTAATTGACGATTCGGATATCGACGATACGAAAGTTTACATTCTAAGTACAGCAAAGATTAAGAACGTTGCGAACGGAATGGAGTTATCGTACACCTTGGTAGCCGAGAACGAGGCAGATCTGAAAGCAAAAAAGATTAGTGTTGAGTCACCTATCGGAAAAGGACTATTAGGAAAAGAGGTTGGAGAGATTGCCGATATTCAAACACCGAATGGGGTTATGAAATTCGAAATCATCGAAATTACTCGATAATGGCTTCTATTTTCTCTAAAATTATTGCAGGTGAAATCCCAGCTCATAAAATCGCCGAGAATGATGATTTCCTTGCGTTCCTGGACATTATGCCACTTAAAGAGGGACACACCCTAGTGATCCCCAAAAAGGAGACAGATTACATTTTTGACTTAAATGACAAGGCTCTTGCTGATATGATGGTTTTTGCCAAAGAAATTTCGGGTAAAATCAAGTCTGCCTTTCCTTGCAATCGCATTGGAGTTACTGTGATAGGTCTGGAAGTTCCTCACGCACACATGCATTTGATTCCAATCAATACATTGGATGATATGAATTTCTCAAAGCCAAAACTTCAGATTTCTTCTGTAAGACTCGCAGAAATAGCAGAAAAAATTAGGACTGCATAGCTTTAATTTCTGTTAAAAAACAATTTTGGACTAACTTTTGCAGTTCTATTACGTAAGAAAATACTGATGAAGAATCTACGTAATAGCATTATGTTCTATACAGCCGTTCTAGTAGCACTGTTTATGAGCACAGAAGTGAAGGCACAGGAGAATCCTATGGATCCTTCCAAGATCTCTTATTTATTTATTGGAAATAGTTTTACCTATTATAATGAAATGCCAAAGATGTTTGATGCCATCGCTAGCAACGCGGGTAAAAACGTTTATGTGCAATCAAATACTAAGGGAGGAGCCGATTTTGAAGAGCATTCTGAAAGGCCAAGTGTCTATACCTCTATTAAAGCTCACAAATGGGATAATGTCATCCTACAGGGATACAGCCGCGAGTTTATTCATTCCGCGGAACATGTTGACTCTGCTACCATTCCTTATTTGAACAAAATATTGGATTCGATCTATGCGAACAACCCGTGCACGAACGTGTATTTTTTCATGACTTGGGGATATGAAAAAGGATTCGGTGATTACGAGTACACGAAAAAATTCGAAGGAATGGCCGATACCATTCACGGAGGATATATGCGTATCGGTGATCACTATCAATTACCCGTTGTACCCGTAGGGAAAGTTTGGAAACGCGTAAAGATGGGTAGCAGAGCGAATTTATATATACGAGACAAATTTCACCCGAGTAAAAAAGGATCTTATTTGGCTGCAGCCACGTTCTTTTCAGCCTTCTATGATGAGGAAAATCGCAATTATCGACCTCGTGGAATATCGAAGAAGATGGGGGAGTTCATTTCCAAGCAGGCGTACGAGCTCGTTCATGAAAATCGAACATATTATTCCCTAGATGAGCAAGAATCTTTGGTGCATTGGAAATTTAATGAAGACGGAACGGTAGCTGCTAATTTCACAGCTACATTTCCGAATGCCTTATCTTATAAATGGAGTGTAGACGGAAATGAAGAAATTTCAGGAGAAAATGGGTCGTTTGTTTTTGCGGATCAAAATAATCACAAAGTAGAATTGCAGGTTATTTCTGACTGCGGACCACGGAATTACTCCTATGAAATGCCCAAGGCTTATTATCAGAAAGCCAATCTTACGCGCCGTGAGAAACGACTGTTACGAGACGAAGAATAGTTTATTGAAGAACTTGCGGATAGGTCCAAGGATGAACTCTAACTGCTTCTTGATCCAATCTAGGTACTTTATCAGTAACACGAAGAAGGCCATGAATAATATGGCACCAATGGCTACTTGCCATGGGTTTAGGTGCATTAAAGAATGTTCCCCTTTGTTGAATAGATCATTTAAGCCCAGTCCGGTAATCGATCCATACAAGACAA
This sequence comes from Flavobacteriales bacterium, assembly GCA_015665275.1. Taxonomy (GTDB): domain Bacteria; phylum Bacteroidota; class Bacteroidia; order Flavobacteriales_D; family Crocinitomicaceae; genus UBA4466. Next base: position 53,016 of record JADFAL010000054.1, on the reverse strand, counting down.
CCATGTGAAGGACATAAATGGTGAGTGTGTTTTGACCGACTTTGAGAAATAAGTTGTTTTCTTTAATTCGATGTCCCCATTTGTTATCGATGAAAATTAAGACACTTAACTCCATAAAGACCATTCCCATTTTGCTGTACATCGAATCGCCTCCAACAAATTGGAAAGATTCCATACCGAGAATAGAATCCAATCCGAGAAGAATTTCCTTGGCCCACCAGAAAAATATGAAGCCTATCGCAAACACGATTGTTGGGAAATACCAGTTTCGGACATGGTTTTTAAGGTCATGCAGCAACGCTCCTATCATTGCCCCGAACATAGTATAACCAATAGACGGAATTATTGGAAACCAGTACCGCGGATCTCGTCCATCCCCTACATTATCGGTAATCATATGCATGTAGCCTTGTTCAATAAACGTGTCGCTTGAATCGCCATACAGTACCATTTTATACAGTGCGAAAACGGTGACACCCGCTCCGAAGAAGAAAACCCAAAGGGGAACGAATCTGATTAATTTGTAAAGTCCGTATATGATTAAAATGGTCAGAATACCAAAGGCAATAGCTTCTAGCACGTGAAATGCATACCACTGAACAACCAGCCCCCAAAACAACAATTCTATTACACGTTTGAAGCCTTTTCGAATCCGAATGTTGTCAATCCAGCTCTTATCACGATTTTTCAATAAGAGATATACGAAGATCATTCCAGTTACGGTAAGGAATACAGGTGCTGTGAAGCTTCGAACAAACTTCCACGAAAAGAAAACCATATTGTCTGGGTCGCGATATACCTCTAGAAGTGAATCATCAACAAAGTGCCCCTCTAGCATCAGAAGGATTGCGACGGAACGAGCCATATCGATAAATTTCAATCGAACCTTGGGCGTTTTTATGATTTCTTTAGTCGTCATAGGCTGCAAATTTAACTGAAAATTAATTGTAGTGCGAATGTCTAGTTTTCAGCTACTTCGGTTTTACGTTCTTTTCGCCATCGTTTGAATTTGTTCTGGAAATTTGTCATCACTCCAAAGAACAGAATGAATAGAATTGCTCCAAGAACAGCCATAGGGAAAGAAATATCTTTTTCTATGTACGTGCGAACGCCCCAACCAAATACAGAACCATACAAAAGGATGGTGTGCACAATGTAGATGTCCAAGGTATTTTTCCCCATTTCAACTAAGAATGGAATTTTCAACCTCTCGGAACGTTCCAAATAAAGTAGGCCTGCCAAAACACCTAGAACCATTGCGAAGTTTCCAAATCGAATTCCGATTGTTGTGAAGTCCATTGATGGAGTAAAAATCCAATCGATCAAGTGAACCAATCCAACGATAAATAAACAAACGGCAGCGCCGACACCAGCATATTTTAGCGGCGTCCATTTTTCAGACAATATCGATCTTTTCTCCTGGAGCAATGCACCTACAAATCCACCCAATAAGACATAACCCACCCAAGGAAAAATGGGAAAGAAGGAATTAGGCCCATTGAACATGTTTTGAATGATTTGCGGTGCCCAAGAAGGGAAGTAATTGTCACCTATTGCTTTGAAGAATGGAGTTACCGCGATAATGATGGTTCCAATACTTAGAAATAGAATGGATACCCTAAGTTTTTTGAACAAACGAGTGACGGCATACAATAGAATTAACACGAAAAGGGAGAATCCTATACTTTGTAGAACGTGGAAAGACCAGGTTCTGTCTGGAATTTTTCCATCCATGTACAGATGTAAGTTTTTGTAATTTAAACAAAGAATATATCCCCAAAGCATAACTTCGAATCCGCGTCTAAATCCCTTACGCACGCGTATTTGAGACCAAAAGGGTTTGTCACGTTCTCGCAAAAGTAAGAAGGTGAAAACGAGTCCTGTGATGCTGAAAAATAGAGGCGCTGTGAATCCGCGCAACAAAAACCAGACGTCAAAGAAAAAGTTCCCAGAGGTACTATAGATAGCCCCATGCGCCATTTCAGTATAATCTTTGAAGGTCAAAGAAATGAAGTGTCCTTGCAGCATCAAAATGATGGCGAGGGCTCGAGCGGCGTCAATAAAACCTAAACGTTTGATTTTGGTTTCCACGCGGCAAATATACCGAATGATTAATCACTAATCTCGCTAGAGATGTATAATCGGAGTTCTTCGTCGAATCCTTCTACCTGCAAATAGATAGATTTCACCATGAATCCGATCAATTCTTCCGTATCAATTTCCATGGTAACGTTGGTCGATTCTCCGGGTGCCAATTCTGTTTTTTCCATTTCGGCTTTGGTACATTCACACGGAATTCGGATGTTATTGATTGAAATCGGTTCGGTGGATTTGTTTTTTACTTGAAATGTCGTCTTGATAAGATCGCCTCTCTTTTTTGCGCCAACGTCCACCAATGCTTGATCGGTAACCAAAGCGAAAACGGTGTCTTCGTCCAAGTAGCTAACACTTTGGATTTCAATTTTTCGTTCTTTTGCAGCGGCTCTTGAGTAGACGGATTTCTGAACATCATTGGGATTGTCACTGGTAGTTTGATCGGCCGTATATTCTCCAAACGGAACTTCTGAGAACACTACCTTTCCTCCATTCTCGGCGGTATCATCAATGTAATCTGCAAAAACGCCTCCATTGTATTCGTACATGTAGTTCACCAATGATGCAATTCTACGCTTTGTCAGGTTGACGTTGTAATCTGTTTTGGCCAATGGACTCGCAAAGCCTTTAACCGTTAGGTTTATTTTAGCCCCTTTGTCCAACTCTTTTAAAAGTAAATCTCTGAATACCTCTAAGTCTTTCACTCCTTGATCAACATATTCTACAAAGAAACTTTCGATATCTTCCTTGGCTTCCTCCGCTTTTTCACCCGAAAGACCATTTGAATACTCTTTCTTGTATTTGTCCAACATGGCCGTGTACTCATCATAGGAATCGATGTAGTTAACGTCGGTTGTAATGGCTCGCGTTTTTGGGTTAGGACAGTCATTATGGAAGTAAAGTGTCACTGGTAATCGTTTCATCAAATCCTCCAAAGTTTCTTCAGGAGTGGGAATCACAGGTTGTGCCGGAGGTTTCAGAGCAAAAATATCGCTACAACATGTTGGGTTCTTGCTGTAAAGTACACCCAGGCGATTGGTGGTTACGTATCCCGTATCAACATCTTTGAAATAGTACAAATCATTGGCTGGACTGTTTACGGGCAATCCCGCATTAACCGGCTTTTCGAAGCGACCATTGAATTGCGAGTAGAAAACGTCATATCCGCCAAAACCATCCTCCCAAGGAGATGAGAAATACAATCGATTGTTTTCAGCATCCCACCAAGGTGTCACATCATTCTCTATTGAATTGAGCGTTTTAATAGCACGTACTTTTCCAAATTGATTGCCATTTTTAATTTGGCTGTAATACAGATCCAATCCGCCTTTGGAATCTTCTCGGTTTGATGCGAAAATTAGTGTTTCATTCCCTTCTAGTTCGGCGATACAGGGCATGGTAGTATTTGCTCCGGGTTCATTAATTAACTCTCCTAGCGAATCAATGTAGGTCCATTTATCATTCGCATATTGGGCAACCATGATTTTACATCGGTAGTTGTAGCCTTGCTCTGTGCATCGACTGAAATAAAAACGTTGTCCATCCAAACTAAACGTGCCATTACCTGTGTTCATGGCATCCTTTACAAGGTCATCGATTTTGGAAGATTCCTCGAATTGATTGTTTTCAATGTTGCTTTGATACAAAAGGGTGTGGTAGCCCATGGTGTACACTTCTTCTCTTTCACTTATAGAATCTGCACGAAGACTGGAGAAATACAAAACGGAATTATAAATGCCGTGGCCAAATTCGGAATTCGGTGTATTCACGGATGGCGGCAATGGCTCGAGAGACACATCGGCGGTATCGCGTATTGCAGATCGTGCCCAAACCGTACTCGCTACTTCTTGCTTGGCTTTTTTGTAACGATAACTTTTCTTGTCCTTGTAGTATTTTTTCTTGGCTTTCTTGAAGGTGTCCAGAGCCTCGTCGTATTTTCCATTTTGCTTTTGCATCAATCCGACATACAATAAGCTATTTGGATAGATTCGGGAGGATTCTTTTTCGTAGACCTTCTTATAGTAGAATTCGGCCTTTCGATAATCTTTGTAGGCCCGATATGTTTCGGCCAAATTCCAAACAATGTCCACCGTGGCGGAATCCAATTCCATTGCCTTTTTGTAATACTCTAAGGCATAGTAATAATCCCCCTTATCGTATTGCTCTTTGGCGAAATCGAGGTATTTCTTCAGTTGGTCTTGTCCGAATGAAGCGCCACTTAAAATGCAGAAAAGAAAGATCAGATATAGTCTGGACATATTCGGTGAACGATTTTTTTCGGTTTGAAGCGATTCATGATGTAGCGTACGGCAATTTCTACACCTCCGCGTGTGCGACTGGCAGGAACCAATTGTGAGAAGTTGACATCGTAACTGACTCCTACGAACCAAGCTTGAAAATCCATTCCTAGGGAAAGAAAGGCGGCATCTCGATTCCTGTAGTACAATCCTGCATAGAGTGCTTTGTAGTCTCCCATTCGATTCACGAGTGTGTACTTTGCGGAAGAACCCACCATGATTTCTCGGTACTTGCCTTGAACAGAAACCTGAAATCCGGGAACCAGATCCCAATCGTAGTTCAGTTTATAAATTCCTTTTCCGAATGCCGTAAATCTTAGATCGCGGCGGATCACATCTCCATAAAATCCTTGGTTGGGGCGGTTGATATTGTAGAATCCGAATCCTCCAGTAAAATTGAAACGCTCGTTTTCGTAATACTGATAGGTAAGCCCTGCACCTACATTCAAATTAGTTCTACTGTCGGAAAACAATACTTCTCCAGTTGGTAATGACGGGAAGAACTGGACTCCGTTAAATTGATTATCGAAATAGAATTTATCAAAATTCAGTTGGCGGTGGTTCATTCCTACATTCAATCCTACCCGGAGTGTATGCATCGAGTCAGCTGTAATTTTGAATTGTTTGGCAATGTTCCCTTGAATTTCAATGGTGCGGAAATTTCCATCTCCTACAACATCATGAAACACCATCAATCCATAACCAATATCGCGTCTATTTAATGGGGTTGCGTCGACTGAAAAATTCAAGGTTTGAAAAGGAACGGTCACACTGCGCCATTGATCTCTATAATTTCCAATAAATCGAACATCGCCTCTGAAATGACCAGCATTTGCAGGGTTTTGGAAAATGGGATTGTCGTTGAATTGCGACCAATGGATGTCCTGTGCGTTCGCGTAGGAAGCACTAAGCAGCAGTAGAACAAGAAATCCAATTCGGTTCAAATGGGTGAATTTCAGATGAAAATACGAAAAATGGGGAGGGCTTGCAAACACTCAAATGTTTCTGCACCTCTTGAAATCTCTTAAGAATTATGATAAGTCATTCTTTTTTCGCAATTTTCTCCTGCTTCTGGCCACTATCCATAGCTGAAACTCGTTGTTTTGATTGTAGAATATGAGTGTTGTAGCTCAATGGAAGAAGCGTAACTAACCAAAACACTGAAAGATGAAATTCGATATTGGTAAGCAGTTTATAATTACTGGAATTATTGGAGTGCTGTTTGTGATTACTCTTATTGTTATTGCTTTTACGGTTGAATGCCCAACGGAATTTCAAAATCAGATTTTTAAGATTGTGATGGCACTTGCTTCTGGAGCTTTTGCTGCGATGATTCCGGGAGCAATAAACATAAACTACAAGGGGTTGGTTACCGCCTCGGGAGCAGTTGCTGTATTTGTAATGGTGTACTTTTTCTCACCACAAACACTTTTAGATTCATCTTTGTGCAGCCAAGAAGTAGAGTTTAGGGGAGTGGTCTCAGTGTCAGGGAAACCAGCGAAAGATATAGACATATTCATTCAGGACACGGATCAATTGGTTCATACAAATAAAATTGGGAAATTCTCGCTAAGCCTTCCCACTTCAAAGCCACCGAGTAAACTAACCCTCTATTGTCAAAGTGATGAAAGTGGGATTGACACGGTCGTTTATGTCCCTTCCCGCCAATTGTCGGGTATCGTGAGTATTAATTTGAAAGAAGGGAAGCAAGCACCTACAATTCAGTACCGAGGAAATGTCTACATAGACGGAATTCCGCTTCAGGATGCAATGGTCGTGATGCCGCAACTTCGCACGGAAACTTCTACAGATGAGTACGGATTTTTCAATATTTTGCCTGATGATAGAATTAGTGAGGGTGACATTAAAATGATCATTCGTCACGAAATGGAACGGATTAATGAATCCATTGATGTGCCGGAATCTGAATTGATCGCTTATGCCGATATCAATGTGACCGCTTTCGAAGACACCACTCAGGAAAGTCCCAGAATACTCGTCGTTAATCCTGTCACGCCGGTCGCTTCGGAATTAACAAAACCGGTGGTTGAGGATGTTAATGAACCAATGGAAACTAGTTCTATTCCAGCGGTAACTGGTTCTGCTCCAACGAAGGCAGAGCACTGTTTGGTTTGTATACAATTTGATGCTGAAGGAAAATCCCAAAATATTCGAGAGAAATGTAATTCGGACTTGAAATATCTAAAGGATTATATCGCAGGTTATGCTAAAGCTTCTGAAGAGCAAGGCCTGAAGTATACATGTAAATTCCGCACTGAGGGAGCTTTAGATACTAATAGGACGCTTGGGACACTGAGTCCAAATGGAAGGCAGGGTGGATGTTTTGAATCGTCTAGGATTCAAGGAACATTAGTAAGAACATTAAGCCAATGATCAGAAGGAGAAGGAACAGTTTTGGATCACGATACAGCGGTTTCTTGCCACGCTTCACCACCTTTTCGTAATCATGGTGCAAACGCGCAAAATCCTTTTGTCGCTTGATCTGTTCTTCAGATGGCGTCAATTTTTTCTGTTCTTTATTTATGACAAATTTTCTCATGATTTATCTACCCACATTTTACCAATTTTTTCGAGAATGCGGTAGGTACGCATTTTAGCATTCGCTTCTGTAATATCGTAAATTTCAGCGATTTCTTTAAAACTCAATTCTTGGAAAAATCGAAGTTCTATTAAATCCTGATGTTCTTGTTTCAATCCGTTAATGGCTTCAATCAAGCGTTCTTGATCGTCCATACTCATGTGATTGGTGAGATTGGCTTCTCCCGCCATGTCCATTAATCGCCCCTCATCAATAGAAACTGAGTAGTTCTTTTTTTGCTGTCTGAAAAACATAGAAACCTCGTTCTGCGCAATTCGATACAGCCAACTACTGAAAGGCAAACCGCGATCTTCATACTTCTCAAGATTCGCCATCGCTTTGATGAAGGTTTGTTGTGTTAAATCGCCTGCAACTTCTTCGTTTCCACCAAGACGTTTAAACACAAATCGGAAAATTTGATCGAAATAGCGATCGTACAAAACACCGAAGTATCGCTTCTTTTTTTGTGCAAGGGCGATAATCTGCGTTTCGGAGAGTTTTGCTATATCAGTCGTTCTTCTCAAAAGAGTGGATTCGTTTTCCTATAGAATGTTGTTGTGGGTGAAAGTAACATCCTTTTTGCAAAAAAAAAGGAGAGTTCTAAAAAAACTCTCCCCTTTGCCTTTGTAATTGTAGGTTTATCGTATGATGAATTTGGTTGTTTTCTGGTCTTCACCATTTACAAATTCTACGATATATAATCCTGCAGAGAAGCCTTGAGAATTAATTGTAGCGGATTCTCCAGAGTTTAATGAAATTTGCTCTTCGCTAACGATTAGCCCTGCTGCGTTTCTTATGCTGATTTTACCATCACCTTCAATTCCTGCGATGTATACTAATTCTCCAGCTGAAATCGGATTTGGATACGTCATCAATTTTTGAGATGCTCTGTTCGAGATACTGATAGGCTGCGAGTAATGTACCGTTCCATCAACATCGATTTGTTTCAATCGATAATATGAAATGCCTCCCGAAATGTGAATGTCTCGGAATTCATAATAATTGGCATTGGTGCTGTTTCCAACACAGTTCACTTTTCCTAGTTCATCCCAATAATATCCGTCTGTAGATTTAGCTACTATAAATGTTTCGCAATCTTTCTCCGTTTGAGTCACCCAAGCCAATAGGTTATGATGTTCTAAAGCAGTTCCGTAAAAATCGGAAAGTTCTACTGGTAAGGAAACAAAAGCACAGGTTGTTCCAGACGTGGTGCAATCTTCGGCTGATGGCATTCCTGTATCAAAACCTGCCGAACACCAAGTGATCGCAGCGGACCATGTACCAAAATTGTTCATGTTACCTGTAGTCGAGGTCGCCGATCCATCTCCGTTCACAATTCCGGTGGATTCGTTCGTCCAGTTTCCGGTTGTTGTCATACAACAATCAGGACAGATAGATAAGGTTCCTTCATTGTTGATGTTACCATTAAAGGACTCAAACTTTCCACCGGATATAAAATTGATAGTCGCATTGGGTTCAATTTGAATGTTTCCAGTGGTTTGTTAGAGATAGCCCGCAATATTGATCACTCCTGCGTTGGCGTTGATTGGACCCGCAAGATGAATTATAGAACCAATAATATTCAGCGTTCCACCACTGGTGCCTGCAGATGTCCCATTTATAAAACGGGAAAACGAACAATCACCATAAAGATTCACCTCTGCGTTGTCTGTTATCGTTAAGCGTCTTCCTGTGGCGTCCAGCGTACCGGATGCATTTACATTTAATTGACCGCTGTTACTAACAGCCAGATTAGCTGTAGCGACGATATCATGATTAATGGTAATTGTGTCTCCACTTAGATTTGTTGGAGGAGTACAAAAGCAGCTAGTACTGCCACCGTCAAGTGACCAGATTGTGGGGTCAGACCAGTTTCCCGAGCCTGTTGTTGTGTAAGTAGCACCGAACGACGGGAGCGAAAGTAAGGCCGTAAGGGTTAGCACAACGATAAACGTACGTTTAGTTGTAAACATATTAAGCGTATTTGGGCACTTTCAGAAACGGTGTCTTTTTCGCTTAATTCGTGAAACAATCACGCGGTAAATTCCGGATGCTTGTTTAACGATTTAGTAGTGCTTTTGACTGTTGCTTATAGCGCTGATTAGTAACTTATTTTAGATTAAAGTAAGCTAAACTTCGACGAATGTCAAAATAATTTCGATGAATCACGTGATTGTACTTACGTAGAACTACGTAATATTTTTAAAAGAACATAAGGAAATTTTAAGATGACACATAAGGAGATTATAAGTATAAAAGGATTTAGTCTCAATCTTATTATGGAGTGCTTAAAGAAACAGGAATTATTTTCCCGCGCATCCATTTGTTTGCGTTCAAAGCGAAATCTGCAATGAATTCTGCCATTTCTGCTGCGCTAACGGGAGCTTCATAACCAGGGAAAGCAGCTTCTAACATTTCTGTTTGGGCAGCACCAAGGCAAAGACAGTTCATTGCGATTCCAGATTCTTTGTATTCCTCTGCGAATAATTCAGTGAAGCTGCAAAGCGCTGCTTTTGATGTAGAGTATGCCGTAAGTCCAGGGAATTTGACGCTTCCTTGATATCCTCCAACAGAACTAATGTTAACGATATGCGCATTGGTCATTTTTGGAAGAGCTGCCTGAACGGTTTCCATGACACCGGTTACATTGATTTTGTAACTCGTGATGAAATCCTCGTGGGTAATCTCTGGAAACGGTTTATTCACCAAGAAACCGGCATTGTTAATGAGAACGTCAACTGAATCAACGATGGAAAGAATGCTTTCTGTTTGTTCGGTAACATCATCTCGACTCAAATCAAAGGAATGGCAAGAGACGTTTGCCAAATCTTCGAAATCAGCTTCCATTTTTGCAACATTCCGAGACAAGGCAAGAATGCGATGTCCGGAATATTCAGCCAATTGATGCACCAATTCCTTTCCAATACCACGACTGGCTCCAGTTATAACAATTGTTCTAGGCTTCATCGAAATTGAACGTAAGTTTTTCTGAGGTAGGATGTGCCTGACAGGTTAATACGAATCCGTCTGAAACTTCCTGATCGGTTAATGAATAATTGAGTTTCATTGATGCGGACCCCTCTGTTACTTTTGCTTTGCACGTACTACAAACACCACCGCGACACGAATACGGCGCATCAACACCTTCATCCAGCGCTCCGGTGAGCAATGTTTTGGAGCTATCCAATTCGAATGTTTCTTCTTCGCCGTCAACAATAGCAGTTACTGTACTTTTTCCTTTGAAATCCGATTCGGGCGTTTCTTCGGGCTTCATCAGAACAGGCGTCGTAAACAATTCGAAGTGAATTTTATCCTTCGCAACACCAAACATATCCAAAGCTTCAGTTGCACCAACGATCATTTCTTCAGGTCCACAAAGGAAGAATCCATCCGCTCGAAGCAAGCTTAAATCTTTCTTGAATTCATCGATAAGCACTTGCTTTGTAATTCGACCATTTTCGCAATCGTCTTGTTCTTCACGGCTTAGGAAATACACCGGGCTCGTTTTTTCCAATGCATCAATTTCACTTCTAAAAATGATGTCTTCTGCAGTTCTATTTCCAAAGTACAAGCGCATAGTTCCACCTTCACTTTCTACTTGCTTTGAAATAGACATGATGGGGGTAATTCCACTTCCAGCTGCAATGGCAACAATGTTCTTGGCATCTGAAGGCTTGGTGAAATTTCCTTCCGGGTTCGAAATCGCGATTTCCATTTCCGCTTTCGCTTCTTGGTTGAACCATTTCGATACTGTTCCCTTGTCTACTTCCTTAATAGCGATGGCAACGGATTCGTTCTTCCCACTGCAAATAGAGTAGGATCGTCTTTCCTCTTTTCCATTTATTGGAATGGAAACGTTAATGTATTGTCCAGGTGTAAAATCGAAAGAAGCATTGAATATCACTTTCACGGTATCGTTGGAAAGTCGTTCAACTGCCTTAATTGTTGTTAAGTTGAAACCTCTTGGTGCTTTATTCGATTTTCCTCGAAGGCTTTTAAATAATCCCATATAATTTTAGTCGTCAAATGAAACAATTAGTTTATCACTTGTAGGGTGAGCTTGACAGGTTAATATGTATCCTGCATCAACCTCTTCTGGTTCTAGGGCATAGTTTACATCCATGGATGCCGTACCCTCAATAATTTTTGCTTTACACGTACAACAAACACCGCCCTTACAAGCATATGGAAGGTCCGCTCCTGCTTCGTGTCCTGCGTCTAGTATATTCTGACCGTTCGACGAAAGGTTCAAATCGATATGTTCATCATCAATAATGATCGTCACATTCGATTCAACTTTCGGTGCGTTTGTTGGTTGTGCAATTGGATCTTTCTTCGCAGATGGAGACGTAAATAATTCGAAGTGTACATTTTTCTCATCTACACCATTCGCAATCATTCGATCTTTTACATCCAATATCATTTGCTCCGGTCCGCATACGTACACCGCATCAATACTAACTCCTTGCAAGAAGGCTTTGTATAATTTGTCAACTTTCTCTGCATCAATACGCCCTTTCTGAAGATCGTTCCCCAAACTTTCGCGAGACAAAACATGTACCAAGCGAAGTCGATCCATGTATATGTTCTTCAATGCTTCAATCTCTTCTCTGAAGATAATGGATGCGAAGCCTTTGTTTCCGTAAAACAAAGTAACGGAGCTGTTTGGTTCTTCGTGCAGCGCTGTTTTCGCAATAGAGAGGATTGGAGTAATTCCACTTCCGGCTGCAAACAATGCGTAATGTTTGTTGGCATTGGCATCTGCGTTTAACACAAACCCTCCGGCAGGCGTCATTACATCAAGCTCCATTCCTTCTTTCAACTCTCGATTTGCGTAGGTGGAGAAAAGTCCATCGGGTACTTCCTTGATTGCCACACGCCATTCGTTTTCGAATGGAGCAGAGCACAATGAGTATGAACGACGTACATCTTCGCCTTTAATTTCTGATCGTAGTGTTAGATACTGCCCCGGCAAATATTGAAACTGATCTTGCAGGGACTCAGGAATATTAAACGCGATTGAAACGGCATCATCCGTTTCACGTGTAATTTCTCGAATCGTTAAAGAATGGAACGTTGGTTTCATGAAATGATAAGTCTCTATTTCGTGCAAAAATACTCATTTTTCCGCTTGAGAATTATTCCTTGCTACGATTCACAATTGGGCATCAAAACGTTAGTAATTGCCTTTTGCGCTTCTAAATCCGTACTGAATTTCGTACATTTGTTATAGAAATTATGAGCAGTATGAAAGAATTTAATATCGACGAATTGAACCGCAAGTTTCAAGAGAAAATCGACAACGATATCAAAATCGAGCCGAAGGATTGGATGCCGGATGATTATAGACAAACATTGATCCGCCAAATTTCTCAACATGCGCATTCCGAAGTAGTAGGAATGCTTCCAGAAGGAAACTGGATTACACGCGCTCCAAACTTACGACGCAAGGCCGTTTTATTGGCAAAGGTGCAGGACGAAGCTGGACACGGATTATATCTTTATAGTGCGGTAGAAACGCTTGGTGCCGATCGTGAACAAACGATTGATGATTTGCACTCAGGAAAAGCAAAATACTCTTCCATTTTTAACTATCCAACATTGACTTGGGCCGATATGGGCGCTGTTGGTTGGCTGGTAGATGGGGCAGCAATAATGAACCAAGTACCATTGTGCCGATGTTCATATGGACCGTACGCAAGAGCGATGGTTCGTGTATGTAAGGAAGAATCTTTCCACCAACGTCAAGGATTTGAAATCATGATGAAATTGGCGGCGGGAACTCCGGAACAAAAGGCGATGGCACAAGATGCGTTGAACCGATTCTGGTGGCCAGCGTTGATGATGTTCGGACCAAACGATGCTGAATCGAAGCATACGCAACAGTCAATGGATTGGAAAATCAAACGTCATACAAACGATGAATTGCGCCAGCAAATGGTTGATATTACCGTACCCCAAGCGGAAATGATCGGATTGACGATTCCAGATCCGGATTTGAAATGGAACGAAGAAACAGGTCACTACGAATACGGTGAAATTGACTGGGACGAATTCTGGCAGGTTGTTAAAGGAAATGGACCTTGCAATAAAGACCGAATTGATGCTCGCCGTAAAGCTAAAGAGGATGGATTGTGGGTACGCCAAGCAGCAAATGCACACGCAGAGAAGAGAAGAGCAAGAAACGCTAAAAAAGCATCATAGAATTACAATAGAAGGCTGAAAGTAGAACGTGAACCAATTCTTCCGCTTTCAACCTTGCACATTGAACTAAGAAAAAATGACAAACAACGAATGGCCTCTGTGGGAGGTTTTCATCAGAAGTAAGCAAGGGTTAAGCCACAAACATGTTGGTAGCCTTCGCGCGGCAGACGAGAAAATGGCGATCGAAAATGCCCGTGACGTGTATACACGGAGATCTGAAGGGATTAGTATTTGGGTGGTTGCTTCGGCGAACGTTTTTGCTTCCAATCCAGATGAAGCGGATTCATTATACGAACCCGCAAATAGCAAAGTGTACCGTCATCCAACGTTCTACGATGTACCGGATGGTATTGAACACATGTAATTGTCAACTTCATGGAAAACGCATTATTTGAATATTTACTCCGCTTAGGAGATGATAGTTTGATACTTGGGCACCGACTTTCAGAATGGTGTGGTCACGGACCAGTCCTTGAGGAAGACATTGCATTAACGAACTTGTCTTTGGACTTAATTGGTCAGGCAACTTCGATATTTGATTACGCAGGAAAAGTAGAGGGAAAAGGACGATCAGAAGACGATTTGGCCTTCCTTCGATTCGATAAAGATTACCGCAACCTTTTATTGGTGGAGCGTCCAAATGTAGATTTTGGTGTCACTATTATGCGTCAATTCTTATTTGATGCATACCGCAAGCCGCTTTTTGAAAGATTGGTGCATTCATCCGACGAAATGATCGCTGCGATTGCTGCTAAATCGTTGAAAGAAACCAAGTACCATCTAAGACATTCTTCAGAGTGGGTGATCCGATTGGGAGACGGTACGGAAGAATCGCACAATCGAATTCAAGACGCATTGAACGAGCTTTGGAAATACGCAGCTGAAATCTTCTATGAAGATGCTGTTGATGCTGAATTGAAAGCAAATGGAGTGCTCCCAGACATGGATTCTTTGAAATCTGATTGGGATACAATTGTTCATGCTGTTCTTGAGGAAGCTACGTTAACGATTCCAGATAACAACTGGAAACAAGAGGGTGGTAGAAAAGGATTGCACACAGAACACTTAGGATTTATTTTGGCTGAGTTGCAGTACATGCAACGTGCGTATCCAAACATGGAATGGTAGCTACAAAGGAAGAGATATGGGGTTATTTGGAAGAGGTCTTTGACCCTGAAGTTCCCGTATTAACGGTTGTCGACCTAGGCGTTGTCCGTAACGTTGAGTTGGATGGTGATGCTTGCAAGGTTACTATTACTCCTACGTATAGCGGATGTCCTGCGATGAAGCGCATCGAAGATGATATCGTTGAGAATCTCAATGAGAAAGGAATCGATAACGTTTCCGTTGATTTGGTTTTGGCTCCAGCATGGACAACTGATTGGTTGTCAGAGGATGGGAAGCGAAAGTTAAAAGAATACGGAATTGCCCCTCCAGAAAACGAACCTGATAAGAGTGTTCTCTTCGCCGACCCATTTGTTGTTCCATGTCCAAAATGCGAGGCAAAAGACACGCGCTTGGTGAGTCAATTCGGAAGTACTGCCTGCAAAGCGCATTATCAGTGCAACGTTTGTCTGGAACCTTTTGATTACTTCAAATGCCTGCGTTAAGACCGTTTTATTTCTTCTTGATATTAACTATTGGGCTAACAGCTTGTTCTGCGGGTAAGTCTGAAGCTGAAGCCAATCAAGATGATAAGGCCGAGCAACTTCCCAAGGTAGATGCATCAAAGTTTCGAAAATTTCAGGGAGAAGGATTTACCATTCAGCTCTTGAAGGAAATGTCTTGGAATCGTGCTTCGGGAATGACGCTGTTGGACGCGGACCACCTTTCGAAGCAATATCATGTAACGATCCAGTCATATCCAATTTCTTACTTCAAGAATGATTCCCAATTCCCCAAAGATTCTAAGAAACAATTGAAATGGTTTGCTACGGCAGAGGGCAACGCCTTAAAAGGGAAACTGCTAAATGTGAAGTTTGAAGAGATGACTGAAACCTTAGTAAATAAGCGGAAATGTTTCAAACAAACCATTCATGGAAAAGCATATGGATTCCCACTGCGAAAAACATTCTTCTTGAGGTATTATGAAACGGACAACTCTCTAATTAAGATATCCGCTTGGACCACTTCTGAACATGCAGAAGGTTATGAGAAGCTGGCGCAGTATATGGGAATGACTTTCAAAGCGAAGTGATTCGCCCGTTTACAATTCGTCATCTAAAATAATAGAAACTTCACTTCCTGA
Organism: Flavobacteriales bacterium; assembly: GCA_015665275.1. Classification (GTDB taxonomy): domain Bacteria; phylum Bacteroidota; class Bacteroidia; order Flavobacteriales_D; family Crocinitomicaceae; genus UBA4466. The sequence goes on along the minus strand of JADFAL010000054.1, from coordinate 37,574 downwards.
TCTATGCTCTCTTAGCAAACGAATGGCGCGTTTAAAATATCTTAAAAGCAAAACGAGTGCAAGAATTCGGACGATTAGAAGTGTCAGAAATGCGGTACTGATTCCATTTAAAGCTATTATCGCTACAAAGCAAAACGTGGAGAAAATGAAAATTCCTGTACCATAAAAGTAGAAGAAGTAAATACGTCGAGCTAGAAAGATAGTGGTGATTATATAACTCAAAAGATAGAATCCTGAGACGAGTAAAACTATAGTTGAAACGAACCAATCCCGATAGGTTCGGTAATCTTCTAATGACATGGCGAAGAACACCAAGTTAAACAATGCAAGGACTCCAAATACAAGAGTCGGGATCAAAAGCCTTTACGAGGCCGATCTTTTTCGTTTTCAGGAATATATGGCGTACCGTTAACGAGCAAAGTTGGCGCCAAAGTCACGGAGTGAACTTTTAGTGAAATATCGCCCAAGTCTTCGATAGTAAATAATGTGCCTTCTCGTGTTTCTGATGCAAATCTATAGGTTTGAATTAGACGGTCTTCGTAATAGATTTCCACGTTTTCCCAAAGTCTATTTCTTCTAATTAGAATGGACTTTCCAGTTCCGTTTTGTGCTACAAATTTGGTTGTAATACTCATTGAAAGTGAGGCGTTAATAAATTGTCATCCAAAACATCGTCATGATTCTTTTCTTGGTAGTTTCTGGCCAGTCTTAGGACCCGGTTGAAATAACGTAAGAGTAATGCGAGAATGACAAGCCTCGGTAATGTATACCAAAGAAAAAACTCACCATCATGATCCATGTAGCTATTCGTAAAGTAAAGCGTGGTGAGCAGAAAAACAGAAGTTCCAATGAAGTAAAAGGCATACACCCTCTTTCGCAAATAGATGGCGCTAAGCGTATAAATTGTGATACAAGCAATAGCGAGAGCTATTAAGGTCATCGCTGCATTGCGGATACTATCGGGTGCATCGACTGTAATAAATACTATTCCAAATAAGAATAAAAAATTGAAGCTTGCAAGAACAACAAAAATTGCGGCCGCTCCTCGAAAATTATTGATAGCCTCTTTTTTACTGATCACTGGTTCAAATGAAATCTCATCAACGGAAAGCTTAAGTTTACCATTTGCCGCTAGCGAAATGGCAATAGTACCGAAGTCTTCAACTTGAAGTTTGATGCCGTTTTTAAATTCAGAAGAATTTTTGAATTCCCGTATTAGTCTGCCGTCGGCGTAAACCTTGGTTTTCGCCCATCCAATTTTACTTGTAACGTAAACGAACTTATTCGCGTCTTGCGTCGATACCATTTTAATGGACTTGCTCATTCGTAAAAGGTACTAAAATTAGAAGGTGTCATCTAGAATTTCATGATCAGTGCGCTCTTTTGGAACTTTCATAAAAGCAAGAACTCTCTTGAAGTAGATTCCGAGTATTCCCAATAAGATGAATCGAGCAATTACAAAAATATATTGAACGTCGTCTGGGGCGTGATAAATATTGTACATAATCCAAACTGTAGATGCGAAGAAGAATCCTGTTCCGAGGAAGTACATAAAATAGATTCCGCGGGCAAAGAGGATTGCGCTAGCTGTATAAAGCGCAGTGAAGCCCCCCGTGAATATTGCTATCATTTCTGTGACAGCTAAATCGGATGGCAAAATATTTGCGTTTAACCGGACCATTGCCATTAGGAAAATCAAAAAGTTTAGCAATGCCAGGATCGAGAAAATAATAATTACGCCGTTCATTTCTTTAACCGATTCCTGCTTTTTTTTCTCTCTAAAAAAATTCTCGCCATTTAACAATCAACAAAGGACGCAGAGTAGCTGGATGTAGACTGAACTTCATCATTCCTAAACCATCTATTTCATCCACTATTCCTTTTTTTAGTTCTTGTGGATTCTCGAAAGATTTGATCAATTTCCCGTTGGCGTAAATTTTGGTATTCTTCCAGCCCGATTCATGGGTGATAAAGACCCACTTTTCTGGATTTGTAGGTGATATTAGTTTAATGGATGAACTCATAATTAAAATTCGTCATCCAGAACCGTACTTTCCTTGTAATCGGAGTTACGTTTCGCTTTCATGGCGAGAATGACTGTTTTAATTTGGAAAATAAGGTAAACAAGTATTGCTAATCTTGCCAACGTCAATAAAATCCACCACACATTGCTTCCTGAAAAAGCATCGTAGACGAATAGAAAGGTGGATAAAGTGAAATAGCCAAATCCAATGAAAAAGGTCCAGTACTTTTTCAGTGTAAGCATAATAGCCGTGAACAAATAAATGGCCGCTATGATTGAGAATATAACAAAGAAACGATCAAGAATATGTGGCTCCCAAGAAAGGATGTCTCGATACTGATAAGCGATGTAAACCGTATACAACAATGTACTTGTGAACATGATCCAGAAGATAGTTTTGGGACCTTGCAGCCTGAATTCTGCTTGGCCTTTAACGCCCCTTGGTGCGAACCGCTTTCCCTCAACACGCAATTCCAGCATGAGTGGTCGCCTCTCCGTAAAGTTGAGTTTTATTTGGCCCAATCTTTCATCATGTATAAAGGTCCCTTTCTCAAAAACGACAGGCGAATCCCAATTGTGAACAACACGATCTCCATCCAGTAGCGTCACGTTTTTGTATCCAATGTCCCAAGTAAGAACAAGCGATTTATTCGGGTTTCGAATGCAGTAATATATTTTAGTAAAACTCCCCATTATACCATCACTATTGATCAAGGATTGTATTATGATGAGCAGATGAACCTGAGTTTCGCATCCGTTTCAAAATGGTCGGCAAAATACGAAGTACCAAAACCAATAAGACAACACGTATGGCGAATATGAAGATTGTAATTGCATTGAGGAATGTTGCTTGAATATCTATTAATTGAAGCGCTGTGAAGAAAGTGAATGTGCCGGCTCCAACAAAATAGAACCAATAAACATTTCTTCGAATTAAAACAGCTGTTGCGCTGTATACTAGAACAACGAAGATTTGAAGCGCCATCAGTATTTGAAAAGATGTTGTGTCCATCATTTCTGAAAGCATGAAAAGAAAAAGTAATCCAATCACGCTAAACCCAGCTAATACCCAGAAAATTGCGGAAACATTAGATACTTTTTCCTCCGCTTCTATTTGCAATGCATCGTACTTAGTGCCTTTTACGCTAACTTCTAATTCTGACTTTAGGATCAGTTCCAAAGTGCCTTTACCTCCCAGGTCTAAGCTTACGCCTGAACGCAATTCGTCTCCGTTTGAAGATTGATATTGCAAACCACCGTTCGCATATACTTTGATGTTGGTCCAGTTAGAATCTTTCGTTACCAGTACTTGGCTTTCGTTGTCAAACGGAGATTGAAACTTCAGTGAAGTGGGCATGTTCTTACAATTTGATCGCTAAAATACCACGGAAGAAGAGAAGCAGAAAGAAAAGGGCATAAAAAAGGCTGATCACCATTATAAATCTGATGACCAGCCTTGTATTATTTATGACTATTAGTCTAGATCTATTTTACCCCATAAATGGATATCGGTAATCCGATGCCGGAACAAACGTTTCTTTGATTGTTCTTGCAGATACCCAGCGCAACAAGTTCATTGGCGCTCCGGCTTTGTCGTTCGTTCCAGACCCACGAGCACCACCAAATGGCTGCTGTCCTACAACGGCTCCAGTTGGTTTGTCATTGATATAGAAGTTTCCGGCGGCATTCTCCAATTTCTTCATTGCTAGATTTACGGCATAACGATCGTTTGAAATGATCGATCCTGTTAAGGCGTAATCCGATGTTTGGTCTACCAAGTCTAAGGTTGCCTCGTAATCTTCAGCATCATAAACGAATACTGTCAATACTGGTCCGAAGATTTCCTCACACATCGTTCTGAATTTCGGATTTGAAGTCACAACTACTGTTGGCTCGATGAAGTATCCTTTGGATTTGTCGTAGTTACCTCCTAAGATGATCTCAGCATCATTTTGCTCCTTGATGAAATCGATGTATCCAGCGATCTTGTCAAATGCACGCTCATCGATTACCGCATTAATGAAGTTTGAACTATCTTCAGGAGATCCCATTTTGAAAGAACTCACTTGTTCCACAACAATTTTCTTTACGTCTTCCCAAAGATTGTTTGGAATGTACGCTCGAGAAGAAGCGGAACATTTCTGTCCTTGGAATTCGAAAGATCCACGTGTCATTGCTGTTGCAACTTGAGCGGCATTCGCCGATTTGTGCACCATTATGAAATCTTTACCTCCAGTTTCTCCAACGATACGTGGGTAACTGCGGTACTTTTCAATGTTGTTTCCAATTTCTTTCCAAAGGTGACGGAATACAGCTGTTGATCCTGTAAAATGCAATGCAGCAAAATCTTTATGCTTGAATACCACTTCTCCAGCAACGGGTCCATCAACCGAGATCATATTGATAACTCCTTTTGGTACTCCTGCTTCTTCGAACAATTCCATGATTACCTGAGCAGAGTACATCTGAGATTCAGCCGGTTTCCATACAACCACATTCCCCATCATTGCTGGCGCTGCACATAAGTTAGCACAAATAGATGTGAAGTTGAAAGGAGTAATAGCAAATACAAATCCTTCCAACGGACGGTACTCTAATCGGTTCCACATACCTGGAAGTGAATCTGGTTGCTCCTTGTAAATTTGTGTCATGTACTGCACGTTGAACTTGAAGAAGTCGATCAACTCACAAGCAGCATCAATTTCCGCTTGGAAAACATTCTTCGATTGCGCCAACATTGTTGAAGCGTTCATTTTATCTCGGTAAGGTCCAGCCAAAAGATCTGCAGCACGCAAGAAAATAGAAGCGCGTTGTTCCCATGGTAGGTTTGCCCAAGCTTCACGAGCATTCATCGCAGCGTCAATGGCAGCTTCTACGTTAGATGCATCTCCAACACTGTAATGTCCTAGAACCTTAGCGTGGTCGTGCGGTGGTGTCATTGCATTTTTCGTCGACGTGCTCACACGCTTATCTCCAATGTAAAGTGGAACTTCAATTGGGGCCTGATTGTACATTTCACGGTACTTCGCGATTAAGTTGGTATGATCATCGGTACCTGGCTTGTAAGCGCGAACTGGCTCATTAACGGCTGCAGGCACCTTAAAAAGTGCATTTGACATATCTTGTTTTTTGTTGCAAAAGTAACTATTGTTGTTTATCCTTGCAATGACTTGGCACACACTGATCTTAATGAAACGATTCTTTCGATACTACATTATTCTGATATGCTTTTTTGCATCCTATCCTGCAAATAGCCAAAATTCGTACGATCAATTTCAGGAACAAAGCGATCTGAATATCAAGTCAGAGATGGGGATGGAGTTGCTCCATCACTACGTTCGATTCAATTTAGATTCGTTAAAAGTTGCTGCAATCGATTTATTACTTGATGCCTCCGAGCACGAACACGAGTTTGCTCGTGCTGTAGGAACGCGCATGCTAGGGAGTTATCTTTGCAAATCTGGGAATCAGACACAAGGGTTAGAGTATCTTGCCGTTGCCAAAGAGTATTTTGAGAAGAAGGAGGATTATGTAATCGTTTCAGAGATTTGCAACGCAATGGGCCATGCTCATTTGAGAGAAGGTTCGTTTGATAAAGCGAAAGAAGCTTACAACTTGTCACTGAGAATGGGGGAGCAGTCAAATGATGCAACCGCGGCATTCAGTGCCAAGCTCGGGCTGGGCCGTGTTTATATTAACATTGGGGATACCACCACAGGAATGGCGATTTGGCATCAATACAAATTAGCCTCAGTAGAAAACGAAAAATACGAAGGAGCAGCCGATGTGTACGCGCTGATGGCTCAAGTTGAAGGAGATCGAAAAAACTCGTCTTTGTCCCAGGAGTATTATGGTCGCAGTATTGAATTCAGTAAGCGTTCCAAGTCAAAAAGTCATATCGCACACAGCTATGCGAACGAAGGGATTCGAAAGTTTATGCAGAACGATTTCGATTCATCCCTATATTATTTCGAGAAGTCGCTCGCGCTTCGCATCGAATTGAAAGCCATCCGACCCATTTTAGAAGGATATTACAACATGGGATCGTATTACGCTGGCCGCGATAGCCTGCAACGAGCTATTGAGTATTTTGAAATCGGGAGAAAGATGGCCGAAAAGGATAAAATGTGGTCCGATTTAAAGGATTTTCTTGAAGACTTAATCATTATTTATGATTCTCGTGATAATGCTGTGCTCAAAGCGGTGCATGTACGTCGCTTAGCTGAGGTTGAAAAGGTAATTAAAGAAAAGAACAATGCCAGGGAAGCATTACCGGAGGAGATCGATTTAGATTTTACAGGTAAGAATTTTGACAAATCTGTAAAAGTTTATGACAAGGGAGGAATAAACTGGATGCTGTTTGTTGTGATTGTGCTGGCTGCGTTAGTGTTACTATTTCTATTCCTAGAACGCAGACGTTTTAATTAAGCTTGTTGGTGTACTCAAGCAAGAAGGTAGGTACGAAGACTTCGAAGAGAGTTCCGTCCGAAAGATTTTTGAAGGTATAGAACCCCTTCATCATTCCCAATTCAGAATTTAAATCACAACCACTCGTATAACGAAACGACTCGTCTGGCTTCAGTAATGGTTGCTCTCCAATCACACCAGCCCCATTTACGTAGCGTGATTCACTCAATGAATCAAAGATGTACCAATCTCTTGAGATGAGCTGTACATCGAATGAATTCATGTTTTGGATGTCTATGTGGTAATTGAAGAAGAATTCAGACGTAGTCACATCAGAAAGATCCGAACGATAATTCGTCGAAACGGAAATTTGAATACCTGATGTAATGAGGGTGCTCATGTCAACAAAATCTTTACTTCTGTACGAGAATAAAATTAAGAATAAATTATGCTCGTTGTAGCTAAGACGATTATTTGCGTCAAAATGGATGTTAAAAAACACTATTTATAATCATTCTAAATTGTATTTATAAGCAATCGTCATAAGTGACAAAGGGAACATATCATGGACAATTTTATATTTTTGCGTCGGTATTTATTAAACGCTTTAATGCATGTCAAAAACAGTAAAGCTTAGAAAAGGATTGGATATCAGACTCCTAGGTGCTGCGAACAAAGTAAAAACGGACGTTCCAATGCCGAAAGTAGTTACGATCAAACCAACCGATTTCCATGGTTTAGTTCCAAAGATGCTTGTAAAAGAGGGGGAGACGGTGACAGCCGGACAACCAATTTTCCAAGACAAGTACGAAGAAGTAATCAAATATGTGTCTCCAGTGAATGGAACGTTAAAGGCAATCGTACGCGGTGCCAAGCGTCGAATTCTAGAAGTACAGATTGATGTTTCTGATTCGCAGAGCTTCGATGGTGGAACCGCCATTGATGTAGCTGGGATGTCCGGAGAGCAAGTAAAAGAAACAATGTTGTCTGCAGGATTGTGGCCATTCGTAAAACAACGTCCAATAGATGTTGTTGCGGATCCAAAGCAAACACCAAAGGCAATTTTCGTTTCAGCATTCGATAGTGCTCCTTTAGCACCAGATTTTGATTTTGTTCTTCATGGTAAGAACAAAGAGTTCCAAGCTGGGTTGGATGCATTGGGGAAACTTACCGATGGCAAAGTGCACTTAACATTGAACGGTAAAGCTCCGGCGGATGCAACATTCACTGAAGCAAAAGGCGTTCAAATCAATAAAATTAGCGGAAAGCACCCTGCTGGAAATGTAGGGACGCAAATCCATCACATAGATCCGATCAACAAAGGAGAATTTGTTTGGGTAGTGAATGCACAAGACGTAGCAATCATTGGTCGATACTTCCTTTCTGGGAAATTTATCCCGAAGAAAACGATCGCTTTAACAGGTTCTGAAGTAAAAGATCCACAATATATGGATGTGCTCATCGGAACAAATGTCGCTGATATCTTGAAAGATCGATTTACTTCTGATAACGTTCGTGTAATTAGCGGGAACGTTTTAACAGGTGAGAAGATTGAGGCAGACGGATTTCTAGGATTCTATGACAACCAAATCACTGTAGTTCCAGAAGGTAATCAGTTAAAGTTTGTTTTAACGAAAGGATGGCTCGGACCTGGATTCGATAAGTTCTCAAACTCACGATTGTTCCCAACATTCCTTTCAGGAAGCAAGAAGTTCCGTTTGGATACGAATTTGAACGGGGAAGAACGCGCATTCGTAGTTACAGGAGAGTTGGAAAAAGTATTCCCATTTGATATTCTTCCAATGCAGTTGGTAAAAGCTGCTATTACCGATGATATCGACAATATGGAAGCTCTCGGAATCTACGAAGTAGCGCCGGAAGATTTCGCTCTTTGTGAGTACGTGTGTACTACGAAAATCAATATTCAAGATAAAATTCGCACCGGACTGGACTTGATCCAGGAAGAATGCATGTAAACTAAAATTCAGTTACAGTGAAATTTTTAGAAAAAATAGTTCATAAACAGGAACCTAAATTTGCCAAAGGAGGTAAGTTTGAAAAATGGAATCCGGTCTTTGAATCTTTCTTGACATTGGCATTTACGCCAAATCATACAACAAAGAGAGGTTCGCACATCCGTGACGGTGTCGACTTGAAGCGTACGATGGTTACCGTGATTTTCGCAATGATTCCGGCTTTATTGTTCGGAATGTACAACGCAGGTCACTGGGACTTGGCTGTTGAAATGGGGAGTCGTGATATTCCTTTCTGGGCAGATCAAGGGACAAAAATCTGGCGTGGTGCAATGATCGTAGTTCCAATGATCATTGTATCATATGGAGCAGGGTTAACAGTCGAATTCATCTTTGCATTACGACGCGGACACGCACTACATGAAGGCTTCTTGGTTTCAGGAATGTTGATTCCTTTAATTATGCCGGCAGACGTTCCACTTTGGATGGTCGCGGTTGCTACAATTTTTGCCGTTATTATTGGTAAAGAGATTTTCGGTGGTACAGGGATGAACATCCTAAATATTGCATTAACAGCACGAGCATTCTTATTCTTCGCATATCCAACTTCCATGTCAGGAGACAAAGTTTGGATGAGTGGATTGGAAGAAACAGGTGGAATAGATGGTTTTTCAGGAGCAACAGCCCTTGGAGATGCCGCCTCCTTCATGACGGATAAGATGACCGTCGCAGGAGATGTCGTCACCAGCGAAACCGCCGTCAGTGCATTTGAGAACAATTATTCTTTGATGGATTCGATGATCGGTATGATCCCTGGATCTATTGGAGAGACTTCGTTCATCGCTATTATGATTGGAGCGGCAATTTTGCTTTTCACTGGAGTTGGTTCACTTCGTATCATGGCGTCTTTCTTCGCAGGAGGATGGCTGATGGGAATTGTTTTGAACGCAGTAGGAGGAAATCCTTACTTCGATCTAGGAGCTGAATACCACCTATTAATTGGAGGATTCGCATTCGGTGCCGTGTTTATGGCAACCGATCCAGTGACCGCTGCTCAAACGAATATTGGAAAACTAATTTACGGGTTCCTTGCGGGAGTCGTCGCCATATTGATTCGTGTATTGAACCCTGCGTACCCAGAAGGAGTAATGCTTGCGATTCTCTTCATGAACGTAATGGCACCAATTATTGATCACTACGTGGTTCAGGCCAATGTGAAACGTAGAATGAAACGATTAAAAACTGCATAAGTCATGGCGATAAATAAAGATAGTAACGGTTATACTTTCGGATTTGCAATTGCATTGGTTGTAGTTGTAGGTACGATTCTGGCAGGTGTTGCCATGGCAACAAAGCCATTCCAGGAAAAGAACGAGGCGGTTAAGAAGAAAATGGATATTCTTAAAGCAATCCTTCCTGAGAAAGAAGCTGACAAAGTAACGCGTAAGAACGCCACGGCCATGTTCGATGAGTTGGTGAGATTAGAAGACGCTGTAGTTTTGAATTTCAAAGGAGAGGTGAAAGAAGATATCAAAGGAGATGACATTTTGGATATTGATATCAAAAAAGAATTCCGAGACAAAACCTTGAAAGATGAAGACAAAAGTTTTCCATTGTTCATCAGTACTGATGCCGAAGGAAAGAAGTCTTATGTAATTCCAGTAGTTGGAAAAGGTCTTTGGGGACCCGTTTGGGGAAACATCTGTTTGGATGACGATATGCGTTCCATTAAAGGAGCAACATTCGATCACAAAACAGAAACTCCAGGATTGGGAGCAGAGATCAAGCAAGGATTCTTTATTGATCGTTGGATCGGAGAGAAAATCACGGATGATGAAGGAAACCCTGTCAAGTTCGAAATTGTAAAAGACAATTCAGGAGCAAAAGAGCCTGTGAAAATTGACGGAATTACTGGTGGAACGATTACTTCCAAAGGAGTGGAAGAAATGGTGAACCGAGGGTTGAAGCCGTACATCGAATATTTCAAAACACTTAAGTAAGAGGATATGAGTGAAGTAGCAGAAAAATCAAAAGCTCCTCGTGAGTCGCTATTCTCGAAAAAGAATAGAAAACTGGTTACGGATCCGCTAACGGACAATAACCCTATCACCATTCAGGTATTGGGAATCTGTTCTGCATTGGCGATTACAGTGCAGGTAGAACAGGCGTTCTGGATGTCAGTATCCGTATTGTTTGTTCTAGCATTGGGTAACATGGTCATTTCCTTGTTGCGTAATTTGATTCCATCGCGAATTCGAATTATTGTTCAATTGGTAGTTGTAGCGTCATTGGTAATTATTGTTGATCTCATGCTCGCAGCATTTGTACCAGATGTTTCAGAGAAACTCTCGGTATTTGTAGGGTTGATCATTACGAACTGTATTATTATGGGACGTTTCGAAGCTTTCGCAATGGGGAACAAAGTAGGCCCTTCATTAATGGATGGACTTGGGAACTCATTTGGGTATGCATGGATTTTGATTCTCGTAGCGGTAGTGCGCGAGTTGTTTGGTTCAGGTACACTTTGGGGATTCCCAATTTTTGGAGATTACATCGAAGGAAACGGATTGTATTCACTTGGATACGTAAACAACAACATGATGATTTTGCCTCCAATGGCCTTGATCATCGTAGGTATCATTATTTGGGTACAACGCGCTCGTAACAAAGCATTGATCGAAGAGCACTAAACGATTAAAGAGAGAAAGAAATGGAAAGTACTATCGATATATTCGTAAAAGCGATCTTCTCCGAGAATATGATTTTTGCATACTTCTTGGGAATGTGTTCGTACTTAGCCGTGTCAAAAACGGTTAAAACAGCAGTAGGTCTTGGAGCGGCGGTAATATTCGTATTATTCGTGACAGTTCCGGTGAACTACTTATTGGAAAACTATTTATTGAAAGAAGGAGCATTAGGATGGGCAGGTTACCCTGACATGGATCTTAGCTTCCTTTCATTTATCATGTTTATTGCCGTTGTAGCATCTATCGTACAATTGGTAGAGATGTTGGTAGAGAAATTTGCACCAGCGCTTTACGGAGCCTTGGGAATCTTCCTTCCACTTATCGCAGTAAACTGTTCAATCTTGGGTGGAGCACTCTTCATGCAAGAACGTCAGTATTCAACAATCCTTGACGCAACAGCATTCTCGTTAGGGTCTGGAATTGGTTGGTTCATTGCGATTGTTGCCATTGCAGCAATTCGTGAGAAGATTCGTTACTCGAATGTTCCGGGACCGCTGCGTGGATTGGGAATCACATTTATCATCACAGGATTGATGGGAATCGCGTTCATGAGTTTCATGGGAATCAAATATACGAGCGAAGGAACAGAGAAAGAAGACGCAGGCGAACCGCAAACAGAGTTGGTAGATCAAAATGCCAACCCTGAAGTAGGAGCTGTAAATAACAACGGAGAATAAAAAGAAGATATCATGGATATAATGACAATTGGAATTACGATCATAGCCTTCTTGGTAGTTATTTTGGTACTTGTATCAATGTTGCTATTCGTAAAAGCAAAACTATCTCCGGCTGGAAAGATTAAAATTGACATCAACGATGGTGAGAAAGTTATCGAAGTTGATGGTGGAGGAACACTGCTAAGTACACTTGGAAGCAACGGAATCTTCTTGCCTTCGGCATGTGGAGGTGGAGGTACTTGTGTACAGTGTCTTTGTGAAGTACATGAAGGAGGAGGAAACATTCTTCCGACAGAAGAACCTCACTTCTCTCGTAAAGAAATCGCAAAAGGAATGCGCCTTGGATGCCAGGTAAAGGTAAAAGAGGACATGAAGATTCACGTGGAGGAAGAAGTTCTTGGTATCAAAGAATGGACAGCGAAAGTAGTTTCGAACTACAACGTAGCAACCTTCATTAAAGAGTTTATCGTTGAAATTCCAGAGGATATGGATTACAAAGCTGGAGGATACATCCAGATTAAAATCCCTAATACCGTAGTGAACTACAAAGACATGGATATTTCAGCACATCCACAAGATCACCCAGGTGAGCCGAACAAATTTCAGTCAGCGTGGGATAAATTCGGTCTTTGGGATTTGGTAATGAAGAATGACGAGGATGTTGTTCGTGCCTATTCAATGGCTTCTTACCCAGCTGAAGGACGTCGCATTATGCTGAATGTTCGAGTTGCGACACCACCATGGGATCGTAACCGAAATGCTTGGATGAATGTAAATCCAGGAGTAGCATCATCGTACATCTTTAATTTGAAAGAAGGTGACGACGCTATTATTTCAGGACCTTACGGTGAGTTCTTTATCAACGAGTCTGATGCAGAGATGCTTTATATCGGTGGTGGAGCAGGAATGGCGCCAATGCGTTCACATTTATACGAACTGTTCAAGACATTGAAAACAGATCGTAAAGTGACGTACTGGTATGGTGGACGTTCTCGTGAAGAGTTGTTCTACATTCACTACTTCCGTGATTTGGAAAAAGACTTCCCGAACTTCAAATTCTACATGGTATTATCAGAACCATTGGAAGAAGATAATTGGGTAGTTAAGAAAGATATGGACGATGAAGCAGGAGACGGATTCTTAGGATTTGTTCACCAAGCTGTAATCGATGAGTACTTGGAGAAGCATGAGGCACCAGAGGATATTGAATTCTACTTCTGTGGACCTCCTTTGATGAACCAAGCTGTTCTGAACATGTGTGACGAATGGGGTGTACCACCAGAGAATGTTCGTTTCGACGACTTCGGAGGATAATCCCAACGAGATATATAAAAGCCCTGATATTGAGAAATGTCAGGGCTTTTTTGTTCATTGAAAAAACTGTAAATTGGGATACTCTAAAGTTGAGGCCGAAGATGAAAGTACTAGTACTATTTATATCTATTCTTATTACAACAGGTGCATTTGGACAAGTGCCTCCAAAGCCTGATTTGGTGTGGGGAATGAATTCTGGGACGCCTAATATTTCTGGAACGGTCTATGAGATTTTACATACGCCTCAGAACAATTTGTTAATTAGCGGAGCACGTAGTGGAGTTATTGACATTGATTTCGGACCTGCTGTGAATGAGATAGGAGCGTTTGGTTCACCAGTACATTATTTTGCTGAATACGACACTTCCGGAAACCTTAACTGGGAAGTTCATTATGACGGAGCACCATGGACCATCTATCAAACAGAATTGAACGATGCTGGCGACATATTTATATTCGGTGGACTGGGTGCAGGAGTTACTATGGACTTGGATCCAGGCCCGGGAGTTTATAACCAAACATATACAGAAAGCACTTACTTTTTGTTACAGCTAGACTCAGCTGGAAACTTTGTGGATGTAGATGCATTGATCACTCCTCAGAATTATGTTCCTGGTGATCAAATTCGCTTCAATAGCATGCACATCGATGATAACCAAAATATATATATAGGTGGTTTCGCGCACGGAGAATATGACTTGAATACGAACGGTACGCCGACAATATTTAATGCGCCGAATCAACAAACTGGTTTTGTTGTGAAGTATGATGTAACAGGCGCATATCAGTGGCATCGCGCTTACGATAAAGGGTGGGTGTTTGATGTTTACACCGATGTGAACGAGAACGTTTTGATTGGTGGGCTGGTGAAAGATTCCATGGATTTTGATTTTGGCCCCGGAACAGATTGGCACGTTGTTGATATCGGTGATTCCACTTCTTCTTTCCTTCACAAATTAGATCCAATGGGAAATCATCTTTGGAAACAAACGACAAGCGAAGGGATTTGGAATCATGTTATGGATATTACTTCAAATGATAGTGGGGATATTTTCACTACGCGTTTAGAAGGCATGTCGCTTAATGGTGGCGATCTCATATTACATCGTCTCGATAGCGCGGGGAACCTAATCTGGCAACGAACTATTGAATCGATCGCTGTAGGCTTTGGTCGTACGAAAGGAATCAAACTAGATCCTTTGGACAATGTTTTCATAGGAGGTGAGTACTTGGGAATAGTGGATTTTGATCCCGATCCTTTCGTACAGTATTTGGATACATCATACGACAATACGCAGTATATCGACAATTTTGTCTTAAAACTGGATTCCGCCGGAAATTTTGTGTGGGAATTTAGTGTTGGCGGATACACAGACAATCTCGGTTCTCAAGACTTTTTTGCACTGGATGATAATTTTAATGTGTACCTGTACCGAAACTTCTACGAAAGCACGGATATTGACCCCAGTCCGAATGATGTTATTCTTACAACAGGATTTAATTATACCGATGATTACCTAATGAAGTACCAACAAGGTCCGTGTGGAAATACATTTAACCTGCCCGATAGTGTTGTAGATGTTTCCTGTTCGGGCCCCGGTTTTATTGCTACAACAACGCATTTGGGTACACCTCCTTATACATATCAATGGAACAACACACCTCCTTCGGATAGTTCGAATGCACTTGTGACTTCAGGGGGGATTTACCAAGTTGAAGTAACAGATGCTCTCGGTTGTACACTGCAATCGTCCTACTTAGTGAATGAGCCTTCAACGTATACAGGATATGATTTACAAATCAATGCCATCAATACAACCTTTATTGCCGGTCAGCCTTTTGATATTTGGATTGATGCAAGTAATGCTGGTTGTACTCCACAAAGCGGAGAGGTATCGTTCGTCCTCTCAGATGCGATGGATCCATCCTATTCAACAAGTATTCCACCAACTCAAGTAAATGGCGATACGTTATTTTGGGATTTTGCAAGTGCAACGTATTCCGATCCGCATATGGATATTTTTATTTCGGGAACGATAAGTCAAAATGCACTACTTGGAGCAACGACCTGTTACAATGTGTCAATACTTCCGGATTCGACGGATATAAATCCATTGAATAATATCAAAGAATACTGTGAAGTAATTGTTGCTGCCTATGATCCAAATTACAAAGAGGTATATCCAGCCGGGGAATGCGAGGAACACTATACTCAAAAGGATGAGACCTTGACGTATACAGTGCACTTCCAAAATACAGGAACGTATCAGGCTTTTGATATTCGAGTGCGTGATACCATTGATCCGAATCTGGATGCGAGTTCAATTCGCGTTATAGCCGAGAGCGATCCCATGTACGTTGAAGTATTTCCGAACAATGTGGTCGATTTCCGATTCGATAACATTAACCTTCCGGATAGTACCTCTAATGAACCTGAGAGTCATGGGTATTTTATTTTTGAAATTGACCCATTGCCGGGACTTTCAGATAATACAATTGTAGAAAACAATGTTGCCATTTACTTTGATTTCAATGCCCCAATCTTTACCAACACAGTATTCAATACGTATATTGATACGATTCCAAGTTGTTTCTTAGGGTTGGCAGACTTGACAGAGGATGATTTTAATGTGTACCCAAATCCATCTGATGGGGTGTTTACGATTGACTTCGACGGTGTCGTTTCTGATGCTATGCTTTCTGTATTCTCCCTCGATGGTCGATTGGTTCATGAATTGACCAACGTAAAAGGCGCCGAGATAGAGTTAAATCTTGAAGGACAACAGGCTGGTATTTATTGGATTACGATTAGCGGAGATATAAACGGCACCAAGAAAATTGTTATTAATTAGAATCGTTGATGGAAGCAGCTGTAGAGCTTAACTACCGGAATGAGATTCTATGAACGCATAGTGAAAGGATTGAATTTATTGTGTTTCCGAGAGTGTTTAACAATAAATTAAGATTTGGCACGCGTTTTGCATTTCCCTACGCGGACTTAAATGAATTATTATGAGACAGATATTACTTTTCACATCAGCGCTCTTTCTCGCAACCACAACAATTCACGCTCAGCGCAGTGAAGGATTCGAGGGAGACTATCAAAAAGTTAAAACAACATTGCAGGATTGGGACCCAATTCGCGGAGCATGGTTGGCAGAAGCAATGCCAGCTGTTATTGATCAATCTGCAGTACCAGTGAGAACATTTCCGGAGAACGCTACTCCAATGGATGTGATGTCACTTGTGCCTGCGGAAACAAGAAGCGAATTACTCGAAGTTGCAGAAGACAACCGAGGAACCGGAAGAGACGATCAGTTCTGGACACAGTTCAACAATATGGTGCAATCATCAGGGTGTTCAGAGTTAGAAGCAACTTCTATTAACAGACGACCTGTGAGCCGTGCAAGATCTTACGGAGATCCACACTTAGTTACCTACGATGGAGAACGCGTTTCTTTTCAAGCAGTTGGAGAGTTCGTTCTTACAAAAGCAGATGACAATCGTTTCGAAGTACAAACACGTCAACGTCCTGTACAAGATGATTTTTCTGTAAACACTGCGGTAGCTATGAATATGAACGGAGATCGCGTTTGTTTATACGCAGAAGATTTTCCTGACATGAATACGACTATGCCGCTTCGCGTAAATGGTCAGCCTGTGGATGTTACCGGAGGACAATATTTCTTACCAAATGGAGGGATCATTCGTCGCTCGGGAGGTGCATACATGTTCGACTGGCCAACAGGAGAATCGGTTACGGCTCGTGACGGAAGAACTTCAGGAACATCATTCTACAACGTTTCAGTGAATATTGTGCCTTGTGGGGCAGGGAATTTATCAGGTGTTCTTGGGAACGCTGACGGAAATGGACGCAATGACTTCGATAACAATGCATGGAGCACTCCAGGAGGAATCTTTGCAAGCAACAATCAAAACTGGGAGCGCGATCGATCTGCTTTCGCAATTCGCAATATGGCCGATCAGCACCGAGTTACACAAGCAACTTCATTGTTTGATTACGGATTTGGACAATCAACGTTCTTCTTTACAGATCGCTCGTATCCACGTGCAATACGTACAGTGAACGATTTGGACCCAGTGCGTCGCGACAGAGCAACACGTCGTTGTAATGATGCAGGAATTAGAGGAGCAGATTTGAATGGATGTATTTACGACAATGCGTATTTGAATATCACACCGTGTCCGGAGCCTCCAATTCGTCAGCCTGTTGTAACACCAGAGACTGTGACACCAATTCGAACTCCTGTTGTAAACGATAATCCAGAGCCACCGATTGTTCCAATTGGAACGGTAGGGTCGCCACGTGTACCGGGAGGAGCCGGGAATACGCCGGGTGACGTTAAGCCAGGAACAGTGCGTCCTGCAGACGGAATTGACACACCAAGAACTCCAGTGCCTCGTACACCAGGAGGAACGGTTACAACGGAAGAGACAGCGCCAGTAAAAGACGTTGAAACGGAAGAACCAAAACGCACACGTGTATTCTCTTGGGGATCATCTTCTACAACGGAAGAGGAAGAAGAACCAACGAGATCAACAACGCCAACACGCACACGATCAACTTGGTCGTCGCCTACAAGATCGGAACCTACAAGTACACCTAAACGCAGTACACCGACCAGGTCGACTCCAACGAGGACTACGCCAACACGCAGTACCCCTCGCTCAACACCAACGCGATCGACGCCCACCCGAAGTACGCCAACACGATCAACACCGCGTAGCACCCCTTCGAGAGGAGGAGGCCGTGGAGGAAGATAATTGATCCATAGAATAGAGATGAGGCTACCCAGAGATGGGTAGCCTTTTTTATTCTCCGTTGAACCTTTTACGTATTAACTTCGTCTGTATATAAATGAAGAGATTGAGATGAAAGGATTTTTAGTAATTAGTTTTTTATTGTTTTTGGGTTCCGCACATGCTACCCATATTGTTGGAGGAGAAGTTTATTATGATTCTCTAGGTAATGACCAGTACCGAGTTACATTTGAAGTGTACAGAGATTGTTCTCCGGGAACTGCAGGTTATGACGACCCACTGCATTATACCGTTTATTTGGCGAACGGAACTTTATACGGAGAATACTTTATTACTGCTCCATTACCAGATACGTTACCTCTAGTGTATGACGATCCTTGCGTAACACCACCCGATGATGTTTGTATTGAAGGGGCCCTTTACGTAGATACTATTACCATGCCTTTGACTGCAGATGGTTATTACATTACGTATCAAAGATGCTGTTGGTCGAATGCTATTCTAAATATTCAAAACCCTGGTAACTGGGGCATCACAATTACTACCCGCGTTCCGGGAACGAATCTGGTCAGTCAGCATAATAATTGTGCGAGGTATTCGGATTATCCGCCCATCGTATTGTGTTCAAATAATACCCTTGTGTACGATCATTCGGCTTCAGACGAAGATGGTGATTCATTGGCCTATTCCATTTGTACGCCGTTGACTATTGATGTAGGGAACCCACTCGGAGCGGAACCAAGTCCTGATTTTCCAGAACCCTACGCAGACATTCCTTGGGATATTGGTTTTTCTTTAGGGCAGCCTTTCGGTCCCGGAGGTTCTGCAAGTATTGATCCAGTGACCGGTTTGTTAACTATTACACCGAACCAAGTCGGAACCTATGTAATGGCAATTTGTGTGGAAGAATGGAGAAATGGAGTGCTGATCAATACAAAATCCAGAACGTTTGGTTACAATGTCTTGCTTTGTGAAGAAGAGGTGCCTGTAATGATAGATATCATTGGAGATCAAACAATTATTGAAGATTGTGGGTTGGCTGGATTTGTGATTTTCAGAGAAGACTCGACAGATGCACTTGATGTTCAGCTTTTAATTGGTGGAACAGCAACTCCAAATGTAGATTATGATGCCTTGCCTACGCTAATTACGCTACCTCCGAATGTTGGTACAGATACCATTTCGATTACTGGTTATTTGGACAATTTAATAGAGGGAGGAGAAACCGTAGAGCTAAGCGCTATAATTGAGATCCCTTGTGAAAATACATTTGACACTGTAACCACGTTTATCACTATTCAAGATTATATCCCCATGGAATTGAGTTATATCGATAGTGTGAATGTTTGCGATGAAACCGATGCGTTTGCCCTGCTCTCTGTAGATGTTACAAATGGAGTCCCTCCATACGCTATTGGCTGGGATCCGTGGAACACAACCGGCGAATCGATTCAAGTACCAAGTTCTAATCTTCAACCGAATTTAAATTTGACCTACTTCACAGTTTTCGATGCCTGTGGTGGACAAGCGAATGGAGAGATTAAAGTGTACCATCAATGTCCTATTGTTGCGCCTAACGTAATCACAGCAAACGGCGATGAGGTCAATGACACCTTCATTATCAAAAACATGGAGGATTATGACAGTGTACGTGTAATGATATTTAATCGTTGGGGGAATCTTGTGTACGAAAATGAAAATTATGAGAACGATTGGGACGGAACAAATCTGAAAGGTGTTCCGCTTACAGAAGGAGTATACACTTATACAGCCACGCCATCTAGTACTAAGTATGAGTACAGTAGCATAGAGAAAGCGAAGTACACTGCACATGGCTTTGTGCATATCCTTAGATAATGGCGCGATTATTAACGTAATCGATTTCCTAATTTCGCAAGAAATAGAATTTCGATGATAGAAACGGTGCAACTTGGTAAAGAAGATATCTTTCTAGTAAATCATTTGGCACACGACATCTGGCCAAGTGCATTTAAAGACATTCTCTCTAAGGATCAAATCGCTTACATGCTGGACTGGATGTACGATGTAAATACGTTGGAAGAACAAGTTCAAACCGGTCATTTGTATTATCTCGTAAAGGAAAATGGAATTGCCAAAGGATTTCTTGGAGTAGAGCCCAATTACCCCGATGCTGATTATCTGCGTATTCACAAACTGTATGTGCTTCCGGATCAAAAAGGGAAAGGATTAGGACGAGTATTATTAAATCAAGCGATTGACATAGCGTTCGATTTAGATCTTCATACAGTTCATCTTAATGTCAATCGTTTCAATAAAGCGGTACAGTTCTACGAGCATTGCGGATTCAAAATTACAGGTGAGGAAGATATCGATATTGGAAAGGATTATCTGATGGAGGATTACATCATGGAGCTAACCTTGAGATCGTAGGTCTAAAGATACAATCACGATTCTGCATTCGAAGTTGCTGAACGGATTTGAGAATTGAATGTACTCAATTATGAATTCGTATCTATTTTAGCATCAGTATAATATGAAAGCAAAGCAACTTCAAATCCCCAATCCCTGTTCTGAGAACTGGACATTGATGGATAAAAGCCCTGGTGGTAAATACTGTCGTACCTGCAGTCA
This sequence comes from Flavobacteriales bacterium, assembly GCA_015665275.1. GTDB lineage: Bacteria > Bacteroidota > Bacteroidia > Flavobacteriales_D > Crocinitomicaceae > UBA4466. The sequence continues at coordinate 17,038 of JADFAL010000054.1, read as the reverse complement.
AGTTGTGAAGGATTTTTCTCGAATGACAGATACTCAAATTCTATACGTGTTATCCAGCGCTGATACAAAGATTTGCGGTCAATTTCGAAAGGACCAATTAAATCGTTCAATTACTATGGATCGGAATAGAAGAGTTCCTGACCTTCTGGCTGTTGTTTTAGGAATGACGGTCTTACTAAGCGCTTACCCAGCTTATTCTGGTGTTCCAGTTTATGAAACGCCAGAAATTTCATTGATCAGCATGCTAGGAGAAGACACCACGAAAGTTGAAGACAATGACGAATACATAGAGATTGAATTTGAAATAGTATCGAAAGATTCGCACGAACCTATTCCTTTCGCGAAGGTTATTGTAAAAGGAAAATTCGGAGAATTCTATGCTGGTGCACTAACAGATTCGGACGGTATAGGATTGCTTAAGTTGACTACAGATCAGTTAGACCTAGCGATGATTCTTGAGATCAGTTCTTTAGATTTCGAAAACAAAGTTCTTAATTGGAATAGGGATTGGCACCACAAGAAACGGTATCAAATAGAATTGGAGGACGGATTGATGCTGATGGGAGATGTTTACATCTTGCCAGAAAAGAAGGCAAAGAGAAAGCAAAAACGAGAAGCACGCAAACAAAAACTTTGAAGATGTCGGAAAAATCAAATTTGAATATCCAAGCCACACTTGAAGTGCCCTTTGGGACAAGCTGAGTGACCGTGCAATCCACAGGGGCGGCAATCCAATCCTTCTACTTGCTTGATTTCTGAATCTTCTGACATTGGACCGAATCCAAATTCTGGTACTGTCGAACAGAAGAAGGCTGTTACTTTTGCATTCATGGAAGAGGCGAGATGTAATGGGCCTGAATCATTAACATAGTTTCTTTCAGCGCCTTTCATCAATGCTGCAGATTGCAATAAGGATAACTTTCCACATAGATTTTCGGCCTTTGCTTCGGGGACCTCGGCAAGAATTCGATTGGCAAGTGCGCTGTCGTCTGGCCCACCGAGAATATAAATCTTCTTTTGGAGATTCTTTTTTAGAAGTTCGATCCATTTGCTTTCCGGAAGTGCCTTTGTAAACCAAACAGATGCTGGAGCAATACAGATGTAATCCTCGGATTGAAACGTAGTTACTTTGTCAAAGTCCTCCTTAGATGGGAAGAGCTCTGGGCGCACAATACTCTTAGCGCCTAAGTCTTGAATCAATGAAAGATTTCTTTCAACCTCGTGTGTTCCGTTCCCAATCTTGTGCGCATATTTCTTCGTGTAGCGCCACGCAAATGGATTCTTATCAAAACCAATACGTTGCTTCGCGCCTGAGAACCCGGCAATGATTCCGGAAGAGCCAAAGCGATGCATGTTTACCGTCAGATCGTATTGCTCTTTTCTGAATTGTTTGATGAATCGAAAGATGGATTTACACTTCCCGGTCGTTTTATCAAACGCAATCACATTTCGGATTTTCGGATTGTTCGCCAACAAAGATTCATTTCCTTTTTTGACCAAAACATCAATGGACGCGTCAGGAAACAATCGGTGCAGTTCTGATACAACAGGCGTTGCCAGAATGACATCTCCCAGAAAGGCAGTTTGAATAACAAGGATTCGATTCACGAGGTAAAAATACCCAAATTCGCGTATTCGTAATTTGAGACTGAGATAATTTGGTTTGTCAATTGGGAGTTAAGCTTGTGATCCGTTCGGTTGGGAAGATTGGGGATTGAAAAAATGAATGTGAGACAGATTCAAAACCATATATCTTTATAACTAATGGTTAGATAGGAATATAGTTTTTTCTAGTACTTGCAAATTATTATTCTGATCTTCTAAACGCATTTCATTACTGCCCGCAATCAACTACCGCAACAAACTTACGTGACCGCGTTTGAGAATTTCAATACCGTTTCCATCTCTAAGACTCAATGAATAAAGATACAATCCAGTCATTGCAGATTCTCCAGTAGTATTCATTGTTCCGTCCCAACCCACTGCAGGATCGTTACTTTGGAAGATGGCACGGCCAAATCGATTGTAAACGATGAATTCATAATAAGCCGGATCGAAATCTGAAACTACCGGAATGAAGACATCATTATACTCATCGCCGTTTGGAGAGAACGCATTTGGAATGTAAATCAGTGGTTCCAACAAGGCACAATCTCTATTGGATACGCTCGTCTCAGCAAAACCGAATTGATTCGTTGCTTCAATAGCTTCAACATAATAGCAAACCCGTCCTGTAGATGTTACGCTCGTCACGTCATCAGTATAGAAGTATTGTCCGTTTGGAACAGTAGCAATAGGCGAAGCGGTTAAAACGTCGTCTATAGAGCGATATACGGTGTAGCCCAAAATAGACCCATCAAATTCTCGATATGGACTCCAAGTCAAATACACGAGCTTCTCCAATTCGTCCAACTGTACGTCCAGAAGAATAGTTTCTGCCTCGTTGGAATACGCTCCAGCCTTTCCGCAACTGTCTATAACTTGCACGCGATATTTGTAACTATACAAATTCACGTCAACGTCTGAGTCCGTGTAATTAATAGTAGAACCAGAAACAGCGAGTCGCGCAATTTCTACGAAAGTTCCAGTAAAATCTTCGCGCTCAATGGAGATCTGCGAAACGTTGGTGGTAAACTCAATGTAATGGGTTAAATCTACGCGCTCTGCATTTACTGTGGCAACTTGCAGATAGTTAAACGATGGTGCTATTGGAATTGGAACGAAGAAGCACGAAGGATTCGAAAACGACCGATTGCCGTCGGTCGAAATGGCTTCCACTACAAAGCAATAGTTCGATGCTTGCTGCACAGAGACTGTAAACGTGGTATCTGTCGTATTTCCAACCAATGTATAATTTCCGGCATCTTGGCGAACAAATATTTGATATTGGCTAATGCCCGGCCAACCGATATAATTGGTCCAAGTTAAGGTGACTGCATTCGCACAAATATCCAAATCTGTTGTGAGGAAACTTGAAGTGTTCAACAACGCTTTGGCCGATGATTGATAAGTCGGAGGAACTGTAGAAGTAAAACAAGAATCGAATGCAGCAACTGTATATGTCAATGGACCTGCGTCAATCGGAACATTGTGTTGATAGGTAGTAATTGCTTGGTCCCAAATGGTATCTATTGGAACTACAAATCCATTGATATCTAAACCAAAAATGACATACCCGTACGTATCGATTTGAGCATTCTGATCCCATTCAATAGTGACCAACCCCGTTAGCGTGTCAATAGAAACGTGAGCTATTGTCGGAATGTCTGGAGTAATCATGTCTTCTAACAAATCCCCGGCGATGTTGGATGTGTAATCGCAAGGCGTGTTTGGAAGTACAATTTGATAATTGATAAATCCAGAACAGACAATAATGGTGTCCGTGTAAACAGTTGTGCCATAAGGAACGCTGTCGTGTAAAGTCCACGTTCCAGCAGGGTATTCCTGATAAATATGATAGAATCCGCCCATATTCGTCGTCGGTGTCGGAATAGGGTCGTTCCATTGAAGAATGGCTGTTCCATTTCCAGGATTGTTCAAATCCAAATGAATATTTGCAACGGTATCCGAATACGTAAAGGTCGCTCCAAAACAGGCAGATCCGACAGCTACTTGAATATTTTCGGATTGCCCCGATGGCAGTGCCGTAGTGAAGCTATTGGCGTTGATATTTGATATCGTCCCTAATGTTCCGCTTTGTTCTGACACGATTTCATACGAATCGAAAGAACCATTGATGTCGGTTACCGGATTCCAGTTGATTGTAACATCTCCATTGAGTTCAGTTTGAATACAATCGATTTGCGGCGGTTGAATGATGTCTGGGTTTTGCACGTTGATTTTAATCGTCGCGTATTTCACCCCTGGAATGGGACAGTAATCGTCCTGAACTTTGAATACGAAAATGTACGGAACTTCTGCAGCCACGAAACCATAAGGGTTCAATAAATGAGCACAATCGGTTTGCCAGGAAAAGTTAGTGCTGACGCCTTGAGGTGCCGTAATTGGAGGCATATTGTCGAGTGTAGCACAAGGAGCGATGGCACAACCTACTGGAAGTGTTGGGTTGGGTCCGAATTCCAATCCTGTTGCTGTTAGAATATTGTTTTGCGGAGCTCCATCCTGTAAGAATTCCAAATCCGTGCCAGCCAAACTAAACGTTACCAAATCTCCAGCTGTAACCGTAGTTTCAAACGCACCCGCGAAAGGTCCATTTACAATTGGGGGGCTATTCGTTCCAATGCAATTCTGAACAATTAGTTGGATTTCACGCTCTACTTCTGCGATGAGTACTCCTTGTCGGAAGGATTGCGTTACCAGTTTTACAGCAAAATTACCGGAGTTGTTCGACAAGAAAGTCATATTTCCAGTGTTCGCATCGAGATTCATTGGGGTGTTTCCAGGATTCAACCCGACTCCAGGAGTAGGAGAGGTGGGAGAGAAACCGGTTTCGTAGGGAAGTTCTATTGGGTCCGACGGTGGATTATAAACTGCGCCAATAATATGATTCAGTGGATGCCCGAAGGACACCGATATCGAATCTAAATCGGGGTCTACAGGATTTGGGTTGTATTCATAGGGTTCGCCAACACAACTTACAAAATGTGGTTCCTGAAGAAATTGAGGTGAATTGTCAACACAAGTGCCTGCACCTCCAGGAATAGCGAACATTTTCGAGGTCAATGTGATTCCGTAAGAAGATGGATTCTGAATATTCGTGAGTGCGTTGTTGCGCGAGAAATCTTCGTAGGTAAAAATCCAACCTGAAGCTGGAGGTACACCCGTTAGTGTAATGGGAGCACTTTGATAGACGATTTTTTCGATGGCACCAACCCCATTTCCACTAAACGCTCCAATTCCACAAAGGAGTGGATTCGGTCCGCCTGAAACTTGCGTACAAATGGGAGAAACGTCTGTTCTTGATACAAAATCAATCTGAATATCGGTAACTGTAGGATGATTCCAAACGTCAAGTCCAACCATTACGGTGTTAACATCGGCTCCGTTACAATCGCGATAGAAGACCAATTGGAAAACGTAGTCGCCATTTCCGTCACATGTCCAAGTGATATCACCACCCAAAATATGCGAGGCCCAGCTATGAGTGCTGAGTGAAATGAAAAATATAAAAAGTAGCGATCGGAACATCCTGATTCAATAACGTAAAAGATTCATACACAGTATGAAGACGATTGGTTTCTTTAATTCGTTGCTATCCCGTGGTAACAATGGTCATTTGCTCCCATTTTAAATATTTCTGAGCGAGTTCCTGTATTCGTTGTGGTGAAATCTCATTAATTGCCTTCAGCGCTTCATTGTAGAACTCTAAATCCTTGCCTTGAAGAATTGCCGAAAGATACAGATCAGTCATAGCGTACGGGCCGTCAGCACTTTTCAATAATTGACCGCGCATGTAGTTACGAATCAAGTCTAGTTCCTCCTCAGAAACAATTACATTCTGTAATTGCTCTAATTCTTTGCTGATCTCACCCAAGGCTGCTTCACGAACGTCTGTTCCAACCTCAGTAGCAATGAGAAAATATCCGGTTTCGTTGAATTCAGCAACCATGGAACCAATTCCATACGTATATCCTTTGTCTTCGCGAATGTTTGACATAAGCCGGCTACCGAAATAATCTCCAAGAATAGTGTTCAAAACAAGGAAATCCAGATAATCCGGATGGTTTTTGTTAAACAAGGTTCTTCCTACCCGAATGGCAGATTGCAGCGCTCCTTCCTTCTCAACATGTTTGCTGCCCACTCGATTCTCAAGCGAATTCGCAAATTCGAGTTTCTCGGTAACGGCAATTTCTCTCGCTTTAGTAGCAATCGTTTGGATTTGATCCTCGGGAATATCACCCACAACGACAATGCGTTCAAGGCCATTCAAAATGAACTGCTCGTGGAATTTTTTTAAGTCCTCACGGGCGACCAATTCAAAGTGTTCGTCTTCCAAAATAGTTGCATACCGCTCGTCTGAAGCGAATAGTTCTTTTTGAAAATTGGATTGCGCCAGATAAGAAACTTTCTCTCGACTGATTTGTAATTTCTGCTTGCGGTCAGAGAGAAAATCGGACAACTCGTCTTCGCGGAAAGAAACGTTCACAATCGCATCGAATAATATTTCGAACAATTCCGGTAAATGCTCCTTCAAACAGTACATAGAAATTACGGCGTTTTCTGCCGAAAGTCCACTGTCTAGGAATCCACCTAGTCGATTGATGGCTGCATTGATTTCAACAGATGTTTTATCTTTTGTTCCCGAGAATAATAGTCCATTAACAAAGGATGAAAGCGATTTTTGATTGCGAATTTTACCAGCATTAAAGTACAAGTCGAAACGAGCCGTGTCGTTCAGTACGTGAGACATATGGTACAAGTTCACGTGCTCGTTGATCGCCAGAATAGAGGGAGCAACAAATTCGATCTCGGTAATTGCTGAAAGTGGGGGTGCTTGAGTTCTGTCCATTATTTCTGAGCCGATTTTACGCGCAGTACAGAACAGCGCTGTTTCTGAAAGATGTTGTTTGCCACACGGTGCATGTCTTCCGGAGTAATTAGTTTGTATTTTTCGTTTTCTAGGTTGACATCGTTTGCATCTCCCAGAAGTTCATTTGTGGCCAACGCCATAGCGCGGTTCAATAATCCTTGATCTTGGAATGCCTTCGCTGTACGGATTTTCACCATAATTTTCTCCAATTCAGTCGATTCCATTGGCTCGGAACATAGGGATGCCAGTTCTTTCCACAACGCTTCATCCAAAGTTTCGAAGGATATTCCATCGTTCAGTTTACCACTTATTACCAGCAAACCTTCGTCGTGCGATCCCATGATGTAGGCATTGATTTCAGATACCAGTTTCTGTTCTTTTTTCAGAGAAACAAAAAGCCTTGAAGACTTATCGCGCCCAAGAGCATCCGAAAGTGCATCTGCCGTATAAAAATCATCGTGTTTTCGATCTACCATTTTAAAAGCATAATAAAATGCATCTGTAGGTACATCACTTTCTATGAGTTGCTCTCGGAATTCCCTTTGCTCTGGCTCAACAGGTAAATTTCTTACGTATTTCTCACCGGAAGGAATTCCACCGAACCATTTCTCCGTCATTGCTTTCACCTCGTCTAATTCCAAGTTTCCGGCAATACATAAAACGGCATTTTGAGGATTGTAATGCTTCTGAAAAAATGCCTTCACATCATCCATCGTGGCGTCTTCAATGTGCTCGATCTTTTTTCCAATGGTCGCCCATTTGTATGGATGCTTTTGATAAGCGAGAGGGCGCAATTCCAACCAAACATTTCCGTAGGGTTGGTTCAAGTAACGTTGTTTGAATTCCTCAATGACTACCTGTCGTTGTACCTCCAGACTTTTCGGTGTAAACGCCAAGGACAGCATGCGATCGCTTTCTAACCACAATGCCGTTTCGATATTTTCTACCGGAAGTACATCGTAGTAATTAGTTACGTCGTTTGAAGTAAACGCGTTGTTCTCACCTCCTGCTAATTGCAAGGGCGTATCAAATTCAGGAATGTTAATCGATCCGCCAAACATCAGATGTTCAAACAAATGCGCAAATCCTGTTTGATCCTCGGATTCGTCGCGGGCACCAACATCATACAAAACATTGACAACGGCTAGAGGGGTTGTGGTGTCTTGATGGAATAGAACACGCAGTCCGTTATCCAGTGTAAATCTATCGAAATGAATCATTAAAAATTGTATTTATCAGATGATTGCTCTTTCAAAGCGGCACGGTATTCTTCCAGAATTTCAGTAACGATATCAGCGGCGGGTTTAATCTCATGGATCAATCCTGAAATCTGACCGATTTCCAGTTCTCCTTCCACCAAATCTCCTTCAAACATTCCTTTCTTGGCACGACCACGGCCTAATATTTCTTTCAACTCTTCCACAGAAGCACCGTTTTTATATGCTTCCTGAAGTTGCTGATAGAATTCGTTTTTCACCAATCGAACAGGAGTCACTTCTTTCAATGTCAATAGGGTATCTCCTTCCTTTGCATCCATCACAACATTTTTGAAATTATCGTGTGCACTGGATTCATGAGAAGCCACAAAACGACTCCCGATTTGAACAGCGTCTGCTCCAAGGTTCATGGCGGCAAGCATTCCTCTTCCAGAACCAACACCTCCTGCAGCAATCAGTGGAATTTCCAATTGCTCTTTCACCATCGGAATCAAACAAAATGTGGTCGTTTCATCGCGACCGTTATGGCCTCCTGCTTCAAATCCTTCGGCAACCACAGCGTCTACGCCTGCAGCTTGCGCTTTCAATGCGAATTTCACGCTGGATACAACGTGAACGACAGTGATACCATGCGATTTCAAATGTTCCGTCCACGTTTTCGGATTGCCTGCTGAGGTAAACACGATGGGAACTTCATACTTGATAATGGTTTCGATGTGCTTGTCGATATCTGGGTAGAGCATGGGAAGGTTTACCGCAAACGGTTTGTCCGTTGCTGCCTTGCATTTCTGTACGTGTTCTTCTAGGACCTTAGGGTACATAGATCCAGACCCAATGATTCCCAATCCTCCTGCGTTTGATACTGCTGACGCGAGTTCCCATCCAGAACACCAAATCATCCCCGCTTGAATTAAGGGGTAGTCGATGCCGAAAAGTTCAGTGATTTTGTTTTTCATAGTACTTTGAATAGCGCAAAAATACGGGTTTCAGCCAACTTTTATGAGCCTTTTGGAGTCTTGTTTATAAATAGTTAACTTAGTTCAATTATCAAGGCTTTCATGCGTATACTACTTGTGATTCTTAGTGCTGTCTGGTCGTTGTCCGTTTTTGGGCAGGAAATTCATCACGATCATTCTATTCATCACGCTTTTGTCGAGAATAAAGGTCAGTGGAACGATCAAGTTCTATTCAAATCAAATCTTTCTGGAGGTAATCTATGGGTAGAGCAAGGACGCTTTCTTTTTCACTTTTTGGACCTGTCGAACATGCAGGACAATCACCTTTCGAATAAAATTCGTGAAGATGATACAGAAGTGCAACAAGAGTTATTGGAACTCATATTTTGGGGTGCCAATGATGTTACTGAAATAGAAAAAGAACACGCCACTTCCAATTACTACAACTATTTTATTGGAAATAATGAAGACAAATGGGCCACCGAAGTAAGAGGGTATGGGGAGGCAACTCTGAAGAATTTGTACGACGGCATTGACATGAAATTGATCGAGGATCACATGAATTTGAAATATGAGTTTCATGTGCAACCTGGCGCTGATCCTAACAAGATCGTTATGATGTACAACGGTCAACAAAACGTTTATATTGACCGAAAAGGAAATTTGAAAGTACAGACAATTCTAGGTGAAATTGTAGAGCAAAAGCCTTATGTCTATCAGATAGTAAATGGAAATATCCGTGAGGTTCCGTCTGCTTTCAAACTAGTAGATGGTCAAGTCACGTTTGAACTGGGAGAGTACAATCCACATGCGATATTAGTAATTGATCCTGTACTTGTATTCTCTACATACAGTGGTTCCATTACCGATAATTTCGGAATGACAGCGACCTACGGTTATGATGGCTCGGCTTATTCGGGGGGAATTGTCTTTGGTAATTCGTATCCAACACCAGCACCTTCTTGGAATACCACAACGACTATTACGAACGTGATGCCCACTGCAAACGATCCGCTAGGGACATACGGTGTAACAGATGTGTTTATTTCAAAATACTCAGCAGATGGAACTCAAATGTTGTGGACTTGTTTCCTTGGAGGAGGAAATGATACGGAAGGAACAGAATCTGTGCATAGTTTGATTTGCGATACTCTCGATAATATTTACCTGTATGGAGCAACATCGAGCAATGATTTTCCAACACAGAATGCCTACGATAATTCATACGCGGGAGGTACGCCAAATGCCAATTTCACCCAAAATGGTGTGCATCACTACAGCAACGGAACGGATATTTTCGTATCGAAGCTGAGTGCGGATGGTATGAATCTTCTGGGATCGACGTATGTGGGGGGAACTGCAAACGATGGTGTAAACTACAATATTACCAATCCAATTCTACTGGATTCATTGGTAACGAACTATGGAGATCAATTCCGTGGGGAAATTATGTTGGATGAGAATTTCAATGTAATTGTCGCTTCCATGACGCGCTCAACAGACTTCCCGACCCAGAATGCCTTTCAAACAGCAAATGGGGGAGGTCAAGATGGCGTTCTATTCAAATTAACCACCAATTTGGACAACCTTTTGTGGTCGAGCTATTATGGAGGTGCGGAAAATGATGCTTGTTACTCGGTAAAGGTCGATACTTCTGGAAATGTCATTTTTGCCGGAGGTACATCATCGAATAATCTACCCGGAATGGGAAGTGGATGGCAGACAGCTTTCAATGGAGGAAATGCCGATGGATTTGTAGCGAAAACAGGGCCGAATGGCGGTAGTATTTTGGCAGCATCGTATATGGGGACCGCGAATTACGATCAGGTATTTTTTATAGAGGTGGATCGCTTGAATCAAGTCTATTTGTTAGGGCAATCCAGAAATGGTAGTTTCCCCGTAATTAATTCACCCTACGTGAATCCAGGAAGTAGCCAATTCGTAATGCGATTGGATGAGAACTTGAGTACTGCCATTAACTCTACGGTATTTGGTAGCGGAAATAATGCACTCGACATTTCACCCGCAGCCTTTTTGGTTGATATTTGTGGAAACATCTATATCTCTGGATGGGGACGCGATTTGTTTTCCGGAGGTTCTGCGGCCGGAATGCCCATTACCAACGACGCATTTCAAGCGAACTCTACCAACGTGGATTTCTACCTTTTGGTAATTGAAAGAGATTTTACTGACACACTTTATGGAACCTATATTGGTGGCGGTTCAGCTGGAGAACATGTAGATGGAGGAACGTCTCGCTTCGATGAAAATGGTGTCGTGTATCAATCTGTTTGTGGAGGCTGTGGAGGATTTAGTGACTTCACTACTTCACCCGGAGCGTGGTCGGATCAAAACTTAAGTGGAAACTGTAACAACCTCATTTTTAAATTCGATTTTGAATTGATTCCAGATGCTGAGTTTACAGTAAACGATAATATTGGCTGTGCACCATTTACCGTCGACTTCACCAATTTCTCTACCGATTCCGATGCGTATCTCTGGGATTTTGGTAATGGCGATACCACTTCTGTGATCTTCGAACCTACGGTGACTTTTGATACGGCAGGAGTATATGAAGTCTTCTTGTATGTAACTGATAGCATCTGTTTGTTGACTGATACGGCTCAAATCACTATTACCGTTACAGATTCTCTTGAATTAACAACGATACCGGATCAGGAATTGTGTGTTCCAACAGATATTGATTTCATAGCATATACGAACGGTTCGGCGGATTTGTATATCTGGTCGAGTAACAATCAATTTACCGACACTTTGAATGCCGGAGGTACAACGGATTCCATTTGGACGCATCAGCCGACAACGCCCGGATATTACTACATAGAAGTCTCAAATGCGGGCTGTTCTCTCATAGACAGTGTGTATGTTGACTACATAAGTTCGGCCATATCCTTGTCAGCGAATGATTCCATTTGTGCAGGTGAGACAACGATAATTACTGCCACTAACAGCAACCCACTTATTACGTTCACGTATGCTTGGTCTCCAGACTCAGTTATTGTGACGCCCTCAACTTCAAATCAAGTTACGGTAGATCCGCCAATCACACAATGTATTTATGTCACCGCTTCTTCCAATACAGGATGTGTGGTGGAGGATTCAATTCAAATATATGTTGGAAACATCCCAGTGGGATCAGTTATAGCAACGGCAACGCCTAACATTATTCCAGCAGGAGGATCGACAGTATTATCGGCCGAGCCATCTGGATTAAGTTATGAATGGACCCCGGGAGAAGGAGTTGTAAATGTCAACAGTCAGGTTACGCAAGCCGTAATTGATCAACCTACAATATTTACAGTTACCGCTACTGATGGAATTTGTCAAAGAACAGATACAGCCTTTGTAGACGTATTCAGCTTTATTTGTGAGAATCCATTTGTCTACATCCCGAATGCGTTCTCTCCGAATGATGATGGTCAAAATGAAATACTTTATGTACGCGGTGCCATGGTAGAAAAAATGGTCTTCCGTATTTACGATCGTTGGGGAGAACTGGTTTTTGAATCGTTTGACCGCGCTAATGGTTGGGACGGAACATTCAGAGGGAAAGCAATGGACCCGGATACTTACGATTACTACCTTCAGGTTACTTGTATTGGAGGGCTGGAAGAAATCATTAAAGGGAATGTAACATTGATGCGTTGATACCTTTTATTGCCCGTTCATTTACCGATTGATTTTCTGTGTTCTTTTGTGATGTAAATCCAAAGTCATGAAGAAAATCATCAACGCAAAGTCTCAAAAATTTCTAGAAAAATACCTGAACAACACATCTCCTACGGGATTTGAATTGGAAGGTCAGAAATTGTGGTTGGAATACATCAAGCCCTATATTGATGAGTATTTCACAGATAATTATGGGACTGTAGTTGGAGTTATCAATCCAGAAGCAGAGTACAAAGTAGTAATCGAAGCACATGCCGATGAAATTTCTTGGTTTGTGCATTACATCACGAAGGATGGATTTATCTACTTGCGCAGAAATGGAGGCTCCGATCATATGATTGCTCCTTCGAAACGGGTGAACATTCATACGAAAAAAGGTCTGGTAAAGGCAGTTTTTGGTTGGCCGGCAATTCATACACGCCATGAGAAAGACGAGGCACCAAGCATGAAAAATATTTGTTTGGATTGTGGATGTTCCACCAAAGAAGAGGTGGAGAAAATGGGTGTGCACGTTGGATGCGTAGTAACCTTTGAGGACGAATTCATGATCCTGAATAAGAATCGTTACCTAGGACGTGCTTTGGACAACAGAATGGGAGGATTCATGATCGCTGAGGTCGTTCGAATGCTTTCTCAGAACAAAGTGAAACTTCCGTTTGGATTATACATCGTAAATGCCGTTCAGGAAGAAGTAGGATTACGCGGAGCACAGATGATAGCGCATAAAATCAAACCAGATGTGGCCATTGTAACGGATGTTTGTCATGATACCAATACGCCGATGATCAGCAAGATTGTTCAGGGAGATTTGAAGTCAGGTGATGGCCCTGTTTTAACTTATGGGCCGGCTGTTCAGAACAATTTGCTTCAATTGATCATTGAGGCGGCAGAAGCAAATAAAATTCCATTCCAACGCGCGGCAGCATCCAGAACCACAGGAACCGATACAGATGCCTTTGCTTATTCAAACGAAGGAGTGCCAAGTGCATTGATTTCATTGCCATTGCGTTACATGCACACAACTGTAGAAATGTGCCGTAAAGAAGACGTGGAAAATGCCATTCGATTAATGTACCAGGCATTGCAAAAAATCGAAAACGGGCAGGACTTCCGCTACATCAAATAGTGGAGCATTGGTATTGAATTAACTACATTTTTACGAACGTTGTAATATGATTTTCTTCTGAAGAGGATAGAACTATCGTGTACGTGCCTCTCTCTAAATCCGAAATATCCAACGCTTCTTGCTGAAAAGAGCATGTCTTTACAATTCTTGCGGAAGCATCGTAAATAGTAATCGTCTCAATGATTTCATCCGAATGAATGTTAAGTTCATTTCTAGCTGGATTAGGCCATAATTCGATTGAGTTATTTAGGTCATCAATACCAACAACATCTCCGCCGTTTTCAGTTTTGTAGATGCCCCAATCACATGCTGCATAACCAATGTTTTCGTCGATCATTTCAATATCAAAAACAATTGAAGTAGGTAGCATTTGTTGTGCGTTCCATGTGTTCCCACCGTCTGAAGTTTTATGAATGACTCCAGCGATATCTGTGTAACCTGTAGTTTCATTTACAAAGTGAGCAGTATTCAAGGTCGTGTAAGGAGACAGGAGGTCTGCGTCCCATGAATTGCCTCCATCGTGGGTTTGTAAAAACAGGCCACTTCCTCCTACCGCAAAGCCAGTGTTTTCGTTAATAAACTGAATGTCAGAAATAGATCGATGATTGAGTCCGGTCACATTGTATGCAGTATCCTCATATACCTCGTTCCAAGTAGCTCCTTGGTCCGTTGTTTTTAGAATTCGATAGACTTGTTCGGCGGAACCGCTTGCTTCAATTAATGCTATAAATCCCGTTTGATCTGACGTAAACTCGATATCGCCACATTGATAATTGTTATAGGGAAATGCTGGCTGCGGTAAAATAGTCATACCTCCATCACTTGTTTTAAGTAATAATCCTGCATCACCTGAGATGAATCCAACCGTGTCATTTATGAAATGTACATGATTCAAGTTGGTCCCAAAAACATTGGAGGTAAGCAAGTCCCAAGTTACTCCAGCATCGGTAGTTTTTGTGAGTATACTGCTATAATTACCAAATGCTGTACCTCCTGTGACGTATCCAACATTACTCGATGGAAAGTGAATATCATTAAACCAAGAGTACTCAAATATGGTTTGAGTATACTGCCAAGTAGCTCCTCTATCAAAACTTCTATGGATACGTGCACCGCCATCACTAGTTGTCGCTATGACTGTGTCCTGATTAACGATATGTATGCGCGTTTCCTGATCGGAATGTGCATTTTGAAGGTCCCATTGCGCACGCAGGCATAATGGAGATGATACTAGTACAAAAATGAAAAGTAATTTCATAGGTTCGTTTTGAAGTGCAATGTAGAGTATTTCTAAAACGAGTAAAATGTACATTTAAGACTTTCTCTGGTACAATTCGGATAAAGCTAAGATCCATAACAATTACAGCGATGCAAAAAATCGAGATGAATCATGACTTCTGTTACATCGAATAGGATTTAAAGAATCCCCCCTGAATCGTTTTAATACTGTATTTCTCTTGGTATATAGTTTCGTATCTTGCAGCCAACTGTAAACGAAACACATACTTATGAAAAAGGCAACGATCTTGCTATCTTCACTGATAGTAGCATCGTCTGTAAATGCACAAATATTTTCAGACGATTTTGAAGGATATAACGTAGGCGATTATATCGGACCCCCATCAACAGAATGGACCACTTGGAGTGGAACGGAAGGAGGAGCAGAAGATGCTCAGGTAACCAGCGCTCAGGCGAGTAGTGGTTCCAATTCCATTTATTTCTCTTCGACAGGAGCAAACGGAGGACCTCAAGATGTTCTTTTGGATTTCGGTCAGCAATACACTTCTGGAGTATTTGTTTTCGAATCTGATTTCTACGTTGATGCTGGAAATAATGGATATTTCAACTTTCAAGGAGAGACAGTACCAGGAACAACTTGGGCAATGAACTGTAACATGGCTGATGGAATTATTTCCCTTGACGATGGTGCAACAGCGGATTTGGCTTTGGGAACGTACACTCCCGACACGTGGTTTACATTGCGCATTGAAGCAAACCTTTCAACAGGACGTTGGCAGGCTTCACGTGACGGTGTTTGTTTTGGGGTTTGGGCAAACTCAGTAAATGAGATCGCAACCCTCGACTTATTCCCTATTAATGGAAGTTCTTACTATGTAGATGATATTTCATTTGATCATACGGCATACACTCCGGCACAATTGAATGCCACAATTACTGGATACTCTTTCGGAGGAATTATTGCTGGTAAAGACGAAAACCCTTCTGTAACTGTAGCAAATACAGGAACGGACCCAATTACATCATTTGATGTTGAGGTACAGGCTTTCGGTTCTACAATTACTGAAAACATCACAGGTGTTAACTTAACTTCTGGTCAATCCATGGTAGTTGACTTCACAAGTTCTATCACAACTGGTAGTATAGAGGAATCAACATCGGCAACAATTTCCAATATTAATGGAGGGACTGACGGCGACGCAACAGATAATGATGCATGTGCAATTGTGACTCCAATAATCCCTGCTCCTGGAAAAGTGGTAGTTGGAGAGGAAGCAACAGGAACTTGGTGTCCGTGGTGTACAAGAGGAACTGTATTTATGGATCGTTATGAGCAAGACTTCGGAGATTACTGGGCTGGAATTGCGGTTCATAACAACGATCCGATGGTAGTAACTGATTATGATGCAGCAATCGGGCCACTAATTGGTGGATACCCAAGTTCATTAGTTGATCGTGGGGCAGATGTAGATCCATCGGCAATGTCTACGGATTTCTACACACGCTTACAAACAGCGCCTGTGGCTACAATCAATAACTCTTCAACGTGGAATTCAGCGACTAGAGAATTGAGTGTAACAGTAGAAGCGGACTTTGCATCAGCAGCGAACAGCAACTACCGTCTGGCTTGTGTTTTAACAGAAGATGGAGTGACAGGAACTACTTCAGATTATGATCAAGCGAATGCATATGCAGGAGGATCAAATGGAGTTATGGGAGGATATGAATTACTTCCAAATCCAGTTCCAGCTTCGCAAATGGTATACGATCATGTAGCGCGTGACATTGCTCCAGATTTCGACGGAGATCCAGCTAGTTTTCCAGCAACAGTAAATGCAGGTGAGCAGCACTCAGTAACGTTCAACTTTACAATTCCACAGGAATGGAACGTTTCTCAAATGCACATCATCGGATTGTTGATCGATCCAAATGGTCAGATTGACAATGCTGGAAAATCAGTAATCGATGGATTATCTAATCTTGATGAGGTTGCCAACAATCAAACATTCCGCATGTACCCGAACCCGTCTTCAACGGTAACGGTAATCGAAGCAGATTTGTCTCAAAATGCTGATATTTCATTGACACTGACAGATATGGCTGGAAAGATTGTAGATGCAAGAGATTACGGAATGGTTACTCCAGGAACGAAGTTACCAATCGCAACATCTTCACTAGAGTCGGGAGTATACGTTGTTCAATTGATGGTGAACGGAAAACTATTGACAAAGCAACTTGTTGTTGAATAATTGATTTGATCTAAAAATGAGAAAGGCCGCATCTTTACGATCGGTCTTTTTTTTTGCTCCTTCGATAAAGC
>JADFAL010000080.1:31450-67311 GCA_015665275.1 Flavobacteriales bacterium | reverse complement strand
TTTTTTGCCATCTCTGGTCGATTTAAAGGTTAAAATAAATATTAAACCTCTATCTTAAGTTTAAGCTCGTTCTAGTTCACTTTTTGCTGACGTCACACACTAGGGCACGATATTGATTCTCGCAAGAGTATATGTGCGTAAAAGATTACGTATATGTACTCATAATTTCTTAAAAAAAACTAATAGAAAAATAGGATGTAACACTTGTGTGAAATTGAGTTGTTAAAATTCACGCAAAGTGATAAAAAACCATATCGATTAGTAGGCTCATTTTTTTTCGTATCTTCTATATAAGGTGTCCAGTTTTTCCATTGGAATTTAATTAGGCATCGTATTTAACCAACCTAACCTTTTGAAAATGATAGCGAAAACGTATGGCGCTGCCTTATTAGGTATTGATGCCGCCACTATTGATGTTGAAGTCAACATTGTCCCTGGAATTAACTTTTTTCTTGTCGGATTGCCGGACACGGCTGTAAAAGAGAGCCATCAGCGAATTAAGGCTTCCTTTACTAATAACAACCTAAAATTCCCAGGGAAGGAGATAACCGTGAATCTCGCACCTGCCGATATGCGGAAAGTTGGGTCTTTTTTCGATTTGCCTATCGCGATTGGAATTCTCGCCGCTAGTGGGCAGGTTTCCGCAGACCGTTTAGAGGAGACCATGTTTATAGGAGAGTTGTCTCTAGACGGTGAACTCAGACCGCTAAAAGGAATCCTACCTATTGCAATTGAGGCGAAACGAAACAAATTTCGAAGTCTGATACTTCCGAAAGAGAATGCTCAAGAAGCTTGTTTGGTGGATGGGCTTCAGGTATTGCCGGCAGAAAGTCTAAATGATGTTGTTGCGCACATGAATGCAGAAAGAAGCCTAATTCCTGAACGAAAACCACTTCCGTTAGAATTCAATCCATTTAAGTCTTTGCTAGATTTTAAGGATGTAAAAGGACAGTTTTCCATTAAACGTGCCTTTGAAATTGCCGCTGCGGGAGGGCATAACCTATTATTAATAGGCCCGCCTGGTTCTGGAAAGTCGATGTTGGCGAAGCGAATGCCCACTATTTTACCTCCATTATCTATTGCAGACGCACTAGAAACTACTAAAATTCATTCCGTTGTCGGTAATGTAAAAGCAGGGCAGGGCTTGATTCGTGAGCGCCCCTTTCGCAAACCGCATCATACAATTTCAGATGTTGCGTTGGTCGGAGGTGGATCCTATCCTCAGCCCGGTGAAATATCTTTGGCACATAACGGGGTACTTTTCCTAGACGAACTGCCCGAATACAAAAGGACCGTTTTGGAAGTTATGCGTCAACCGTTGGAGGATAGAACGGTCACCATTTCGAGAGCGAAATTCACGGTAGATTATCCGGCGAACTTTATGTTGGTCGCTGCTATGAATCCCTGCCCTTGCGGTTATTACAACCACCCAGACCGTGATTGTACGTGTAGTCATGGAACTGTTCAACGCTATTTAAACAAGGTATCAGGGCCATTACTCGATAGAATAGACTTACACGTTGAAGTGACACCTGTGGATTATGAAGATTTATCGTCTACAGCAGATCAAGAAGGAAGTGAGCAGATTAGAGAGCGAGTTATGAGGGCAAGAGACTTGCAATGCAGGCGCTTTTTGGATCGGAATTCACTAAAGGACGAAAGTCAGTGCATGGAGGACGTTCCAATGGAAAATTTTAATGCACGCGTTGCAGCCAATGCGGAGATGGAATCCAGACATTTAAGAAGGTATTGTCAATTGGATAAGGCGAGTGGTGATCTGATAAAGAACGCCATGAATAAATTGGGATTGTCCGCTAGGGCGTATGATAAAATTTTGAAGGTTGCTCGGACAATTGCCGATTTGGATGGATCAGATGATATTCAAGTGAAACATGTTGCAGAGGCAATTCAGTATCGAAGTTTGGATAGGGGAGAGTGGTGAGTGTCCAGAGTTAATGGTATTAAATACTCTCCTTCCTGGTTCGGATGTCTCTATGTATTAACGATTTCAATTTCGTTCTTTTTTGATGGCCTAAATGAGTTTCTTTTCATTAATGTTCATCACCCATGCTTTCTTTTCTTGTTTGGCAATGAGGACGCCTTCACGTTTTCAGTTTCTTCACAAGAGTTGAGCGATAAAATGGCAATGAATGCCGCTGTTAATACGAATAGTACATTTTTCATAATAGTTTGTTATTTAAGTAAGTGTTTTAGTGGATAGATCCGAACCCTATGGATGACGTTTTGATTACGAGGGTTTTAGACTCTATTTTGTCTTTGCGAATACCATGGAAATATTCGACATTCGTTGCTTACATAGTTCTTCAAATCTGTTAACAGGATTTAATCTTTTGAAGTAATAGTGAAGTGTTTTCCGGGATGGAAAACACTTCACTTTTGACCTACTAACTACGTAGCACAGGAAGGGATTAACATCATTAACAAAGCCAGAATGATTCGAATGAGCCACCAAATCCAAGCTGCTTCATACTCCTTATCATCTTTATCATTGTTACCGTTTGAAAGCTCCTTAGCTGCTTTCTGAATGAATTCCTTAACCTCAGGGAAAGCTTTGTATGTTTTCGACATAACTTCATTTACTTCTTCTAATGAAGTAGCTTTAATCAGTTTTGGCAAAACTTTCGAGCGAAGGTGTTTGTCCATTTCTTCCTTTTCAAACCCTTTGGAAATATCTAGGTTCGCAGCCATCACGATTCCCTCAAGAGACAATTGATCTGCCTTACGTCCAAAGTCTTCCGTCATTAGTAATGGTCCGCCTCCGGGGAATGGAAATGGGAAAGGGAAAGGATATGGTGGAAAAGGAAAAGGAATGGGCCAAGGCCAAGGTCTTGGACATCCATAGATATCCCCTGGTTTTTCATTTCCTCCAGAAACGTTAATGTTAATTGTTGTTGATTCTTTTGAACTCATGTGTTCTACTATTTATTGATTGCCTACTCTAAATTTGACTTTTCGGCTTCCGTCTTTGTTTCTTATGAAGAACCTTTCGGTTTCGTTCACAGTCCAAAGTTCCGTTTTCAAAAGGCCTTGAAATAGAGGCGTTTTCTTCAAAATCAATGAGAGGTTTTCTCCTTTCTAAATGATACATGTGCGCACAAGAGTTCTAGTAATAGTTGCATGATGTACGAACAAAAAAAATCCGGAACGTGAAGAACCGGATTGAAAAATTAGAAGTTGGAGCAATCAATGAGGAACTCACTCGATTTTATAGTAGCCATGTTTTACTGCATAGATTGCTAGGCTTGTCCTAGACTTTAAATCCAATTTTTGAAATAATGAGTTGCGATATCCATCAATCGTTTTTGGACTTAGAAACATTTTTTCAGCAATTTCCTGATAAGTGAGATCGCTTCCAATCCACTTTAAAAGTTCTTTCTCTCGGTCTGAGATAAGCACGATGTTTGATTTCTTTGGCGCCTTCATTTCTCGAAATAAAGAATTGGTCATCTCTTCGGTGTAGTAATATCCCTTTTCGATAACAGAGTTCATAGCTGCGTGCAGGGTGTCTTTTGACGCAACCTTAGATACAAATCCATTGCCCCCCAGTCTAATGAATTTCATATACGACTCCTCCTCATCGTTCATAGACAATCCGATAACTTTAATATCAGGATTTCTTTCCTGTAGTTCTTTTAAGGTGTCAAACCCATTCATTTCTGGCATGTTGATGTCGAGAAGAATCAAATCTGGAATGTTAACAACGAAGCGTAATTTTTCCAATAACTGCTTGCCATTGTGAACTTCGTAGAGCATTTCAAAGTTGTTGAAATTAAGAGGAGGTATACAAGGTTCATAACCTTGTAATGTAGCATTTAAAAAAAGTAACAGACTAGTTAAATGCTTTTTCTACAATTACTTCTTTGGAAGTCCCTGAAGGATAATGAGAAAGTTTCTTTTCTTTTGAATCAACAATCAAGAAATTGGCCCCCGATGCAATACTCTGATCGATGTCATGAGAAGAAAGAACGATGAATTTTCCGTGGGTTTTCCCTAGTTCCATCAGTTTCTCAACGATCTCCGATTTGTTCTGATAGTCGAGAAATGCCGTAGGCTCGTCTAGTGCAATGATGTCTGTTCCTTGAGCGAAAGTTCTTGCAATTGCCACCATTTGGCGCTCGCCATCACTCAACTCGTTGGTATGTCGATCTGTCAAGTGTTCAATGCTCAGTGCTTCAAGGGCATTTTGAACCATTTCTTTGTCATGATCTGTTAGTTTTCCGAAAAAGGCAGTGTGTGGACTTCTTCCCAGTGCTAGGTATTCCGATACGCGCAAGAAATCGACTACAGGAAATCGGGTTTGAACAAAGGCAATTTTTTTCGGTCGTTCCGGCTCCGATAACGAATGAATGGAGGTTCCATGTAAGGAAATAGTGCCGGAAATCGTTGGGATACTCCCGGTTAGCGTTTTCAAAAATGTCGATTTCCCAGAACCATTCTTACCAATCAGAATGTATACTCCTGCTTCCAAATGAAGATCTGAAACGGCAACCAATGCCTGCTTATAACCGATATGTAGGTCCTTTGAAGTAATCATCTCAATCTTCTCAATACCAGTAAAATTACAAATGGCGCACCAACAAGCGATGTAAGTGCATTAATCGGAAGCGCAAACTTGGTTTCAAGCAGCTGAATGGCAATATCGCAAATCAGAAGAAAGATAGCACCAGTGAGTAAACTTCCTAGAATTAAATACCCATGATTTTGCGTTTTCATCACAATTCGAATCAAATTTGGAACGGCCAATCCCACAAATGCAATAGGACCACAAAACGCCGTGACCACTCCTGTAATTACAGCTGTAATAAGAATGATTAAGAAACGAACGCGTTTGATACGAACACCGAGCATTGCTGCTTCAGATGCTCCAAGTACGAGTAAGTTCAAGGGTTTCACGACCAAATATCCACCAAGAACGGTCGCCGCGAATGCCGCAAATAAAATGGGAAGCTGCTCAAGGGTAACAGACTGAAGCGATCCCAGCGCCCAAAGTGTAAATATTTTCAATTCTTCCAATCCGCTTGCAGATTGAAATACTGAAACTATAGCACTGGTGAAACTTCCCAACATCAATCCTATTAAGAGTAATGATATTTGTTGTCTGACAACCGACGAGAAAGAGATGATAATTAATCCAAAAAGGAAGGCCCCGACCAATGCGTTGGCCACAATTCCAAGATCAGAGCTAAGCACAGGAATGCCAGCCATGATGGCGAGGGCCACAAACAAACTCGCACCAGAGTTAATGCCAAGTACGTACGGGCCAGCAAGTGGGTTGTTGAAAAGTGTTTGCATGAGTAGTCCGGCAATGGACAAACCGGCTCCTGCAATCAATGCCGTAATCATTCTCGGAATGCGTAATTCCCATACGACCTTATGCGAAAGTTGATCGGAATCAAAATTGGTGACAGCCGTCCAAAAGGTATCTCCGTCGATATCAATGGTGCCGGAAAATAGGTGCCAAATGGCAACAACTGGCAGCAAGATGACAAGTGCTAGAAGAAACGATTTATTTCTTACGGACAAATTCACTTTTTCAATCGAGAATAGTAATGAAAACGATACCGAGAATCGAGACTTGGGTGAAAAATATGCACCAAATCCTCCAACATAAAATCTGGGCGCAAGGCACTTTCCTCCCAAAATTTATTGGTATTTGCCGAATAGCAATATACCGACTCTTTTTGCGATGGAGCCAACATTTCTGCATGTGGGTTCAATTGCAATAACTGATTCCAATTCGAAACGCCTGGATTCAGCCAGATGCTTGTTTCTTCGTTATCCTCTAATATTTGCTCAAGCGGTAGGGCCAGACTTTTTGCTCCCTTCGTGTCCTTATATCGGTAATCTCCTCCCGCGTCTTTCATCAATATTCCGAAGTAATTTTCTCCTGACGGAGCATACCAGCTTCCACCAATCAAATTCCCGGAAATCACAGAAGGTTTTTCTTCAATATCTTGTACAGACTCGGCGATTTCCAAGTACCGTGTCTCTATTGATTCGAAAATGTCGCAAGCCTCTTTATACTTTCCGGTCATGGCTCCAATCGCTTTGATCCATTCTGCCTTTGCCAACGGATGTGATTCTATCCAATCGTTGACTATCAGTAGTTTAACGCCTAGCTTCTCAAGTTTTTCTTTTTGCGGAAAATCAGTATTAACGTAATTGTACAGAATGATATTAGGCTGTGCTTTTGCCACGCGCTCTAATGATAACTGGGCAAAATCTCCGTATTCCTTTAGTTTTCCATTTCGGAATCTTTGCTTTAATTTTTTGTCGTAAAGTTGATTTTCAGCGGTGACGCCAATGAGGTAGTCGCGTTGGTTCAGTTCACAGAACATCCCAGTGAGTGTTGCCGTTAGACAGATAATGCGTTCGTTTTTCTTATTGGATATTTCTACGGTTTGCACCACTTTTTTAGAGTCAGGGTCTAACAGTTCAAGTAGGAATTCGTTTCCCTTCTGCTTCAATCGAAAGAATTCAGCGTATTTCAATTCAATGGAATCGTAGTTTTTAGGATCGATTTTGGATTCTTCCTTCGAATGGGTGCATCCGAATGGAACAATGATGAGGGCCAAGAAATACACGAGTGTACGCATACTACAAAGATGTCAAAAGGAATGGAATTGACCTATTTCGGAGTTTATATCACCTTAAATTTCTTTGCTTTCTTGTAATTGACTTCAATAGATGTAGCCGCAGCATCTTCTACAGAATCGAAATGCACTTGGGCCGTTTTATAACATGCGTATTGAAACCTAATACTGATTGACTCTCCTTCGAACCTAAAAGCGTCTAATTTGAAATTTCCATCTAAATCTGTGAAAGTTCCAATGGTCGTTTCTTCTATCATTATTGTAACACCAATCAGCGCCTCTCCTTTCTCTGTGACTTTTCCCTTAATAATTGTATTTGATTCTTGACCCCAAGAAATCATTGTAATTAGTAGGCTAATGGTAAGTAATAGTGTTGGTTTCATACGATTGAATTTATTGAAAACGAAAGTATGAATTAATTCTCACGGAATTCTAACCCCCATCAAGATCATATCATCCACTTGCGCTTCTTCTCCCATCCACCGGACAATTGCTTCTTCAAGGTTTTTTTTCTGTTCTTCCATTGGCAAATGAGCATTATCCAGTAATTGTTCTTTCAAGCGTTTGGTGTGGTATTTCTTCCCAGCGATGCCTCCTTAGGGGGGCATTTTTTTTGGAATCTAAATGACAATTCTTTCTCACAAGCGATTACCAGCCTTCCCTAGAGGGACGACTTACTAGGTGTTTACAAATTGTTGAATGAACCGAAAAGGCGCAAGGGACGCTAGATTATGGCATCGTCAAAATCCTTTGCGCTCTCAACCGCCATAAAGTTAGGTCAAAACACATGGTGCTCTTTGTGTCTTTGTGGTCGCAAAAAAAATATAGTGCTGATACAGGCAATGACCATCTGGCAGTGCAGACACCAAACAAACCCACCACGTCTCAGTAAACCCCTTAAAAACAAACACAGCTTTGCGTCCGCTATAAATATTGAGGTCATCGAATTTGAGGTCATCGAGCTTGTCGAGATGCCGAGATGCCGAGATAGGAAGTATAAATCTAATATAAACACAAAAAAAGCCCTGACGAAACCGTCAGGGCTTTTAAAATTCTAAACGAGCAATTACTCAGCAACTACCTCGAAAGAGAAAGTTGTCTTTACATCTTTATGCAAGTTTGCAACTGCTTCGTACGTTCCAATCTCGCGGATTGGTTCGTTTGAAATTTTCAATGATTTGCGATCAATTTCCAAACCTTCCTTACGAATAGCTTCAGCCAATTGAATTGCGTTCACAGAACCAAAGATTTTTCCGCTTTCACCAACTTTCGTTGTAATGTTCAACGTAAGTCCAGCAAGCTTTGTTCCGAGCTCTTCAGCTTCAGCCAATACTTTGGATTCTTTGTGAGATTTTTGTTTCATGATTTCGGCGTGTGCTTTCTTTGCAGAAGCCGTTGCCAAAACCGCGTATCCTTGAGGAATAAGGAAGTTACGACCGTATCCTGGTTTTACTGTAACTACATCATTCGCATACCCAAGGTTGTCTACGTTTTTCTTTAAAATTACTTCCATTTTGAATAAAATTTCGTGTTAACCTTCGGTAAATTATTTCAACATATCTGCAACGTACGGCATTAAAGCAAGGTGACGAGCACGCTTAACCGCTTTGTTCACACGACGTTGGTATTTAGCAGATGTTCCAGTGATACGACGAGGCAAGATTTTCCCCTGCTCGTTTACCAATTTCAACAAGTAGTCTGCGTCTTTGTAATCGATGAATTTGATACCGCTTTTCTTGAATCGGCAGTATTTTTCTTTTTTGATCTCGATGTTAATCGGAGTCAAATATCTTACATCATTTTGAGCCATTTCTTTGTTCTTTTAGATGATTAATAATTAAGCCTCCGCTTCCGCTGACTTTTTTGATCCCAAACGCTTGCGACGCTTTCCAGAATACTCTAGATGGTCTTTGTCCATGCGTACAGTTAAGAAACGCATAACACGCTCATCGCGCTTAAATTCAACTTCTAATTCGTTGATTGCTTCTCCTGGTGCTTCAAATTCTGTCAGGAAGTAAAAACCGGTTGATTTCTTCTGAATCGGGTACGCTAACTTGCGCAATCCCCAAGTTTCAGAATGCTTCACCTTACCACCTAATGAACCAATTTGGCTCTCGAATCTCTGCACTGCTTCCTTTGCCTGTTCATCAGACAAAACGGGAGTTAAAATGAAAACAGTTTCGTAAGATTTCATAAAACTAAGTTTGTAAAATAATTAATTATAAAACCCCGCTTCTTTTCAAACGGGACGGCAAAGATAGAAATTTAATCCGTTAACAGTCCGTCTGACGAGAAAAATGGGAGCAATTTTGCATTTGGATTAATACATTCAAGCTCCCAAGCTGCAATATTTGCTGTAAGAGGAGAGTGGCTTCATTGAAAGCATTTACTATTCAAATCGAAGTTTCTAGAGACTAACAGTCTATTGTCTAATGTCTAACAGTCTATTGTCTTTTCCTTAACAATTTCGTATCTTCGCGGCACTTAAAAACCCGTAAATAACAACAAAATCACACGTTTATGAGCATGTATGAAGCGTACCTAAAAGAGATCGAAGAAAGAAAGGATCTAGGACTTCACCCAAAACCAATCGATGGTGCGGATTTATTGAGCGAGGTAATCGCACAAATTAAAGACGTTAACAACGCTCATAGGCAGGACTCACTTCAGCACTTTATTTACAATACTCTTCCGGGAACAACAAGCGCTGCCACAGTGAAAGCGCAGTTCTTGAAAGAGATCATTCTTGGCGAAGAAGCTGTTGAAGAAATTTCGCAAGAATCTGCATTCGAGCAATTGTCGCACATGAAAGGAGGTCCTTCAGTGAAGGCACTTCTGGATCTTGCACTTGGGAACGATGAAGCCATTGCGCTCCAAGCAGCAGATGTATTAAAAACACAAGTATTCCTTTACGAAGCAGATACCGATCGATTGGAGCAAGCGCACAATGCTGGAAATCCAATCGCTACAGATATTATCAAGAGTTACGCACAAGCAGAATTCTTCACAAAATTACCGGAGGTAGACGAAGAAATTCAAGTGGTAACGTACATCGCTGGAGTAGGTGATATTTCAACAGATTTATTGTCCCCAGGAGCGGATGCTCACTCACGTTCCGATCGCGAATTGCACGGTCAGTGTATTTTCGAGCACAACAAGGACATGCAGAAAGAGGTACTGGACTTGAAAGCTCAGCATCCAGACAAACGCATTATGTTGATCGCCGAGAAAGGAACTATGGGAGTAGGATCTTCTCGCATGTCAGGTGTAAACAACGTAGCCCTTTGGACAGGAATCTCTTCTAGTCCCTACGTGCCATTCATCAATATTGCACCAGTAATTGCAGGTACCAATGGAATTGCACCGATCTTCTTAACTACAGTAGGAGTAACGGGAGGAATTGGAATCGACCTTAAAAACTGGGTTCAGAAGAAAGATGCCGACGGCAACACGGTATTGAATGCCGATGGAGAACCTGTATTGGAACAAACATATTCAGTGGAAACTGGAACGGTTCTTACCATCAACACAAAAACAAAGAAACTTTATAGCGGAGATAAGGAGTTGAAAGATATTTCTTCAGCCTTGACACCGCCAAAAATGGAATTCATCAAAGCAGGTGGATCTTACGCAGTTGTCTTCGGTAAGAAACTACAAACATTTGCCTGCAAGACCCTGGGAATTGATGTTCCTGAAGTGTATGCTCCTTCGAAAGAGGTGTCAATAGAGGGACAAGGTTTGACGGCAGTAGAGAAGATTTTCAATAAAAATGCGGTTGGAACAACACCAGGCAAAACATTGCACACTGGATCGAACGTTCGTGTAGAAGTAAATATCGTTGGATCACAGGATACAACAGGTTTGATGACTTCGCAAGAATTGGAAATGATGGCAGCAACCGTTATTTCTCCTATCGTAGATGCAGGATATCAGTCAGGATGTCACACTGCTTCCGTATGGGATGACAAATCGCAAGCGAATATTCCTCGATTGATGAAGTTCATGAACGACTTCGGTTTGATTACCGCTCGTGATCCAAAAGGAGAATACCACGCAATGACCGATGTAATCCACAAGGTATTGAACGATATCGCAGTGGATGATTGGGATGTAATTATTGGTGGAGATTCACACACGCGTATGTCCAAAGGAGTCGCATTTGGTGCAGATTCAGGAACGGTAGCTTTGGCACTGGCAACAGGAGAAGCAACGATGCCAATTCCAGAATCGGTAAAAGTGACTTTTAAGGGAGACATGAGAAGCTTCATGGATTTCCGCGATGTAGTGCATGCTACGCAACAACAAATGTTGAAGCAATTTGGTGGTGAAAATGTATTCCAAGGACGTATCATTGAGGTACACATTGGAACCTTGACTTCCGATCAGGCGTTTACGTTCACGGATTGGACAGCCGAAATGAAAGCAAAAGCATCAATCTGTGTGTCTGAAGATGAAACCTTGATTGAGTCCTTAGAGATCGCATGTGATCGTATTCAGATCATGATCGACAAAGGAATGGACAATGAGAAGCAAATGCTTCAAGGTCTGGTTGATAAAGCGAATAAACGTATTACTGAAATCAAAACAGGAATAAAGCCGGCGCTTCGTCCAGATGCCAATGCAGTATACTACGCGGAAGTAGTAATCGATTTGGATGAGATTGCAGAGCCAATGATTGCCGACCCAGATGTAAACAACGAAGACGTTTCTAAGCGATATACACACGATACGATCCGTCCGCTGTCTTTTTACGGAGGAACAAAAACAATAGATCTTGGATTTGTAGGGTCATGTATGGTACACAAAGGAGATATGCAGATTCTTGCACAGATGTTGAAGAATATCGAAGCACAGCAAGGTTCGGTTGAATTCAAAGCGCCATTGGTAGTAGCACCTCCAACGTACAACATTGTTGATGAACTAAAAGCAGAAGGCGATTGGGAAGCTTTGGAGAAATACGCAGGATTCGTATTCGATGATAGCAACCCGAAAGAGGCAGCACGTAAGAAATACGAAAACAAATTGTATTTGGAGCGTCCAGGATGTAACCTTTGTATGGGGAACCAAGAAAAAGCAGAGCCGGGTGATACGGTAATGGCAACATCTACACGTTTGTTCCAAGGACGTGTTGTGAAGGATTCCAATGAGAAGAAAGGGGAGTCGTTATTGTCTTCAACTCCAGTTGTAGTGCTTTCCACTATTCTAGGACGCACACCAACTATGGAAGAATATGAAGCAGCAGTAGACGGTATCGTCTTAACGAAATTCAAACCATCAACAAAGCAATTGGTGATTAGCTAATCTTCATTAAATAAATTGTTAGGCCCCCGCATCTCGACAAGCTCGATGATCGGGGGCTTTTTGTTTCTATGAATACCTTAAACCATCAAACAGTCCACTTCGAGATTTCGATAAACTCAATCCAACGGAACCTCAGTGACCGGGCTTTTGTTTTTTTACCAGTTGGCTGAGGCCCTCGAAGCCAACTTGCATAATAGCGCACTGAGCGTAGTCGAAGTGCCGGAGCTTTTTATTACTCGGAGGAATCTGTTTCCCTCTTTTGGAGGGGGATTAAGGAGGAGGACAATCAACCGGAGTCTTTCTCTTGCAGCTCACTATCAAACTCTACCCTAATAATTGCCAAAAAAAGTACTTATATACCTAGGTATTATTTCAATGGCTATTACTTTGACCTTGACGGAAAAAGTGCTATTATAAGGGGCAAATTAAGAAGACAATTATGGTTTTTGACATAGACATGATTAAAGAGGTGTACGCACGTTACCCAGAGCGCATTGAGGCTGCTCGAAAAGCGGTGAACAAACCATTGACATTATCGGAGAAGATTTTATATACCCATTTATGGGACGGAGCAGCAACAGTTGCGCATGAGCGAGGGAAGTCCTATGTTGATTTTGATCCAGATCGTGTTGCCATGCAAGATGCAACGGCGCAAATGGCATTGTTACAGTTTATGCAGGCTGGAAAGACAAAAGTAGCCGTGCCATCAACGGTGCATTGTGATCATTTGATTCAGGCAAAGATTGGTGCGACTGCCGATTTGCAAGAAGCCATGAACAAAAGTTCAGAGGTATTTAACTTCTTAGAAAGTGTTTCAAACAAATACGGGATCGGATTCTGGAAGCCAGGTGCAGGAATTATTCATCAAGTAGTTTTGGAGAATTACGCATATCCAGGTGGAATGATGATTGGGACGGATTCACATACGGTAAACGCCGGTGGATTGGGAATGGTCGCTATTGGTGTCGGTGGAGCTGATGCTGTCGATGTAATGGCGGGAATGCCATGGGAACTGAAAATGCCCAAATTGATAGGGGTAAAGTTGACCGGGAGCCTTAACGGTTGGACTTCTCCAAAAGATGTGATTCTGAAAGTTGCCGGAATTCTCACGGTGAAAGGAGGAACGGGAGCTATTGTTGAATATTTTGGAGAGGGGGCGGAATCAATGTCTGCCACAGGAAAAGGAACCATTTGTAATATGGGAGCTGAAATCGGAGCAACGACGTCAACTTTCGGATATGATAATTCCATGCGCCGCTATTTGGCAGCAACAGGTCGCCAAGAAGTTGTAGATGCAGCGGATGAAGTTGCAGAGCATTTGACGGGAGATCCTGAGGTGTACGCAAATCCAGAACAGTATTTTGATCAATTAATCGAAATCAATCTATCCCAATTATCCCCACACATAAACGGACCATTTACGCCAGACTTGGCAACGCCGGTAGCTGAAATGAAAGAGAAAGCTGCTGCGAATGATTGGCCAACGGAAATCGAATGGGCCTTGATTGGTTCGTGTACGAATTCATCTTATGAAGATTTAACCAGAGCCGCTTCCATTGTAGAGGATGCCTTTTCAAAAGGAGTGAAACCGAAAGCAATTTTAGGAATCAACCCGGGATCTGAGCAAGTTCGATTTACGGCAGAACGTGATGGATTGCTAGATACCTTCATGAAATTTGAATCTGCACGAATCTTTACAAACGCCTGTGGACCTTGTATTGGTCAGTGGGATAGAGAAGGGGCAGAAAAGCAAGAAAAGAACTCCATTGTGCATTCATTCAACCGAAATTTCGCAAAACGTGCCGATGGAAACCCCAATACACATGCCTTTGTAACATCTCCAGAAATGGTTGCGGCAATTGCCTTGGCTGGACGCCTTGATTTCAATCCAATAGCAGACACGTTAACGAACGAAAACGGAGAAGAAATTAGACTAAAGGAGCCAACAGGTATTGAACTTCCAACCAAAGGATTTGCCGTTGAAGACAATGGATACCAAGATCCTGCAGCTGATGGTTCGAGTGTTGAGGTGGTTGTAAATCCGGAATCGGAACGATTGGAGTTATTAACGCCCTTCGAGCCTTGGGATGGAAAGAACATTACAGGAGCAAAATTATTAATCAAGGCGTATGGGAAATGTACAACGGATCACATCTCCATGGCAGGTCCTTGGTTGCGTTACCGCGGGCATTTAGATAATATCTCGAACAACTGTTTGATAGGAGCTGTAAATGCTTACAACAAGGAAACCAACAACATCGTGAACCAATTGACAGGAGCGAATGGTCCAGTTCCGGCAACGGCACGAGCGTATAAAGCGGCTGGAGTTCCAAGTATCGTTGTAGGAGATCACAATTACGGAGAAGGGTCTTCACGCGAACATGCTGCTATGGAGCCACGTCATCTGGGAGTTAAAGCGGTTATCGTTAAATCGTTTGCCCGAATTCACGAAACAAACTTGAAAAAACAAGGAATGTTAGGGCTGACGTTCGCGAATGAAAACGATTACGATAAAATTATGGAAGACGATACGTTCAACTTCCTCGATTTGGACCAATTCTCAGAGGGACAACAATTGACCTTGGAAGCTGCTCATGCAGATGGATCGAAAGATGAAATCAAATTGAACCATACGTACAACAAAGCGCAAATCGATTGGTTCCGAGCAGGTTCAGCATTGAATTTGATTAAACGACAGAACGGATAGAGAAAGCAGCATGAAAAAGTTATTGATTGTGCTGTGTTGCTTGGCAGGATTGGTGTCATGTAAACAGGAAGGCTGTATGGATCCTTTTGCATTGAACTATAGTCCAGACGTGGAAAAAGATGATGGTACCTGCGTATTTGAAGGGCGGGTCAAAGTTTGGTTTACGTCGGTGACGGCTACAGACTTGGTCAATGCATCGGTTCCCAGTGTTGATATTGTTATCAATGGTGTAAATGAGGGGAGTGTTGGTATGACGCAATTTTCGGTTACTGAACCCGAATGTTCCAGTGCAGAAGGGTTTTTAGCTTATGTGGATATGGACTACATCGGCACACAATCTTTTCCTTACGTTATTTATAAGTCTGGAACTACAGAAATTATTCAGTCTGGAAACGTTGCAGTGACTGCTAACAATTGTCAATGGATTCAGTTGACCTTTTAGCGTAAATCCAAATAAAATTGAAATCCCCGGCATCTGTATTGATGGTCGGGGATTTTTCTTCTATCATTAACCTTCAACCGTCCTCTTCAACCGCTTCTTCTCTTCCGATTCCATGCTCGAATTATTTCGGATCGATTGCAACCAAGACAGCGTATTGAAGTATTCCAAGCTAATTTTTCCTGATTCCTCCTGTGCCATTTCTTCAATCTCGGCTATTACTTGATCAAAAGCAGCTTCTTTACTCTCAGAATATGGTTCCGTGAGATGGTTGTTTGCAAATCGGAGGAAGGTCACCACTAGCGGATTTTCTAAGTCTCTTTTTTTCACATAGCGCTGCGCTGATTTCACCAAATGACGGATCATGTCATAGTTTTCCAGACCGTAATTAATACAAATCAATTGCAAACGAACGTATGCATGTGCGTCTGAACGAATATCGCGCATGTTAGCACTATTCAGGATTTCATTCGACCAATACAATGCCTTCTTGTAATGCTTGCTCGCCAAATGAGCGTATAGAAAATTGAAGAAGAACACCATTCGAAGGTTGTCATCGATTTGCAAAGAAGGATTGCCGTATTTTTCCTCCAGCTCAGAAACGTAGGATTGAACGACCGAATAATCTCCGGCATCCATATCGCGATTGAGCTTGATATTATTCAAGGTATTATCCAACTCATCTGAGAAGCTTTGAGTTCTACTTTGTGCAGGAATAGATTGGATTGTTTTGTGGATATCCTCCAATTCACGGTCGAAAGCATCAAACATCTTATATGTTGACAAACCAACGAGTAAGAAGCGCGCATGTGTCAACCATTTCCGTTTCTCGAAATCCAATTCTTTCATGATTTCCAGAACTTGCTTGCGATGGAAATACATTTCTATCGGGTGATCAAACACAAAATGGAAGTGGCCCCAGATAGCATGAAAGTCCAATTGGCAGCGTTTCGGGTATGTTTTAATGTTAACATTCATCAGCGGATGCTCAATGATGTCCTGTAATTTCTGCAATGTTTCTGTGCGCCCCAATGTGGCTCCTTCCAACAAACAAATCCGCATTTTTACGGATAGAAATTCAAATTCAGCCAAGGTATCGTTTGTTTCTCGCGCCCTCCGTACTTCAGGATAAGTAATATCGATGTAGTGATCCAAATCCTCTTTGTTGGATTGTTTTAAGGCTATGTTGTATTCCAGGATTGACAATTGATCCAAGGCGAGATAATCTTCCTTCAATCTGGCAAAATCCACTGTTTTTTCCAGTAATTTCTTTGCTTGCGGATATAACCCTTTTTGAAAGAGAATTTCAATATAGTCGATTTCCTGTCGGAGTTTTAAAGAGTAGTTATACGATGCCGAGTTTTGTCGAAGCGATTTTAGAATCAATTCGCTGAGCTGCACTTTAAGCGTGGATATCATTTTGGCATTTGTTCGATCCGACATCGATTTAATCAACGCCTGATGATCATAGACCTGCATTTTGTCAATTGCATCAAAAAAAGTGTGTAGTTATTTTCGTCTTTTTTGGAATACTGATTCGCGAAAATTTTAAAACTTCTCTTTTCTGATTTAGAAAGGGATTTAATGAGATAGAAAAGATGTTCTGAAGTTTTCATAGTTCGTGTAGATGTCACTAATCTAATGCATTATCATGGAATGCGAAGGTTTATTTTGTTTCTTTCCTTGGACTTCAAAATATTAAGATGATTTCGTTTTCAGGCAAAAAAAAAACGCCGCTCAATAGAGCGACGTTTCTTATTATAATGTGGTTTCACTAGATTTTCACAGAAAGACCAACTTGTAATGGTTGACCTCCACCTGCTCCAAGCTCAATCATCATACCGATGTTGTCTGTGAAGTAAATACGAGTTCCCAATGCGATTCTTACAGAAACAGGGATCAAAGCTCCTTCTAAGTTTCCTCCGAAATCTTCAACACCAGGCTCACTAATGGTTACAGTTCTGTTGGCAAATTTGTGTCCAACCGCAAACCCTGTATACGCATCAATGTTATCACTTTGAACAAAATGATAGTTCATGCGGAGCATAGTGCGAATACGAACAGATGTGTAGTCGTAATTAAACGTTCCACTTGTATTGAAAGTAGTATCCGAGTAATTGTAATCGTAATTAGAACCAGACTTTACATAATTGAAATCAATACCGATTCCAAAGTTATCCGCTAACATGTATTCCGCACGCAAGCCGAAACCGAATTGTCCACCGTTCAACTTATAGTTCGAAACATTTCGATCCGAAAAAGTAGGCTCATCGCGCAAAATGTTCGTTTGCAACGTTCCTACATAAGGATCAATAATAAGGTTTCCTGCTTCCGTCTGAGTTTGAGCGAAAGAAGCAGTAGATAGTGCTAGTGTAGCACCGAAAAGCATAAAAATCTTTTTCATAGCCATTTAATTTAAGTTACGAGTTTAAAGAAACTCAAAATTTCCATTCCTTTGACAAACGACGTGCCGAAGTGTAAAAGTACGTTAAAAAAGTTCTTCAACAACTACATATACTCCTAGTTGAAAAAAAAGTTCACTTGAACCGCAAGTTTTTTAATATTCCAGTAACATAACAGTTACAAACAATTAAAACTCTTGCACTTGAAAACACGCTATAGCTTGTTAGCATTGATTTTGCTAACGTTCAACTTCGGGTATTCGCAATCCTTCAATGGATATGCTCTTTACAACGAACTCAACCAAAACACAACGTATTTAATTGACGCAAATGGAAACATTGCGCATTCTTGGTCCAATTCTACTTCTTGCAACTATGCTGTGCGATTAAAAGATGACGGAAACATAGTTCGTGGAGCTGTTTACAATGGAAACCAATTGAATGGTGCCGCGGTAGGAGGAATGGTTCAAGAGATTGATCCTTCTGGAAATGTGGTTTGGGAGTACATCTATTCCAACTCCGATCACGTTTCCCATCATGATTTTGAAGTAATGCCGAATGGCAATGTAATTCTTACAGCATGGGAAGTGAAAAGTACGTCCGAACTGGATCAAGCGGGTTACGACAACGCGAGCAGTGAAAAATGGCCCACTGCTTTAATTGAATTACAACCAGATGGAAATGGAAGTGCTAGCATTGTATGGGAATGGCATATTTGGGATCACTTAATTCAGGATCACGACAATACGAAAAACAATTACGGTGTGGTTGCAGATCACCCTGAATTGATGGACATCAACGCGATCACCTCAGGTGGAGGTGGAGGTGGCGGCGGTGGAGGCGGCGGAGGCGGTGGCCCAGGTGGAGGTGGAGATTGGTTCCACGTAAACGGATTGGATTATAATGAAGCATTGGATCAAATCGTTTTTAGCTCTCGCTACGCCAGCGAATTCTTCATTATAGATCATAGCACTACAACTCAAGAAGCGGCAAGTCATGCTGGAGGAAACTCAGGAATGGGTGGAGATTTTATTTACCGATGGGGAAATCCAGGAAACTATGGATCGAATGATCCGCAAATAATTGACGCGGCTGTGCACGATCCACATTGGATTATTGACGACGGACGTCCATATGCAGGATACATTCAATTCTTCAACAACGAAGGAGCATCTGGAGGTGGATCAGCTGTAGACGTAATTCAAGCGCCTGAATCAGGGTGGATTTATACCTTCGGGGGAAGTTCATATGCCCCATCAACTTATGCCGATCGTCACGAATGTTTGGTAAGTAATACCGGACAGTCGGCTTCAGACCGAATGTCAAATGGAAACATTTTTGTGGCTGTATCACAACAATACATGTACGAGGTAGATTCGAATGGAAACACAGTTTGGCAATACAATGCATCTCCTGCAAAAGCATTTCGCTACGAGTGCGATCATCCGGGAGTTGCTGTAATTCTTGGAGCGAACCCTTGCGGATTAAGTATTGAAGAAGCCAATGCGTTTGAAGATGTAACGGTATATCCAAATCCTTCGAGCGATGGTGTGTTTCAAATTGATGGATTGTATGTAAACGGAGATGTATCGATAGTTATTACGAATACATTCGGACAGATAATGCTGGAAGAGACAAATATTTCAAGAATTGATCTTTCAACGCAGCCGGCCGGAATGTACTTTGCAACTTTGGCTACGGAAAATGTTACTATAGCTACTTATAAGCTGAATATTGTTGAGTAGATCGCATAGAATAATAGCTCTTCTAAGCTTTCTTTTTTGTGGGATGTACGCCTGGAGTCAGGACGATTTTTACGATCTGAATCACATTCCAGAAATTAAAATCTACTTTGAAGAAAGCAACTGGGATACGCTGCTCGACAGTCTCTATATTGTAGGAGACGAAGCGCGGTTACGCGGTAATGTGGTCATCGACGGAACGCCTTATCTTGGTGTAGGAATTCGCTATAAGGGATATAGTTCGTACAGTCCTAGTCGCGATAAAAACCCTTTCAATCTCGATCTTGATTACTCGTATGAATGGCAGTCGCACCAAGGGTTTAGAAAAATCAAGTTGAGCAACGTTATTCAAGACCCATCTTTTGTGAGAGAAGCACTTTCTTACAAAATCGCTCGTAATTATATGCCGGCGTCAGAGGCCAACTTTGCGAATGTGTATGTCAATGACACGCTGATTGGGGTATACACAAATGTTGAGGCCGTAAACTCAGATTTTCTCGACAAACACTTTCTAGAATCCATTAATACTTTCGTGAAATGCAATCCTGAAACGGTGAGTCTGAATGGCGCAAATTCGAATTTGGAATTGATTTCCGGAGGATCCTTGGAGGATTATTATTCGCTCTACGATGTGAAATCGAGTAAAAGTAACGATTGGCACAAACTGTATGAGTTAATCGAAGTCCTGAACAACGACCCAGGTAATGTGGATGCTCTTTTAAATATTGATCGATCTCTGTGGATGCACGCTTTGAATTATGTGCTGATCAACTTCGATAGTTATATAGGTTACGCTCAGAATTATTATATGTACCAAACCAGCAACGGGCGTTTTCAACCCATTTTATGGGATATGAATATGTCGTTTGCGAGTTATCGTTTGTCTGACGCTTCTGATCATTGGGATGGATTTACGATTGCCGAGGCGAAACTCATTGATCCATTGCAACATCTGAATAGTTTTTCTGTTCAGGAACGGCCGTTTATCAGGCATCTACTTGAAAATGATACCTACAAACGAATGTACTTGGCGCACATTAAAACTATTGTGGAGGAATGTGTGAGTTCGAACGATTATTACAACTGGGCCGAAGAAATGCAAGCGGTTATTGAGGCTGATGTTTTGAATGATACAAACAAGTTTTATTCAGATCAAGCCTTTTATGAGAACCTTGATAGTACCGTTACTGATTTTGTAGAATATCCGGGAATCAAAGATTTGATGCAAGGAAGAGCTGCCTATTTGCTCAATTATCCAGGAATGGACGATGCCCCCTCAATTCAGAATGTCTCCGAATATTCGGCTAGCGGACTTGCGCACAATGATCTTTGGATTTCAGCCTCGGTTCAGTCCAGTTTAAGTGTGTCAGTGCAATGTAAGTACAGACCATCGTCTCAAAGATATTTCGAATCGATGCAAATGTATGATGACGGCAATCATAATGACGGGGCAGCAAACGACGGGGTTTACGGAGTCTATTTTGACGATCCAGATTTCGGAATGAACTATTATATCTACGCTGAAAATGATTCTATGGGGGCATTCATGCCACAACGAGCGGCTCATGAGTTTTATACGGTAGATTTACAATTAACTCCGAATGATTTGGTGATTAATGAGGTTATGATCGAGAATTCATACCTAACAGACAACACAGGAAATACAAATCCTTGGATAGAAATTTTTGCTCCTGGAAATTCAGACATACCATTAGGTCAATTGGAATTGAAATCAAAGACCAGTAATGAAGTTTGGACTTTACCAGCTCGAAATCTTCCGCACTTAGGATATCAAGTGATTTGGTTAGATGGGGATTCATCAAAAGGTATTTGGCATACCGGCTTTACCACTCAAATTGGCGATACGCTCGTATTGCAGTATCCGAATGGAGTAGTGGTGGATGAAATTGTTTTGACCTCAATTAGTTCCGAAACCTCTATGGCTCGTTATCCGAACGGTTCAGGAGAGGTGATGGAACTACGACCGTCTCCTGGGGCTGAAAACGTGGAAGGGTCAGATGCCATGCTCACCGAGGAGTTGTTTGTATATCCGAATCCGGCCACCTCTTCTGTGAGTCTTAGATTGAACGATCAATCGGCATTACTTCAGTTGTGGTCCAATGATGGAAGATTGGTTTTAGAGCAATGGGGAGATGTGGGCTTGAACACGATGGCATTGGATGGTATTTCTGATGGTTCTTATTTGATCACCGCCCAGAACGATAATTATTTAGAAACGAAACGCATATTAATTCAAAAGTAGATGAAAAGACAACTGATACTATTAATGCTGCTGACATTGGGATCGGCAACGGCACAAACATTTACGAACTACACTACTGCCGATGGGCTGATCAATGACAACGTTTTGTGTCTTGATGTAGCTAGCGCGGATGTTCTATGGTTCGGGACCCAAGATGGAATTTCCGTTTTTGAC
The DNA here is from genome assembly GCA_015665275.1 of Flavobacteriales bacterium. GTDB lineage: Bacteria > Bacteroidota > Bacteroidia > Flavobacteriales_D > Crocinitomicaceae > UBA4466. The sequence goes on along the minus strand of JADFAL010000080.1, from coordinate 45,669 downwards.
GGTTCCAATTGGACAAATCACACCAACTCGACAGATCCCGGATTGGTCGATAACAACATTCAAGCGATTCGAGTAATGTCAAATGGAAACGTTTGGGCCGGAACAGATTTCGGTGCATGCCTTTACGATGGATTGAGCTGGACAACATTTACAACGGCAGACGGACTTGCAAACAATCAAATCAAATGCATTGAAGAGGACGCCTCTGGAAATGTTTGGTTCGGGACGAATTCTGGCGCGAGTTATTATAACGGAAGTGCTTGGACGAACATTGGAACCTCCGACGGTTTGCCTTTTGGAGGGGTAACAGCAATTAGTTTTGATTCCAACGGAGATGTACTCCTTGGTTCAGGTTTGGGAGGTGTAGCCATTTACAACGGAACAATCGGAAGTATTTTGACAGAAGCTTCAAATGGATTGGTAGATGATAGAATCCGTGGAATTCGTAATGCAAGCAATGGTGACCGATGGATAGGGACTTCAGAAGGAATTACTGTTTTGGACGCTTCCAATAATAATATTGCATATCACACGCAAATATATACGTTGCCCGCACCAGATACCTTAAATCCTATCGAAGATGTTGAAATAGATAATTTCGGTAATATCTGGGTAGGTGTCTATGTCGATTACCTCGTAACGGAAGGAGGCGTTTGTGCATTCGATGGGAATTCTTGGACGGAGTATGATGTTTCGGATGGACTTGTAGGCCCTGTTGTAAGAGCATTGACTATTGACAGCCAAAATAGCGTTTGGGTAGCCACTAGTTCTGGTGTAAGTAAAATTTCGGATCATGAAGTATCAACGGAAGAGTTGGACCAAGCATCTTTTGAAATGTATCCGAACCCAGCAACCGATGCAATTACAATTGCTTACCCGGAAAACTCTGCGGAGGAAGCGGTGTTTCTTTTCAATGCATCCATGCAATTAATTGAAATGTTGGAATTCAATAAAGGAGCGCAACAAATCAAATACGATATCACACACCTATCAAGCGGAATTTATTTTGTGCGAACAAACGGTGCTTTAAAGAAGTTAATAATCCATTAACACCTATGCTAGAATAAAACAAGAAACCCTGACAATCGAAAGATGTCAGGGTTTTGTTTTTATTGTCAATAAAGGTTTCGGGATATGCTAGCCCGTCTAACAAACATCGGGCATTTCAGCTGTGGGGCATAGGCCGAGTTATTCGCAAAGACTTTTACTCAACTCGGAACACTTTTTCTGCAGTTCCATCAGAATAAATATAAATAAGTAAGGTGTTCGGCCTGTCTTCTGTTTCTCTTCCTGTTATGTCAACGATTTTTATTAGTTCTTTTACCTTGACAAGGCCGTTTTCCAATTCTTCAACCCCGACAGTCGTATTTGTCGTTGATCGAATCAAAATCTGTTGATAAACAGTGTGTTTACAACCTCCAGTCCCCTCAGTTTTGAGTCCAATTAACCATCGATCTTGGCTATTGAAATCATGCCAATGACTTACAGTATCATTATAAGACCATATTGGGTTTCCAAAGCCTACTATTTCCCACTCGTAGTAACTTGCATTTTTATTCATTGCGCTGAATAGGATTCTCTGTCCACTTGAATTCTATTCTATTACGGTGTATTCAAAATTAGCCGAACAATCACTGTAGTTGTTGTCGCTGGAATAATTGTACATAGTAGTTTTGTAAGCAGACCTTTTAAGTTGGAGTCCACCGATTGTATCATAATATTCGACTCGACTTAAGAATCTGGCATGTCCCCAGGCCGTATCAAGATATACCCAATTACTGGCAGGGTAATAGTTCGAGGCGGGACCACCATCATAACCTGGTGCGTAACCAGAATAATTCGATGAAAGGTCTATTATTTTTAAGTAATCTATTCCGCCGCTATTGAATACTGAATCAGTTATTGACGGGGAACAAGGGGCTATAGAGTACATTGTTACATCCATCCATACTTCATAATAATCGGAACAATTGCTTACGGTGTCTTTTGCAAACAGCGTAACCAGGTACTTTCCTGATTCTGGATATGCGTGAACCGGGTTTTGATAATTTGAACCCGTCCCATCTCCAAAGTTCCACCAGTAATGAGCGTTGGAAACAAAAGATTGATTGTAGAAGTTTACTGTTTCAAAATTTGCACCATAAGAGAACAGACTCATGCAATTTTGAGCAGAGCTCTGAAACAGAATAATACAAATACAAAAGTTGAGTAGTAGTATTTTCATATGCAACAATTTACAACATTTTAAAATTCGATGTACACCTTATTGCGTATAACTTACATCTCGGTTTCGCTCGATGTCCGTTATTTATTATTTTCATCTTGAATCATACTTCCGACTTCAAGAACCTCAGTTGTCGGTATTCAATATTAAATCTTCTGAATCAATTTCTAAACCGCAACATTATGCTCTCTCAATGCATCGTTAAGAGAAGTTTTTAAATCTGTAGAAGCTTTTCTTTGTCCAATAATTAATGCGCAAGGAACGTTATAATCGCCGGCAGGGAAAGACTTAGTATAAGATCCTGGAATGACTACACTTCGCTCTGGTACGTATCCTCTGATTTCTAAAGGTTCATCTCCCGTTACGTCAATAATCTTAGTAGATTTAGTCAACACAACGTTGGCTCCAAGAACTGCCTCTTTGCCAACACGAACGCCTTCCACAACGATACATCGGGAACCAATGAATGCGCCATCTTCGATAATTACAGGGGCGGCTTGTAAGGGCTCCAAGACACCTCCAATTCCAACACCACCACTCAAGTGAACATCTTTTCCAATTTGAGCGCAAGATCCAACAGTAGCCCAAGTGTCCACCATTGTTCCGGAATCTACGTACGCTCCAATATTCACGTATGACGGCATCATAATCACACCCGGAGCAACGTACGCGCCATATCGAGCAACTGCATGAGGAACTACACGAACTCCAAGCTCTTTGTAATTCGATTTCAACGCCATTTTATCGTGAAACTCGAACGGGCCAACCTCAATGGTTTCCATTTTTCGGATAGGGAAGTACATCACAACGGCTTTCTTAACCCATTCATTTACCTGCCATTCTCCATTTTCCAAAGGCTCAGCAACACGCAGAACACCCTTGTCAATATCTTCAATTACATGCTCTATGGCCTTAACAACCTCAGCATCCTTTAGTAATTCTCTATCGTCCCAAGCTTTTTCTATAATGGATCTCATCGTTCGGTTTTTCGACAAAAATAATCACTCTTCGCGATTCTATTCAATCGTTTCAATAATTGAACAAATCCGTAGTTATATTAATGCATTCTCAACGCTAACTTTTCAATATCACCCTTAACCTTCCACTTTCAATTCAATATTCATCATTCTTCATAACTCTCCAATCCCTCTTAACTCATTATTCCTAACTTTACCGCGTGTCTAAAGTAATCTCCATAGATTTCGGTCTAAAACGAACTGGTCTCGCAATCAGTGATGATTCCAGAATGTTTGCATTTGGTCTGGAAACGGTCGATTCAAAAACGTTAATGGATCGATTAATTTCATTGACTCAATTGGAACCTGTTGATACTATAGTTCTTGGGCTCCCAAAGCGATTGAACAACGAAGACGCGCACATTACCCAAAACGTATTATTGTTGGAGGAGGCACTGAAAAAGCAGTTCCCAATCATGACCATTGCCCTAGAGGATGAGCGGTTCACTTCGAAAATGGCATCGGCAGCGATGCACACCGCCGGAGCTTCTAAAAAACAAAAACGAGAGAAAGGTTTAATAGACAAAGTCTCAGCCACAATCATTTTACAATCGTATTTAGATCGAAACGGACTTGTATAACCAGAACTCAATTTGCCTTCATTCAAGACGATTTCAGTTAGATTCTTTTAATTTTGTAACTCAATAGAGTACTATGATTTTACCAGTTATTGCTTACGGCGATCCATTGTTAAAGCGTGAAGCGCAGGAAATCGATGAATCGTATCCGGATTTGGATAAGCTCATCGAGAACATGTATGAAACCATGTATGAGGCCTCTGGAGTTGGATTGGCAGCTCCTCAGATTGGTCTTGGCATACGATTATTCATTGTGGATGGATCTTCATTTGCAGAAGACGAAGAGACAGATCCAAAAGCACAAGGAATGGCGGACTTTAAGAAAGTGTTCATCAATCCGATTATTGAAGAGGAGCAAGGGGAGAAGTGGGGATTTACAGAAGGATGCTTGTCCATACCAACCATTCGCGAGGAAGTTTTTAGAAAAGAGCAGGTGACCATTTCCTATTATGATCAGAATTGGAAGTTACATGAGGAAACATTTCATGGTTACAGTGCACGAATTGTTCAGCACGAATATGATCATCTAGAAGGAGTCTTGTTCACCGATCATTTGTCTCCATTGAAAAAACGATTATTGACGAAGAAGCTTCAGAATATTTCCAAAGGAGACGTAGAGGCGGATTACCGAATGAAGTTTCCTGCAAAAAAGAAACAAAGATGAGAACGAGAATTTCAATATTGAGTCTTTTAGGAATGCTTATCTGTGCATTCATGGTTACAGCATCTTGTTCTAGTAATGTAGAAGTTCGGAAAGGAAAAGACATCAAGAAAGATATCAAAAAGGTAGAATCCAAGGTTATGGAAGCCTCAAAAACAGGCATTTATAATCCAGCATATAAGAAGTCTAGTAATGAATTGTTGGAATACTTACTTGAATATTATCATTCTTATCCTAAGGACAAATACTCGGCGGAATGTCTTACGAAAGTGCACATGCTCCATTCGCGAATGGGAAATATTGAAAAGTCCGTAGCATATGCAGATACACTTTTGGATCAATTTCCAAAATATAAGAACCGTTCGCAAGTTATCGAGAGCCAAATTCAATCCTACGAGATGGATATCAAGCCCCGAAATATTGAAAAAATAAAGGGCTACCTAGAATTATGGCTGGCAGAGAACAAGAAGGCGCCAAAGGAGAAAATCGAGGATATGGAGTATCACTTGAAGTTTGTTCACATGTCACTTGAAGAGCGCATGCGCATGAATATGGAAGAACTGGATTAGAATTCTCTAAACAACCTTCCACCTTCCACCTTCCACCTTCCACCTTCAACCTTTCACCCCCACTTCTCAAACTCACCTCTCGGCACCTCGACATGCTTAATCCCGCTAAACTTCAATGACCGTTATTCATAATTACACTTCATAACTCATAACTCCCAAGGCATCACCCTTCCTTAACTACAGCAAGCGGAAATGAGGCCAGCAATGAAACTTCTTTCGTAATACTCTTCTGGAACAATCGCTCTAAGAAATTGTGCTTTCTCGCAACAATTGCAAGCAAATCAGCATTCGAATCTTTCATGTAAGAACCAATTCCAGCGGCTACGTTCTCGTTTTTAATGTTTTCAAATGTATGAGGTACAGAGCCACACGTTTTGAACAATTCTTTCACCTCAGGAGATTCATTCGACATCACATCTTCACCATTTTCTTGAATATGGAAAGCGCAAATTTCAGCATTTTGATCTCCTGCCAATTCAACAACCGGGAGTAAAATGTCCTGATTTTTCAAAGGTTTGAAATCAACAGCCAAGGCAACACTTTTAATGTCCTTGAATTTATAATCCTGCGGAACGATTATCGCTGGTATGTTGACATTCTTAAGAACATCCATGGTATTACTTCCTAAAAAGAAGTTCTGAACTTGAGAAGCTCCACGAGTTCCTACGACAACGTAGTCAGCAAGTCCATTTTTTGCCAGACCATTAACTACTGGGTATAACGAGCCGTGCATAGCTTTGAACTCGAAGGTGTAATTTGGATGTTTTTCCTCCAGTTCTTCCTGCAACTTTTTAAGCTGAGAAACGGATTCTTTGTATAAATAATCTGCAATGGAAACCATCGCAGCCGTTGAGGTTCCCGGTTCTTTATATGTGTTTAATAAGGTATAGGTAGCATTATCAGAACCGAATAAGTTTAGTCCGTATTCGATCGCAGTTCGGGCATTATCTGAAAAATCTGTTGTAAGAATAACTCTTTTCATATTGATGGATTTTAGTTGATACTAAGTTCCTCCAAATTCCCAATTGGTAACATGATGATTGTCAGTTTTAAAAGAAATAATTGTCGTCAATGTCACATTTTTCCACTTTCCACCTTCAACTTCCCACCTTCCACAACTCATATCCCCTCATTCCCCAATTTCGCTGTTAACGATGTGTTAAAAACCCAAACATTCGAAATTCTTGCACTATATTTGATTCAGAAATCGAAACTAATTAAACAACAGAGATATGAAAAACGCAGTATTATCACTTTTATTGATTTTTGTTGCCGGTTTAGGAACTGCAATGGCGCAAGAAGTTAAACAAGGACCATCAATCGAATTCGTAAAAGAAGTTCATGATTACGGTAAAATCAAGAATGGCGCGAACGGAGAATGTGCTTTTGAATTTAAAAACACTGGAAATGCTCCATTGATCATTTCAAACGCAAAAGGATCTTGTGGATGTACGGTTCCTCAGTGGCCAAAAGAGCCAATCGCTCCAGGTAAAACTGCTGTGATTAAAGTGAAGTATGATACAAAACGTGCTGGTGCTATCAACAAAAGCGTTACGATTACTTCAAACGCTACAAATGAGCCAACAAAAGTTATCCGTATTAAAGGATATGTTGAGGCTCGTCCTACTTCAGGTGCACCTGTTAACCCAGCTGGACCAGCAGTAAACTAAGATATGATTCGAGTAGTAATACTCTTACTAATAACTTTAAATTCCGCCCTTGTCTTTGGACAGGAGGCGGAATTTAGTTTGGAGGAAAAAGTACATAAGTTCCCCAAAACACAACAAGGCGTTTTACTTGAACATGAGTTCAAAATAACCAACACCGGAAACGCTCCTCTAATAATTTCCGACTACAGCGTTTCCTGCAAGTGCACCAAGGCCTACCTTCCAGATGCACCCATTCTTCCTGGTGATAGCTTCAATCTTAAAGTAACCTTCGATACCGAAGGAAAATATGATTTTCAAGACCGGACCATCTACCTTAACACCAATACCAAAAAAGGAACCCATTCACTACGATTCAAAGTCCGTGTAATCGAATAGCACGGAATAAAGCATATCGCTTCCTACTTACCACCTTCCACCTTCAAAACTCAAAACTCCTCCCTCAATTGTTAACTTCTTCTTAAAGTCATTAACTAATTGTTAAACTACTGAATTACATGTGTTTCCGAAGTATATTGGTCATGGAAATTTAAATGATCAATATGATGAAAAACACCATTTTTTTATGCGCCCTCTTCCTATTGGGAATGGCAAGCGGAGTGAATGCACAGCAAGTGCAAAACGGACCTCAAATTACCTTTGAGAAGGAGGTTCATGATTACGGTAAAATGAAACAAGGTGCAGATGCAACCGTGGAGTTCACCTTCACAAATACAGGCAATGCTCCGTTAATTTTATCGCAGGCCAAAGGTTCTTGCAGTTGTACAGTTCCTAAATGGCCAAAAGAACCTATTGCTCCGGGCAAAAGTGCTACAATAAAAGTGAAGTACGATAGCAAGCGCACAGGAGCCATTAACAAAAGCGTTACGATCACCTCGAACGCCGTGAATGAACCAACCAAGGTTATTCGTATCAAAGGGTATGTGCAATCGTCAGAAGAAAGCGGAGCCCCATTGAATAGTAACGGCCCCACTTCAGGTAAGTAATTAGGTAACCTACTACCGTAAAGTCCGATGCTGAAATTTCAGTGTCGGGCTTTTTGGGTCTATTGTATCGTTATAGGCTTTCGAATTCGGCCCTCATCTGCAAAAGACAATTCCAAATAATACAATCCATTCGTAAGGCCTGTGGTTTTTATTACATGATCATCCGTGGGAGTTTCCGAGCACATATAATGCAGTTGACCCCGTGTGTCGAAAAGTTTAATTGTTTCCATTTTATTGGAAGAAATGATATGTAAAGTTCCGGAAGTTGCAGGATTTGGATAGATACTTATTTGATTAACAGGTATTTCACTTAATGCTGTATACTGCTCTACAGAAAAAGTAATGTCATATTGAACATCATTTAAATAATCACAACTACTTGTGCTGGTTGAACCGAATATTGTATACTCGAGAGAGTAGATTCCAGAATTTAAAAATCCAAGACTAATTGTATCGTAGTAAGTACTTGGAGAGGCAGAGACGCCTTCAAAATAGCACGACTCTACGAAAATAATATTATTCGACACGGAAACCGCGGAACCTAAATAGGATCCTTGATAAGCAGTGGTAACATAGGTAGCCAAGAAAACTTCATCGTTAGTTGTAGGGTTCGATGGGATTACTTCAGCCGAACCCAGACTTGGATACTGAGCAAATGAAACGGTTGCAAAAAAGCATAATATGCTTGAAACTAGACACTTCATTCTTTAAAATTAACTTATGCAACTTTGTTAAGTTCGTCTAGAAATTCAATTTTTGACATTTTCCTACAAATCTACCTTCTAAAACTAGGATTCAATATTCTTGATTTATTATTCCTTATTCAATATTCATTACTCGATATTCAAATAGTGCATAAGTCCCTCTTTCTGTGAATAAATTCTCTTCCAATTAACTCTAGAATTAGCTATCTTTAATACTTCCAAAAAATTACTCCATGTACATCATTTTCGATACGGAAACCACCGGATTACCACGTGATTGGAATGCGCCCATTACCGATACAGATAACTGGCCACGCGTAATTCAAATTGCCTGGCAGTTGCATGATGACATGGGGACCATGATTGAGCATCAGGATTTTTTAATCCGCCCGGAAGGATTCGATATTCCGTACGATGCCGAGCAAATTCATGGAATTTCAACCGAGCTAGCTAGGGAACAAGGAGAGTCGTTGGAAGATGTACTCCACCTTTTTAATGAAGCCCTTTCAAAAGCGAAGTTTGTTGTAGGACAGAATATTAAATTCGATATCAATGTTACCGGCTGTGAATTCGTAAGAACCGAGATGGATACGCCCATGTTGGAAATGAGTATCCTCGATACCTGTACCGAAACAACGGCCAATTTGTGCCAAATTCCAGGAGGTCGTGGAGGGAGATTCAAACTTCCAACCCTAACGGAATTGCACCAATATTTGTTCAATGTTCCTTTTGCTGAAGCACACAATGCAACGGCCGATGTGGAAGCGACTACGCGTTGTTTCTTTGAGTTAATGCGCCGCGGGGTTTTCCTTCCAGAGGAGTTGCAGCAGGAAGAACGTTACATAGACGACTTCAAGGCATTCAATCCGGCAACAATTGGAAGGTACGGACTCAAGCACGAAAATTTAAAGGAAGAGAGTGCAAAGTACAAGCTAGATGTCGCCCCGACGGAAATATCTGATAAGGACAAGGACGAAGCACTAGCCGCACTTGCAGATTATTCGTTTGCACATTTGCACAATCACACGCAGTTCTCTATCCTCCAATCGACAATTCAGGTGAAAGATTTGGTTTCCAAAGCGGCCGAATACAACATGCGTGCGGTGGCATTGACGGATACGGGTAACATGATGGCGGCGTTCCATTTTGAACGAGCCGTTTCGAATCACAACAAGGCAATTGCGGCGAAACGTGCTGAAGCAGAAGAAAACGGAGAATCGTTCGATGGACAGGAAATCATGCCGATTATCGGATGTGAATTCAATGTTTGTCGCGACTTACACGATAAAAGCGTAAAAGACAATGGATACCGAGTTGTTTTCCTTGCGAAAAATAAGAATGGGTATCACAACCTGATCAAATTGGCTTCAATTGCCTACACAGAGGGAATGTACTACGTTCCTAGAATCGATAAAAAGGTAGTGGAGCAATACAAAGAAGATTTGATGGTACTAACCGGAAATCTTTACGGAGAAGTCCCAAGTTTGGTGCTGAATGTTGGTGAAGCGCAAGCAGAAGAAGCATTGATTTGGTGGAAGCAGCAATTCGGAGAGGATCTGTACGTCGAACTCATGCGTCACGGTCAGGAAAATGAGGATCGTGTGAATGAGACATTGGTGCGTCTTGCAAACAAGCACGAAGTGAAATTGATCGCGTCCAACAATACATATTATGCTGAAAAAGATGATGCCGAGGCACACGATGTACTCCTATGTGTAAAGGATAACGAATTGGTTACTACTCCAAAGGGTAGAGGGCGCGGATTCCGTTACGGATTGGATAATGAAGAGTACTACTTCAAGTCTCAGGAAGAAATGAAAAAGCTATTTCTTGACGTTCCCGAAGCCATTCAAAGTATTGATGAAGTCATTGATAAATGTGAGCACTATGGATTGGCGAGAGATGTTCTTTTGCCAGCATTTGATATTCCAGAAGAGTTTTTGGATCCAGCAGATAAAGAAGATGGTGGAAAACGTGGTGAAAATAACTATTTGCGGTATCTCGCCTATGAAGGAGCCAAAGAGCGATATGGAGAAATTACTTCAGAGATTGAGGAGCGTCTCGATTTTGAATTGGAAACTGTTACCAACACGGGGTATCCAGGTTACTTCCTGATTGTATGGGATTTCTTGGTAGCCGCAAGGGAAATGGGAGTTTCTGTAGGACCAGGAAGAGGTTCTGCAGCTGGATCGGTTGTGGCATATTGCTTAAAAATCACGAACATTGATCCTCTTAAGTACGATCTTCTTTTTGAGCGTTTCTTGAATCCAGATCGTGTTTCAATGCCCGATATTGATATTGATTTCGACGATGAGGGACGCGGTAGAGTAATTCAATGGGTTATTGATAAATATGGATCCAATCAGGTGGCGCAAATCATTACGTATGGAACCATGGCTGCGAAGTCCTCCATTCGCGATACCGCTCGTGTTTTGGATCTTCCGTTAGGAGATGCCGATAGAATTGCTAAGTTAATTCCGGATATTTCTTTGAGTAAGTTGTTCGGAATGTCAGAACCGGAATTGCGTGAAAAACTCAAAAACAACCAAGACGATATCAATCGTGCGAACGAATTGCGCGCTTTGTCTCAAGGATCGGATTTAAGTGCGAAAGTCATCAACCGAGCACGAGAATTAGAAGGGTCCTTAAGAAATACCGGGATCCATGCCTGTGGGGTAATCATAACTCCAGATGACATCACCAAATTCGTTCCGGTAGCATTAGCTAAGGATTCCGACATGTACTGCACGCAATACGATAACTCGGTTGCCGAAGATGCGGGATTGCTGAAGATGGACTTCCTTGGGTTGAAAACTTTGACCTTGATCAAACACGCTGTTCGAAATATAAAAGATCGACACGGAGTAGAGTTGGTTCCAGATGATTTTCCGATTGACGATGAGAAGACCTATGAATTGTTCCAGCGAGGAGAGACCGTAGGGATTTTCCAGTATGAATCTGCTGGGATGCAGAAGTACATGAGGGAATTGAAGCCGACGGTGTTTGCAGATTTGATCGCCATGAACGCGTTGTACCGACCGGGACCGTTGGAATACATTCCTTCCTTTATTCGCCGTGCACATGGAGACGAGGAGATTGTATACGATCTTGATGCCTGCGAGGAATACCTGAAAGAAACCTACGGAATTACCGTGTATCAGGAGCAGGTTATGTTGCTCTCTCAAAAATTGGCTGGATTCTCCAAAGGTGAAGCTGATACCCTACGTAAGGCAATGGGTAAGAAGAAGAAGGATGTGTTGGATAAAATGAAACCAAGCTTTATTGAGCGAGGTGGAGAGAATGGTCACAATGCAGAGGCGCTAGAGAAAATCTGGAAAGATTGGGAGGCATTTGCATCCTATGCCTTCAACAAATCCCATTCAACATGTTATGCTTGGATTGCCTATCAAACGGCTTATTTAAAAGCCAATTACCCAGCGGAATATATGGCATCGGTGTTGAGTAACAACATGAACGACATCAAACAAGTATCGTTTTTCATGGAAGAATGTCGCCGTATGGGAGTTCCTGTTTTAGGGCCCGACATTAATGAATCCAACTATCACTTTACCGTAAACAAAGAAGGCGCAATTCGGTTTGGATTGGGCGCCATCAAGGGATTGGGGTCTGCTCCGGTTCAGGCAATTATTGAAGAGCGCACAGAAAACGGATGGTTCAACGATATCTTCGAACTTACAAAACGGATCAATTTACGCGTATGTAACCGAAAAGCTTTTGAAAGCCTGGTGTTTGCCGGAGGATTCGACTCTTTTAAAAATGTCCATCGAGCGCAATATTTTAAGGAAGACGGAAGTCAACGTACCTTCCTAGAGAATGTAGTTCGCTTCGGATCAGGATTTCAGGATAACGAAAATTCTTCGCAAGCATCACTGTTCGGTGAGGATAGTGGAGCGAAACTGCCAGAGCCAGTTATTCCGCCAGCTGAGGAGTGGGGGAACATTTACGCGCTCAACAAAGAGAAAGAAGTAATTGGAATGTTTATTTCAGGTCATCCATTGGATGATTTCCAGCTAGAAATTGATTCCTTCTGTAACGGAAACGTTGGGATGCTGAATGATATGGAGCAGCATCGAAACAAGGATTTACTGATTGCAGGAATTATATCTGAAGCCGAGCATCGATTCACCAAGAAAGGCGATCCATTTGGAACCTTAATCGTTGAAGATTACAACGATTCTTACAAGCTGTTCTTGTGGCGCGAAAATTATCTCAAATACAAGCATTTCTTGAATCCTGGGACATTTGTGGTTTTGAAAGGAAGAATTGAAATTCCGCCAAGACGTTCTGAACTGGAGTTCTCTGTTCACTCCATCGATTTGTTGCAAACTTTACGAGAAACCAAAGCGAACAGTGTTCAATTGAAAGTCTCAACGAAGGCATTGGATCAAATTATGATTACAGATTTGAACAAACTGTTCATTGAAAATCTTGGAAATATTCCTGTGAATTTTGTGATCTATGATCCATTAGATAACGTTGAGGTGAATATGCCATCCAAAACGATCAAGGTAGGCTTGAACAACGAGTTCGTTAATGGACTAAGAGATTTTGATCTAGAGTTTAAAATTAAATAGATCGCGTAATTCAATCAATTCATGCACCTTTTCAGCGTTCCCAGATTGCTGGAATGCATTGATCAGATTCGTAAGCATGCGTGATAATATGGCTGAATTCGAGCAAGGTTCGAAATATTCTCGACTTTCAGGTTTGTTCAATGCCTTGATGAATTCTTTGATTTCCAGTTCGTCAAAAATCCCTCCCTTTGCAAAAGCATTGATGTAAAACAACGCACCGTGCTCGTTATTGGTGTTGATGAACGGGTTGATATTGTCCTCATCCATGTACGCGAGAACAAAATGATTTGGAAGATTTACCCCGTAAATAGGCAGGTCAAGCGATTGCGCAATGATAGAATACATCACACACAAACTCAATGGATTTCCCTTTTTTGTCTCAAATACTGTATTGATGCACGAGTTTAAAGGCGAATGGAAGTTCTTCGAATTACCAGAGAAGCCATACTTTCCGTAGAAGATCTTATTGAACACGCGCACCTTTTCGTATGCCGTTTGGTGTGCGTTAATCTCAAGCCAGATGTCCTTTCGGATTTTTTGCAATGAATCTTTTAACGCAGCTTCGTCCAAATTAGGATACTGATATTGCGCAATGACAATGGTGCCTTCCAATAAATCTTTGTGAGGAGAATCAATCCACTCTTTCAATCGGTTACGAGTATTGGTGAATTGAATATCATGCACCAAGTTTTCAATACGCGATTGAAATAGAAGGCCATAGTCTTCGTGTTCCCAAGAAGATTCCAAAACTGGAATTACCTCAGGGCCATGATCGATCAAAGCATCACGCACATGTGCATAGATGTTCTCATCGGGATCATCAATCAATCGGACTAAAGCTAAAACGGACGAATTTTCGCTCATATGTTCAAAGTTACGGCAGTTTTATGGTGCTTTCCAATAGTATTGGCAATACTTTTTCAATGTTCTTTGTTGAAATCGAAAAAAAATGTGGTTGAAAAGTGAAACCTTTTAGTAAGTATCACGTTCATATATGCACGGATCAATTATTAACAATTACAGGTTAAGAGAAGAGGGACTCATTTAGATGTGTCCCTCTTTTTGTTCTGAATAACGATGACTGAGTCTGTCGAAGTATCGAGAAGCCAGGCATCAAGAAGATTAGACATAAATTTTCGTTATTTTCGTTACAAATCTAAAGACCATGAAATACGCAGCCCTAGTTTTGTTTTGTTTAGGAGTTACAGGATTTGTTTCT
>JADFAL010000080.1:0-31440 GCA_015665275.1 Flavobacteriales bacterium | reverse complement strand
CACAGGAACGCCCGTATCGTCCTGGAGTGCAAAAAATGAAAGTTACCACAACGGTAAATTCCTCAACGAATACAAGTACGGATACTCAGGTGAATGTGCACAAAGGACTGAATGGGACCGTTCGAACAGCTAGCTGTGGGACATACATTGAAGTAACGTTGAACGGAGCTACAGAGCGTTTTTTTCCAACCAATCTTAACCCTAAGATGCACATCGATGGATACACGATTTCATTTGACTACGTAGATGATAACACTACTAAGTTTCCTGAAGGATGTGAGATTAACAAGTCAGTTCAGGTAAACAACGTTCAGTACAACACAGGAGGCTAGTCCCCCAAAGATTTCTTTACTTTTTCTAAAGCATTTCTATTCGAAGGGAAGGAGAGTGCATTCTCAATTTTGAGTTTTTCCGCCTGCGTTAAATGCCAAGACAGTGAGATGCGATCATTTTTCTGTTGCATCAAATTGAATTCAATCGTTTCTACTGGAAAGTTTAAGGACTTCATTCCAAGTTGTTCTAATTCCTTTTGGTTGTAACTCTGAATTCGTGGGAAATTCTTGTACATGTTGCCGAACGGTAGTGTCAATTTGTCAACGAAGGATACCTCTTCGAATTTTTCTTCTTCATATACTTTGCGGGTGTCACGAATTTCTACTACCAAAACTCCTGATGTATTTTCAGCGATCCACTCCTCCAATGAGTGAAGGAAGAGCATGGTGGTTTTTGTTCCGTAATTATCTCGAATTCCAGCATCCATTAATTGCGTAGATGGAGTAGTTGGAAGCGTAATCATTGGCATCACGAAAGGAAATGTAGCGCTCGCTCTTAGAACCGTACTGAAGCTCAACTTATCTATGTTTTGTTTGTCGAGCAGCCCACGGATTTCGATGTTCTCATACAATTCCGATAAATGATCACCAGCATAATGACCGCTAGCAAGGAAATGAAGGTCCTGCGAAGAAATGAGCAAGCGCCGCCCGTCATTAATAATGGTAGGAGAGAAGATTAACGTTGGTACTTGCGCCGTTTTCTCATAATCGTTGTAATAGCCCAGATTGTGATCCAAAATATTATTTGTGTTCTCTAATAGTTGTTGTTCGAAAGCATAGCCGCGATCTTTCGTGTATCGAATTCCTGCGTAGTCGATCTTTTGATAGCGGACAAAGATGTCATTTGTAGAAGCCATGAATGAAAGTTTGTTCAGGATGTCGCTTCCGATTTCCTTTTTCATTTCATGAACGTTTTTGGGAGCCGATTGATTCTTGGATCGGCGCAATTGAACTTCTCTATAATAAGCAGCGCCTACCATTCCGCCCGATGCTCCGGTAATCATTTGCGTATGATCTCCAAAACGATTGCTGGACGCTTCATCCAGTTCATTGAGTACAAGAGTCGTCCATAAAGCACTTCTAGACCCACCTCCCGAGGTGTTAACTAAGATCAGCTTAGGTTTTTCCTGCCCCGTCTGAGCTTTCCATGCATCCAGCATTTCAATATAGCTTTGAAGGGAAGCTTCATTCTTAGGTTGATCTCCAGAAATCTCCTTAATGCGCGCAACGCTGTATTCGGAAAGATCCGATTTTTCATAGCTCAATCCGTAGGCGTAGCTTTTATAGTGGAAGAGTTCGGTTGTTTTACTCAAATAATTCATCCCTATTAGTATTATTACCAAGACCGGGTAGAACCAATTACGAAGCCATGCTCTTAGGGCGCTATACAACATTAATATGATTGTCAGAAGCAAAACAATGCTGGTCGAAGCAGGAACTTCAAGCACGTCGAACTCATTGAAAAATCCAAGTCCGAAGAAGATGAGAATTGTTAGAACTTCATACAAAGATGCACTTACACGATTCTTTGCAAAAATGGAAGCCACTAATTCCTTGTCGAAATGTTTGGCGCTTCTGCTCACTTTAAAACGAAGTCTTTTACCAAAATAGACCGTTGGATATTCTTTCTGCCTTCTGAAGATGTCATACCATTTGTCATTCTGATATGAAATGGTTTTGAACGGCTTATCGGCTCCACCTTCATAGGGATCGTATTTAATAAGCCGGAAGAACAACATCCAAGATAGGGTAAGGAAGATGGTGATTCCTAATAGAAACCCGAAAGCGAACAAAAGTGTTTCTCCAACCGAAGCGTACTCTTCCGTGTATTGAAACGAAATCATGTTGATGAGATAATTCGCTACAAAGATCAACGGGATCAATCCATTGTTGATACAGAATTTGAAGAAAGGGCGATCAATAGTAATGAGGAAAGGGTAGAGCGGTCCAAGGCGAACATAACTGTAGGTGTTGAATCCCATGATGAACCCTCCCAATGCAAACCCAAGGAATAAAAACGATTCAAACGAAATGGAATTCAAGTACTCTGGCGAGAGGAATAAATAGGGGACGCCAAAAAACGTTCCCAGTGCATCATTTATTATTGCGAACAAGATTCCCCAGATAATCAATGCGAGGAAATTATACTTGAGATGTGAGAATACTAATTGAAGTGGGAAGAGCGCTCGAACAAACGCAAACAAATTCCAATCCCGGTCAAATATCCTCATATATATAAGGTAACGAAAAATTGTGAGGATAGGCTGGCAGTAGAATCAATCATTTGCCCGTTTTAAGTAATTGTCGAACAATTTGATGAAATCTTCCGGTGGTGAGATGGGACGCATTGTTTCTTTTGCTACAAATACTAGAGTGGTTGACGCAGTGGAAATCAATTTCTCGTTTACATGTATTTCATAATGAAAGAAGAGTCGTGCACCTTTTAACTCACTTATGTGAGTGGTAATTTGCAGCGCATCATCATACAAAGCCGGAGCTTTATAGTTGACTTCCATGTGAGCAACCGGTAACATTATACCTCGATCCTCGAGGCTTTTGTAACTCATCCCCAATTCCCGTAGGGCTTCCACACGACCCACTTCAAAATATTGAGCATAATTTCCGTAATAGCTATAGCCCATTTGATCGGTTTCACCGTAGCGAACTCGAAGGGTTGTTGAGTGCTTGAAGTCTGTTTTCATTGTTTATAACTCTTGAGGCCAAAAATAATTAGTCTTTTGCTTGTAAAGGAAAAATTAAACCCGTATTTTCATAGTTAATCTGTTTTATTGAATAAACTAATACCTTTTAGTGAGTTGAGCCATAATTGATTACCTATTTCTGTGTAAAGAGAATGTTAAGATGTGATGATTGTGTTAAAAAATTTCGAAGTAAAACTTTTTAAAAAATCAACCACCAAACGACTTTTTTTTTCACTTTTTTATGTAAATATTTGTCTTTCGCAAGAACGAATCAACCAGTAGCTAAAACTAGCCTTTCTGAAGTTTGTTATTTGTGGACGATTACAAACCTTATTTAACCTAATAATATGAGCAAAAATCACGAGGGAGTTTGGGACGCTTGTCTGAAAGTAATTAAAGATAATGTTTCGTTACAGGCTTTTAAAACGTGGTTTGAGCCCATCGCGCCGGTTAAACTTGACGGACATGTACTAACGATTCAGGTGCCCTCTCATTTTTTCTATGAGTGGCTTGAAGAAAACTACATTACCCTTCTAAAAAAGGTGATCAAAAAAGAATTGGGAACGGAAGGCCGTTTGGAGTATAGTATCATCATGGAGAACAACCAGACGAATACAACTCCTTATACTGTAAAACTTCCTGCACTAAATAAGAAAGCGTTGCGTAATTCTCCGGTTTCCATGCCAATTAATGTGAACGAGAATCAAATTCGTAACCCTTTTATTATACCTGGATTAAAAAAGGTAAATGTCGACTCCAATTTAAACCCATCTTATTCTTTCGATAATTTTGTGGAAGGTGATTGCAATCGACTGGCGCGAGCATCTGGTTATGCCGTTGCGAATAAACCTGGAGGAACAGCTTTTAACCCACTTTTGATTTACGGTGGAGTAGGTCTAGGGAAAACGCATTTGGCCCACGCTATTGGAATTTCCATTAAAGACCAGTTTCCGAACAAAACAGTTCTTTATGTAGGGTCAGAGAAATTTGCACATCAATTCATTGATGCGATCAAGAATCAAACAACCAACGATTTCATTCATTTCTATCAAATGATTGATGTGTTGATTATTGACGATGTTCAGTTCTTCTCTGGAAAAGAAAAAACACAAGACGTATTCTTCCATATCTTTAATCACCTGCACCAAAACGGAAAGCAAATCATTCTTACCAGTGATAAGCCGCCTGTAGAAATGCAAGGGATGGAGCAACGTTTGCTGTCTCGCTTTAAGTGGGGATTGTCAGCTGACCTAAGTGCTCCGGATTTGGAAACGCGAATGGCGATTCTTGAAAAGAAAATGTATGGTAACGGAATTGAGTTGCCGAAGGAAGTAGTAGAGTACTTAGCGTATTCTATCAACACCAACGTACGGGAAATGGAAGGAGCACTTAACACACTGTTAGCCCAAGCTTCATTGAACAAAAAGGCAATTACGCTTGAATTAGCGAAACAAATGGTCGATAAGTTCGTGAAGAATACAGCGCGTGAGGTATCCATCGAATACATTCAAAAGGTAGTATGTGATTATTTCGATCTGCCATTAGAGATTTTGAAATCAAAAACGCGTAAACGTGAAGTTGTTCAGGCACGCCAGATTTCAATGTACTTCTCTAAGAAAATGACGAAGTCTTCATTGGCAAACATCGGTGCGCACTGTGGAGGTAAAGATCATGCGACTGTATTGCATGCTTGCAGAACAGTAACCAACCTTTCTGAAACAGACAAACAATTCCGATCGTATTTAGAAGATTTAGAAAAGAAATTGACAATTCAGTAAATTGATTGCAAATAATAAGAAAGCCCCGGTCGTCTAGACGCGGGGCTTTTTGTTTGGATTCATTTCTCTTCCATCTAATCGTAGAAATTACGTTCCGCTTCTTTTTCACTGAGGTATTCTACAAACTCGAATTCATTGCCGTCAGCATCGTAGAAGTAATCACGTATTCTGAATTTCTCTACTTGTTTCGGAAAACTGCGGGTATATCCAGCTTCCGATAACCGTTTTGCAATATTTTCTACATCAGAAACCACAAATCCTAAGTGATTGATTCCAGAACTTTCGTAGTTTTTCTCAATGTGCTGATTCTCGCCCGAGTTATTCAGTGCCACATAAGTTGTTGTATCCCCGAAGTGAATCCATGTTCTTCCGTTCGATTCTCCACCGCCTCTTTTTTCAAAATGGGGGAATGCCGCCTTGAAGAAGTGTACAGCATTGTCTAGGTTGTTTACTGTGATGTTGGCGTGTTCTAAATAAAAAGTGCTCATCTTGTTTCGTTTATACGTTCAGTATAAAGATCTTATATTTCGAAACTCAATGATTTAACAATTCTCCATATCCCGATAAATTATCTCAATAAAAAAAGCCCTGATCATCGAGTAAAATCGAGATGCAGGGCTTCCGTGAATATGTGTAGATCTTATTTTTTGATCAGTTTTCCTGAGAATGTTTTATCTGAAGTTGTAATAGTAACGAAGAATACGTTTCCTTCTACTTCTGACAAGTCAAGGTCGAAACGATTTCCTCCTGGAACCGCTGGAAGCATTGACTTCACAACTGTAGACCCTTCTACCGACATTACCTGAAGCATCACTTCTTCTTTTTTGTATGCGTTGAAGATTACCTCTGTTTTACCAGTAGTTGGATTTGGAGTGAATGCTAGAATATCGTAGAAATCATCTAAAATATTAATAGTTCGTACGTCAGAAACACGTGTTGCTCCATTATGATCTATTTGCTTCAAGCGGTAGTAGTTCACTCCAACAAGTGGTTCTGTATCTACTGTAATGTAATCCGTTTCCATTTGAGTTGTTCCTGCTCCTTTAACGGTAGCAAATGTTTCAAAATTGATACCATCAGTAGAACGTTGAACTTCAAATCGATCGTTGTTCAATTCTGACATTGTTTTCCATGTTAGATAAGTGGCATGTTCGTCAGAGTAGTATTCAGCTTCGAACTTCGCCAATTCTACTGGTAGGATGGAACAATCTAAAGTGGATGTACCACCAAAGTTCAAATCATATCCTGTTCCGGATGCATTTGGTGACCACTCATCTACAACGATGATGTAAGAGTCTCCAGAAGTAGCATTAATTGTTGCAACCTGTCCGTTACCAGCAGCTGGCTCAGAGAAATCCGTATCGCCACCTGTTCCTGTTGTACCAACTGCAGCTGCATCAGAACAACGGATTGGAGCCCCCAAAGCGGCACAAGTTACATTCGGTCCGTAAACAGCAAAGTCGTAATCATCTGCTGGGTCATTTGGTACAATAGTTATATCCAATGTTCCTCCGTTATCAGCTGTTACAGTAAACCAGTTTGTGTGGTTTTCTCCTCCTGCAGGACATGTTCCAAAAGCACATCCATCAGATGAAAGACCTGGTCCTGTTGCATCACCTCCTAGGGTATATGTGCTACATAGTGGTGTCATTGTTACACAATCATTGTTATCCGTTCCTGTTGGTCCACCTGCGCAAGGTACACATTGCATTGTTGCGGCCCATCCAGCAGCTGTTACCGTGTTGTCTGAATAAAATCGGAATGTCAAACATCCACTTGCATCAGTTGAAGTAAAGGTCGCAGGCATTGAGCCGGTCAAGTTTCCATTCATTCCATTAACGCCAGCGTAAGCAGTTGCAGTGTGTAATGCTGCAAATTCAGGGCTATTTTGAGTAGGTCCATTTTTTACCAACATATAATCCCATCCTGCTTCTGTAACGAAAGAGGTAAATGTCACCTGCATACAGTTTCCTGCTTGATCGGGACAGAATACACGGTAGATTCCTCCAAACCCTGGGGTTCCGATATCAGTAGAGTAATTAGATGTCAAAGCCCCGTCGTCTGTATAAGAGAAAGGTCCACAATCGTTTACCAAACAAGCTCCAACGAATTCACCCGCTGCTCCAACAGTAGGGTGGATGTAGTCAGCACCTGGGTAAGAACATGATCCATCGTCAACGGTAGCCGCCGCATTGTAGTTTAGTGCAGTCGGGTCCGTACATCCTGGTATCGGTGCAATAGTTGTTACTCCCAAGCATCCAGTAATGGGCGCGTTAGAGTTGTCACGTTGGATACGAATTAAATAAGTGTTTCCCATTGTAGTCGGGAAGGTTACAGATTCGTTCGCTGTACCTGCGTTGTTTGAACAGTATACGTTTAGTACACCTCCACATGGCGGTGCTGTCAATTCATAAACGTGAAGTACGCCGTTGGCGCTCAATCCTGTGAAATCAACCGTAGCAGTGTTTCCATCACCTGTAAACCATGCCCATCCGTCATCACTGTTTGTGGAGCCACAAGATCCCGGGTCGAGATCCGTTGCACCAATGGCTGCAGTTGAAACGTTTGAACAGGCAGTATTTGGTGTGATCTCTGAACCTGCCAAAAGTCCTGTACAAGGCCAATCTTGTAATGCTTGTCCGAATGCTGAAGAAACAGACAGTATCAATACAAAGCTGAGTAGAGTATTCAATTTCTTCATCTTATTCGTTTTCGTTTAGTTCACTTACCTTGATTCCTTGCACTGGGAATAGAATCATTACTAGTCCATGCTCAGGAAGATCCACAAATACTTTATGGTGATCCTGCAGTTGATTCACATACTTGTAAGGATCTACCTCATCGATAAGTTGTTGGGATACATCACTTACAGAAATGCCTTCGAAGATGTAGTCATGACCATAAACCAAAGAACCCTTTGTATTATGGATTTTATAATGATCTCGATCTGCATAGCTTGCAGGGTTCTCCAGGTTGTTGCTTGGAGTAATGTTCGGAACTTTGCGCTCCTCCGAATTTTGAGCACTTGCCCCGAAACTTAACATTAAGGCAAAGGTTAGTAGTAATTTTGAGTAGTTCATGAGTATTGTATTAGTTCTAGTTAGTCATAATTTACCTGTTACGACTGTCAGGTACATTATGTTACATCGCAATGATTCGTACAATTTTGATTGTTGTTTGGTGAATATCCCAAGTAATGAGACGCATAGCTGCGGTTCCCGTGAAAATGGAATTCGTGACTAACGGGTATTGCTGTATAAGGCAGTTTTCGTTGCACGAAGATTTCGACAGAAGTTGTAAAATTCTCCATAAGTAGCTTATCAGTAAGTTCTCTCAACGCCAATGCTCGCATCACGCGCGCGTAAAGTTAAGAAATTAAATCAATTTAGCCTTGAATAGATGTACTAAATCTTTAAATCAATGTTCAATTCTCATCTCTCAGTTAATATTTGAACTATCGAATTTGCAGTTTTCGGCATTAACTATGCCTGAAAGCAGCGGATGTATACGTAAGATTTGAGTAACATTGCAATGGAACAAGTAATTGTTTGGAAGACAAAAACACATATCGAACGGTAAAATCAAGAAGCGAAGGCTTTTATAAGGAAAAGGGCTCTAAGTTTATTGGCGTTGTTTCGCGTTGCTACAGCGAAGCGGAAGCGAAGCAATTATTGGCTGATTGGAAACGCGAGTATGCTCAAGCTGGACACTTATGTTATGCATATCGAATTGGTTTAAATGGAGAACGCTACCGCGCTAATGATGACGGTGAGCCAGCAAATTCAGCAGGAGCGCCTATTTTAGGGCAACTGCAATCGTATGATTTAACCAATACACTGGCAGGCGTTGTGCGTTATTATGGAGGAACCAAATTAGGTGTAGGAGGATTGATTAATGCCTACCGAACAGCTACTAAAGACGCTATAGATACTACTGAGATTGTAGCTTTGGAAGTGTTTGAGCATGTTCAATTGGATTTTGAGTATTCGGATATGGTGGGTGTTATGAATTGTTTAAAGCGATGGAATCTCGAAATGGATAGACATTCCTTCGAGAATGAATGCGAAATTGAATGCAGTCTGCCATTACCCGCTTCTCAATCAATACAATCTGAATTGAAGGCATTTGATACATTGAAAATTACAAACAAAGGAATTTACTAATGGAATTATTGAAGCAACTGACGGAAGTACGAGCTGCAGCAAGCGATGAAGGCGCAATGAAGGATTTTCTCTTGAATTATATTCAGGAGAATAGCTCTAATTGGAAGGCGCAACCACAAATTTTCGAAGGACGTCAGTTTCAAGACTGTTTGGTGGTGGTGTTTGGTGAACCGCGAACAGCCATTTATGCGCATATGGATTCCATTGGGTTTTCTACTGGATACGATAAAGAGCTGATTAAAATTGGCGGACCGCGATTGATTGACGGGATGCAATTGGTAGGCTCAGATAGTCAGGGAGAAATCGAAACAGAATTGATGGTGATTGAGAGCGATGAAGGGAAAAGCATTCAATATGTGCTCGATCGTGAAATCGACAGAGGAACCATTCTTACTTTTAAACCGGATTTTCGTGAGACCTCAGAACACGTGCAGTCGCCTTATTTGGATAACAGATTGGGTGTTTGGAATGCATTAAAAGTAGCAGAGACCTTAGAGAATGGTGCTATTGTATTTGGGACTTATGAGGAGCATGGTGGTAACACTGTTGCGAATTGTGCACGTTTCCTGATGGAAGAACATGGTGTTCATCAAGCATTGATTTCCGACATTACTTGGGTTACGAATGGCGTTGGACACGGAGGTGGAGTTGCTATTTCTATGCGCGATGTTGGGTTGCCAAGAAGAAGTTATTTGAATCGAATTATTGAGCTTGCGAAAGCATCCGGTGTGAAATATCAATTGGAAGTAGAATCTGCTGGAGGAAGTGATGGTAGCGTTTTGCAGAAATCGTCTTTGCCTATCGACTGGTGCTTTATTGGTGCAGCCGAAGACAATGTTCATACTCCAGATGAGAAGGTGTTCAAATCAGATATCGCCTCAATGGTTGCACTTTACAATTATTTGATGACTCATTTGTAAAAAAAAATCCCCGATCATCGAGCGCAGTCGAGATGCAGGGATTTTCTTGAATCTATTATTGTGTCTACTACTGCAGCACAAGGCGTTTGTGGGCAAAACTTACCCCGTTTGATATTCGTACAATATAAACGCCGGCAGCGAAAGAACTTAGGTCGATCATGTCACTCTGAGCGTTTGGTGTATTAATAACGATGCGTTCGCCTTGAGGGTTGAAAATCTCAACACTTTTTACAAGTTCTTCACTTTCGATACGTACCATTCCATCCGTTGGATTCGGCAAAACATTCCATGCAATTACATCATTTTCAAAAATCGAAGCCGGGTTGTTGTTTACCAGATCAAAACGAGGCCCGTCCAAAACGCCGTGCATCAAATCTGCTTGTCCCTGTGTAAAACTGTTCTGACATGTTTCAGCCGAGTAATCCATATAGTTCTCGATCATATCCGGTAAGTCCATTCCAATAATATTGTCTGTACACGTGTTCTTGCTCGGGTCACAATCTTGTTGCGATTCTGCATCTGCATTCGGCGTATCGTCCACACCATCTTCTTCGGTACAATCTCCATCTCCCCAAATATGACGCAATCCAAGGTAGTGACCAACCTCGTGTGTTGCCGTGCGGCCTTCAACATCAATAATACCGCCTCCTGTATCTAATGGGTTTGGATTGTTGCTTCCTACCGCCTGAAATTGTAGTACAACGCCATCAGAAAGTCCATTGGTAGAGCCGCCGGGCCAATTAGGAAGTCCTGGAGGAGGAGTGGCATATCCTAAAATTGCAGGAATTTGCTGACCAAAGAAATCAATCGCCATGTTGCAAATCCAAATGTTCATATAACGGCTTTGATCCCATGGATCGTGACCACCATCAACTGTACTTTTAACCATTTCCAAATCGGCAAAACTTCCGCCCAATACTGCTAAAGAGCCAAAAGATGTGGTGCCAGTAGAAGTTCTTGTAATTCCAGTTGTCGGCATTCCGTTTTCATCGATTTGCGCCAATTGGAATTTGATTTGAGGATCTCCGGCAATTGGTAAGAATTCCGATCGAAGATTAACTGTATCTGGATTTTCACGGTTGTAATCCTGATTTAATATTTCAATTTGATTCAGAAGAACTGAGTCCGGTAAATTTTGTTCGGGTGTATTGTACACCACGTGAATTACCACTGGAATGGTATAAATGCTGTTTGATTTGTTTTGATTTGCCTTGGCAGATTCGAATGTTTCGCGAACCATTTGCGCATATCCAGGAGTCAATTGATCTTGATATTGAATGGCTTGTGGAGTTCCGCAGCGCTCATGTTGTGCAGAAGCAGAAACGCTTAGCAGCGCAAGTATTGGTAATAAAATGTACTTCATAGTGTGTAGTTAATTCGCGTGAATATACAAATGGGGATTGAGAATTAAGAGGTGAGATGTACAATCGGTAACGTTTGTTTATCAACGGTTAACGAATAACGAGCTTCTTTTGATTACCTTCATGAAAAATATGTAAATCGTGAAACATTCATTGTTTTTAACAGCCTTAGCATTATTCGTTTTTACCACAGTTTCTCTTGCTCAAGATGAGACCAAAGAATTTGACTTGTCAAGCAAGGGGATTCCAGTAACCGTTCAAGCGCCTGAAGATGCAATAGTTGAGGAAGGTTTATTTAACGGAGAAGTGTATGACGAGATCAGGACCATTAGTTGGGAGTTGAACTCGGGAGATTTCAGTTTGGAAGTCACAATGGACGATGAACCAATGTGGCAAACAGCTGAAGAGTATATGAGCGACTGGAAAGATTTAATTGTCGTAGATGGAGATTTTGCAGGTTATATTGTCGAAGACGAAAATGGATTTATCAGTAAATCCATATCTGATGGTGAAGTGATGTATGAATTCTATTATCAATTGGTAAAAGGAGACCGACTAATAGAGTTTGCATCTGGAATGAGTTCTGATGATACTTCTCTTAGTGCCGCAAAAAGAATGTACGAAGCGGCAAAATCTGCAAAATAGGTTGTTGGCGTTTGGGAAAAAAGATCTTCGACTCAGACAGGGAATTTGATACGCTTTATTCAGAGGCTGTTCAAAAACACTCCTTTATACATTGGACTCCGTTAGAAATTATCGAAACGGGAATCGATTGGTTGCAATTGGATAAAAATTCTCATGTTTTGGATATTGGTTCTGGGGCCGGGAAGTTTTGTGCTGTCGCGGGAAGTAGTTCGAAAGCGAGATTTACTGGCATTGAAATGCGTGAAGATTTGGTAGATGCCGCAAATGCCATAAGAGATCGGCTGGGCGCGGATAATGTTACATTCAAATTAGCGGATATTACTACCATCGATTTTAAAGACTATTCACACTTCTACTATTACAACCCATTTTGCGAGTACATCGCCGAATTCGATAGAATAGATGATAGGATAACGTACGACCCTGATTCTTTCCGCAGATTAGAAGATTATGTGATTAATCAGTTTGACCAATTGCCACATGGAACGCGCGTTGTTACGTATTGCTCGGAAACATTTCCTTTCCCTTCTTCCTACGAGTTAAAAGACTTGCTGTATGACGGGAAGCTAGCGTTGTGGGTGAAGGTGAGATGAGGAGGTAAGTAACTCAAGTAGTTTATAAAAACACCATTTATAGCGGTTTGAAGAGTTTGGCACGCATATTGAAATGTATGAGTCAGAATCAAATCATAAAATAGACCGATATGAAAAAGTTAATGAAACCTCTAGTTTTCCTGTTCGCGATTGCAATATCAGCAGGAGCATATGCACAGCAAGATAGTCCAGCTCGTCCGATTAAAAAGCAGCTGAAGGTAAAAGAAGTAACAGAACATCCAGCGGTAACTCCACGTGTTCGAGTGAAGCATCAAATTGCGAAAAATCGCAAGGCAGATATTCAGCGAATCGTTCGCGAAAAAGGATTAACCATTGCTGAAGTCAAATAAAATTAAAGAACATACAAGCAAAATCGCAGAGGGTTCCGGGTTTGATTCCGGGGCCTTTTGTGTTTTTAGGTCATCGATTTTCAAAGACAATTTCCAGTTTTATCCCTCCGGGGTCTTTGAAGAATAGCGCGTAATAATGTTCTCCGTGTTGTGGGTATAATTGCGGAGGTGCAACAATCTTAGTCTTTGTTTTCAAAAGTGCTGCGTAGGCTTCGTCCACTTCTTCCTGCGAATCGGCTTTGAAGGCAAGGTGATGCAATGATCCGGGTTTTCTTCTGTGAACCTCTTCATTTTTAAAGGCGGATCGAGGCGAATTTATTCCAATGATCAAATTGGGATGATAATATTCAATCACATCGAATTCATATGCAGGTACACTTCCTTTTGATTTTTTATTGAGATCAAAGCCAAGAATGGGCATCAACTGATCGTAGAAGACTTCGGCTTCGTCTAGATTTTTAACGGTGATTTGGATGTGATCAATAATGGGTTTCATAAAATCAAAATAATCAATCCTGAGAAATTTTAGCTACCGGTTGGTAAAACAACGTTTCCTTCGATGGTGTCGTATTGCATTTCTACCGTTTCGAAGCAATCACGATCTTCGTTGAACACTTCACAGCGATCAATCGGATTTGCATAAACATGCAGGGTCATAGATCTTTTGTCTGCTTCATTTGAAAGTGAATGGTAGCCCATACGATCGTGCATGTAACAAAGTCCGCCGGCATTAAGCGTCATGTCGTTGGTGGTTTCGAATGCTCCATTCGATTCTTGGTAGCGTCTTTCGCGAACACTACCATCTACTTGATACACCCAGCAATCTTGTCCGCCATGTCCGTGAATAGGAGTGGTAGCACCCGGTTCCCAGCAAAGTAAAATGAATTCGAATCCGTCGCGTCGAGCAATGCAGTTTCTGGTATAGCCATCTTCTGTCCAGGTCGCGTATTGGGCAAAGTCTGAAACCGGTATGTCGATTCGTTTCAGAATGCCCACCTGTTCGGAAGGTTCTGCGTCGTCAAACGAAGTAATAAGTTGTTCGATTGTAGTAATGCTCGAGTTCATAAAATGAAACTAGTTTCTATAGAAAGTATTTTCTGGAAAATCCTGAAGATTCACTTCAAATTTTGTCTAAATATAGGGATAAAATGCCAAAATTCGGTCGGAATAAGGCTGAAAATGCTCAAAAATGCCCTATATTTGGGCTTTATCAAAACATTTGAGAATTTATTTTGTATGCAAAATACTTTGGAAAAATTCGATCGTTTAGTACGTGAATTACTCGAGGATGAATCGAAACAACCGGTAGCAGATTTCGTTCCATCCGGAGAACTATATAACACCTTAGATCTATCTTTAAATGAAGAAGGAGTTTCCGAGGAAGCGTTTGAAAAAGCGTTAAAAGAATTGGTCTTCAAGACTCCAAGAACGGCAACAAACGCCTTCTTCAATCAACTTTTTGGAGGTAGAAACGAGAAAGCAATTCTGGGAGACCTAATGGCTGTAATTCTCAATAACAGTATGTACACGTACAAGGCAGCTGGACCACAAATTGGAGTGGAGAAGGTAGTTTTGAGAGAAGTGTGCAACCTTATTGGCTGGGATGACAATGCCGACGGAACATTCGCGCCGGGTGGATCCATGACAAATTACATGTCTATGCTTATGGCACGTGACGCGGCTGATAACAAAGTTCGTTACGAAGGAGTTTCCAGCAAAATGACGGTATACACATCGAAAGAATCGCATTACAGCATTCCGAAGAACGCTGCTTTTTCAGGAATTGGAAGAGACAACGTTCGTTATGTACCATCGGACAGTGAAGGAAAAATGCTTCCTGATGCATTGGCAGAAATCATCCAAAAGGATATAGCAGATGGTTTCAAGCCTATCATGGTTAATTTGACTGCCGGAACTACAGTTCTAGGAGCTTTTGACCCTATTCGATCGGTTCGCGAAATCTGTGATAAGCACGGTATGTGGTTACACGTTGACGGAGCGTACTGTGGTTCGGTGCTTTTTAGTGACAAATACAAACATTTAATTGATGGAATCGAATTGGTAGATTCATTCAGTTTTAACGCGCATAAAATGTTGGGTACGCCTTTGTCGTGCTCTATCATTGTTTCCAAAAACAAAAAGCATTTGCACGATTCGTTCTCTAATGATGCTAGTTACTTGTATCAAACAGATCACGACGAATTCAATCTTGGAAAAACATCGCTTCAATGCGGGCGTCGAAATGATGCTTTGAAATTTTGGACACTTTGGAAAAGCGTGGGAACGAAAGGGCTGGCGAAGATTGTCGATCACCAGTTTGATTTGGCAGATGTAGCCAGAGATCACGTTCGAAACAACCCTGATTATACCTTGTATAGTTACGATGAATCGATTTCGATTTGTTTTAACTACAAAGGAATTCCAGCAAGAACCATTTGTACAGCGTTGTACGAACAAGCCGAATTGTTGGTTGGATATGGAGCTTTCGGAGAAGATGAATTTATTCGTTTGGTGACCATTAATGCTCAAAACGAAAAAGAAGATATCACACAATTCTTCGAAATAATGGAACGTTTCGTAGAAGAGAATGAAGCGGTCTTGCTTCAGGAGTCTACACATTCTTAATAAAGAACCATGGAAAAGCTTGACCTCACGAAAGTACTTGTACTGGCGGTATACGTGGCTATTTTATTCCTGATTGGAATTATTGCTTCGCGCCGTGTAAAGAGTATGAGTGATTACTACGTGGGCGGCAAGCGACTTGGATATTGGGCCGTAGCATTTTCTGCCCGGGCCACTGGAGAATCGGGTTGGCTCTTGCTCGGGCTTACCGGAATGGGAGCAATTTCAGGTCTCTCAGCGTATTGGGTGGTCGTCGGAGAAGTGCTTGGTGTAGCTGTTTCATGGTGGCTTATGGCCAAACGATTCAAGCGAAAATCCGATGAATACGGTTCCATTACTATTCCGGATTATCTGGAAAGTCATCTAAAGGCCAACAAGAAGACGCTCCGAATATTAGCCGCTACCATCCTTTCTGTATTCGTGATCATCTACGTGATGGTTCAAATTGATATTACCGGAAAGGCGTTTGATTCCATGATGGGAATTGAGTACAATACGGGCGCCATCATTGGTTTTGTCATTGTGCTGAGTTACATCTTTATCGGTGGATTTGTTGCAGCCGTTTGGTCCGATTTGTTCCAAGGATTGTTGATGTTTGCCGGGTTAGTACTCCTCCCGATTGTTGTGTGGTACAACATGGATGGAACTACTGGTGTAGTAGAGAGTTTACATTCCATCGATCCTGCTTTAACGAATATTTGGGGAACCAGTGATGATGTTTGGTTGAACGTAGCAGGAATGCTTGGTTTTGCCATGATTGGACTCGGTTTTCTAGGATCGCCACAAGTGTATGTACGCTTCATGTCAATTAAGGATGAAAAGGAAATTGACAAAGGAAAATGGGTAGCGATTGTATTTACCTTATTGACGGATGCAGCGGCAGTTACTATTGGTATTCTAGGTCGAATATTATTTACAAGTGCAGGTGAGGATCCTGAGGTTGCTCTTGGAAAAAATGGAGAAGGAGTGCTTTCAATGCTAACTGAAATAAGTTTGCCAGATGTGCTTGTCGCCGTCTACATCGCCATCGTGTTGTCAGCAATTATGTCTACCATTGATTCATTGTTGGTGATAGCCTCTAGTGCCGTTACACGTGATTTTTATCAGAAAATATTCCGACCAAACATTAAAGACAAA
The DNA here is from genome assembly GCA_015665275.1 of Flavobacteriales bacterium. Lineage (GTDB taxonomy): Bacteria > Bacteroidota > Bacteroidia > Flavobacteriales_D > Crocinitomicaceae > UBA4466. The sequence continues at coordinate 14,837 of JADFAL010000080.1, read as the reverse complement.
GACCTTACAAAGATCTCTCGTTTGGTAACTCTTGTCATGGCACTTTTAGCCTTGGTGATAGCTTTGATTGTTGCGAAAGTGGCTCCTGATAGGTCCGCCTTCTGGATGGCCATATTTGGCTGGTCAGGGATAGCTGCGTCCTTTTGTCCCGTCATTATTCTGTCACTTTTCTGGAAAGGACTATCCGAAAAAGGGGCCATTGCAGCTATGATCGCAGGATTCTTGTGTGTTCCACTCTTCAAGTTCGTTGTGATGGAAATGGAATCTGTCGGGCCATACTTTGAAAAACTAGACGTTTTAGCACCGTCTTTTGCTATTTCGATGCTTATGGCCTGGATCTTTTCGAAACTCTACCCGCCAAAAAAGGAGGCCATCGAAACAAAAGATGATCGCAAAATTTCTATCGATGAGGGAGAGACTCCCTCAGAATAAAGACGTTCCAAAATTCGGATTCGTTTCCAACGCTTATTAAGTATCAAATTCTTCAAGAAGAATCCAACATTTGTTACTCCTCTGAGTTGAGTTCTGAATGCTGCCTTTTTCAATGAGTACATGAAAAAGAGCAGCACGATGTGTTAAAGTGCTTTTGAGAAGTGATCATCGAGGCTTCTGAGATACCAGCTCCATTCCAGGAAAGTCGAAATCTATTCCTAATCCCAGGTTTTGGTCTTGCCCCTAGATTTTCTTAAAACTATATCCAATAAAAAAGGGACCACCGAAACGATGATCCCAATATCTATAATAAAGAGAGTTTCCTAAAGAATAACGACTTTTCGAACCTCAGATTCGTTTCCGCTAATGAGTTGAATGGTGTAGACACCGCTCTTCATATTGCTTATATCGACACCATAATTCGCAGCATTTGTATGCCCCATTAACTCTTCTGTTTTTACGACGCTTCCTTGAGCATTGATGATCATCAATTGAATAGGTGATGCTGTTTCACGCTCGCTGGTGATCAAAGTAAATGCAGTTTTCGCAGGGTTTGGGAAAATGCTTCCAAAGAATTTGGAGTTGTCCCATTCGCTTTTAATAGCAATAACGTCAGAGTAACTGTACGATCCGTCGTAATCGTATTGTTTCAGGCGATAATAATAAGTGTCAGCGCTTTCAATTGGATCGAAGTACGTGTAGGTGTTTTCTTCGTATGAATTTCCTTGTCCGTCAATATCTGCGATGGCACCAAAGTTAAGACCATCTGCAGAGCGCTCCAATACGAAGTAATCGTTGTTGGTTTCGGAGCTCGTAACCCAAGTAATTTCATTGCTTCGGCTAATTTCACTGTAATCTCCAGAGAATTCGGTAAGTCCAACCGGTAATACTGAACATGGGCTTCCGCTAGTGACATTGAGGGTGTAAGCGCCTGTAGTACCAGTGCTAAATGCTTCTACAGTTATATAATAAGTTCCGGGAGCTAGAGCTGTCGCTATTTGGGATTGTAATCCACAAGCATCGTCGTTTAGAGCAATACTGGTACCACAACAAGAGTTACTTAAATAGAGATAGGTGTCCCAAGTGGCGCCTCCACAAAGAGAGAAGGTCCAAGTATCATTACATGGAATATCTACCTGAATTATTTCATCTTGGCTTCCCCTGAGCGTACAATTATTTCCGGCTCCAACGGTACTGCCGACGACGCTGCCCGCACCAACGAGGGTGTGGTCTACAGCACAGGGACCGGGGATTGTGGCGGACCATGAAGTGGCAATTATTAGACAGCCATCATTAATTCCGGTAGTGGTGACGGTGCACCCTGTGGGATCTCCGTCTAAAGTGAGCGTTTGATTAAAGCAAGGGCCGGATATGCCATCGTTGGGTTCAAAGTCTCCTGGGCCTCCATAAAAATAGGTTAATACGCCACCAGCGATACTCGCAGTCGCGATGTTACCGCCATTGTTTTGCGTTGGGGCGCTCGTTGCAGTGATGTTTAATCCACAGTTGAAAGACAGGTCATATCCGTCTATGGATCCGTTGACACCAATACATACTTGAACATCAACCGTAAAGAATCCTCCTCCAATGTTTTGAACATTGTTCGCGGTTACTGTAGGCGAGGTGTCGCATGCGTACGTAGGTGTAGTGGTTAGTGCAAACAAAAGAGCAATTGTTAGGGTGGACAAGTGCCTTTTTGCCAGCGACAAAAGGTCATTTTTCATAGTTTAAGTTATTGCCAGTTAATACTATTAGAGGATGGCAACGTAATATTAATCGGTACAAATATAGAATACTCATTTTAACAAATGAGTAGGCTTTCTATTAAATAAAAAGGAGATGATTATTTACTAGTTTTCAACCAACGAAGTGCCTCTCCCGGTTGATATTTCACTTTTGCTAAATCAGTTTTGGGGTCAACGAGCAAACGCTTTTTGTCCCCATTAAAACCAACCGTGAAATCTGCAACGACTTGTGGGTTTTTTAACCCTTGACGAATTCCTTCTTCTCGAATGTATCTTGCCACTGGAGGAATGAAATCTGGATAGTACATGAGATTGGTATATTGCTTGTCGTTTAGAAAGTGTCCGACGTTGACTTCGCGTTTCTCCGTACTTCCCTCTTCTATGAGGTAAAAGTGCATATCCACATCTTTGTACATAATCTTCATTCGCCAAGAAAAGCGCTGTCCCACACCGTTCCAGTCGACATGATCAGGATACAGCATATGTCGGAAGGGAATGACCATATGAAATACCAAGTAAATGGTGATTAATAGAGGTGCCCATTTCAATGGAGTAACTGAAGGAAATGCGTCTTTTTTATCCTTTTTGTTCTTCTTTTTTTCAGGAGATAGCCAGTGCAATTTGGAAGCCACTTTTTCAGGATCAAGAAAGATTGCCATACAAGCCAATAACAGGAACGAGAAGAATCCAATTTCACCAATGTCGTAGAACAACCAAAAATTAATTAGGTTGAATGCCAAGAATGAAATGATTCCAATTTTTCTAAAACGCGGAATCCATAATAGAAAACCGATGAAAAGATCGAATAAAAGACCTGACCAAGAAAAGAAGTTGTAGAAGAAGCTGTTGTTGATCCAAGTTGTTCCTGAAATTTCGGCTTTGGTTTCCAAAATGTGCTTCATCGGCTGATTTTCAACCAACCAATAATAATTGAGTTTGTTCAATCCTGCGATGAAAAAGGTGATGAAGATTTGCCCCTTCAACGCAAAAACTTGATAATACGGAATGGATTCCTTTCTATTTTTTCCCTTCAGAGAGCCCCATCCGTCTGCATTCGAAAGGAAAAGCAAAAGTGCTAGCAACGAAATAAAGTAATAGTGATTGTTGAAATAACTCATGTCCAACAACCAGAAGTACGTAAAAGTAAGTCCGTACAGTGCCGCTGAAATCTTAAAGAGCCTACCGAATATGATTCCAATGGTGGATAGGAACATTACTAGCATTAAGAATTTCATCCCACTTGGAGAAAATGGCTCCAAAAATTCAAAATAGCGGAACTTAAAGGCAATAGGGGAATCAAAGATGTGCACCTGAACGAAATCGGTAGAGATGAAATACATCGTTTGCAGCATCAATATGATACCTACGAGAATTCTGAACAATCCAAGACTGGAAGGTGACACCGGAGCGAGAAGCCGTTCTTTGTATTTTGAAATGAGTTGATTCATGTGATTATTCTCGAATCAGCTTTCGTGTTGCAACTTCTCCCGATTGCAATTGAATTACTGCATAATACATCCCTGATGGAGCATGCTCCAACGAGACTTTAACTTCGAATCCATCCGCTGAAAGATTTTGTACTAACCTTCCTTTTGCATCGATAATTTTAACCGTTTCAATGTGCGTAGAACTCGTAACGGTAAATTGACCTTCCGTAGGGTTTGGATACAAGGAAACCAAAGTCATTGACGTCTCGGATAATGAAGCTGTTGAATCGAATGCAATATCGTAATGATAGAGGCCGCCCAAATCTTGCCCGAGGAATAGATTTCGATTGCCATCCATGTCCAGATCGAAGGTATAAACTGCGCTGTGCTTTCCAACATCGATGCCCTGATAGGTATCGGATACGAGGTTGAACATATCTCCAGGATTCAAATTCCCATCAATATCATCAAAATAGGTAAGGTTGCCGTCAAACGATCCGCAGATTAAATGTGTTTCTCCATTTTCTCTGAAGAAATGAATAGCAGCGTTAGAACTTTGGTTTCCCGGTAAAATATCTACTTCGCCCAAGGTGCTATCGTTCAACTGAAAGGACGGATTGGCGGTTGAACCAATGTTTTCGTAATAGGCAATTGTTCCTAGGCGGTTTCCAATCATTAAGTCGAGTAGTCCGTCGTCGTTGAGGTCGAATAGTTGGGGATGCGCAAATGCACCAACATCAATGATATTGGATTGGTCGTCAAGATAATTCATCACCGGATTCCCCCACAAAGGCATGGTTCCTGTCGCCAAATTCTCATAGAAGACCAAGGTTCCGTCTTCAAGCCCCAGCAATAAGTCTTTATCTCCGTCGTCATCAATATCACCAAATGTAGGCACGGATCGAAGTCCAAAATTCTGTTGCCCAAGATTGAAGGCATCCATATCCACGAATTGAAATGCTGGTTCGGTTGCTGTTCCTACATTATAATATACTGCAATCAAGCTTTCTTTGTCGCCAACCGGCTTGTAATTGTAGAAATTGGCAATTAAAAGGTCTTCCAGTCCATCACCGTTGTAATCAAATATTACCGGGATGCTTCCAGTGCCGTGCTCAATCATTTCATCTTGTAAAAAATTACCTGATATCGGAGTAAAGATGGGTACATTATCGGTTCCAATGTTTTGGTAGTAAATCACGCTTTCACGATCGAGGGAATTTACCTCAGTGTTGGGAGATGCAATCAAATCCCTTTTCTGATCAAAATCGACATCTACGTAATAAGCTCCCGGGAAATTCTGGCATTTCACAGGGGTAGAGTATATAGGGAAAGTATCGTCCAAACTGGTAATTGGCGAATCTGTATTTACCGCCGTGCCACCATTAACTAATAAGGTCAAACCAGAGAATGCGGCATCTCCCATAATAATGTCTTTCACCCCAGAACTATCTATATCCAAGCAAAGAATAGAGGTTCCGGCATGCATTTTCTTTTGGGAAGCAATTACCGACGACCTTTCCGGATTGGCGATGTTTCCATTGATACAGGGGGGCGTCGAATCGTATAGGTTGATGGTGAAATTGGTCACCCCTTCCGTGAATTTTCCCCAGCATTCATTTTTCTGAACGAAGATTAGTGAATCGGGAATTCCGTATAGTTGAATGCTCTGATTTTGATGATATTCCAATCGAAGGCCAGCCGCATCGGAAGTAAGGATATCTAAATCGCCATCCTCGTCAACATCAACTAGAGCGGGAAGATCATCAGCACTGATAAATAGCGATTGCATTCCATTGATCGCGTAATCGGACTGAACATCGCTTTGAAACAAGATCCATTGCAATCCATTAACCACATCCGAAACGTTTCGATAGACTTTGAGTCCTCCACCCAATCCCCAGGTGAACAAATCTTTCCGTCCATCTTGATCGAAGTCGACCAATTGTGCTCGATAGCGTAAATCAGTAGGGAAGAGGTATTCAGCATTCAATACGTAATCGTAATAAAAGTTGTTGCCGTCCCATTCTTTCGCAAATACCCGAACTTTATTGCTGCTTCGGTCGAAACAGAACAGGTCCATGTCTCCATCTTGATCAAAATCAAAATCGGACATTTGGATGTAATTCAATCCTCCGGCCCATGGATTCTGAAGCGTATCACCAGAACGAATTACGGGGATGGAATCATTGTACTGAAAAGTAAATTGTGCATTGGCTTTTAGCGCCAGTAGAAGGCCGAGTATGAGAATTAAAGTAGCACTAAAAGGTAGTTTCATTGCAACAATTTGGCGCAATGTAGTGGAAAAAATGGAGCAGAGAAAAGTGAATGAACTAATTAATTATATCCGTTAGCAAGCACGAGGTTTTAATGAACTTTAGATGTATTGGGTCGATAACTTAAAAGATGAAAGTGACGAAAGATGGGAGAATAGAAACCTTCGGAGTAATTGTTACTCTTTCCTGCTTCCCGGGCCGGACATAAGATTGGAAATCATCTGCGTTTGTAGGAATTGATCGAAAATGATGCGGAGGAACACGGTAATTGGAATGGACATGATTAAACCTGGAATTCCCCAAATGAAGCCCCATAGCATCAGCATCACTAAAACGGTCACAACATTCACAGAAAAGGTGCGTCCCATCAATACGGGTTCCATAATCCCGCCGAACGCTGCTTGAATCCCTGTGATTACAATGATAAAAAATGCGAGTGTTCCGGTGGGATCCAATTCAACCAAAGCAAAAACGCTGAGTAGAACCACGGAGATCACTGAGCCAATAAATTGAACGAAGTTGATTAGGAAGGCGAACAATCCCCAGAAAATAGGGAAGCTTACGTCGAATGCCAAACAGGCCAGTGTAAACCCAATTCCGGTGAGCAAACTCACGATGAATTTTACCTTCACAAATTTAATGATATCCTTTTCGATTTTAGCGAACGTCTTAATGGATGCGTGTCTTCTATCCTTGAAAATAGCACGGTTCATAATGCTTTCAAAATTGATGGACTCCACCAATAAAAGAATTACAAAAAATATTGTCATTAAAGTAGTGGACAGGGTCGACTGCAGCGATTTGAAGGTGTCACCAAAGCTTTCTAGCGAGCCGCCATTCGGGAAATAATAAGACAAGACATTTTCATTCTGCCCACGTTGTACTCCAAAGAATCCTTCCAAAGACAGTATTAACCCGTTGATTTTTGTTTCTGCCTGCTCGAAAAATGAATTGTCGGCTGAAAGTATCTCAGAACTTGATAAGGAAATCAGCTCTGCACTCAGTTTCAGCGCACCAAAAATGATGGCAACTACAGCGGCAATGGCAAATCCCTTGTGGATGTTTTTTCTTTTGAACCAACGCATAAGTGGCAAGAACAAAAGGGTGATGAACATAGCGGCCGTTAGTGGGATGAAAATGAAATCCAGCACTTTTAGCAAGTAAAACACGACAGGAATTACCAGAATTAAAAGGAGTGTATTTGTTGTTTTACGAGTTTCCATAAGCCAGCGAAACGCCACAATTCGGGAGCCAAAAGTACCTAAAATCTTATGGTTTACATGGATTTTTTGAAATGTTATGAGATTACAAAGATCTATTCCTAAAAAAGATAGGTAGTAGAATAGTCAGGTGTTCAAGGTTTAAGAACGTGCTTGCAGGATCTTATTGGAGATATGCTCCTTTTCGTTCTTCTTAATTGCGCATTGAGAGGCCAGTTCTAGATATTGGATTTCTTTGTCCTTTGATTTATTCAGCCGATACAATTCCGCGAGCAAACAATAGTAATGGTGGTTGTCATTTAGCTTTAGTTTTAGGGCCTCGTGAATAGCCTCTTCCACTGAATTAGCCTTGGCCAAGGCATACGTCCTATTCATGGCAATAAAAGGGGAGTACTCAATGGTGAGAAATTTATTATAAAGCTGTAAGATGGGCTCCCACTTTTCATCCGTATCGATAGTGTGCCAATAGGCTATTGCCGCTTCTAAGTGGTATTTTGAGACCTTGTTTTCTGACGCAGCACGTTTTAAATATTGTTTTCCCTTATAAATAAGGTCTTGATTCCATTTTTCTCGGTCCTGTTCATAGTACAGTAAATCTCCTTTCTCACCGGAAGCTCGTGCATCAAATCGGGAAGCATGAAAACACATCAAGGCAATGAGAGCGTTGATACTTTGCTGTGGAAAAATCCGCTGATTGGACAAGAAAATGCAAAGGCGCATGGCTTCCCAGCAGATTTCGTGTCGGATATTTTCTTCCTGAATACTGCTGTAATATCCTTCATTGAATATCAGGTAAATGACTCTCAGAACATTATTTAGTCGAGAAATATATTCTTCGGTAGAAAGCTGGAAGTCTATTTTGTTTCGCTCTTTCATGCTTTTTTTAGCGCGATACAGTTTTTTATTGATGGTTTCCTTGTTCGATAATAGCGCCTTGGAAATTTCATCAATGCTGAACCCACAGAGGATTCGTAAAGCTAGGCAAAGTTGAGATTCTTTGTTTAACTCGGGATCACACAAAATAAAAATCATGTTAAGTTGACTGTCCTCAATGATTTTGTCTGTGATTTCAATGGTTTCAAGTTCAGGTTGCGCCTGTAATTCAGGCGTAATCTTTTCGTCGAAGATGTTTTTTCTGCGCTTGTGCTCTTTGAGTAAGTTTTGTGCGACTTTCCTAAGCCAAGCTTTCGGATATTCTGGAACACCGGAATGCTTCCATTTTTTCATCGCTCGAACAAATGTCTCTGAAACGATATCTTCAGCTAATTGCAGGTCGCGTAGGCCATAAAAAGTACTGAGTACAGCAATTAAATTACTGTACTCAGATTTGAAAATTTCCGACAGTTGACTGTCATCGATCGGTTTAGATTCCATCAAAAACCATGATGTCACGAACCTCAACTTTCCCTCCGTTGCTCAATCCCGGACATCCTTTGGCTAATTCTGTTGCCTCATCAATGTTTTCAGCAGTAACGACAATAAAGCCACCGATGATCTCTTTTACTTCAGCTTATGGTCCATCTGTAATAGATCCATCGACGTGCATGGTTTTACCTTCGAAGCCTAATGCATCACCAGGGCTCTTAAGTTTGCCTTGAGCTCCAATTCCGCCAATCCAGTCTTGCCAAGCTTTTACTTCCAGTTGAATTTGCTCTGGCGTAGGATTGAAATCTGGGTATGGCTCGCTGTGAAACAGCATCATAAAATCTTTCATGTTTTTAGTGTTTAATGAATTAATAATAAGCATTTGTATACTTAATGATGGAGTTGATTCAAATTGGACAACAATTTGATTTTTTTTTCGAATTAATTCTTAGTCTTAAAATTACGTAAGAAAAAAGGAAGACTGAAAAGAGTGTGAAGTGTTAGTTATTGGCTGCTTGCAATTTGGAGTTGGTATTATTTGAGAAATTAGACTTTAGTTTTACTTTGTTTAGTTCTCTAAGGTCCTTAACGCAGTGAATATTTTTCGCGAATACAAGTATTAGACTTTACAGTTATTAAATCCGAGGTAGGCCCGGCCCGTGTTCGAGAATATTTTAAAATGGGAAGTTTTGAAAAACAAAAAAGGAGCCTGAATCAGACTCCTTCCATGTGATCCCTCTGGGGCTCGAACCCAGGGCCCACGCCTTAAAAGGGCGTTGCTCTACCAACTGAGCTAAGAGATCATTCGCGTAATGCGAGTGCAAATATAGGTACTTCAATCGTTTATGCAATTGAAAAAACATTTTTTTTTGGAATTCTTTACCACGCCTTTTGTGTGTTGCTGAAAAACAGGAATTTAAACTTTTTTCAATACATCGAAAATCCCCTCATTGATTAATTGCGTACCTTGTATCTTATGAAACGCGTGATTCTCGTTGGGTTTATGGGGTGTGGAAAATCCACGCTTGGAAAGAAACTGGCAAAAAAGCTAAACATTCCCTTTATCGATTCGGATACCGAGATTGAAAGTCACTTTCAAAAATCCATCGGAGAATTATTTGCCGAATACGGAGAGTCGCATTTTCGAGAGTTAGAGCGCGAATACATCGAAGCTTTGGATCTCCGAGAAGACTTCGTTCTAGCAACAGGAGGAGGAATGCCATGTTTCGGCGAGAATTTGAACCGACTCAAAGATATCGGGACTACCTTCTACTTGGAACGTTCTGCGAAAGAACTAGCACATCGCTTGGCCAATGCCAAAACGCAACGGCCTTTAATTTCCGGATTGGAAAAAGAAGAATTGTTGGAATTCATTGAGGATAAACTGCAAGAACGCGAAGAATATTACAAGAAAGCAAAGGTGATATTAAGCAGAGAGGAACAATCGCCGGAAGGCATCATGTCGTTTCTGGAACATCTTCATCCGTAGGTACCCCAAAGAAATTTGATCCAGTGTTTTCACTACCTCCATTGCGCATCATGTAAGCTGAAATAGACAAACTTACCATTGAGATTAATAACAGGATCTTATCAAATAATGTGATGTCTTCTACAAAGTAATCGAATCCAAGATATAAGCTGTTAAGCACAACGTAAGCCAAAAGTGGAATCAATGCGAAATACACGAAAATACGCTTCTTTCGATACAGCAATACCAATCCTACAAAAAAGACAAGCCAACAAAAAATAGCGATCATGCTTGCCGTTTCCATTCGCTCCAGAAATACGCCTTCTTCGAATCCTAGTTCTTTTCCACGATCGTTGATAATTGTAGTAACACCTATCCCTTTTTGCTGCCAAATCCATTCACGGGAATTCACAGCAAAGTAACTGAACCCTGACCAGATTAAAAATAAGAGCCAAATAACTAGGTTGGTAACAAATGTAAGACGCGTGAAGATATCCGGTTTTCGCTTCCCGAAAATCCAGCCGCGTAGAATCACAACAAATGGAATCGGGCTTTCGAGTTTCCGAATTTGCTCCTTTTTACGGAGTTCCTTTTCTTCTCTTTCTGCGTCTGTCATCATGCGTCCACCAAAACTACAAGATATTTCGAGATCTTCCAGAACTCGGCCACATCCTTTATCGTAAGTAAGGTTCCCGTGGCATTTTCTGTTAATGTGTAAGAACTAGTAGGGTGCTCGGTCATGAGTCGGACATCTTTACCTCGAATAGTGATGTTGCTTTGTTTCGTAGCATCAGCCTCTGTGAAATAACTAGCATCAAAGTCCTGACGCATTTCTAAACGACGACCAATTCCAATGAATCCGTTTTTCTTTGAAATGATTTTGTTTTCCAGTAATTCTTCAGCAGTACCGTAAGCGTAATAAACGGTGTTCAACTTATCACGCAAACGATCTACAACCACCGCCTGTTCTTGATAAGCGTCAAATAAATTAGAATATTGATGATCCAAACGATCCAACTCTTTTTGGAGCATGGAAATTTGTTCGTCCTTCCATTGAATATCCTTCATCAGCGATTCTACCATAATCTCCAATTCTTTGATTTGAAGATTGCTTTTGTCTAACTCGCCTTTCAGCAGTTTTACCAATCTGGCGTTATCCTCCCGCAAGAAGTTAATACGACGTATCTCTTCTAAGATCCATTGTTTGTCTTCCGCTTCCAACTCAGGATTCTCCGACAATTCACGAATTTCATCACGCCGAATTCCAATCGCTTCAAGGTTTGATTTGATTTCATTGAAAAACGCAAGAGACTCATTAATTACAGAGTCTTTCATCGAGCTTTCAAGTTCCAATTGCGCAATGCGGTTATCCTTTTCTTTGTTCGCAGGAGTATCCGAATTGCCGTCTTCCGCCTTTTGCTGGCACGATATCAGGATAATTCCCATTAGAATTGGGAGGAGTAGTTTTTGCATTTGTGCTGTGTTTCAAGACGTAGCGTTCTATTAATAATCAGGCAGAATAGTACGTCCAATATTACACTTCGAAATTACAAATTTTCAAAGGAAATGATAGTGTAGAAAAGAGGAATCGTAGACCTTTGATGATTATTTGCAGTTCATCGGCAAGTTAGCGTTGCTAGGCATGCATAGTAAACGGCATGGTTGTTGAAAATCTACATCTGAAAACAAGTCATTCACGAAGTCGATGCAACTTCACGTTGTCAAAAGCCTGTATCGATTTCATGTAAGGATAACAAACTGTAGCCTATGAAATCAATTTGCACAATGGCCTTACTGTTGCTGATAGGATCGGCGATAGGTCAAAACCAGAAAGATCTTTCTATTCAATACTACCTGGATGGAGGAAAAACAGTGATCGAAAACGATGGAAAAGAGCAAGTAACCTTGAAATACAATGCCGATGGCCTTTGTACTTTCAGTGAAGTTCAGATTGTTGGAAGTAAACGTGTTTTGAGAGATGAGTTTGTATACGATCATTTACACCGAGTAACGGAAACTGTTGATTACAGCCACTCTATGGGATATCGCAAAGAGGTGATCACGTTTAACGAAAATGGATTAGAATCCAGTTCTACATCCTATGAATCGGTGAACATGCACGAAAAAGGCAATTGGAAAATTGTATCGCAAAGAAGTAGTGTGTACGACGCCTCCAACCGAACAATTCGATTTGAATCAAAAAGGATTCCGGGTAGAACGATTCATGAGCATTGGCATATAATGCGAGACATAACGCACAACGCAGACGGTACAAGAACCTCTCTGGAAAAGGAGTTGGATGCCAACGGTAGGGTAATAAAGTCGGGGACAAGTAGATCGAAAGGACGCGGGCCTGAAGAGCCAGCCACACCGAATATTGTGGGACAAATGACGCAAACTGCAAATGGGTTCATAGTGCTCACTCAAACTCCGATGTTTAAGCATGAAACGTATTATGAGAACAATCGCATTGTACAGGAGAAGTTCTACAAATCAAATTACGGTTGGAATGATATAAATACTTCGAGATACCAACTTCGATACACGTTCGACTTTAATTATAAGGATGGAAAATTAGTAGAGCAAATAGGGACGGATGGAGAAGAATTGCGCTCGAAGCGTCTCGTAGAGTACGAAAGCGATAAGCCTGTGCGATTCAAACGTTTTTACAAGGAAGATGCTGGATCGATGAAAATGGCCGTAAAACAAGGATTTACACCGGCGCATGAGCAATACTTCTCGCAGTTAACAGGCGATTACCGTCCGGGGGATAACTTATCAGCTTTCGGAGATGGAACGGATGAATCGTTGAGTCAAATTCAGGAAGAGCCGCAATATAATGCGTACGAAACGCCTTCCAACTCGAATAGCAGTAACGGTTATGGAATTGTTCGTGATTTAGAAAATACGCCCAAACCTCCACTGAGCGGAGAGTCGGTACATCCGGATCGGGAAACTCAGGCATTATTGGATCAGATTCGCATGTTGGCCAATTCAAATTCAACGCAGAACATTTCCGAGGCACAAATTTTACATCTTGCCTTGCAACAACTCGTTGATCAGCATCGAGAAGAATTGAAAGAATTAAACCAGAAGCACCTTGAAAGTCAGCAGTCTATGTTCGACTAGCAAGAATTAAAACCAGAAAACCGCCGTTCAATATTGGATTGGCGGTTTTTTCCTACATCAATTTATCGATGCGCAGAAAGTTGTTCCAGTACTGTTCTTGGGTGGTATCTGATGTGTGAATTTGACCGTATCGATATTGGTAAATTTGAATCTGGCACAAAAGTATTAAGAGCACAGTCGCAATTCTAAGTGTCCATCCTGTCCACTGTTTTTTCCAATGTTGAAAACCAATTCCGAGCAATAGTAAGAAAAAGGGGAGGTAGTCCACGTAAACTCTAGAAGAGAAGCTTCCGCCATAGTACCACATCCACCAAGAGGAGAAAATATAGGTCAGCACGACAAAAAAGATCAGCCAACCGCCAACTCTGAAGCGATCCTTTTTTCTCCAAAGAACGATCAGTCCTACAAACGCAAGGAGGTATATTGGGGTGTACAAGAATAGTCCTTTTCGATAGCTAAATAACATCTCCCAAATATGCGGGTTCATGAAATCAAAACCTTCTTCACGATACGAGTACACGATCCAACTTCCAGTTGCCAATTTATAATATCCCAGTTGCACGAGCAGCACCAAAAGGAACGCTCCAATTGCCAATACTCCAATCCATTTTTTACGCACTATTTCCACAAAGGAATTCAAGAAAGGCTTCCAGCTTCCCGCTATAAATGGAAGTGCCAATATGACCAAGGCGTTAATCGGTCGAATGATGATAATCATGCCGAAGATAAATGCCAGTAATAACAAATGCTTCGATCGTTTATCGTGTACCCAACGATGATAGAAATACACGAACATGGAAATAAAGGCAAAGGAGTACACATGGGAAGTTCCAGCCTCTACGACAACATAGTAGAATAAATTCGTTCCGAAGATTCCCGCGATGATGGTCCAAGAGATACTTCGTTCATCAATCCCAAATCGCCTCAAGGTTTTTTGCACGAAAAGCATACCAACAAAGAGGTAGAACAAAGCAGACACGCACAGCATGAGCATATACGGTTTGCTAAAGCCATCGGCATCCCATGAGGAACTCTTGGCAATTCCATGGCCGATTATGAAGAAGGGCAATTCAGCTGTGGCCGTACCGATATAGTATTTGTTGATGATTTTTCCTTCTCCAAGTGACCGGTAATCCACAAACGTATTTGGATTGTAGTACTTCTCTTTCTCCATGGCGTCGAAGAATCCAAAATTGGGATCGTCGTAGATAAACATGGCAGGTAAGTACGAGTAATAGCCTTTGCTGTCAGATGAGATCACCGTGCGCCAGTCTTCGCCATTCCATTTCATATTGATAGAAACGAACGTCATCACGACCATGCATGCAGCCAAAGTCCAATCGGAAGGTTTAAAGCGCACTCTCATATGGAGCTAAAGTAATACAAGTTCAGAGAACATTAAACTCAAATGGAATCGTCGATTAACTCACTATTTGTTTCCTTTTTTTGATCGACTTTTCGTTGGAGTCGATATAAAGAATAAAAATAGATGCAAAAAGAAAGAAAGGCGTATAACAGGATAGCCGTAATAGGTAAAATAGCGCGCCTGTCCTGACCGGTTCTAATGTGGACAATCTCTTGGATGATCGCCCCGAAAAGAATCGAAATCACTATTCGCACCCATCTCTTCTTTAGATTCATGGAATGAAAATAAGGGTTTAATAATTATTAGACTAAATGTTCTTCAACAACCTCGAATTCCATATTTTCTACCACTGCTCACATCTTACCCTCTCAAAACACAGGTTATTTTTATCTTAGTGACCAAATCGTTAAAA
>JADFAL010000020.1:8019-67912 GCA_015665275.1 Flavobacteriales bacterium | reverse complement strand
GAACGGACGCGTGTTTATGTTGGATATTTTCCATGGCAAAGAAGACATTGCATTTTCTACCAATCGCTTGTTTGAAATGGGATTTTATCTTCTCAACATTGGCTTCGCCCTTCTTATTCTGAAGATGTCTACGGAACCTACATCTGCTCAAGAGACGATTGAAGCATTGAGCAAGAAACTCGGAGGATTCTCTATTTATCTAGGTATTATGCTTTTCGTAAACCTGCTTTTGTTCTTTAGAGGACGAAGAAAAAGTCGCGATAACGAGCGCAACAAGAATATAACGCATATTCCAAACGCCCCTAACCGCTAATTATGTGCATCCCGCTTTCGCTCTGAGGGCGGGATTTTTTTTTAGACATAGTACTTCAAGCCCAAACCTACACTAAAGAAGGGACGTATAGATGTTTTGGCACCCGAAATAAATTGAAACTCCGACCCAGCCTTACCTCTCAACTGAATAGAAATTTTGCTTAGTATATTCCGATGAAGGAATGGCGTGTATTCAAATTGAATTGGAATGTAAGGAGTAAGTATGAGCGAGCTCTTCGATTCAATTGAACTTCTCTTAGAATCGATAATGGTTTCACGATACGGTGGTATTCCTGAGTTCACTTGAAATTGAGGCGCTAAAACCTCATAACCATTGGTATCTGTGTAGCGGTATCGATAGCTTTGATATCTACTGTAGCGCATTTCCGGTGTTAACGTCATCCCAACCCTAAAGCCTCCTCCTATGGAACCTGATACGCGCGTTCTCTTGGTTTTAATCAAATATTCAGCATGAATTGAAACAGCATGCTGCCTAAAAGTCAAAAATTCATTATCGGACCAAACGCTGTCAATTAAAATTGTGGTCGACGAGTTCTGAGAAACCAATTCGAAAGAATCTACCACCGTTCTGGTTCCATTAATAAATGACGAAGTTGCTTGATTTGTATACGAACTATAACTGGCTCCGAAACTAAAAAATTGATGCGCCTTTTTCGTGCTGAGTGTTGCGCTACCCGAAAAATTCCATGAATTGAAATTAAGCCCAAACAAATAATTCGATGGAAGAAAATAAGGCGTATTGCTTACAATTTGACTCGGGTCTTTTACAAATTTATTTAGGGCCAAATTAGAATTGGAGTACACATTGTATTCTACTGCTGCGTCGAAGCTTTGCCATTTCCAAGAGACTTCATTTTGAGATAATAATGTGAATGGTAGCAAGAACACTACAAATATAAGCGACTTCATAAATAGTGATTTGTCCTTGAAACGCGAGCGGGAACTTTTTGTTATCGAAAAGGAATATTTTAACACTTAGCACTGGAAAATTAGAACTTCGACGACCTTCCTCTATTGATTTGATTCTGCTATAGCCTTCACGCATTTCATTCCATCAATAGCGGCAGAAATAATTCCTCCGGCATATCCGGCCCCTTCCGCACAAGGATACAAACCAGCCACGTCCGGATGCTGTAAGTCTTCATTTCGAGGAATTTGAATAGGAGACGATGTACGTGATTCTGGTGCATGTAAAACGGCCTCGTTGGTCAAATAACCATGTAGTTTTCTACCAAAATCCTCGAAGGCTTTCCGCAACCTTCGCGCAACCAGATCTGGAAGTACTTCATTCAAATCAACCGATGTCATTCCCGGTTGGTAAGAAGACTTCGGTAAGGCCTCCGACTTCTTTCCTTGCACAAAATCAACCATTCGTTGAGCGGGGACCTTTTGTGTTTTTCCTGCTGCTTCCCAGCATGCTTTCTCAACTGATTTTTGGAAATCGAGACAAACAAATGGATCGCTAGGATCATCGAAATCTTCTGGGTGTATCTCCACCACTATGCCTGAGTTCGAAGTTGGATTGTTTCGTTTCGAAGGGGACCACCCGTTGGTTACGACCTCTCCCGGCTCAGTAGCACAAGGCGCTACAATCCCACCAGGACACATACAAAACGAGTACACTCCCCTACCTTCTACTTGGGTTACGAGAGAATAACTCGCAGGAGGAAGAAAATCATCACTTTGTCGGCCGTGATATTGAATCTTGTTGATTAATTCTTGCGTATGTTCAATTCGCACCCCTAATGCGAAAGGCTTCGCATTCAATTCCCAATTGTTGTCTCGAAACAACTGAAAGATATCCCTTGCAGAATGCCCCGTAGCTACGATAACATGATCGAATAGGTATTCGTCTGCATTGTTAATTTCTACTCCTGTAATTCGCCCTGATTCTGAGAGGAACTGCGTTACCTTGCTTTCAAAGTGCACTTCTCCGCCGTATTCACAAATTTTCTCACGCATTTCTATAATGATCGTAGGCAAAACATTGGTCCCAATATGAGGGTGCGCATCTACTAGGATATCGCGCTTTGCTCCGAAATGAACAAACCATTCCAATGCCTTTTGAACGTCTCCACGCTTCTTAGATCGGGTGTAGAGTTTTCCATCGGAATACGTTCCTGCGCCTCCTTCCCCGAAGCAATAATTGGACTCAGGATTGACAATTCCTTCCTTGTTCAGAAGGGCCAAATCGCGACGACGCGCTCGAACGTCTTTCCCACGCTCAAAAATCACGGGTTTCCATCCCAGCTCGAGTGCTTGCAATGCAGCAAATAATCCAGCAGGTCCGGCTCCGATAATTGCAATCTTCTTGGATGTATCAACAGGTTTTGGCCGAAAACTCGGATTTTCAGGAAAGACTTCTTTTAATCCTATTACTTCAAATGCTCCGTTGATTTTAATTGCCTTCTTTCGCGCGTCAACAGATCGTTTTCTCCAACGAAATTGAAAATCATCTTCACTAAGATTCAGTTCTTTCGCGATCCGTTTTCTTAAGTACGCGTCGTCTTTCGCCTGCTCAGGCGTCATTTGAAATTGAAGGATTTCTGGATTCATTAGCCCTCAAAGATAATTGAGAACCACCAAACTTTGTTGTAAAGGCGATCAATAGGCTGCGCAATGGCAGCATTGTCTTTTACATGCGCATTGCGGAAACCGTGTTGATATTTTACCTCCATTCCGAATTTGAAATATGGAGCAAAAAACTCCACTCCAACACCTAATTGGCCGCCCCAATCATGTCTATTGAGTTTAATGAACGGATCGGTAAAATTCTGACTGGCATCTTGCTGTGACTGTAAATCCAAAGTGTATTGACCTCCCACCAAAAAATAAGATGCGAAATTGTTCACACGCAGCGTTCGGAATTGGAACATCAACGGGAAATCTAAATTCGTAGAACTGATTCGTTCCTCATTGAAAATTTCCGTAGTATCATTCGGCATGAAGGTATAATTCAAAATGCGCTCCTGAAATGACAGCGTTGGAATAAAACGCAATCGAACTACAGGAGTTCCTAATTTCATCGTCATTACAATTCCTAACTGTCCACCCGGAGCCGATTGATTGGTCAATGATGTTACACCAAATTGTTCGTAAGCATTCAACTCACGAAGCATGGTGAAATCAGAGGTATTTCCTCCCAACATGAAACCGAAATGCAACAATTTTTCATCAAAGCGCTTGTAATTCTCTGGTTTCTGGCGTTGCGAAAAACCATACGATGAGATCAATAGGAAAATGAGTAAGACTCTCATAGCCCTAGAAACGCTGACATTTGATGAATATTGTTTTACTTGCATGTACCTATTTTGTTCCCCAATAAATCGTGGCAATCCCACCGCTGACCATTTGGCTATCTACATTTTTATATCCGACCTTCGACATGATATCGAGAAAGTCCTTTCCTTCTGGAAACGCTTCCACAGACTCAGGCAAATACTCATAGGCTCGTTTGTCCTTTGAAATCGTTTTACCTAGAAACGGAATCACTCTTTTGGAGTAAAAACCAAAAGTTTGCTTCACCGGAAATTTCCGCGGTTTCGAAAACTCAAGTATGATAGCCCTTCCTTCCGGTCTTAACACACGCAACATATCCGACAATCCTTTTTCCAGATTTTCGTAGTTACGCACTCCAAAACCTACTGTAAGCGCATCGAAACGATTGTCTTCAAATGGTAACTTTTCTGAATCCCCCAACTGCATAGATATAATGTCATCTAAGCCTTTTCGTTTCATTTTTTCAATCCCAACATCCAGCATTCCTTGGGAAATATCTACCCCTACAACTTCTTCTGGTTTCAATTTTAATGCCGCAATTGCGAAATCTCCTGTTCCCGTAGCGATATCTAGTACCGACTTCGGTTCTATTTCACGGAGCAACTTAATTGCTTTTTTACGCCAGATTTTGTCAATCCCTAACGACAAGAAATGATTCAGAAAATCATATCGCTTCGAAATATTGTTGAACATTGTTGCGACTTCTTCCTTTTTGGAGGTGTCGCCATCATTGTAAGGCTTTACTACCTTCTTCTCTTCTACTTTCTTCTCTTCCATCTACTTCACTTTATCAACCCACCATAGTATGTCCTGAAGGGTACTTATAATTCTTACTCATAACGCGTTTTCCGACCAAATATGCGAGGGTCAACGTTCCAACACGACCAATAAACATGGCCACTATTAGTACAAATTTACCAACTGTACTCAATTCAGACGTAATTCCAGTGGATAATCCTACCGTACTTGCTGCAGAAACGTGCTCAAATACCAAATCTTTGAACTCATAATCGGTTCTTGCCAGTAAATCTGCTTCTGAAATCGAGAGAATAAACGGACCGATAATATTTCCGATAACGAAGAACATAAAAATTGCATACGCCTTCAATACCAAATCATTAGAAACGGTTCTCTTGAACAATTCCGTGTGCTTCTTCCCTTTTATTGTTGACAGTACTGATGCCCACATAATAGCAAAGGTAGATGTTCGAATACCTCCACCAGCTGAACCGGAGGATGCTCCAATAAACATTAAAAAGAGGAAAATGATCAATACAGGCAAACTCAAATCACCCGTTTCAACCACACTGAATCCGGCGTTACGTGTGGTCATTGATTCAAAGAATGCCGTGATCACCATGTCTAAGGTATTTTTGCCTTTCATGGTTCCATCCCATTCGGAAACAAAGAACACGACTGCTCCGAGTAATAACAATCCAAGTGTGAAGTACAAGGAAATTTTCGTTCCGAATTCGAAGCTTTTCCACGGGGTTCGCATTCGCTGTCGAATACGCCGAATTTCAAAGACATCAAATACGTAGATCATCCCGAATCCACCGAGGAAGAACAAGATCATTATGATAGTATGCACGAAGGTATTATGGATGACATCAGGATGCATTAATCCGCCCTCCAACGTTGATAAACCGGCATTATTGAAGCCAGAGATCCCATGGAACACCGACTGGAAGAACCGTTCTCCGGAGTCTTGGAAGACCCCTTGATTTCCGAATCCAATAAACAATAATACAATTCCAATAACCTCGAATGCCGTCGCCCAAATCACAATTTTCGCCAGCATTGACTTGGCCTTCAAGATGGAATCACGGTTGACAAAATCCTCGATCACCTCGTGGTATTTGATTCCCACTCCAAACTTTGCAACCACTAACATTAACGCTCCGAAGGCGATAGTATTCAAACCTCCCAGTTTGATCAAAATCATTACGACCATTTGTCCCTTAAACGTCAGTGTTTCCGCTACATCAACAGTGGAAAGTCCTGTTACGCTGACCGAAGACATGGATAGGAAAAGTGAGTCAGTGAATGGCAATCCGCCTTCTGCATTAGACATCTCAGGCAGCATCAAAAGCAATCCTCCTAGCACCGTCATTAATGAGATGGAAATGGTGAATAGCCAACCAGGGTGAATCTTCATCCAAGGTTTGAAATTCCGTTGTTTGAAGAGATTGTTCAGGATTATAATGAAGATATATAGCTGAACGAAAATGGTCGAAAATGTTCCAAATTCATCAAACCCAATCGACTGAAAAACCGGTTCCAGAATCATCCGGTCGAAGAAATTATAGGCTCCCCCTTCAATGAGCAGGATTGCTATAATTATGGCTTCAAACCAGTTTTCCCGAAGGAATTTCTTCGGATTGAAATCGTAGATGTATTTGATTAGGAATCGGGCAATATAGAATCCAAAACTCGACTGAATGATAGAGAAACACATGGCTTCCTTCTCTGGAGTAATCTGAAATCCGTAGAGATAAATTAGCACACCAATGGCCGTGAGCGACACAAGAACGTTCAAAAAAGACAGCGTTCTCAGAACGCCCGGCTTTGAATCATAAATCAACAAATTGATCCGCTCTCGAAGGTCGCGTATCCTCATGCTTCTTCTAATTTCTCAATTTCGGCCTGCAATTGTTTCTTATCGACAGGTACAACGCCACTGCGTTCGCAGACCAACCCGCCGGCTAGATTTGCCCATTCGGCAACATCTCTTATATCCATTCCTGCCGCCAGACATGCTGTTGCAACAGAAATTACGGTATCTCCTGCCCCACTTACGTCCGAAATATTTCGAATATGAGCTGGCAAGTAATGCTTTGCATTTGATTTTCGGATGAACACACCGTGTTCTGAAAGTGTCACAAAACTAATTTCGTTCTGCAATTTCACTTCCATCGCCTCAATGGCATCCTCAAATATTTTTTCCTTCGGAAGCAATTCCAAATCGATGTTCAATCCTTCTTTGAGTTCTTTCAAGTTTGGCTTGAACAT
Source organism: Flavobacteriales bacterium (assembly GCA_015665275.1). Taxonomy (GTDB): domain Bacteria; phylum Bacteroidota; class Bacteroidia; order Flavobacteriales_D; family Crocinitomicaceae; genus UBA4466. Next base: position 61,288 of record JADFAL010000020.1, on the reverse strand, counting down.
GGTCACGTTCTTGTAGGCAAAGAAATTCTCTTTTTTCGGGTCTACCGTGGTGATAACCCCTTTTTCACGCGCCATTTTAATCACTTCGTGAATTACTCTGGAAGTAAGAACGCCTTTGTTGTAATCTTCAAAAATGATCGCATCGATATCGTTCAAATGTTTCGCCACATTGGCAATCACTTGATTTTCTTCGGCTTTAGTTAATGCAGCAATGATCTCGTCGTCTATTCGCAATAACTGCTGTTGATTGCCAATAACGCGTGTTTTCACGGTTGTTTTCCGGTCAGAACTTTGCTCCATTCCAGAAGTGGTCATTTTTGCATCCTCCATCAAACTCAACAGTTCCGTTCCTCCCTCGTCATTTCCAATAACGCTAGTCAAAACTGGAGTCGCACCCAAAGCAGCTAGGTTCAGCGCAACATTCGCTGCTCCTCCCAATCGGCGGGTTCTGTTCTTCAAATTGACAATAGGAACTGGGGCTTCGGGACTTACACGCGTGACACTTCCTTCTACGTAAGCATCAATCATTACATCACCGATAACGAGAATTCGTAAGGATTCGAATTTTGAAAATATGGTGGATATATCCATTACTTCAACTTTTCAAGCGCCACTTTTATACGACGCACCGCCTCCGTTAATGTTTCTTCGGAAGCAGCATAAGAAATACGAATGCAGTTTGGATCGCCAAAAGCTTCACCTGAAACTAAAGCAACCAAGGCATCATTCAGAAGGTACATTGCTAAATCATTGGCATCCTGAATCTTCTGACCTTCGAATTCCTTACCGTAAAAGTACGAAACATCAGGAAAAACGTAGAATGCTCCGCCAGGAACATTTGTCTTCACACCTTCAATTTGATTCAATGCATCCAAAACCAAGGTTCGTCGGGATTCAAATGCTTTCACCATATCTGCAACTTCGATTGGATCCGCATCCATTGCAGCGATTACTGCACGTTGCGTAATCGAACAGGTTCCTGAGGTAAATTGTCCTTGAATTTTTCCGCAAGCTTGAGCAATTTTTTTGTTTGCACCAATATATCCTAGTCGCCAACCGGTCATTGACCATGCTTTGGACACACCGTTCACTGTTACGACTTGATTTTTCACATCATCAAATTGAGCCAAACTTTCGTGCTTCGATCCAAAGTTGATGTGTTCATATATTTCATCACAAATTACCACCATTTGCGGGTGCTTCACAATGACATCCGCCAATTCTCGCAATTCTTCTTTGTTGTACACCGAACCTGTAGGATTACAGGGTGTAGAGAAAATCATCATTTTCGTCTTTGGAGTAATTGAGGCTGCAAGCTGAGCTCCGGTAATTTTGAAATCAGTCTCGATCCCAGCACTCACCGTAACTACATTTCCTTCGGCTACGCGCACAATTTCACGATACGAAACCCAATATGGAACCGGAATAACTACATCATCTCCAGGATTGACAATACTCATTACCACATTGGCTATGGATTGCTTCGCTCCAGTTGAAACTACAATCTGATCTGCCGGATAATCCAAATTGTTATCACGCTTGAACTTCCGGGAAATCGCTTCACGAAGATCCAAGTATCCAGGAACCGGCGTATACGTCGTATAATTCTCATCCATCCCCTGCTTTGCAGCATCCTTAATAAATTCTGGGGTATGGAAATCCGGTTCTCCCAAACTCAATGAAATCACATCTTTTCCTTGAGCGCGCAATTCGCGACTTTTCTGAGACATTGCAATCGTTGCAGATTCCTCCATGGACTGCAGTCGTTCCGATAGTTCTATCATTTCTCTTGCTTGCGTTTATTACAAAGTACAAAGCTATAATAAAGTCCAGATAGGCAGAAGCAAAATCACTTAAAAACGAGTGTTTTTTGCAAGACTGAATGTGAATAAATTCAAGCACCGACCGAGCGCTACATGAAGCGAATGCCGTAAATTCGCGTCTGACATGAGTGACAAAGACTTTATTGATGTAGAAAAGCTAATTGCAAGCAAGAACCCTAAGGCTCTGAAACGCACTCCTGGCTTTGTCATAAGCTACCTGAAACATATTTTGCATCAGGCTGAGATCAATGCATTTATTGAAGACAATGCACACCTCAAGAATGCGGATTGGTGTGAGGCGGTTGTAGACTATTTTGATATTACCATCAATGTTCGACATATTGAGCGCATTCCTAAAGACGGGAAAATTGTATTGGCTATGAATCACCCGTTAGGTGGAATGGATGCCATGATTTTGGTTTCCGCGCTGCAAAACCATAGAAAAGACCTTAAGTTCATTGTAAACGATCTTCTCATGAATCTTGAACCCATGAAGGATATGTTTTTAGGAGTGGACAAGATCAATAAAAACAGAGCAAGTGTACGCGAACAAATCAAAGACCTTTTCAAGTCAGATCAGGCTGTTTGCATTTTTCCAGCAGGCCTCGTGAGTCGCAAGCAAAAAGGGGAAGTCAAAGATTTAGTTTGGAAGAAGACCTTTGTAACCTACTCGAAGGAATTCGATCGTACCATCGTTCCAATTTACATTGATGGCCGCTTGTCGAAGTTCTTTTATGGAATCTCGAATATTCGAGGAAAGCTTGGAATCAAAACGAATATTGAAATGTTGTATCTTGCCAATGAATTGTTCAAACAACGCGATCGACATTTTGAGTTCGTTGTGGGAGAACCAATTCGCGCCACTGAACTGGACCCTTCTGTTGACGATAAGGATATGGCGCAGCAGATTAAAGAAAAAGTCTACGATTTACGAAAAGAATTGAACCATGGATAAGATCATTGATCCAGTGGAAATATCGGTTTTAAAGAAAGAACTATCAAAAGATCGTTTCTTACGGAAAACGCGCAAGGGCGGCAACGAAATATATGCTGTTAACATACACAATGCGCCAAACGTGATTCGCGAGATTGGTCGTTTAAGAGAAGTTACCTTCCGTGCTTCCGGTGGAGGAACAGGAAAAGAGCTCGATCTTGATGATTACGATACTTCCAAAAATTGCTACGACCAACTCATTGTTTGGTCCCCCGAAGACGAAGAAATTATTGGGGGCTACCGTTATATTCTCTGCTCTAAGGTTTTGAATAATGACGATGAAAAGTTAGCGCTCTCAACCGCAAATTACTTTCAGTTCGAGGAAGAGTTCGTTCAGAATTACTTACCAAATACAATTGAATTAGGACGCAGTTGGGTACAACCCAATTTCCAACCAGCGGTGAATCCAAGAAAAGGATTGTTCGCATTGGACAATATTTGGGATGGATTGGGCGCAGTGGTGTTGAATCACCCAGAGATTAAATATTTCTTTGGAAAAGTTACTATGTATCCAACCTACAACACGGAGGCACGTGACTTCTTACTTCACTTCATGCACCATTTTTTTCCAGACGAGGAAAATCTTATGGAAGCACATCATCAATTACAACAGTCCTATGACAAAGCAGCCTTCGATGCCATTCTAGAAGGTTTGGATTTTAAAGAAGGGTTTAAAAAGTTGAATTCATTTGTTCGAGAACGCGGAGAATTCATTCCGCCGTTAGTGAATATATACATGAACCTTTCTCCAACAATGAAAACGTTCGGCACAGCAGTAAACCCTGACTTTGGAAGTGTTGAAGAAACGGCTATTCTTGTATCCTTAGACGATATTTACGAGGATAAGAAAGAACGTCACATGCGCATTGAGGAGTAGAGGGTAGAGCAAAGACTCTAGACTTTCGGATATTAGGCGCTAGATATTATTCAGATTAATTTTCAGCACATCGAGTAAAAAGTAGCACTGCTTCTAATGGATTAGAGATGCGTTGTAAAAAGAAATCCCGACATCTTCATGCCGGGATTATTATACTTACTACATTAAAAGTTATTGTGGACTCATCTCAAAGCAACAACCACTTTCAACTTCTTAAATATGTACGACCAAATTGTGTTGATCGATTAATTTTCTCATGTTAATCAACGCGTAACGCATTCTTCCGAGCGCTGTGTTGATGCTGATATCTTCCAAATCTGCTATATCCTTGAAAGACATTTCTTTAAAGATACGCATTATTAGAATATCACGCTGCGATTCTGGTAAGTGATCTATTAACCCTACCATTTGACCTTCTAATTCCTCACGCGTCAAACACTCAAATGCGTTTTCATCTTCTTGCTTAATTGTGTGAAAAATATTGAAGTCGTCACGTTGCGAACTAGATTCTGAAATCATTTTCACCTTATTGGCTTTACGAAAATGATCAATAACAAGGTTGTGAGCGATACGCATTGCCCATGGCAAAAACTTCCCTTCCTCGTTGTAGTTACCCGCTTTCAAAGTATTCACGATTTTGATAAACGCATCTTGGAAGATATCTTCCGCCAAAGCGTTATCTCGAACTTTCATTGCAATGAAACGGTAAATTTTATCCTTGTGACGCATGAGCAAAGTCTCAAATGCTTGCTCGTTTCCACTAATGTATGCGCTAACAAGAACGCGATCGTCGATGTTTTCCATAGCCATAACTTACCTTATTTAATAGTTTAAATCCTGAGTTCAAACTGTGTTTAAGTAATGTTATATCCTATAGGCTATCGCGTTTTATAATTGAATTGAATAACTAATATACGAAAATTAAATAGACTACCAAATTAGTAGAGTATTTTTTTCTTCATACATGACCTAAACGGAAGCATTTCCGAAAGGGTTGGTAAAAAAGATAATTTTTTTCGTTTTTCTTTAGCATCTCCCTATATCCCTTTCACTGTTAGTAGTTTATGAGGCTTCATTTTTAATATTTTTTTTGATCACCGCAAAGGTAATAACCGCAAGGCTGCAAATATCATTAACCACATAAAAGAAGGAACTAGGGATTATAAAGGGGTCATCTTAGGCGCCCCTAGCGCGCTAGTCAAAATTTGAACCCTTCTCGTTGCTTGTGTTTATGAGGTAAAATCAAATGGCATTGTAATATTTGATCGCAACAAAGCAATTCCCCCTCAAAGAACTACTATCTTTATATCTCTAGCAAAAAAATTATTTGGGTTGAAGCAGAAGGAAATCGAAATTAAAGGCGCGCGCGTCCACAATCTTAAAAACATTGACGTCAAAATTCCGCATGGAAAGTTCACCGTAATTACTGGACTTTCAGGTTCGGGGAAGTCTTCATTAGCATTTGACACTTTGTATGCCGAAGGACAACGACGGTACATCGAAAGTTTATCGTCTTATGCACGACAATTCCTTGGAAAACTGAACAAACCCGAAACAGACTATATAAAAGGAATTGCTCCGGCGATTGCCATTGAGCAGAAAGTAACGTCAAACAATCCGCGTTCTACCGTAGGAACTAGTACTGAAATTTACGATTATCTAAAAGTGCTATTCGCTAGAATCGGAAAAACATACTCCCCCATTTCAGGGAATGAAGTGAAGAAGCATTCGGTTACGGATGTTGTAGATCACTTGCGTACCTTGGAAGATGGATCGCGGGCAGTTATTCTTGCTCCATTGGCAGGCTTTGAGAAATACGGTAATGATCGCCAATTAGAAATTCTGAAACAACAAGGTTATGTGCGGCTGTATCATAATGATGCGTTTGTTCTCATTGAAGATATAATAGAGAAAACGCCGGAAGGCATCGCCTCTGCCCTATTGGTAGTTGATAGAATTCAAATTGATTTCTCGGACAGCGATAACGTTTCAAGATATGGCGATTCTGTTGCACTCGCATTTGCTGAAGGAAATGGGACATGCTTGGTTCTTAACATGTCCAACAAGAAAATGACCGATTTTTCCAATCGTTTTGAATTGGACGGAATGGAGTTTCAGGAACCGAGTGAACATTTCTTCACCTTTAACAATCCGTTTGGGGCATGTCAAACCTGCGAAGGATTTGGACAAGTTATCGGAATCGATCCAAACTTGGTTATTCCTAATAAAGATCTTAGTCTTTACGAAGGTGCTGTTGTTGCTTGGAAAGGCGATAAAATGAGTCAATACCGAGATCGCTTCGTACAACAATCATCTGAATTTGGCTTTCCGATCCACCGCCCCATTTCCGAACTCAATGATGAGCAGTTGGATCTTCTATGGCATGGAAGGAAGGGCGTGAAAGGAATTCATGATTTCTTCAAATTCGTTGAAAGTAAATCATACAAGATTCAATACCGCGTAATGCTCTCAAGGTATCGAGGAAAGACCGAATGCCCTGATTGCCGTGGTACTCGACTGCGAAAAGATGCTTCGTTCGTTAAGGTCAGTGGCAAATCGATTACAGATGTCGTGTTGATGCCTGTTGTAGATAGCCTGAAGTTCTTTGACAGCATTAAGCCAAGCAAATATGACAGTCAGGTAATCAAACGCATTTTACCGGAGATTGCCAATCGTTTGCGCTTCTTAGATGAAGTCGGGCTTGGGTATTTGACCTTAAACCGCCAGTCGAATTCACTTTCTGGAGGAGAGTCGCAACGCATCAACCTTGCCACTTCGCTAGGAAGTAGTTTGGTTGGATCGATGTACATACTGGATGAACCTTCCATCGGTTTGCACCCAAAAGACACCGAGCGATTGATCAACGTACTGAAATCATTGCGTGATCTTGGAAACACCGTAATTGTGGTCGAACACGAGGAAGATATCATGAAGGCTGCGGATGAAATTTTGGATATTGGCCCGAAAGCTGGTATTTATGGAGGCGAGGTGGTATTCCAAGGATCACACAAAAACCTAATCAAGGCAAAAAATAGTCTTACGGCGCGATATTTAACGGGAGTACAAGAAATTCCGGTTCCTAAGAAGCGTCGAAAAGGAAAAAATAAAATTTCAATCGTCGGAGCACGACAAAACAACTTACAACATATTGATGTCGATTTTCCATTGCATCAATTGGTTTGTGTCACGGGCGTGAGTGGCTCTGGGAAATCAACCTTGGTGACAGAAATTCTGCTTCCTGCGGTTCGAAAGAATCTGGACATCTATGGAGACAAACAGGGTGATTTCAAATCCATTTCTGGTGATTTCGCTCATGTTAAAGCAATTGAATTTGTAGATCAGAATCCCATTGGTAAATCATCACGATCGAATCCAATTACGTATGTAAAAGCATTCGACGATATCCGTGATTTATTTGCGCGACTCCCCCTATCAAGAACGCGCAATTACAAGCCTGGATTTTTCAGTTTCAACGTTGAAGGCGGACGCTGCGAAGTGTGCGAAGGAGAAGGAGAAATTACCGTTGGAATGCAGTTTATGGCCGATGTTCATCTGTTGTGTGAAAATTGCAACGGCTCTCGTTATAAAGCTGAAACCTTGGATATTCAATACAAAGAAAAATCAATTGCTGACATTCTTCAAATGGATATTCAATCTGCATTTGAATTCTTTGATGCTTCTGATGGTCGCATTGAGAATAAAATTGCCGCTAAGATTGAGCCTTTGGTAAAAGTGGGGCTCGGTTATTTGCAGTTAGGACAAGCCTCAAGCACGCTTAGTGGCGGTGAAGCGCAGCGTATCAAACTGGCATCATTCTTAGCAAAAGGAACATCTAGCCCAGCTACGCTGTTTATTTTCGACGAGCCAACCACCGGACTGCACTTTCATGATGTAAACAAACTTATAATCGCATTTAACGAGCTTATCGCAGCTGGTCACTCCATCATTGTTATTGAACACAATCTGGATGTAATCAAATGCGCTGACACCGTCATTGATCTTGGTCCGGGTGGAGGAAATGCAGGTGGAGAGTTGGTTTTTATTGGAACACCTGAAGAATTGGCAAATTCTAAAGAAAGCGCAACGGGAATGTACTTAAAAGAGAAACTCACTTAAAACAGAATACCATGAGCGTATGGTCCGAAACAGTTATAATTGATGCCCCTATTGATTTGGTTTTTGAAACCATCTCAAAGCCTGAAAAATTTATGGAAGCTGTGCCACACATAAAATCTGTCGAGTTTCTGTCGGAAAAACACTCTTGCCCTGGAACACGTTTTAAGGAAACCAGATTGATGGGCAAACGCGAAGCATCTACGGTCCTAGAAATCACCGATCAAGAAAAGAACTCCCATATCCGAATGGTTTCAAAGGCTGGCGGAACTACTTGGGATTCTACTTTTTCCACCGAATCTGAAGTCGATGGTGTTCAGTTACGATTAGTTATGACCGCAATTCCAACAAATTTTTTAGCTCGAATTACCAATCGAATGATCAAAGGAATGCTAGAGCGAGCCTTGAAAAAAGATATGTTGGCTATCAAGGAATATTGCGAATCAGAAAAAAATAATTGAATTTCTTGGTTACCTTTTACTATTGAGATGCATTAATAGAAAACGGAGGCTCCTACCGGCCGACAAAAAAATTCTATTTTGGTAAAAGCAATTATTGCATTCGTACTAATTTCTTTTACAGCTACAACCACAAATGCTCAAGAGTTTGAGTACAACGTACTCTATGATCCGGATAAATCCGAGATCAAGGAAAAGTTCCAATCCGATATTCGAGAATTGTTCGAGAACACCGCTGTCGAAAGTATATTTCGTATCACCTTAATTGGACACACGGACAGCGATGCTTCGGAAGCATACAACTTGAATTTATCAAATGAACGTGTGGAAGGAGTGAAAGATTTCCTTTCGGAGCAAGGCATCCCGGAAAATCTAATCTCCACTTCGTTTGTCGGTGAGTCCGAACCTCGGGAAAGCAACTCCACAAACCTGGGAAAACAGGCCAATCGTCGTGTACAAATTAAATTTTGGCTCAAACCTATTCCTGATGAACCTGAATTAGTTGCAGAAGCAATTGATGAATGCACTGAGGATACTATTATTACACTTCCTCAGGGAACGAAGTACAGAATCAACAAGTGTTTCTATTTAGAAAATCCGGACTGCGTGAAGATTGAAGAGTTCTATACGGCAAAAGCATTAGCAGATGAAGGGTTGTTAACCGTTTCGGAAGACGGCGATCAATTGGTCTCCAGTGGAATGATGAATTATGAGGTCTGCGATGGAATTGCAATTGATGTATTTATTCCATCCCGTGGAATAGAATGTGGTGTTGAAAACATGCAGCGCTGGGAAGCGGACGAAGAAGGCGCTTGGGTGCGTGTGTCACCTGAAAATGTTCCAACTGTAGCCATGGATGGTCAAAATTTCTTTCAGGTAAGCCTTTCAGGAATTGGAAGTTTAAACATGGATTGTTTGGAACCGATTACACTACCTCCTCCGAAAACGCGTTTTAAACGTAAGTGGAGGTCTGGACTGTCGATTCAATCGGTAACTATTTACTGCGATTGTCCTCTAACGGGAGTTCGGTATCCATCAAAAAAAAGAAAAGGCAAAAAGGTAATTGTGGATAGAACTTGCTGTCCTACCGCCTTGATACAAATCACTGCGACTGATAAAGAAGGTAACATACTTGAATTTGAAACGCGGCCTTTGTCAGAACTGGATGGCAATACGTATATGGGGAGTTGCCCCACCACCGAACGGAGTAAATTTTTGTTCATCCGTACACGAAACAAGGTAATACACCGGAAATACAAAATCAAAAGAAACGACTTTAAGCAAAATCTTTGATTAGGTAAATCTGTCGAGATGGATGCAAGACGGCCACAAGAGGTTTCTGATATTTATTTAGTCATCTCCATTGACCTCGGAAACCTGGTCGCAACTTGCTTCCATCTTGATAGGTTTATTATTTCTTACGATACAGACTCATTCGGATCGATCTCCGCAAACTCCATCTTCTCTGTCTTGGCCACGACAGCCGATACCGTTGCATCACTCGTCACATTGATCACCGTTCTGCACATATCCAAAATTCGATCCATCGGCAAGACAATGGCAACCCACATCGGGTTCAACCCTACCGATTCCAGTACAATCATCAACATAATTAAACCAGCTCCAGGAACAGCTGCTGCGCCAATGGAAGCCAACGTTGCTGTAAGTACGATGCCCAATTGCTGCATAATGTCCAAATCAACATCATGATACTGCGCTAGAAAGATTACTGCAACCGCTTGATATAAGGAAGTTCCATCCATATTCACCGTAGCGCCAATTGGTAGCACAAAGTCGGTTGATTTCTCTGAAACTCCCAATCCTTTCGTTACACGGTTGATCGTGAGTGGCAATGTAGCTGCACTCGAACTTGTTGAAAACGCCAGAAACTGTGCTGGGCTCATCTTGTTGAAAAAAGTTCGATACGAAATCGGTACACCAAACAATCGCAAAAGCGATGGATAGAAGCCGAACATAAGAAGTCCAAGCCCTGTTATAACGACCAGTGAATATCCCAATAATTGCAAGAAAATTTCACCGAGTTCATTTAGAGAATCTGCGGATTTCGCTAGCACTCCGGCCATCAGACAGAATACAAAAAACGGCGCCGCAATCATAATGAGATTCACCATTTTGATAAACACATCATTCATGCCTTCGAAAAAGCTAACCACGCCTTCCGATCTATTGTTTTTTGGCAATAACGCAAGTGAAAAGCCAAAGAGCAAGGCAAAAACTATTACCTGAAGCATGAAGCGTCCATCTCCCATGGCGACTATAATGTTACTAGGAACCATATCTACCAAAGGCTGCAGCGGACCGTCTCCCGTTTTTGCGGCATCGGCCTTTTTTCTTTTATCCTCAGCTTTCTTGTATTCGTCGGAGTCCTTAGACTTACTAATCGATTTTTGGGCTTTGGCTATTTGTTCTGGAGTAGCTGATTCCAATTCGTGGCGCCCGTCTTTGATATCGACCTTTGCTTCCTCAGTCCAAAGTTCATATTGAAGCCTTCGATTGACGCGCGTATCCTCATTCGAGATCGCTCCGGGCTTAATTGCATTCACTAGAAGTAATCCCATCGAAATGGAAACGATCGTGGTAACGAGGTAAAAACCAAGCGTCTTCCCTCCTATTCTACCCAATAATCGAGGATCTCCCATTCCAGCTACCCCAGTAATTATGGAAAAAAGCACCAACGGTACCGCAATCAATTTTAACGCATTGATGAAAATTGTCCCAAAAGGATCAATCCAATCTATCGTGAAGTCATTCCAATGAAAATACCCCGATACAATAGCCCATACAACACCTAGTGCCATGGCAATCAATATTTTCCAGTGCAAAGCCAGATTTCTCATAGGTCCGAAGATAGCTATATTGCGTTATTAATGATCATCGATGATTGATGAATTACTGGATGCATTGCAGCTAAAATTGAAGAATTTAACAATTTCAATGTTCAGAACTTATTAATTGTGAAGTTTGGTCAGTTCAAGATAATTCGTATCATTGTACCACGATATGCTCATCAGTAGCAAAGCTGAAAATCTCAGAATTACATTACCCAACAAGATTTAGTTTCACACCCCTATTTATGGACAAGAAAGAATTGGAAGGCAAAAAGGTTGCTGAATTACGAGAAATTGCAAAAGCCGCAGGAATTGATGCTGCTTCACTCAAGAAAGGTGAAATAGTAGAGAAACTGGCTTCTGCAGGATCAGATTCTGGCGATGCCAATACTTCAAATGATTCGGAAAACTCGGATAAACCCAAGCGTAAAAGAGCGCGTCGTAAAGTGATGAGCGAAGACGCTGAAGAGCAACCGAGCCTTTTCAAAGAAGATAAGAAGGAAGTGAAAGAGGAGAAAGAAGCTAAAGTAGACGAACCTCAGCCTAAAAAGAAAAAGACCGATATCAAATCGGAACTTTTGGCAAAAGCTGCAGCAAAAGCAGAAGAAGTTGGTGCAACACCTGCACCGCTAGAAGCGCCGAAAGATCAAGGGCAAGATCAAGGTAAAAGCCAAGGTCAGAATCAGGGACAGAATAAAAATCAACCTAGCGGACGCAACAATCGCAATGATCGAAACGATCGCAACGACCGAAATGATCGCGGTGACCGCAATGATCGTGGTGACAGTAATGACCGTGGTGACCGTGGTGACCGTGGTGACCGTAACGATCGCAATAACAAAAACAACCGCAATAGCGGAAACAATAATCAGCGCAATAATACCAAAGAAGAGGAAGAGAAATACAACCTTGTTGGAATTGTAGCAGCTGAAGGAGTATTGGAAGTAATGCCTGACGGATACGGATTCCTTCGTTCATCCGACTACAATTACCTTCCATCTCCAGATGATATTTATGTATCTCAAAGCCAAGTGAAATTATTTGGTTTGAAAACAGGAGATTCAGTACTTGGAACCATTCGTCCTCCACGTGAGGGAGAGAAATTCTTCCCATTGGTTAAGGTGGAATCGATCAATGGTCGAGCGCCTTCTTACATTAGAGACCGCGTGCCTTTCCAATATTTGACTCCCTTGTTCCCCGACGAGAAATTTAAATTGACTGGTCACGCACAAGAGACTATGTCAACACGTGTAATGGATCTTTTTGCACCAATAGGAAAAGGTCAGCGTGGAATGATTGTAGCACAGCCTAAGACGGGTAAAACAATGCTCTTGAAGGATGTAGCCAATGCTATCGCTGCCAATCACCCTGAGACGTATTTGATCGTATTACTAATCGATGAACGTCCGGAAGAGGTTACTGACATGGCACGTTCCGTAAACGCCGAAGTAATTGCTTCAACGTTTGATGAACCTGCAGATCGCCACGTGAAAGTTGCGAACATGGTTTTGGAGAAAGCGAAACGTATGGTTGAGTGCGGTCACGATGTGTGTATCCTACTCGATTCAATTACACGTTTGGCCCGAGCATACAACACGGTTTCCCCGGCTTCAGGTAAGGTATTATCAGGAGGGGTTGATGCAAATGCATTGCACAAGCCAAAACGATTCTTCGGTTCAGCACGTAAGATTGAAAATGGAGGTTCACTTTCCATCCTTGCCACTGCTTTGACGGATACAGGATCAAAAATGGACGAAGTAATCTTCGAGGAATTTAAAGGTACAGGTAACATGGAATTGCAGTTGGATCGTAAGATTTCCAACCGTCGTATTTACCCGGCAATCGACATTACTTCTTCAGGTACACGTCGTGAAGATTTGTTGATGGACAAAGATGTACTACAGCGCGTTTGGTTGATCCGCAAGTTTATTGCAGATATGAATCCTGTAGAAGCAATGGAGTTCTTGAAAGAACGCATGGATAATACTAGGTCGAACGAGGAATTCCTCGTAACTATGAACAGATAAGATGCGCGTAACCGTTCTCACCGGACTTATTAGTGCTGCGGTATTTATCATCGTTAAGATGGTTTATTTCTACACGCAACCCAGCGGATATGATATCACGTCCCTCGTATTAATCAATCTTTTCTTATTGATTATTGCCATTGGAGTAGGATTGTTCTTGCAAAAAATGCGCGATACAGAGGAAAGCACTGGACTTCGTGATATTAAAAATGGAATGACATCCGGTGTTCCTTACGCTCTTGTTGTTGGGGTTTTCCTTTACTTCTATTACGAGAAAATCGATCCGGAATTCAATCAACACAAACTTGCGGAACAGGAATACCTCATTGACAAACAATTGAACGAGCCTGGTGGTTTGGAAAAAATCAAAAAAGAAAACCCAGACTTTGAGGTACTTTCCAAGGAAGAAATCAAGGATCAGGCAATGGACGGTGCCAGAGGCGCACTCAGCTCTACGTCTACTATGACCTTGACCTTGCTCGGGCTGATTTTAATGTCCGCTTTGAACAGCATTTTCATTACGATCATTTATCGACGCGTGGTGTTCAGAAGGCCTAAGGGACCTTCGCCGTACGATTCACCCAAGAAAAAGTCGGAATAAAAAAAAGGCAAACCTTTCGGCTTGCCTTTGAACTTGTAACTCATCTATCTATTAAATGATCTTCTTACTTGAAGAAGTTGATGTACGAATTTGCTGCACTTAAATGAACCGGCTCTGGAAATTCCCCATGAACAATCAATACATTTTCATGTCTGTGCTCCAGTGATTCCAACTTCTTACGATTCAATAGTAAAACAGACGTATGACCGTGATGATCTAATGTATCTAGAATTGTTTCATCGTTAAAATCGCACTGCCAATGAATCTCCGAACAGTTCTCCGCATAAGCGAATTCTACTGTTGGCATTTGGTAGTAGTTATGCTCTCCAATACCCGACAAGTTGAAAACCAAGCGTAAGAAACCGCCTTCCAATACCAATTGCTCATCGGTTACTCCCAACTCCTTCAAACTTAATTTCCCTGCTTTGGGTGCATCAAAAGCGATGCTGATTTCTCCTGGTGTAATGTCAACTTTTTGTCCCATTCTTGTTGTTTTTAGTGTTCATTCAAAGGTGATGAGATTTAGCTCATAAAAACATGAGGAATATCAGGAAGAGAAATGAGAATGAATAGGAAATAACATCTCGACTTCACCCAATTACCTTCGTTCTGTTGAAATGATCGAAGACCTGAATTGTACTCAAGCGCACGTCTCGCTGATAGGACACTTCAGTTCTCTATCAAAAGAAGAAAAGAAGAAGAATTACACCAACAATTAAAACAACAATCAATGTTCCGATCAATAACCTTTCTTTTCGCTTGCGGATAATTTCGGCAACAATTCGTTCCCGTTCTTCCTCCGACACCTCTTTGTACTTTAGTTGAACTTTTGGACGTGCGCCTTCAGACTTATCAAATGGAACGCGCTTCGATCGTCGATCGTTGTTGATTATCGAAGAAAGAGCTTGAGATACAAAACCAGGAACCGGAAGCTTCATTGTAGTGCGTATTTACTGAATAATTTACGAAAAAAATGAGCCGTTTAAATGCAGTAATACGCCTTCTGGATAGTTTTAAAGCTTGTCCACTATTTCCGCACCGAGTGCCTCATAATCAATTCCGTCAAAATTACCCGACGACATCATGAGCAGAACCTTGTTGTTCCAATCGCGAGAATGGATGAAGTCCAATACATTTTTTGTCTCATTTACCACCTTAACGCTACCTCCAAATCCGGAAAAAACCTGATCTTTTGTTATTGGCTCCAGTTTTTTGTGGGCAACCACTTCTGGACTGAAATACACTAAAGCATCGTCTGCGGCATTCATTGCTCCATCGTACTCAGGCAAAAATTCTTTTTTCAGTGATGAAAATGTATGTAGTTCCATACAAGCAATTACTTCCCGATCAGGATATTGCTCCTTTACCGCCTTTGTAGTTGCCATCAACTTTGAAGGAGAATGCGCAAAATCCTTGTACATCGTAAATCCTTTTGATTCCGCTACCTTTTGCAAGCGTTTGCCTGCTCCGGTGAAAGAATGCATGGAAGTAAGAAAATCATTTGGAGCAATGCCCATTGCCTCACCAATTCGCATGGCTCCCATCAAATTCTGTAGGTTGTGGGCTCCGAAAATCAGCATCGGATAATCTTTGCCGTCAAAATGAACGACAGTTCCTTCATCCGTAACATCGTAATCAGGAGTTTTATACGCAACAGAATTCACCGAACTCTTGTACTTCTCCCCTAATTTCGTCACTTCTTCGTCTTCCAAATTGTACACAAAAGTACCATCGGATTGAATCTGTTGACAGAAAATATCGAACTGTTCTACGTAATTCTCAAAGGTTGGGAACACATTGATATGATCCCATGCAATACCACTTATTATGGCAATGTTCGGTTGGTACAAATGAAACTTAGGTCGACGATCAATAGGAGAACTCAAGTATTCGTCTCCTTCTAAGATCATGATGGGTGCGTCAGGCGTAATTTTGACCATACAGTCGTACCCTTCCAATTGTGCTCCTACCATGTAATCCACGTTCAGTCCCAAAGCATTCACCATATGTAGAATCATAGAGGTAATGGTTGTTTTTCCGTGAGATCCACCAATAACAACTCTCGTTTTTTCCTTGCTTTGCTCGTAGAGATACTCTGGATATGAATACACGGGAATATCTTTTTCTTTCGCCGCAATCAGCTCAGGATTGTTCTCGCGTGCATGCATCCCAAGAATGACAGCGTCCAAATCATCCGTAATTCGAGCAGCGTCCCAACCAATATTTTCAGGTAAAATACCTTCTTTCGCCAATCGAGATTTCGAAGGCTCAAAGATTTCATCGTCGGAACCTGTGACCTGCATTCCTTTTCTACTTAGAGCAATTGCAAGATTGTGCATGGCGCTGCCGCCTATAGCTATGAAGTGAACTTTCATCTTTTTCGTTTCATTAATATGTAAAAATCTAGTACTACCGGAATGATGAGAAAGATGGTTCCGTAGTCGGTAATTGAATGGAATAAATGGGCACTTTCTTCCGAGGCCATAAAGGTTGGAAGCATCGCTGAAGCCAAACCGATGTAATAAATCCAATCCCACCAATTGCGATCCTTATACAACCATCGCTTCAATATTTGCAAGAGTACGTACCCCAGAAATAAAAACATCAAGTATCTGGGTAACATACGAATGGCATCCAGTGCATCTGCTTGCCAATAGTACCGAGCAATCATCACTGCCAGCGCTATAAGACTCAAAAGAAGTACACCATGAAATAATTTAGAAGATCGCATGCCTTTCGTTTCTTGAAAATTACTCAGAATGCTCTTGTGATTGAAAGTTCTATCGAACACTTTCACACAGTATGATGCGGAAAACCTATTTCAAATACTTTTCGAAACCTTGGGTCATTTTTCGCTGAATGACTCCAGTTCCGTCGTCGTAAAGAAGGTAAACGTCCAATCCCAACTTCGGGTTCGCCTCGACAAATTCCATAGACTTCTCTACTCCCATCACCATAAATGCTGTCGCATAGGCATCAGCATCAGCACAAGAATTTGCGATTACCGTAGCACTCAATAATGAATGTTGCACTGGCTTTCCTGTCTTTGGGTCGATTGTATGCGCGTATTTTACGCCGTCTTTGATATAAAACTTACGGTAGTTACCGCTTGTGGCAATGGCCTTATTTGAAATATTGACCACATTGTCTAACACGCGCGTCCCTTGCTTTTGCTTGGGTGAATCGATTCCAATGCGCCACCTTTTGTTTTCACGGTTCTTTCCTTTGACAACAATCTCTCCTCCGATCTCAAGATAATAATTCTTGATTCCTTTTTTATTCAGGTATTGTGCAAGAATATCTACTGAATACCCTTGTGCAATTGCGTTAAAATCAAGTTTAAACGAAGGGTTCCTTTTTGTGAATGAAACACGCGGAGGAGAGAGCATACACGTATGGAGTTCCTTATTGAACCCAACAAATTCGAGCAGGCTATCAATTTCGTTTTGCTCTGGAATAGGCGCTTCCTCCTTAAAAAATCCCCATGCTTTCACCAATGGAAATACGGTTGGATCAAATGCCCCATTCGTTAGCTCGGAAATTTGCGCGCTCTTTTCATAGCACGTACCAAAATACCCGAAATCATCATCAAAAATGTAGGTCATGGATGCGTCGTTGATACCAGAAATCAACGAGGAATCGATATAGGTTGATAGCGCTAAATCGAAATCATGTAAAATAGAATCCAGGGCTTTTTTCTGAACCTTTCCTTGCGGGTCGTTTAAGATGACACCGTATGTTGTTCCTTGGGTGTTGCCTTGAATTTCATTCCAATCTTCTTTTGTGGCTTCTTCCGAGTTCGTGGAAGTACATCCTACAATGAGAGTGAGACTACTTAGTGTGATTGACAAGGTGAGGACCTTGCGTTTCAGAGTTCCAAACATGTTCTGTTACAGCTGTTCCGTTTTTCGAATAAGTGATAGCACCTCGTGATTGCGTTCTTACATAAACATCGGCATGTCCATCAATTACCACAACCCTGCGCGTTACTACCGCAGTCATCAAACCATTCTGATCGTTTTGGGAGAAATTCTCTTCTGTTACTCCTTCTGGATATTCTTCGCCCAATGAATTGGCCACCTTCACTTTCTTTTCAGGCGAGTTGTCCATCTTACTAATCTTACTAGCACTGTCGTACAACTCATCCTTTTTGGCATCGTCGCGATCTTGCTTGTCCCGAGTCGTTACACGCTT
The DNA here is from genome assembly GCA_015665275.1 of Flavobacteriales bacterium. Taxonomy (GTDB): domain Bacteria; phylum Bacteroidota; class Bacteroidia; order Flavobacteriales_D; family Crocinitomicaceae; genus UBA4466. The sequence continues at coordinate 43,352 of JADFAL010000020.1, read as the reverse complement.
AGAATCAGACAACAATTCTTGGTTCTTAGTTTGTTTGGTAGTGGTATACGAAGTATTCTCATCGTTCTCCAATGTAATGTTACCCAGTTGCTTCTGAACCCCCAAACGCTCGTCTTCATCACTGATGTCATTGTTAACCACAACTTGCGTATTGATAATCTCTTTATTGGAGTAGGCTTGATCTTTGTCTTTACCTACCCGCGCCGCCTGAGCATCTGCAAGCTCTTTATCTCCTTGTTTGAAGATCTCAGCAGATTCGATACGATTGTCATCCATGCCACTCATATCAGAGCGTGTTTTCTCTTCGTAAGCTTCAATCATGGCATCGGCCTGTAAAGCGAATGTGCGTTCGTCCGCATTTTGCATTTTTGCGCGATCTTGAACTTCCTTTTCCAATTCGTAAAGCTTCTCACCATTCTGAGAAACCATTTCAACGTCTTCCGCCGTCTTAGTGGAATATTTCTTTTCGATATCAACGATGGCAAGGTTTGCATCCCATACATCTACTGACTCGGAAGAACCAAGGTCGTAATCCGCAGTTGCTATTTCGTCATTCACCACCTTCATTCCTTCGTTGTTATCTCCAGAAATTTTAGTGTCCTCTGCGGTCTTGTAGTCTACGTTTTCGTAAACCTCATCAATAACGGTCTGTGAAGTATGGTTGGTTTCGAAGTCTTCTTTGTTGCGCTGATCGTTTTCTTTGTTCACATCGTCGACAATTTCAACCACATCGTTCCGAACACCATCTCGCTCTTGTTCATCATCAATCATTTCACTGACCACCTGATTCTTCACTCCTGTTAACTTCTCATCCGAAGTAATGTTGTCACCGTAATCGCTTGTTGCATTCTCTCGCATTGCATCAGCTAACGCTGCTTCATAAGTAGATAATGCCTCTGAATTATCTCGATACACATTCTGGTCTTCTCCGTACTGCAACGCAACGCCATCAATGATGTTATTCAATTGTTCTTGGTCGCTGATATTCACGTTATAATCCATTTTGGACTCGTCGTTTCGAACATCGCTCAATTCTTCCTGAGCCTCTTTCAAAATATCAGCGTTCTCATTTTGTTGCATAACTGCTCCTTCTGAGTAAGCATCAGCTTCGCCTAACGCTTTTACTAACTCCTGACGCGCATCATCACGTTCGTCAGCCTTTTGAGCCAAACGCTGATCAATTCCTTCTTTGGATTTATCGAACTTATCTTGCATTTTGCTCTGTTCGATTTTCTTACGCTCGTCTTCTGCTTGAACGAATAGGGCTTGACCGTCTAGTAATGTACCAGAAATAGGTGTACCCAAATCTTTTAGCTTGGCAGAGGCAACACTCTTTGGGTTCAAGATTGCTTCGATTTCAGCCAATTTCTTTTTCGGATAGGGGTCTGTATCTTTCATCCCTACTGCTCGTGTAAAGAGACCTTTCGCCTTTTCGTAATCCTCGTCTTCAAAATTGTTGTCAGCAGCCTTGAGTAGTTTTTGATATTGCTTCTCGAATTCAACAATACCGCGTGCCTTTTCCAATTCCACACATTTCTCTACACGATTCTGAGCATACGTGTCGGTTGAAATAATTGCCAGAGCCTCTTCGTATTTGTTCTTTGCATCCAAATAAGAATCTGCATCAAATAAATCATCCGCCTCGGCAATGATCCCATCAAACTCGTTTCTTAAGGCAAGATCTTCTGCATTCTTATTCGCAATATCATCCAAGATCTGTTGAATTTCATCAATTTTATCCTGTGCAGCCTGATCGTTTTCTTTAGCAGAAAGAGCACTTTGGAAAGCCGATAGCGATGCTTCAAAATCTTTTCCATCCTGCTTCTTCTGTCCTTTCTCCATGTACTCTAGGTATAAGGCTTCTCGTTCTTTGGATGAAGCGAGAGTAGAAAGGATTCCGTTGATTTCTTCAATCTTATCTTTTGGAGCTTGCTCTTGGTCGTTTAGCACATTTGCTGCTTTGTACTCTGTTAATGCTTTCTCGTACTTACCATCATCGAAGAACTTTTGCCCGTCCTCCATGTGCTTCGCATAATCAGAGTCTCTCTTTTCATACAGCTTAATGCGATCACGAAGTTCCTTAATTTGATCTCTGTGCTCTGCACTAGAAACCAGCCCCTCCGTTAGATCCAAGATGGATCCTCCACGATCGTAATCTCCACCTTCAATCTTTTCTTCCGCAATGCGCAAGTTCTTTTCAATGGCCTTATTGGCATCGTTTTGATCGTTTCTTGAAAGTTCTTCCGCATTGGAAGCTTTATCCACTGGCTCTTGTGCCTCTGGCTTAATAACCCCTGCTGCGTTAAAAGCCTCAATAGCTTCCACATATTTCTTCTCCTCTACCAATTGATCTCCTTTGTCGATCAGTGCTTGGTATTCTTTGTCCAATTTCGCTTGAGCTTCCGCACCTTTCATTTGCTCTTTTGCATCCGCTATGCGCTCGTCTGGAATTTTAGAATCCGACTTAAGCTCTTTTGCTTCTTTGAACTTATCAATTCCTTCCTCGTATTGTCCATTGTCGACCAATTCATCCCCAGCATCCAATAAAGCATTGAATTCCGCATCTTGCTCGTTTTGTTGCGCTGCAATTGCTTCCGCTGCTGCAATATCCTTAAGGGCTTTCTCTAATTCAGCATCACTTTTAATTGTTAACGCCTCGTTGATTTTCGATTTTGCCTCCGTATACTTCTCTTGATCTTTCAATGAAAGACCCTCCGTCTTCAATTCGTTGAATCTCGTTTCCTGATCTGCCAATGCATTCAAATCCTCAATGGCTTTGTTCGTCTTGTCCAGTCCTGATTGCGCTTCTGAATTTCCTGGGTCCTTGGCAAGTGCTTCTTCGAACTTTGCTTTGGCATCATCAAACTTCTCTTCTCCGAAGAATGCTTCTCCGTCCATAATCAAGCTGTTCACTTCTTCCGCAAGCGCAGCGTCTACTTGTGCCGCTTCAATCTCATCTAGCTTCGCTTGTATCTCGCTGTCTTCTTTCAACGATAATGCCTCTTTCAATTTCGATTTTGCCTCGCCGTACTTTTCTTCATCCGCCAATGAGAAACCGTCTTCTTTTAATTTTAAGAAAGCTGCTTCTTTCTCTGCAGCAGCTTTTTGATCGGCTAATTCAGCGTTGATTTTATCGATCTCCGTTTGCGCTATTTCGTTTCCGGATTCAAGGGCTAATACCGCTTCGTACTTTCCTTTGGAATCCTCAAGATTTCCAGCTTCATACAATGATTTCCCTTTTTCTAACAAAGCGAGAACCTCTAGTTGCTCTCCTAAAATCGCATCGATTTCATCAATCTTTCCTTGCGCATAATCGGGCTCATCTGTATAAGTTAATGCCTCTTCGAATTTCGCCTTAGCTGTTGTGTAATCTTCTACTCCAACCGCCGTTTCACCTGCACTAATGGCCTCCTCGTATTTCTGCTTCCGTTCTGCCGCAGCTTCACCTTCGGAAACTTTAGAATCAATTTCAGCGATGCGTCCGTTGGCATAAGATGGATCGTCCGCGAAAGTTAAAGCTTCTTCGTATTTCCCTTTTGACTCCGACCAATTCTCAGAGTTGAACAATTCATCTGCTGCGGCAATAGCGGCATCGTAATTCGCTTGTTTGTCTTCTGCAGCTTTTTGATCTGCTAATAAGGCATCAATCTCAGCAATTTTCGTAGGTGGAATATCACTCGATGCATCAAGTGTTCCTGCTTCTTCAAATTTTGCTTTCGCATCTTCTAGCTTCTCGGCCTCTAACAGCGATGTAGCTTCTGCAATTAATGCTTCAAACTGCTCTTTTACTGCCTCTGCATTCTTTATAGCTTCTAATTTAGCCTCTGCATCCGCGAGTTTTGTCTCTACTTCTGTATCGCCTTTAATGGCAAGGGCTTCTTTGTATTTCGAAACACCCTCTTCGTAATTCTCACCACCAACTGCGGCATCGCCGTCAGCTACTAAGGCATTGAATTCTTCATCAGCAGCAGCATTTGCCTCGGCATCTGCTTTTAATTTCTCTGCCTCTTCTTTCTTGGCAATGGCAGTTTCGTTTTCAGCCTCTAGTGCCAGTACCTCGTCGTAATTCGCAATGGCATCGTCAAACTTTTTCTCGTCGATGTTTTGCTGTCCGGTTGCTAACAACTCTTCGATTTTCTTTGCCTGTTCTTCAGCGGCGATAATATCTGCAAGTTTATCGTTAACAAAATCCAATCGTCCTTGCGCATAAGACGAAGCCGATTCAATGCTTAATGCTTCTTCGTATTTTTCCTTTGCCGTCTTCCAATCTTCCGCATCGAAAGCCGCATCACCCGCAAGAATTGCTTCCTCGTACTGTTTCTTTAACTCTTCTTCCGCCGCTGCAGCATCCAATTTCTCTTGCAATTCTGCCAGTTTGTCTTTTGGATATTGTTCTGACGGCTTTAATCCCGTAGCCTCTTCATATGCATCACGGGCCGCCTTCCAGCTGCCTTGGCCCATAAAAATATCTGCTCGCTTGATGGCAGCATCATATGCCTCTTGTGCTTCTTTTTCTTTTGCTAATGCTGCAATTTGATCTTCTAAAGTTGCAATTTGATCTTTCGGATATTGTTCAGAAGGAAGTTTGGCTGATGCTTCTTCGTAGCGTTTCACAGCTGTTTCTAGATCTCCCTGATCTCTTAATTGATCTGCTGCTGAAATCAATGCATCGTATTCTCCTTGGGATTGTTCTTGTGCCAAAGCATCTTCTTTCGCCGCCGCAATCAAAGCATCCAACTCTACAATTCGATCCGACGGATATTTCTCTGTCGGTTTGTACCCTAAAGCTTCTTCGTAGTGACCAAGTGCTTCTTCCCAGTTTTCTTGATCGTATGCAGCATCTGCTTTTGCAATGGCATCTGCATAATTCTTTTCAAGTTCTGCTTCTTTGTTCTCAGCATCCGCTAATAGGTCAGAAATCTTCTTACGCATCGCTCCAGCCCCTCCGCTGTCCAATCTTGGTGAAAAATTTCGTGTGTCCCAATCAAAACTAGCTACTGGCTCAGATTCCAAGAAGTCGAAATTTATATTCGGACGTTCGGCAAAAACATCCATATCCAATTTCTCAACAGGTCGATAATCTCCCGGAGGAATATCTTCTTCATTCATTTTTGAGAAATCGAACTTGACTTTTTTGGTCACCATTCCATTCTTTCGGAATACCACAAAAAAGGCCGTACTATAATTGATATTACTTACGAGATTGTATTTTCCATTGGATGCAGATGTTGAGGAAGCGATATTTCCTCCATTTTGCTCTATACTGATTGTTACTCCGCCTTCCGCTGCTCCATTATCCTGATTGGTAATTTTCCCTTTAAATTGAAAAGGGTGTTCTTGCGACCATCCAAAAATGGCCGTAAGCAACGCAAAAACGAGTATAAAATATTTCATGCCTCTCTATTTAAACGTAATCCTGTACAACCAGTTACAGAAATGGTTTAAATTTGATCGAATTAATTAACAAATATGCGAAAATAGTTCCGATTTGGGGCTATTCAAATCATGCTAAACGGAGCTACATTCAGTTATTGGGAACGCAAGCACTTTATAGATTCTTGTGACTTGATCGTTATTGGTGCCGGCATTGTAGGATACAGTACAGCACTGCATTTCAAACGTTCAAATCCAAATGCGAAGGTGTTGATTTTGGAACGTGGTCTGCTTCCCTCAGGAGCCAGTTCGAAAAATGCCGGATTCACATGTTTCGGAAGCCCGACTGAGTTAGCCGATGATTTACAGCAATTTGACGCTTCAACGGTTTGGGATACAGTAGCACTTCGACTGGAAGGATTGCGCTATTTAGAAGAGATCATTGGCGCAAAGAACATGGACCTTCAGATCAATGGTTCGTGGGATTTGATTCGTGAAGATGAAGCGGAGGTTCAAAAGGAAATATTAGAGCATCTACCCGAGTTCAATAAAGCTTTGGAAAAAATTTCTGGAGAGAAAGACGTGTACTCGTGGGACAACCGGGTCAATTCAAAATTCGGATTCCAAGGCGTTTTAGGTGGATTCAAAAATCGGTTAGAGGGCCAAATTGATACTTCAAAAATGAACGCTGTTTATTATCAGCGGGTTATAGACGAAGGTATTTCGGTTCTTTTTGGAATCGAAGCCAAAAACATACATTCACAAGGTGATCGGGTAATTATCGAATCACAACTTGGAGAAATTTCAGCGACTCAAGTTGCCATTTGCACCAATGGCTTTGCCAAACAATTTCTTCCCGAAGACGACATTGCTCCAGCAAGGGCTCAAGTTTTGGTAACGCACCCAATTGACATGCTACCTTTTGAAGGAACCTTCCATTATCAAAAAGGATATTATTATTTCCGAAATATTGATGGGAGAGTTTTGCTTGGAGGTGGAAGAAATCTTGACTTTGAAGGGGAAACGACAACGGACATTGCCATTTCAAACAAAATTCAAGATGCCTTACTCGAACTATTGTCCGATGTTATCCTGCCTAACACCCCGTTCACGGTTGATCATTCTTGGGCAGGAATTATGGGGGTAGGCACCACGAAAAAGCCAATTGTAAAGGAAATTCAACCAAATCTATATTGTGGCGTTCGACTGGGAGGAATGGGCGTTGCCATCGGTTCACTTGTTGGAAAACAACTTGCACATTTAATGGAATAAGCGTGAATTTTTCGTTTCGCTGTTTTCTAGAATCGCTATAATCGTAAATTTGCTACGAATTTTATTGAATCAAACCATGAAGAATACAGCTTTAACACACATACATGAGGGACTTGGCGCTAAGATTGTGCCGTTTGCAGGATATAATATGCCTGTACAATATGAAGGGGTGAACGCAGAGCATGAAACTGTTCGTGAAGGCGTGGGAGTGTTTGATGTCTCGCACATGGGAGAGTTTTTATTGACTGGACCTGGTGCTTTGGATTTGATTCAAAAAGTGACTACCAACGATGCTTCAGTAATGGAAATTGGTCGTGCACAGTATAGCTGTATGCCAAATGGACAAGGTGGAATTGTAGATGATTTGATCATTTACCGCATTAAGGAGGAACAGTACCTTTTAGTTGTTAATGCTTCCAACATGGATAAAGATTGGGACTGGATCTCAAAACACAACTCTTATGATGTTGAAATGCGCAACTTGTCTGATGATTATTCATTGCTTGCTATTCAAGGACCGAAAGCAGTAGAAGCGATGCAATCTTTGACATCCATTGATCTTTCTGCTATTAAATACTACCATTTTGAAGTGGCCGATTTCGCTGGAATTGAGCATGTAATTATTTCTGCTACTGGATATACCGGAAGTGGAGGATTCGAGATTTACTGTAAAAACGACGAAGCCGAGCAAGTTTGGAACAAAGTATTCGAAGCAGGGAAAGATTTCGGAATTCAACCGATTGGATTGGCTGCTCGTGACACGCTTCGATTGGAAATGGGATTCTGCCTTTACGGAAATGATATCGACGATACCACTTCTCCTTTGGAGGCTGGATTGGGCTGGATTACCAAATTGCAGAAAGACGCTGACTTTGTGGACAAGGATCGTTTGACTGAATTGAAAGCCAATGGCATTGAACGCAAGTTGGTTGCCTTTGAAATGATTGATCGCGGGATTCCGCGTCACGATTACGAAATTGCAGATGCTAATGGCGCTATTATCGGCCGTGTTACCTCCGGAACTATGTCTCCATCGATGAAGAAAGCCATCGGATTAGGGTACGTAACGATGGACAACAGCAAAGTGGATTCAGAAATTTACATCAAAGTGCGCAACAAGTCATTAAAAGCACAAGTAGTAAAGCTTCCGTTCTATAAAAAGTAAATTCCATGGGCTTCTTAGATTTTTTTCGATCCAAAAGACGCCCGAAATTTGCTGATTCCTTTACTCCAAATTGGCGCAGGTTTCTTGCTGACAAAGTTCAATTCTATCGGTCGTTGACTGAGGAAGAGAAAAATCAGTTTGAGATTCGTATGCTTCAATTTTTGAATACCATGGAAATTACCGGCATTCAAACGACGGTTCAAGAAGAAGATAGCCTGTTAATAGGTGCTAGTGCCATCATCCCGATTTTTGCATTTCCGAAATGGGAATATTTCAATTTGAAGGAGGTCCTGCTCTACCCCGCTCATTTTGACTTCGAGCACAACATCGGTCAGCGCGTAGAAGATGTTGCTATTCTCGGTATGGTCGGTTACGGCTATATGGAGGGGAAAATGGTACTATCCCGCAAAGCACTTCACCTAGGATTTGATAACGAAGAAGACAAGCGCAACACTGCGATCCATGAATTTGTTCATTTGATTGACAAGGCCGATGGTCGTATTGATGGGATTCCGGAACGTTTGATGCATCGGGAAAACGTAATTCCGTGGATACATCTCATCGACAAAAAAATGGAAGAAATTCTAGACAATGACAGCGATATCAATCGTTATGGAGCCACCAACCGGTCTGAATTCATGGCTGTAGTTGCTGAGTACTTTTTTGAGCGCCCCAAATTGCTAGAAGAAAATCACCCAGAAGTGTATGCAATTCTTGAAGATATTTTCTCGCACGAACTGGCAGACCGAAAACTCATCGAAAAAATGAAGCCTGTGCGCCACTTTGAACCGTGCCCTTGTGGAAGCGGGAAGAAGTTCAGGGATTGTTGTATGAATGGGTAAACGGAAAGTAGAAGGTTGAAGGTTGAAAGTTGAAGATTGAAACCTTATTTCAGACGCTCCAGATTACAGCGTTTTAGCAACTCTTTGACAACTTCAGCGAACTCCTTGCTGTACTTTCTCGGGGCGTCATAGATCCAATCTGCTCCATTTTCCTTTTTCACCTTGAACTTATGAGGCTCATTACTTGAGAATGCAAAATATGTAATGCTGAAATTATTCCACCATTTGTATTTGTTGTGGTAGTAATCAATCTCTGTTACCTCGACGTACTTGAAGGAACGAAATTCCCAATAGTCGATCGCTTTAACTTCAAAATAATCATCATGAAATCGGATTATTGGAAATCCTTTCTTGTTGAACTCTTTAAAAGAATCAAGCATAAGATATTGGATATTGGATATTGGAATAGAAATGTTAAACGTAAGACAGCCAGACTTTAGACGCTAGCCAGCTAGACATAAGACCATTCAAGTTGAAGGTTCAAAGTTGAAGGTTGAAAGTTGAAGGTAACTTTTCACATTTCGGCTTATGATTCTCTCTATTCCCTTTCCCCTTCAATGACTTGAACCACTCTTGAAATTGTGCTCCGAGAATTGGCAATTCTTTCTTCTCGCCTTCTGCTGCCCAAACCAAACTTAGTACCCAAAGGGCTATAATTCCCAGATAAATTAACCATCCGATAATAGGGATAATCGCAAGGATAGAACCTACAATCCCCATAAGGACAAGTCCGAGCATTTGACGGATGTAGAAGCTTGCGTATTCATCTTTGTTCTCACCGTTTTGAACCACAGCGATAATCCATCCAATTAGAGTAATATGAGCTACAATGGCGCGGGTTTTTCCTTGTTCAGAAACCATAATTCGTGTTTTTGGGTTGATTCAATCCTCTAAATAATAAATTCCGTAAAGATCTGATTATGAAAGTACAGAAACATGCACCTCCTCATCGTCACCTTTCTTTCCAGAAGCTTTCATTCTAGGAACGAAGAACAAGAGTACAAATCCGATAATGAAGAATACGGCCACGGAAATCACAGAAGAACGCAAGGATCCAGTTAGCATCTCAAACATTCCGAATGCAAAGGTTCCAAAAACAATTCCAATTTTCTCCGTTACATCGAAAAAAGAGAAATAGCTCGCATGATCCTGTGTTTCTGGTAAGAATTTCGAATACGTAGAACGTGATAGTGCTTGTACACCTCCCATTACTAATCCAACGGCTGCAGCAAGGAAATAGAACTGGAACGGAGTCGTCACTAAGTAGGCTGCTACACAGACACCAATCCAAATCAAAACAGATATACCTAAAGTCCTAATGTTACCAATGTAGCCTGATATTCTTGACATCAAGAAAGCACCGCCTGCTCCCAAAATTTGAATCAACAAAATTGCAATAATCAAACCTGTATCTCCTCCTGCAGGCCCCCAATCTACTTCTTTCTTAGCAAATAGAACAGCCATAAGCATTACCGTTTGAACCCCAGTATTGTAGAAGAAGAACGCCAATAGGAATCGCTTGAGTCGTTTTGTTTTTTTGAACTCTCTAAATACAATTTTCAACTCCTTGAACCCTTTGCCCAAAACGCCTTTCTCTTTCTTCTTTCCGTAAGGGTTGTTGGGAAGAACGCGATAGGTCACTTGACTGAAACCAATCCACCAAAGGCCAACGAGGATGAAGCAATACTTGGTATTATGTCCGCCTGTACCCATGATGATCGCCAAACAGATGACGAGCAAGATCATACTTCCAAAATATCCCATGGAGAAACCACGAGCTGAAATTCTGTCGTGATCTTTCGGTTCTGCTATTTCGGGCAGATAGGCATTATAGAATACCAAACTGTTCCAGAACCCAATGCTGGCAAGAAAGATAGACAACATTCCTAACTCAATTGGGGCATTAGCGAATCCAACAAGAGATATACACGAAAGCGCTCCCAGGTAACAGAAAAACTGCATGAATCGCTTCTTGTTACCAGAAAAGTCGGCCACTCCAGAAAGCATTGGTGATAATATGGAAACGACGAGAAACGATGCGGACAATACGTACGACATCAATACGGAGTTAGAAACTTCCGAACCGAAGAATTCAACGGTTGCATTGGTTACGTCAAAGCTCGAAGGAATGGCATCGAATTGCTGCTCGGTAATTCCGAGTGTATCTACAGCGTAATCATGCTCAGACACACGCGTTAGATCGTAATCGAAATTTGTCTCTACCTCGGTACGCTGCTCAAGTGCTGACAACTGTTCGTCACTAATCTTTACTTTATCGACGATGTATCTTTTCGTGGTAACGTTATCATAGAAAATGGGGAAAATCGCGGAGGAAATCACCAAATTATATACTGAATTGGCCCAGTCGTACATGACCCAGCCTTTGATGATTTTCTTGTTTCCCTTTTCCATGATTTATTCGGTTCCGGCTAAATAGCCTTCCAAATATGAGAAATATTCTGTTAACCCTCCTTGCAAACTTGTTTCGCTTGCTCGCGCAATGATTTTATCAGAATCGTCTCCTAAAAGATGTGGCATTACTTCTTTAATTAACTCACTCCCAAAGTCTTCAGAAGCATCTAATGGCAATTCGCATGGAAGATTGTCTACTGCCATAACTGCCATAACGCCTTCTTCCATAAAGTCGCCTTCGCTCTCTGTCTGCGGGTTGTATCCGTAAATAGGATCACTAATCTTGCTCGGGCGAATGGTACATGCTACTGCGCAATCGATATCACATGAAATATCTGCCACTACAGAAAGTCTTACATCTTTTGCTTTCAAATCATCACGGGTAATGATAAAGTCTGCTTTGTCGCTCCAATAATGACACGGAATGTACATATCTGCTTGACTCAGGAAGCGTGAGAACGTAGAATTGTATGTTGATGGATCGCTGTAGAATTCTCTTTTATCAAAATCACTTCCATCGCGTTTTGCATAGTAATCGCTAACGTCAAGATGTGTGAATACGGGACCTTCAAAATCTTGTGTCAAAAACGCCTCTGTCTCAACTTCTTCGATGGGCAATTGCGCCAAAATCTCGCGAGCACCATGGCCTACCCTTCCAAATCCGGTAAGCACCACTTTCGCATTTTTAGGCAATTTCACCTTCTTCAGTTCCTCTTCAACTTCTTTTCTGTCGCGACATTCATGCGCAGGTTTCAGGGTGTAAAGACCATGCTTCAAACCAAAAGTCAAGAAGCCATTATAGCATCCAACAATTCCAGCATATCTTCCAAATCCAAGAATTCGCTTGTTCGAAGTATCTTTCAATACCTCGTAATCGATAAGCTGAATTTTTTTATCGATGACCGCCTGCAATAAATCACGATTATAAGGTTGCTTCTTAATTGTGTGAGAGAAGAACATGAACTTTTTACCTGGAATCAAGTCTTCAATATTCACCTCTTTTACGCCAATAATAATATCGCAGCTACTGAGGTCTTCTGACATTGGGAGTCCTGCATCGATATACTCTTGATCTTTGTACGCTCTAACCGGACTTGGTTGAACTAGAATTTTAAGATTTGGATATTCTTCCATCAGCGACTTACATTGCGCTGGTGTTAGTGGAACACGCTTATCTGGCGGCACTTTCCCCTCTCGAATTATTCCTATTTTCACAATATCCATGTAGTAGTTTATTTCAGTCTTTCTTCTAATAAATATTCATCCACGAATTCGCGAATGGCTCCTTTTCCTCCTTCCTTACTCAACACAAGATCAACGTTATCCTTGACCACTTGCACTGCATCTGAAGGACTAGCAGAAAAGCCGCAAACCTCAAATATTTCGAGGTCATTAATGTCGTCACCGATCATTGCTACTTGATCTGGCGCTATTTTTAAAGATGCACAAATATCGTGGAGGCGCGTTAATTTTGACTCTTTATTTACAGTGCAGTGTTGAATTCCTAACAACTGTGCGCGTTTTTCCACTGCTGTCCCAGAGAAACCAGACGAAATAATTCCAACCTGGAAGCCTCGTTTCGTTAGTTGAGCAATGGCCATTCCGTCCTTAGCATTAAACTTCTTGATATGATCTCCTTCGTCTGTGAAATAAAGCCCGCCATCGGTCATCACTCCATCAACATCTAAAATCAACAATTTGATCTTGTCCAAGCGCTTCTTCAATTCGGCGGAACGAAAAGTGTGTTTGAACAACAATGCAGATAATTCAACTTCGTATTCCTCGGCAATTGCTTCCAAATCATACATTGATAGGTCGTTCGGATGATCCACGTCTAGTTCGTCCAGAAAATCAACATAGTCAAGCCCGTGTCGCTCGCAAATTCCTTTGATATTTTGTTCTAAATAGATCATACTAATATCGATTACGAGTTGGGACGAAACAAAGGTTTAAAATTCTCATCTGCGATTACTATGGAGACCATTTCGCTTCCAAAAACTTTAGTTTGCAGCCTATTTTCAAGTGTTGTAAGTGATTTGATATCGTCAAAAGTTAAATCCTTCTTACTCTTCATTTTGTTGGAAATAAGCAAGAGATCATAGCCTTTGTTGGTTCGTTTCAACCGCACATCTTGAGGTTTTCCAGTCATCAAAGAGTCTTCCTTCCAAAACTCAACTATTTCCTTTGCTAGTTCGTGATCTTCCTTGTTTTCGAAATGAACTGTAAATTCACCGCCAGTAACCTGAGAGTCCGAAGAATCGGCACAACCAATGAAAGCCAGTACGATAAGAGAAAGTAGAAACCGCATAGTTGATTACGGGATTAAGTGGGCAAATATAGCCATTTCAAAGAATCAAGACGGTGGAAATCACGGTTAAATTATGGACCAAATCCGCACATGATTTACGCTCTTCGCTTAGAATCATTATTTTTCAATTACAACAGTCATTTCTTATGCATCAAATACACGAAAGTAACACGCATTTTACCGGAGCGAACGGACGCAAAAGCCTCTATGATATTACCGTTCCAAAAAATTGGAATGGAAAACTAATTCTCTTCGTACATGGCTACATGGGATTTAAAGATTGGGGCTGTTGGCATCTCGCAGAACAGTTTTTTGTAGATCAGTCGTATGGTTTCGTGAAATACAATGTGAGTCATAATGGCGGGACCGTGGACTCCCCACTTGATTTCCCTGATATGGAAGCATTTTCGTTGAATACCTATTCGAAGGAATTGGACGATTTTGAGTGCATATTGGAAACCTTGGAAGTAAGACTGAAAGATCTAAGACAGGAAGCGGCATTTTTTGCCATTGGCCATTCTCGAGGAGGTGGAATCGTTGCCTTGCAATCAGGACATTCGGGAATTTCCAAGTGGGTATCGTGGGCTGGCATTTCTTCCATTGAAAAACGATTTCCGACAGGCGACGCCTTGGAAAAATGGCGCAATGAAACCTATCGTCATGTTAGGAACGGGCGAACGAAGCAAGACCTAGCCCACCATTTTGATCAGTATTTAGATTTTGAAGCGAACCAAGACCGTTTGAATATTGAAGCGTATTGCAATTTAAACCAAAAGCCTTGTCTGATAATTCACGGACGAGAAGATACTTCTGTTCTTTTATCAGAAGGAGAAGATTTAGCAAAATGGACTAAAACGCCACTGACAATCATCGAGAACGCGCAACACACTTTCAATGCTTCTCACCCATGGAATAAATCGGAAATGCCCGATACCTTGGCGGAAACATGTCGTCAAACTTTATTATTTTTCGAATCATGAACGATTCTCTGAAAGAAAAACTAAGCTTGCTCTCCGAGCTAATCAAATTGGCCAAGGCTGACAAAAATTTACGAACGGCAGAATTTGAATTCCTTTACGCCATAGCTAAACAATTGGAGGTCAGTGATGATGATTTCAAACGACTTTTTGATGAGTACATTGAATTCACCCCGCCTAAGAACGAATTGGATCGGATTGTGCAATTTCAGCGCTTGGTTTTGATGATGAATGTTGATCAGCACGTATCTGAACAAGAGATGATGCATATTCGTCAAATGGGAATCCGCATGGGGTTAGCGCCACGAGCTACGGATGAAGTCTTGAAGGCCATGAAAGAACACGAGAACGGGATGTTACCTCCAGAGAAATTGATCTCGATTTTTAAGACGTTTCATAATTAGATGAAAGGGGAAACATTGCTTGACTTCGAGAACCTCAGCCTGCGCTTAAAAGAAAAAAGATTACTGCACCGAAATAATAAAGCAGCGTCACTAAATGATTGAAAGGAAAAGACTAAAGGAAATTTTCTATTTTCTACCTATTGCCTGTTGCGAACTTAGGCTTTCTTCAAATTAAAAATGGTAATTTCTGGCCAGATTCCGATGCGACCGGGATACCCTAAAAATCCAAATCCGCGATTGACATATAAGTATTGATCTTTTTCTTGATACAAGCCTGCCCACCGTTTGTAGCGATATTTCACCGGTGACCATTTCACCCATCCGGGAATTTCAATTCCCATCTGACTTCCATGCGTATGACCCGCTAACGTAAGGTTCACGTGAACATCATGATCCAACACTTTCAAATCCCAATGATCCGGATCGTGAGACATTAAAATCTTGAAACTGTCGTCTGAAACATTCTCAATTGCCTTGTCAAAATCGCCGTATTTCGGGAATCCTCTGCCTCCCCAGTTTTCTACTCCCACGAGATTGATAGTTTCTCCGTTTACCTCCAACTGGCGCGATTCATTGTTCAGTAAATCAAA
Organism: Flavobacteriales bacterium; assembly: GCA_015665275.1. Lineage (GTDB taxonomy): Bacteria > Bacteroidota > Bacteroidia > Flavobacteriales_D > Crocinitomicaceae > UBA4466. The sequence continues at coordinate 28,009 of JADFAL010000020.1, read as the reverse complement.
CCCTATTTGTTTGTAGCGATCCTGCACTGCCAAGATGTTATTCTCTCGGTCTGCGTCCGAATCCCACTGAACATATTCTCCGTAATCGTGATTCCCCATTACCGCATACATTCCCAAAGGTGCACTAAGTTCCTCTCGGAAAATGTCCACGTAGTCATCCATTTCCGAAGCGAAATTGTTTACCAAATCACCTGTTAGCAGAATCATATCCGGTTTGTGTGACATCAATTCTCTTAGTCCATGCCTTACCGCATCTGGATTATCCAAACTTCCGGAATGAATATCTGACAATTGCGCAATTCGCAGTCCATTGAATGATTCCGGTAAGTCATTAAAGGCCAACTGCTGTTTCCAAACTTTGTAATTGTACTTGCCTTTCAAAGTTCCGTAGAGAAGTCCGGTAAATGGAATTGCAGCTGTTATCAAACCAATATTCGTCATGAACTTTCTGCGCCCCTCAAACGAAACGGATCCATCAGAGATAACACTTTCAATGGGCCAACGAATCAATCGATATGCGTCATTCATAAACAAGAATACAATGATGACCAATTTGGCTATCAGAAAAGACATTGTGACGCCCATGAATAGATTGGATGCGACGCTCGCTTTGCCATATTCAGGTCGGAATTGATAACTCATTATGAACAACGTTGAGATCTCCCAAATGATCATAAAACAAAGGAATAACCTCCATATCAATCCCCACTGCCCATCACCGAAGTGACTCCATGTGGCAAAAACTACATAACTGTTCAACGTTAAAATGAGAACAGTGAAAAATATCGCGAAGGCCATTGATTGCTTAATTTGTAATACTAATTCAAATGTGAACAATCAGTTCAGAATTATCAAGTAATCAATATTAACAAACATAGTCTCCTAAATCATACTAATTTGATAATGAACGTATATGGAGCAAATAAAAAATGTTAAAAGATCGACGCAACAGGTGTTTTGAGGAAACATTGTAAATTGGTACTAAATTCATCTCATGAGATTTCTGATCGTACTTGTTTTCGTTTCTTCTGCCCTTGTCACCTTTGCGCAAGTGGATTACTTCGCGAACAATCCTGAATGGAATCAGGCTTCGTCATGTATTTCGGATGGTTGTAATGATTATAGGGAATTCGTCTACTACGTCAATGGTGACTCGACGATAAATTCTCAGTCTTACAAGAAATTTTTCAAACGAGGACAATCGTCATTGACCGTTGGCCCGACAGGTCCTGAATGCGGTCCTTTCACCACCTATGATAATTTGGAGTATCTAGTGAGACAAGACGGGTATCAAGTATACATTTGGAATGGAACAAACGATACCTTATTGTATGATTTTGACGTTGCTATCGGCGATACCTTCCCGGTGGCTTATAACCTGTGTGATCGATACATTGTACTTGACAGCCTGGAGCAAATCACTTTCGGAGGGCAGCAACGCAGAAAATTCTACTTTACAGAAACAACTACGGGTTCCTTTAGCAATATGATTGAAGGAGTTGGTTGGCCCGGTGGATTCTTTGAGCCGACATGTGAACAACCGAATTGCGGGTATCAATTTAATTGCTTCAGTTTGAATGGGCAAATATTAATAGGAACGAATTGTTTCTTCGAAGCGAGCATAAATGAAGAAGAAGTGGCAACACTGCTGAATATTCGTCCAAACCCAGTTAAAGGAAAACTGAAGTTTGATGTTCCTGAAGGTAAGGCGCTATCTAAATTGCTTATCACAGATACCAATGGAAGGCTCATGAAGACTCTGACTTATAATGCCTTGACGAAATCAGACCAAGTTCCACTCAACGACATTTCGCCTGGGACTTATCATCTAACATTTATCTTCGCTGATAGTAGACAGGTTCGAACTAGTATTGTCAAGCTTTAGCACAGTTGTGACAATTGAATAATTGACAACGGTCTTCTAACTGCGACATACTGAGCTCGCCTAAGTGTCGAGAAGCCGAGTTATTAAGAAGCGAACAGCTACGTTTTGTTTCCTATATATTTAAAAACAATTTCTTCTCCTTTTCATTGGGCATCACACAATACCCTTTCGAAATACGACGTCGTCGTTTGGCTACCTGATCGTACCCCCAGTCTCGGATTCCAACCGGAACGATTCTAAATATTTGGAGCCACTGCATGTACCACGGGAAAAATCGTAATACTTTGAATGCCGCCCGAGATTTCGCGAACAGTTCTCCATTTTTCATGAAATAAAAAGTGCTCAAATCGGCTTCAGGCCAATTGTTGCTGAGGAAAATTTCTTTGGTAATCTCCGATTGTAGACTTGCGTAATGAATGGAGTTTGTTTTGTCGTGCTTGAGGACATAGTTCACCGACCGATTGCAGAAACCGCAGTCGCCATCGTAAAAGACAATGTTATCGGGAATTTCGGGCATTTCTAATTATTGATAATGATCACAGAGTCGGGGCGATTATCGGAAAAATTGGTTCCGTATTTACGAATGACTTTTGTTATCGCCTCTGTATTCAATTCACCGTTTACGATTAAATTGTTTTCCTTAAGGAATCGAACCAATCCTTTCTGTCCCCTTGTATTGATTTCACAAATCTGATTCTGATTTAGAAAATTCAATTCTACCCAACTTACCTTCGTTGAAGGATCATTATTCGTTGAAGTATTGTACTCGAGAAAGCGCATAAAAATCACCTCTTCGCCCGACCCAAGTTCGTGAATTGATATAGCATTCGCGACATAGTCACGTTTCACTTGAACGAAGTCCACACCATCTACTGTGGCAATTTCATTATTGATTTTGATTTTTTCTTTTTGTGCAAGTGATTCATTGACAAAAAATCCTAGAAATAATAAAAGAAGTGCGTACGTTTTCATAGTCGTTTTTGCTTCTGAATACTACAATAAAGATACCAAAATTGAATTGAAGTTCCTTACGCTCGCCTCCTTCAAATCGCCTCGGAACACTATATTTGTATCTCAAAAAATCAGCATATGAAAAACGTAGCAGTTATTGGAGCAGGAACAATGGGAAATGGAATTGCCCACACGTTCGCTCAATTCGGGTATAATGTCGCATTGATTGATGTTGCGCAAGCCTCTTTAGACAAGGGAATGGCAACAATCACTAAGAACCTTGACCGTATGGTTACCAAGGAAAAAATCAGTGAAGATGATAAAAACAATACCCTCGGTAACATCACTACGTATACTTCTCTTGAAGCGGGAGTAAAAGGCGTTGATTTGGTTGTGGAAGCTGCTACGGAAAATGTAGATCTGAAATTGAAGATTTTCCGTGATTTGGATGCCATGACAGATGCAAATACTATTCTTGCTTCAAATACATCTTCTATTTCGATCACAAAAATCGCTGCGGTGACTTCACGTCCAGACAAAGTAATCGGAATGCACTTCATGAACCCGGTTCCAATCATGAAATTGGTTGAAATTATTCGCGGATACGATACTTCTGACGCTGTGACCGATTTGATCATGGAAACTTCGAAGAAATTGAACAAAGTTCCAGTGGAGGTGAATGATTATCCTGGATTTGTAGCGAATAGAATTTTAATGCCGATGATCAACGAGGCTATTATCACTTTGCATGAAGGTGTTGCCGGAGTTGAAGAAATCGATACCGTAATGAAATTGGGAATGGCACATCCAATGGGGCCACTTCAATTGGCAGACTTCATTGGACTAGATGTTTGTTTGGCAATTATGGAAGTATTGCACGAGGGATTCGGAAATCCAAAGTATGCGCCTTGTCCATTATTGGTTAATATGGTAACGGCTGGTAAAAAAGGCGTTAAGACGGGAGAAGGGTTCTACTCTTGGTCACACGGAACAAAAGATTTGATTGTTGCTGATAACTTCAAAAAGTAAGCAACACAACATATTTGCGAAAAGTGCCTTGGGTTTCCTGAGGCACTTTTTTTTACATTTATACATATGAAATACTTCTTAACGCTAATTAGCTTCTATTGTCTATCATTTGTCTCTTATGGGCAAAAGGGCAGTCTTTCCACCAACATTGATTTTGTGCGAGACGTTCAATGCGCAACGTACAATCTGAAGCTCAGCGGCGCTGATTCCACATTTCATTTTAAAAACATCCGTGCAAATGATACACTAGATAATATTCCAGTTGGTTTGTATTACGCTACCTTCTTTTCGTGCGATACATCATACAACTACGGCCAGAAGATTGAAATCGTTGAGGATGAAGTACACTACATCTATTTTAGAAACAATGGATACAATGGATTCAATGGCCCAGATTATTACAGTCCTAACACTTATACTGATCCTTACTTCAACGATTACTATGATTCTTTATACGTACCGGTCTATTTTGGAGTCTGCTGGCAATTCAGCCGTGGCATTGACTATGAGAATGTGAACCCGAACTTGCTGAATAACTTTTCTTTCGATTATATCTTTGGTCATGATTGGTTGGTTACGAAACCTGTTGCTTTGGGATATGAATTTGGTTTTGGATTTACACAAGCGAATTACACACCCGAAGATCTAGAGAGTCCAACAGTGATGCATGAAAAACAACGATTTACCACCTTTGATATAAACCTAGGTCTAGTTACTTCTATTTATATAAAAGAAAGTCGCCTCTTGTCTTTGGGGGCACGATACCGTCTCCCCTATTTTGCGCGCTACGCTCGAATTTCAGGAAACGACAAATTCACAACTCGAGGACTGCACAAATACAACGACTTCTCTGTTTTTGCTCAATTGGGCTATGACTGGGGTTTTGTATTCGCAGAATATCGATTTGATCAATTCTTGCGTGAACCGCTGGGGAATTTGCCCAGTTTATCTGTTGGGGTTCGATTGGTGATTCGGGAAAAATATTAAGGAATTCAATAATATAAAATAGTGATTTCACCCGGCAATTCCTACAAATAGCTATATTCCTTTATAACCATTTAGTTATATAGTATAATGGCTCTGAAAGCATCCTTCACTCAAAAAAAATCGATCCTTTTTCACGAATTACTGTCAGCCAATAACCAACATCTACTCCAAGCACATTTTCGAGACTCAATTCACAACATCGGTTAAAACTCGTCGAACTTTAACTGAACCTTAACGTATTCAGGCGAATCTTTAACGAATTTTAGATTGGCTCCGCACGGAGATCATTGAAAATTAGGTAGTTTTGCAGTCTCAAACAGTAATTCAGATATGCGAAATACGCTCATTCTATTTTTAATTTCAATGCCATTGTTGACCATGGCAACGAACAACCCTTCAGATACCAATCAGGTTACTGAGGAAACTTCTGTTTCATTCTACGATACGGCTTCAGTTTACACGCAAGACTGGAACAACGAAGTAACGTTTCAATATCCTCCGGCTGGTTTTAGCCCCGAAGGAATGATTGCACTTGTAGATTCGACTTTCGGATATGCATTTCCAGTTGAAAAAGAAACGACGTCAGGGTTTGGAGGACGCCGTCGTCATCACAAAGGAGTTGATATTCCATTGGAGGTAGGTGAGAATGTAGTTGCCGCCTTTGGAGGAAAAGTACGTTACGCGAAATGGAATTCCGGTGGATTCGGAAATCTGGTAATTGTACGCCATCCGAACGGATTGGAGACATTCTACGCACATTTGTCAAAAATCAAGGTGGAGCCAAATCAAGTGGTTCAAGCAGGTGAGTTATTAGGATTGGGAGGATCGACTGGTCGTTCTTATTCGCCGCACTTGCACTTTGAAATTCGCTATGGATTTGTTCCATTCGATCCAAAGTTTGTATTTGATCTAGAGAACTATTGCTTGAAAACAGATACATTGGATTTGGCGATGGTGGTTAAAAACGCACGCGGTTTGCAATGTCACGATTCTGACGAATTTGATCAAGAACAACATGATCATAACCACAGTCATGCAACAGCAGCACCTTTAGCAAAGACAAGTTCAAAAGGAACGGAAGGAGCACGCTATCACATTGTTCGCTCAGGAGATACTTTATCAAAAATTGGAGCGAAACACGGTCGTTCTGTTGATGCCTTGTGCAAATTGAATGGACTGTCACGAACTTCGATCCTCCAAATTGGTCAAAGGGTCCGTGTTAAATAAGATTGTAAGAAACTAGAGCAAGCCGACTTGTTATAAGTGAGTTTGAACTTTGGTTTTTAATAAAACTAGATAAAGGCGATCTCAGAAGGTCGCTTTTTTTAATGGCGAACCCCCATCATTGAAAAGTCAGAATTTGAATTTCTTCTAGCGGACTATACTTTCGAAAACTGAATTAGTATTCAATGTAAAGTCAATCTATGCGCTACAAAAACTGTCTAACACATTATAATTCAAAAGTTTAATATTCATTCATACTCCTGAAAGGAGAGTTCCTACTACTTCAATATTCATATAGTACCTCTTTGCTCTCAAGAAAACCATAACTTACTGAAAGTCAATACCTAAATAAGTAATTATGGAAAAAAATGTAAACACTTCGGTGTCTAAAAAGCACAAAGTAGTACTGACGTTATTCGGAATTGACAAGGAGTGGGTTAGGTTCAAAGGCCAATGGGTAGATGTTGCTACGTTACAATCTGAAACGGAAACATCCGAGCATGAACTAAATGATTCCGAATCTTCACCCAGAAAATGGTGGAAATTTTGGATTCGCTCCTAGCGAATTATCGCATAGCAAAAATCCAGCGCTTAAACGCTGGATTTTTGTTTATAACAGCAATTTCGAGAACCTCCTAGAGCTCACGTGAATATGCTTAACGCCTAATTAAATAACCTTCGTAATCTTCTTTTGAGATTTCACACTCATATTCCATTTCATACGAAGATTCTCCAGTAATACTTTTGTAACGATACAAACCAAGCCCTTTAACATCCCATTTCTCGATCGAAGATGTAATCGTTTCTCCTTTATATATGCGCTTCTGCACCCCTTCACGGATGGCAACGTTGACTTTACCGTAACCAGTAACGTTTCTTTCCTGACACCCCTTAAATGCTTGCTCTCCCGATGATTCCATTGGTTCACCTTTGTAAGTGCTTTTCCAAGACGTAAATACATCTCGCGCCTTCTCCCAATTATAAGGAAAGGATAAAGTTGACTTCATTGATAATTGCTGCCAATCATCACCGCCATTGATAAAGGACTTTATCACATAAATACCATCTTTGCGCATCTCCATGATCGTAGAATCAACACGAATTGTGGTATCATAATCCGTCAAATACGTGTACTCAACGAGTTCAATTCTATTTTTGGAAATCTTAGAAATCCTTCGTATCGCCTTATTATTATAAACCTCCCCTTCTTCCTTTGTTACTGTATTATAGACATAGTGGCGCGTTTTCCCATCAACGGCCGTTGCAGAAAAATAATCTCGATAATTTGCATCATCAACATTGCTGCAACCATTGAGGCAAGCAGCCAGAAGGATAATTGCTACTAGTACTCTCACGGAAATTTCGGGAATTTACTAAAGTCGCGCTCGCGCTTTTCTAAGAAGGCATTTCTCCCCTCTTCTGCTTCATCTGTTCCATAAGCTAAGCGCGTAGCCTCTCCTGCGTACACTTGCTGTCCTACCAAACCATCATCGATAAGATTGAAACCAAACTTCAGCATTTTAATCGCCGTTGGGCTTTTTGTCATGATTTCCTGTGCCCAGTCATACGCCGTTTGCTCCAATTCATCATGCGGAACAACTTTGTTTATCATACCCATTTCATACGCTTCCTGTGCCGAGTAATCAAATCCTAGGAAGAAAATCTCACGCGCACGCTTCTGACCTACTTGTCTTGCCAAATATGCAGAACCGAAGCCACCATCGAAGGAAGCAACATCAGCGTCCGTTTGTTTGAAAATTGCATGTTCTTTGCTGGCCAATGTCATATCGCACACCACATGTAAAGAATGTCCACCACCGACAGCCCAACCGGGAACTACTGCAATTACTACTTTGTTCATGAATCGAATTTGGCGCTGAACATCCAAAATATTGAACTTATTCACGCCATCCAAACCTTGATAACCGCGCTTCGCTCGCACGCGCTGGTCTCCGCCAGAACAAAATGCCCAACCACCATCTTTGGGTGAAGGTCCTTCTCCAGTTATCAATACAACACCAACCTCCTGACTTTCGTGACAAATAATCAACGCTTCCAACAACTCATCCACCGTCTTAGGACGAAAGGCATTGCGAACCTCCGGGCGATTGAACGCTATGCGCGCTACTCCATCAGCCATTTTGAAGGTAATGTCCTCGTATTCCTTAACGGTTTTCCAATCAATTCCACTCATGCGATTTGTTTTCCGTAAAAATAAGGATTTGAGAGGAGGAATAGTGGTTGAAGCTAATCTTGTTGAAGCTCGGAAGCTTAAGATTACTCGCGTCCAAGGATTTTCTTAGCAATACCCTTAGCATAGTGAATAAGACTGACACGATGTAGCTTTTCTCCATTGTCGAGCATGGTCTCAATAAGTTGGTGCATTTCAAGAATATCGAAATACAAGATTTGCGCGTTGTTCAATTGAAAGACTTTTGCAACCCCAGATTCAATGGCACGATTCTGAAGTAATTCCAAATCTGTTAAAACCCAAGGCTGACGACTGTAAAACACGAAAGACTTTTCATCTGAATGCTCTTTGAATTTACGCTTAATGATCCAATTGTACGCTTTACGGTATTTGACTTTTCGGCGTTCTTCCACAAAGTGAACGTACGTCAGACTGTTTTGAAAATGTACATCAACACAGATCATTTTGGCTCCTTGATCGTGCATCCAATGAAAAATACTACCCTCTCCAAGAGAACTGTTCCCGTCCAATTCAGCAATTTCGGATGCTCCTTTTCCCCAGACATACGCGGAGTGCAAGGGATCTTTGGAACGAAGGAAATCTTTACGTCTACCTACTTTGTTTGATAGCGCTCCCGTCGTTGGCTTGGACTTTACATGATCGAACGTATCGCCATTTTTCAAGTTGTCGGTATACGCAGGAATCAACAATGTCCCGTCCGAAAGTTGTTCCTGAAAGGATTCAATAAAAGCATTGGCATTGAATGCACTCCCTTCATTGCGAGCGTCTAAGGCCATTTGCTTGACATCAGATGCTATGAAGAGGCTATCACTTGATTTTAGCTGCAATGATGCGGCTAGATTTAAGTACGTTCCTGAGATTTTCGTTGGCATTACTTATATACAAACGTGTATTTGATGTAACCGGTTTGCTCATTGGGCTTCGTGCTGTACTCGAAACGAGAAAGCTTCGCATACTTAACGGCCTTTTCGATCATACAGGCAGTTGCTCCTTTGCTTCGTCCTGCATTGTACTTAGCTGAAATAACATTTCCGTTCGTATTGGTCTTGACATCTACTACCACAACACCATTGGCTCTATCGCCACACGTATATCCTGGATTTCGAATGGCTTCTATGTTGTTGTTGTGCGCCATGCGATCGTCCAAGTCCCATTCAACCATGGTATAACCAGCATATTTATTGTCAGAACCATTAGTTGTCGGCGTGGAATTATTCTCAGATTGTTCCGCCTTCTGCTGATCTGCTTTCCTTTGATCGATTAATCGCTGTAATTTTGCACGTTCTGCAGACCCTCCAGCTTCAGATTTCATTTGATTTTCGAGGCTCTTGATGTCCTGAGCAATTTCCTCGGAGGATTTTGGCGGTCCGTAATCATCAAAAGAAGACTCCCGCTTATCATTCTTACTTTGTGCCATATTCTTGACTTCGGCATTGTAGTTGAAATCTGCAGGAACCTCAATATCGTCAGGTGTGATTTCCAGAATTTCCTCTTTATCCTCAATTCTTGTTTCTGCTAGAAAGGGCTCATGTTTGATAACATAAGTAAATTGGGCTGATTTTGAATACACAAAAATGACCAGGTAAGCCATAACGACTGCGAGCAGTCCAAATTTGTATTTATCCAATGCCTCTAGCATACTATTCCCTGACTTCGACCAACTTACCATTCACAAGATCGTAATAGGCAAGCGATCCTTCTTTATTTAAAAATAGGTAATCTTCACTGAAAAGACCAATCTGATCATATCTTACGGGAACGATTAGTTCTTCGTTACGATAGACACCAAATAGATTGTTAGCTCTCACTAGGAATAAATCGTCCTTAATTGGCTCCACGGCTTCAAACGATGTAGGGACAAGTTCATTGCCTACTGCATCTATAACTCCAAGTGTATCATTAACATTTACGACAAAGGTAGCGTTGGGAGTACTGAAAATTCCGTCATACTGAACAGATACAACCGTCTTCCCTTTCTCGTTGAACAACCCCCATTGATCTTCCTTCTGAGCCGGGAAGACATTCTTTCCTAATCCAAGGTTTTCAAATTTCGGTTCCGTTACAATCTTTCCATTAACATTAATTCGCCCGTAAGCATCTTTCTTCTTGATGACAGCCACGCCATCATTAAATTCTCCTTTCAACTGATAATTCGGATATACCTCGAATCCGTTGTCAATTACAATAGTTCCCACTGAATCCAAATAAACAATTCGATCTTCCAGCTCTGCAACTGCCAATCCTTCACGTAAGGGATTGATCCACGTGAATTGAGGCTCCACATATATCTGGGCCTGATCGTTCATGATTCCGTACAATCCTTCATCGCTAAATACTAACAAAGTATCCTGATACCACTCAATAGACTCATGCACGGCAGGAATAATGAATGTTCCACTTGTATCGATATATCCTTCAAACCCGTCTTTCTCTACTTTTGCTACGCCACCTTTGAAGTCGTATGCATCGTCAAAGAGATGCGGTATTACCATTTCTCCAGAAACGTTGTAATATCCATATCGTTCGGCAATCATAGCGTACGAAAGGCCTTCCGAAAGCAATCCTAAATCTTCATACATCGCTTCAAAAACATAGGCTCCATTTCGATCTATCATGCCAAATCGACCGTTCTTTTCTACAATTGAAAGTCCATTCACGAAATCACTCGCAGATTCAAACTCACACGGAATCTGAAGGTCTCCGCGCTTGTCTACGAAGCCAAACTTTTCTCCACTCGCAACGATGGCCAATCCTTCTTGAAAGAAAGAACCATAATCGTACTTCGCTTCTATTTGAATAGCTCCGGTATTGCGCATATAGCCGAACTTTCCTTCTTTACCGAATGGCAATAACGTAACATCGAACAGTGATCGATCCTCCAGAAGTTCATCTTGGAAAGGAATTTCAGTGCTATCTAAGAAGAATGCTATTACGTCCGTTGAATAATTACTCAATTCCAGTTGATACCATTTCCACCAGGCGCTATTCACGTTCGGATTGTCTGGATAGTCTAGAATAAAATTCTCATAAGACTCAGATGAATTATCAGCTGTTGCCAATTCAAATATCTTGTCTTCTGCCTCCGCTCTAAGAGGACTTGTCGGGTTCGCTCGAATAAATTCGGTAAAGGATGTGAGCGTTCCATCTGTGGTGCTTTCCAAAAACTGTACATCGTAATAGTTATCCTTAGCCAATTCGAAATATTGACTGTTTGGATACAAGTCCATAAATCCTTTGTAGGCGACACTGCTATTCACCTCTACAGCGTTGAAGAAAGCGAGTGAATCGCGCAATTGAGTGGCTTCGGAAACTTCACGAGCCCACGGATGACGGTCGATGAATTTTGTTAGCGTTAGCACCGAATAGGAATTATACGCTTCTTGGTAATAGTGGGAACTGATGCTTTGGCGCATTGCGTATAGACTATCCTTTGTAAAGCCGCATTTCGCATATTTCAGTTTTTTGCGCGCTTTTACCATATCGAACGTCGAAATAGATCGTTTTATGTATACCAATGCAGAATCATAATTGTGGAATGGATTGTCATTTCTGCTATAGATCAACGCCAATCCTTGCGCTCCGGGCGACTCATTGTATTTCAGTGCTTTGGTAAAGTGTTTTTTAGCTGTGAAGTAATCGTAGACTTCCAAGGACCTGTATCCTTTTTCGATACGCCCCGCCCATGATGTTGCTGAGAGCAACAACAACACTAAAATTGCTATAGTTTTATGCGCTTGCATGCGTTGTAAAGATAGTTGTTAGAACCTACTTATAGTGTGAATACTGCAAATTCAGCACCAGTTTTTTAAAACCGTCATCGGATTGACTATATCGAGCACAATGAAGCCATTACTTGGGATGAACATCTCGACTTCTCTTTACGTTATGATACTCTTAAAAAGGGCCAACAAAAAAAGACCATCCCGAGAGGAATGGTCTTCAAATATGTAATACCTTGAATTATTTACGACGGTAACGGTTGTTGAATTTGTCGATACGACCTGCCGTATCCACGAACTGAACAACTCCAGTAAAGAATGGATGTGACTTGTGAGAAATATCCAATTTGATTAATGGATACTCATTTCCATCCTCCCATTTCACAGTTTCGCTAGACGCTGCGCATGAAGGACACAAAAAAGAATAGTCATTCGACATATCTTTAAATACTACCAATCTATAATCTTCTGGATGAATATCTTTTCTCATAACAATGTTTCTTTTCCCTTAAATCGGGTGGCAAAGATAAATAAACTTTTTAAAAAATAAAGTACGAATTGAGATAAAATAAAACTTATTCTTTTTGCGTTACTTTGCCAACGAAAGTACAATACTTATGCGGAAACTAGCCGTCTTACTTCCATTTGCCTTATTGGCATTATTTGCATCTCAACTTACGAGTTGTAAAAAGGACACCTTCTTCTCGGAGGGAAATCTTGATTTTTCAAGAGATACCGTAGTCTTTGACACGGTGTTCACCACTATTGGATCAACAACGCAACGATTGAAAATCTACAACCGCAGCAATGAAAGTTTGCGCGTAGATGAGATTGAATTGATGGGCGGCGATAACTCTAACTACCGAATTAATGTTGACGGCGTTGCTGGGGCGATCCACAAGGACATAATAATTGAAGGCCAAGATAGTCTTTGGATCTTTATAGAAGTTACTGTAGATCCAAACGGAGGAAGCACGCCTATGGTAGTGGAAGATAGTCTTCGTTTCCGAACAAATGGTACGGATCAGTTTGTGATTTTAGCGGCTTGGGGACAAGATGCATACTTCCATTATAATGATACCACATCGGGTGTATGGCAAAACGACAAGCCACATGTTGTTTACGGTTTTGCCGGAATCGATGAAGGGCAAACGTTAACAATACCTGCGGGAACGGACATTTATCTGCATAACAACTCATTAATCTACGTATTCAAAGGAGCCTTGCATATTGAAGGAACAAAAACAGACCCGGTGACGCTTCAAGGAGATCGATTGGAGGCTCAATACGACGATGTCTCTGGACAGTACTATGGCATCTATTTTCAAGAAGCGCTTCCAAGTACGATAGATCATGCAGTCATTAAAAATGGCATTGCTGGTGTGCATCTTTTCAGTCAAGACCCGGGAAATAGTGGCTACACCCTTGAAATGAGCAATACAACCATTCAGAATTGCTCGCGATACGGAACCTTCATTTATGATGGAGCAAAAGTCAAAGCGGAGAATTGCTTGATTTCAGACAATGGAATCCATGCGTTCTTACTGCTTCGCGGAGGCGATTTCAATTTCAACCATTGTCACTTGTTAAGTTACGGTCCAGGAGATAATGTTGGTGCTGCAGTAGGAATTACGAATTACTTTAATGACACTATTGGCCCAATAAATGAAGGAACAATTACCAACAGCGTTATCTACGGTAATGGTAATTACGAAGTCGCGATGGATACGTCGACATTGGGTACTATTGTATTGAATTTTCAACGCAATTTAATTCGAGCCGACGTCCCATTCACCGACGCATTCTATACCAACGGAAATATCTGGAATGATGAGCCTTTGTTCAATGACATCAGCAACAGAATATACACCTGGGCGAACGGTTCGCCATTAGACGGGGCGGGAGATAGTGCTTTCGGAATTACATTAGGAATGAATCCAGGAACGGATATTTGTGTTAATCCAAGAGATCCTGCTGCACCAGACATTGGGGCTTATGAGTTCCCTTAGGGATCATGAATGTTGAATTGTCGAATGCCCATCAAGCACTTTTGAATTCCAAATGAAGAAAAACGTTGTGCTGTATATAGTATTGGGACTAATTGGTTTACTTGTTATTGGGTTTGCCATATTCATGATTTGGGGGATCCTATTTATGAAACAAGCGGGTTGGAAACCACCTGATGATTATATCGAGCCATACAATCACCATCAACCCGTTGAAGGAGACTCTATCGATCAGGACAAGGACACTTTAATTTCTTCTGACACAACTGCTCTAAACACCCTTAACGAATTTTTGGAGCGAGAACAGTATGGCTCCATCCCTGATAAGATTCGTAATATGGGTAAATCTAGATAAAACAAAAAAGCCGCAAGTCATTGACCGCGGCTTTTCATTATTTATCTAAAGGGCATCTCGACTAAGCTCGATGACCTTCCGGTTACATCTATCTTGTAAATAGCATTTCTCTGAACTTTGGTAATCTCCATTCTTCATCGTCGATAAGCAATTCTAGTTTGTCAACGTGGTAACGAATTTTGTCGAAGTGGATTTTCACAGTATCACAATATGCAATCGCACGTTTTTCAATGTCATCGATTTGATTTGCTTTCTTTCGAGCTGCCAACATTACGTCGCTTGCTGATTTCATTTCGTTCATATGCTCAGCAATATCTTTGATCACATCAACTTGGCTGGCTGCAGCAGATTTTCCGTCTTTCGCGCCCAATACATTCTGTAAGCCCTGAACGTTTGTAATCAATTTGTTCTGATACTCTACCCCTGCTGGGATGATGAAATTACGCACCATTTCGTTCATGACACGAGCTTCAATTTGAATCTTCATCACGTAGTTCTCGAATTCGATTTCCTGACGTGCTTCCAACTCTCGTGGAGTAAGAACACCCATCTCATCAAATAGTGAAGCTACTCCTTTATCATGCCAAACTTGTAATGCTCGTGGCGTATCTTTTAAGTTACTCAATCCGCGTTTTTTCGCTTCTTTCACCCACTCGTCTCCGTACCCATTTCCTTCGAAACGAATCTTTTTGGACTCTTTGATCAACTTCTGCAATTCTTTCAAAATTGCCTCGTCCTTGCTATCTCCCTTCTTGATTCGAGCATCTACAGACGCCTTGAATAATTGTAATTGCTTCGCCATGATGGTGTTCAATACAATCATTGCAGAAGAACAGTTTGCAGACGAACCTACAGCGCGGAACTCAAATTTGTTACCTGTAAAAGCGAATGGCGATGTACGGTTACGATCTGTGTTGTCCAATAGGATTTGAGGAATTTTACCGATATTCAGTTTCAATTCTGTTTTATCTTCTGGAGTCATTTTTCCAGCCTTAATACTCTTCTCTAGCTTATCCAAAACCTCCGTTAATTGAGACCCGATAAATGCTGAGATAATCGCTGGCGGTGCTTCGTTCGCCCCTAGACGGTGGTCGTTCCCTGCTCCTGCAATTGCAGCACGTAGCAAATCTGAATTATCATGAATCGCCTTGATTGTATTTACAAAGAAGGTTAGGAATTGCATGTTTGACTTCGGATTTTTACCCGGAGCTAACAAGTTTACACCTGTATTTGTACTCAACGACCAGTTGTTGTGTTTTCCTGATCCGTTTACTCCTGCAAATGGCTTTTCGTGTAACAAGACACGGAAATCATGCCGTCGTGCCACCTTCTCCAAAATATCCATTAACAACAAGTTGTGATCGTTGGCCAAGTTACATTCTTCGAAGATAGGCGCACATTCAAATTGGTTCGGTGCTACTTCATTGTGACGTGTTGTAACAGGAATTCCCAATCGAATAGCATCTGTTTCAAATTCGCGCATGAATGCAGTTACACGGGCTGTAATGGAACCAAAGTAATGATCGTCCAACTGCTGTCCTTTGGCAGAAGCATGACCAAACAACGCTCGTCCAGTCATCATTAAATCAGGACGTGCATTAAACAAGGCTTTGTCCACAAGGAAGTACTCTTGCTCCCAGCCTAACGTGGCAGTAACTTTATCAACGTTTTTATCGAAGTATCGACACACATCAACAGCAGAATTATTTACGGCTTGAAGCGCTTTCAACAAAGGCATTTTATAATCCAATGCTTCTCCTGTGTAGGCGATAAAGATGGTTGGAATACAAAGTGTTTTATCAATTACGAATGCTGGAGATGATGGATCCCATGCTGTATATCCACGCGCTTCAAACGTATTACGAATGCCTCCATTCGGGAATGAAGACGCATCCGGCTCCTGTTGAACCAATAAATCTCCATCAAATCGTTCAATTGCTTTTCCCGGTCCAACAGGCTTAAAGAATGCATCGTGCTTTTCTGCTGTAGATCCTGTTAATGGCTGAAACCAGTGCGTATAATGCGTTGCTCCTTTGGTAAGTGCCCAATCTTTCATGGCAGAAGCCACTTGATCTGCCATGGCGCGATCCAAACGTGTTCCTTCGTAGATTGCCTGCTTCATTGATTTGTAAGCTTCAGCTGGAAGGTATTCACGCATTACTTCAAGGTGAAATACATTTTCTCCAAAGATCTCAGAGATTTTACCATCAAAATCAATTGGTTTTGGTGTTCTGTGAAGAACATCATAGTACGCTTGCATTCTTTGATTCGCCATGAGGAAAAGTTTTTTTTGCAAATCTACAATAAAAAAGAGGGGGTGAAATCAAAAAAATGTCACTTTTTATTAACAGACCCCTAAAAAACAGGGGGCTGTTTTCTATTTTCTCGTAAATAAGTCCTGAAATCCCATTAAAACTGATCAACTTGGAGGCAAAACAGTTATTTCAATACTTTTCGGTAGCAATCAAAAACAGAAGGAGCTATGAAACGCTTGGCTTTTTCAGCTTTGTCTGGTTTTCTATCGACAAAATCGGTGGTAGAAATATATTCGTATCCCAAGCGCACATACCAATCACGGAGATGTTGCTTGACTTCCAACTCCTTATTTTTCAAACGCAGTATTTCGAGTTCCATAAAGGAGGCTCCGTTCGATTTGGCCGTTTCCTCTGCTCTAGCAATCAATTCGCGACCAATGTTTTTTCCTTTGAAGGCAAAATCGACCGAAAACAAACCAAAAGCGTAGGTATTTTCATTTAATGGATAAGCGTGAATGCTTCCAACCGGGATTCCATCGTACCAACCCCCTATGAGATCGCCCTGATTAATAATGGCTTGGAACTCATCGGTAAACATGCGCTTGTAGTCCGCTCCCCAAATTTCGATTTCGGTTACTTTGTAGGCATGAATCATGATGTCGTAAAAACGTTGAATATCGTGTTGGGAATCTTGAGGGGTAATTGGGCGAATTTCCATGTGGCAAAAATACTCAAGAATAATACAATTGGAGGGGGCGAATGCTTAAAGTAGAATGAAGAAGATTTATATTGAGTAATTAACCACAAGGACACAAAGCGCACTATATATAATTACCGGTCGCGCAACCTTGCGCCTTTGTGGTTAGGATACTCTTCAGTCATTCATTTTGTTCAAACGGTGATGAAAATGCCGGATTCGAAACAAACGAACTGTCTGACATTGTTTTTAAAAAGTTGACTATATCTTTCTTTTCTTGATCTGAAAGGTGCATTCCCCCTTGTTTCGCATTTGCCATTCGCGGATTGGTCTCAGGTGCATTAATTACCCCTTCGCTGTAAAAATCCACTACCTCTTCAAGGGATTCAAATCTTCCGTCATGCATATAGGGAGCGGTGAAAACAAGGTTTCGTAAGGATGGAATCTTGAATTTCCCAACATCCTTTTCACTACCCGTGATGTTGGCCATTCCCCTATCACTAGTATTATCATTGCGATATTGCTGCAATCCGTTGTTGACAATTTGTCCGTTCGTTCCCAGTGCATCGCCATCGGATGTATGACAGTGCAGGCAATTCCCTTTGTTCTGATCGTTTATCAAGATAAATCCCCGATACTCTGATTCAGACAAAAATCTTTCTCCTCGAAGGACTTGATCAAACTTTGAATTGGACGAAATCATTGATCGTTCAAATTGCGCAATCGCCTTCGCAACTTTTACGCTATCAATTTTCGTCGACCCGAATACCGATTGGAACATTGCCCGATACTGCTTGTTCTTTTTAATTCTCTTGACAGCAACGGACCATTTCAAATCCATTTCGTTGTGCTTTCGAACCGGCTCAAATACCTGTGCTTCCAAAGAATGAGCACGCCCATCCCAAAACAATTGAGGAGACCAAACAAGATTGAACAACCCCGGCGTATTTCTTACCAAAGTATCACCGTGAATTCCCACTCCCTTCGATTTTCCGTCGCTAAATGCAAATTGTTGTTGATGGCACGACGCACAAGAGAATGACTCATCCGCACTCAAAATTGGATCGTAAAAAAGTCTTCGTCCCAATTCAATTCCTTCTTCCGTCAAAGGATTGCTTTTGCTAACAGGTATTTCAGGAAAGGCAAGGGGCGTCTTAAGCTGAACAAATGTTGGTCCGTCAACTTTCCATTGCAACGAGAGCAGCGCAACGGCAACAACAAAAAAAAGGAGAACTCCTTTCATTTCTAATGCTGAACGATGATATCGAAGCTTCGATTCTCGAAATTGGTCTGAACCTCAAGGAGATATTTTCCTTCGGGAAGACCTGCCACATCTAGGAAAAACTTGGTAGGTACGTTCTCAAAATACCTCACTTGTTTCCCATTCATATCATATAAAGAGAGTTTTTCGATAATATGAAATTCGGTCTTCTTCTCCGTAATAATATGGATGCGTTCATTCGCAGGGTTAGGATACACTTCCATATAATCGTCAGGCTTGACTTCATTAATTGTATGCACCCAAGTTGGTTGGGAAAGAACGTTATCAATCATCCAACCATCATTTGGAGTAGCCACGCCGCCCGTACTATCACTAATTGAAGTAAATCGTACATGTAAATCTTGTTGCATACTCATCCAGGAAACATCGAAGCAAAGCCAAACATTTCGCCAAGTAGTATCCACCCCAACAAACCCTTCATCATTTCCGGGATATCCGTAGTTCTGCTGATCATAACCAAAGAAATTGTAGACATAAGGGTTGTAGAATGCATTGACCCATGTTGCGCCGCTGTCCGCAGAGATCTCGAGAATCCCACCATCCCCAGGACCATAATCCAGCTTTTGTTGCCATTGAAATGCCCAGATACCGAACCAACCTTGCGGTGACTGAACAGTAGCCGTGACACGAGACGTATCCATAGCAGGATAAGGCAACAGCGTATCGGTTACCAGTACATTAGGTGCGCTATAAGGACTGTCGAAAATAGCTTTCTGTGGAGGACCAATTTGCCATATATTATTGGTGTTTGTAGTGTCGATTTCGAAGAATACAGAATTGGAAGCGAGGGTGTCGGCTCCTTCGAAGTACTGATAAAAATCATATTGACCATAGGATACAAAGCCCCACGAAAGTAGGATTGAGAATAGCAGAGTTTTCATTACAAGCAGTTTTATGCTACTCTAACGTGCTAGAAATAGGATCGGTTGGAAGAAGATTATTGAATTCGCAAAAAAATCGCTCTAATACTCAAAAACGAGTTCCCCTAGTTGCTCTGGATCAAAATGCACTTTTGCGACTTCAGCAATTTCCTGCTCCGTAATAGCATCTATTTGCTTGTAAATCTCTGCCACTGAATCCACCTTTCCATGAATCAGAACGCTTTTGGCAAGACTAAACATCAACTCCATATTGCTATCTAACGACAAAGCCAAATGCCCCTTCAATTGCTCCTTCGCCTGAACTAAATCCTTTTCGGATAAGCCTTCTTCACGAATGGTAGCAAGTTCTTTATAAATAAGCTCAAGGGCCTTATCCAAGTATTTTCGATCCGTCCCCATATAGATACTCCACAGTCCAGAATCCGAATAAGAACTGAATCCTGCTTCAATATTATAGGCATAACCGTATTGCTCTCGAATGAGTAATGTCAATCTAGAATTCAAAGC
>JADFAL010000020.1:0-8009 GCA_015665275.1 Flavobacteriales bacterium | reverse complement strand
CCACCGAGAACGTTCGTAAGCAAAGTCATCGCTCGTCGATTGTCATCATGATACGACGGTGCTTGTCCACCAATAACTGTGTGCGTTTGGTAATTTGCCTGTTTATCGCGTATCTTAAAGTGTTGGAAGGGTTCTGGTTGGGTGAGATTATTAGTGACTTCTCCACCATTCATATTTCCAAAATCCTCTTCCAGTTGCGCAATTACCGCATCAAAAGGTAAATCCCCCACGAAGGACAACACTATGTTTGGCGCTTTGAAGAAACGTTGCATGTAATCTTTCAAATGATCACGACGGAAGCTACTCACCGATTCATTACTTCCCAGTGTATTGTATCCTAGAGAATGATTCTTAAACACAAGGCTCTCGAATTCATCAAAGATGCGTTCAGATGGCGAATCGAGGTAGGATATAATTTCATCGAGAACGACTTCGCGCTCTTTACTGATTTCATCTTCTGGAAAGGAAGCGTTTTGAACAATGTCTCCCATCAGTTCAGAAGCAATGCCAAAATGGGTTTTTCGGAAAGATGTATGAATGCAAATTTCTTCTTTGTTCGTATACGCATTGAGTTCTCCTCCAACTGAATCGAGATCTGAGAAAATATCAAGAGCCTTTCGTTTCTGAGTTCCCTTGAAGATGCAATGTTCGAGAAAATGGGCCAGTCCTTCTTCATCAGGGCGTTCATAGCGCGAGCCTCCCAAAATCATTACGCCAAGGTGCGCGACTAAAGCCTTGCGCTCAAGGTATACCAATCGCATTCCATTCGAAAATGTATGGATCCTAGGATAAATTTCGTACGCGCTCATGGGTTGAGTCGTTCTATTTCCCAGTTGGAATCTGCTTTCTTGAAAACGATACGGTCGTGCAAACGAGATGGTCGTCCTTGCCAGAATTCGAAAAGTGTCGGTTCAATCCAATATCCCCCCCAATTCTCTGGACGAGGAACTTTGTTTGGAAATTTTGATTCGTACTCTTTAAATCGGTCTTCCAGTTCTTCGCGATTGGCAAGCAATTCACTTTGATAAGAAGCCCAAGCACCAATTTGACTTCCTCTAGGGCGAGATTCGAAATAAGCATCGCTAATTTCTGCAGGGACCTTAGAGCAAACTCCTTGTACTCGAATTTGTCGAGATGATTTTGGCCAGAAGAAAAGCATGGCTACTTTGGAATTGTTCGCAATCTCTCCTCCTTTCAAACTGGTGTAATTCGTATACAATACCAATTTGCCGTCGATCTTGTCTTTTAAGTATACAATTCGGGATGATGGCTGTCCATCGGTACTCACAGAGGACAATACAAATGCATTAGGTTCAAACTCTTCGTTAGCCACCGCCTCTTCTGTCCAAGCGCTGAAAAGATCGTAAGGATTTGCTCCTTCGAAACTTTCCAAATGGCCATTCTCGAACTCGTGATGTCCATCACGAAATACATCCATTATTTGTTTGATATCTTTCATTCTTTCACTTTCGGCACTACATCACCTGCAACTTGCGGCCTATGCTTCCTCCTCTTCTTCGTCTTCAGCTTCAAAATCGTCTTCGATTTCGCTATCAGCTTCTTCTAGCTCTTCGTCCTCATCATCAACATCAGAACCTGATGAAGAGAATACAGCTCCCGGTCCAGAAACTTCTTCTTCCTCCTCTTCCTGCACTTCTTTAATCGGACGTCGGCTAATCTCACGATCCAAATCCTCTTGGTACGGGAATATTTCTACAATTGGAGAAACAATGATTGATGGAATTTCAAAATCGACCATCAATCCCTGCAAGCTTTCTTGAAGACGTTCGTATGCCTCTTTCACAGAGTGTGCTGATACCAAGAAGTTTTGAGCTACTTTTTTTGCTTTTTCCGAATCTGCATCGAAGTTTTCGTATTTCACTTTTGCCTTGTACCAAACATCAGCATCGTCGTAAGCAAAAATATCGTGAATCTCAGTTTTAGCGATTCCGGTAACGGCAAACTCACCGCGTATTACTGCGCCCAACTCTTCATAGATTCGCGCCTCTGCATCTGTAAACGTCATCGCTGCAAGCAAGTATGGCTCTGAAACGCGCTTTAACGCACCGTTATCAAGTTGCTTCGTGTATTTTACTTTGACTGTAAACCAGTTGTTCATTCGTTCAATTTTAGGACTTCAAAAATACGGAGTATTGATGGTTAGGAAACGAACAATTTGGAAAAGTTATCTACAATTTTAGCACGAAGTAACTTGACGGAAAGTTGAAAGTTGAAAGATGGAGGTAAGTACGAAAGTTTTTCTTTCTCACTCTGCCAACTGAGCCTAATTTACTGCTGGTATTTCCGTCCGTTTTGGAGTACGATGTACGTTTTGTTGAATAGTTCTACTAAGACCGAATTGCCATGGATTTCGAAAGGAGCATCCAACTGATTGGTGATTTCTACCACTTTCCCATCCTGAACTGCACTTACACCTCCCATTAAATTCCGAAAGGCTAACGTACTGTTTTTCAATTTAAAATCCTTTGGTACATATTTGGCAACTTCAATTCGTTTCCCATCGATATTTGCATAAGCGAAGCCATTTTCCACCCAATACACAACATTGTCTCGAACCTCCCATGTTGAAGCCCCAAAATTGGTTAACTGCGTAATTTCGCCGTTTTGATACATCATTAAATCTCCATTCAGATTTTCATAAGCTACCAGTCTATTTCCAACCTTGTAGTTGTTCATATGGAAACTTTCAACGTCGAGAAACTGTCCGTTTTCAAAAATGGCAAAGGTTCCGTTGATTGGATCATTAAAAGCAACCATGTCAGTTCCACCTTGAAAAATGTACGGCTTGTGCCAAACGTCTAATTCGTAAATTTGACCGCGCCAGAACACTTTATAAAAATTTCCATTATCGCGAAACGCAATGATGTTTTCGCCGATAAACTCTGGCATGTGAAGATCAATCGAAGAGGCAATTAATTCATGTACTTCTCCATTATAATAAACGCTCACTGTGTTGAATCGTAAATCCTGAAAAACGACCAAACTATCCGTTACCTGGTACTGCCCTATTTGAAATGTTAAGGTGCGCTTATCTCCTTTATCCCAAAGATTCAAGGTGGTTGCAATCTTCCATGTCAACAAGAAATCGGACACCGTATATTCTGCTTCAACGTTGGCTAGCTGCTCTGGATTATCGCCGTTGTGAACCATTAAATTATTACGCCAATCGTAATAGCCCACTACATTATCTCCTGCTTCGAATTCACGAACGGGTTGCAATCCAATACTTCGGAAAATGCCGTTCTCAAAACTCTTCATTAAATTATTGAAATCCAGCATTGGGAGTACATCTTGACTCCAAACGGGAGCCGCAGAAATTAGTAATACAAAAAGGAGAATTCGCTTCATAACGGAAAGTTAGCAATTTTCAGACCAACCCGAAACTCGGATATTTATTGTCTTTAACGGTTCAACCCTTCATACCGTTTGTAAAGTTTCGTGCCCGCGTATCCCAATCAACTTCTGTCATCCTTACTTTTTTCTTTCTTTGCACCATCTAAATTTTGACCAGAAATGAAACACTTAATCATTACGGGACTCCTGATTTGCAGCGCATTTACAGGATTTTCACAACGAGAAATAGAGTTCGTTGAATACGACCTCGACAATGGAATGCACGTCATTTTACATCAGGAGCCAGCAACACCAATTGTGGCTGTTTCTGTTTTGTATCACGTAGGATCTAAAAATGAAAACCCAGACAGAACAGGATTCGCTCACTTTTTTGAGCACTTGTTATTTGAAGGGTCAGAAAATATTGACCGTGGTGAATACAGTGAATTGGTTGAGAAAAATGGAGGTGCATTAAATGCCAACACTTCTCAAGACCGTACTTTCTACTTCGAGATCCTTCCATCGAACCAATTGGAATTAGGACTTTGGTTGGAAAGCGAGCGTTTGTTGCATGCCAAAGTAGACAACCAAGGTGTTGAGACACAAAGAAGCGTAGTGAAAGAAGAGAAACGTCAACGTGTGGATAATTCACCTTACGGAACATTCTTCCAGAATATCTTCGAAACAATGTTTACAGAGCACCCATACCAATGGCAACCAATTGGTAGTATGGAGCACTTGGATGCAGCCGAAGAAATCGATTATGTGAATTTCTACCGTACGTTCTACGTTCCATCTAATGCAACTTTATCTATTGCAGGTGATATTGACATCGAGGAAACAAAAGAATGGATCGACACCTATTTTGCATCAATTCCAAAAGGCCAAGCAATTAACTTGTATCGTGATTTTGTGACCTTGGAAGAAGGGGCTTTCGAAACGAAATATGGGGTAGCGAAATCAAAGTTTGATAAGAACGATTTCACAAACCCGAAGGATGCTAAGGCGAAAGCTTTGGTAAAGAAGTACTCTGGGATGACAAATGAAATTCCGCGTCCTGATAAAGCGAAAGAACGCCTATCGGAAGTTCGTAAGAAAACAATTTACGATAACATCCAACTGCCAGGTTTGTTTATGGCGTATCAGCTGCCAGACCAAACGCACGAAGACATGTATGCGATTCAAATGATGAACGACATTCTTTCCGGCGGGGCTTCTTCGAGAATCAACAAATCAATTGTTGAGAAACAAGAGTTAGCACAATTTGCATTCGCATTCAACTTTGGATTGGAGGACGCAGGACTTGGTTTGATGGCTGCTTTAGCACAAATCGATACAAATTATACAAATGTTGAATTGTTGGATCGAATCCAAGACGCTTTGGATGTTGAGATTTCAAAGATTCAAGACGAATTGGTCAGCGAAGAGGAATTCCAAAAGATCAGAAATCAATACGAAAATGATTTTGTTTCTTCCAACGCTTCGGTTTCAGGAATTGCTGAGAACCTTGCAAACAATCATGTTTACTTTGGTGATGCCGGTTTGATTAACTCAGAATTAGAGCGCTACATGAAAGTAACACGCGAGGACATTCAACGAGTTGCAAAGAAGTACTTGACGGAAGAGGCTCGTATTATCTTGCATTACTTGCCGAAAGAAGACGAACCACAGAATTAATTCCATTTCCAGAACAGACATTATGAAAAGATTTATTATAGCAATAGGATTATTGTTGCCGACACTAGGAATGGCACAATTGGATCGCTCGGCTCGTCCTGAAGCTGGTCCTGCACCTGAAATTAACATTGAAGACTCTAAAGTCTTCACCATGGACAACGGTCTTACTGTGATCGTTTCCGAAAACGACAAATTACCGCGTGTTTCATTCAATCTGGTTATGGATGGCACACCAAAAACTTACGGTGACATGGCGGGTCTTCCAGATATCGCCGGATCGTTAGTTATGTCGGGCACGTCTACACGTTCGAAAGATGAATTGGACCTTGAAATCGATTACATCGGAGCTAGTTTAAGCGCTGATAACAACTCCATTCGCCTTTCGTGTTTGACAAAGCACATGGATATGGGATTGACATTGATGACGGACATTCTGATGAATGCAAATTTTCCGGAATCAGAGTTTGATCGTATCATCAAATCAAACGAATCTAATCTAGCAGCGGCACAATCGGATGCCGGAACAATGATGGGAAATGCACGCGCAGTAGCTAACTTCCCTTCTTCTCACCCTTACGGAGAAGTAATGACCGAAGAAACTCTTGCAAATATTACGAGAGAGGCGGTTATGAATTATTACAAAGAAACGTTCACACCGAAAGGAGCATATTTGGTCATTGTTGGAGACATCAAAGCAGATGAAATAGAAGAAACGCTTGCCAAATACTTCAAAGGATGGTCAGGACCAGCCGCACACGATGCCAACCTTCCAGCTGCGAATAGCAATGACGGAAGCCGAGTAATCTTTGTAAATAAGAACGGAGCAGTTCAATCGGTAATCTCGATTTCATTCCCAATGGACTTGACACCGTCGCACCCAGACTACTTGAAAGTTCGTGTATTGAATGGAATTATGGGAGGTGGTGCATTCGGAAACCGTTTGATGCAAAACTTGCGTGAGGACAAAGCATATACATACGGTTGTCGTTCAAGCGTAACAATTACTAATGATGGAAGTTGGTTCTCAGCTGGAGGAAACTTCCGAAACGAAGTGACAGACTCTTCAATTACAGAAATTCTTTACGAATTGGAGCGCATTGCAGATGCATCGGTTGAAGATGATGAGTTGGCATTAACGAAAGCATCGATGGCTGGAAGCTTTGCACGTTCATTGGAAAGCCCTGCAACCGTTGCACGATTTGCATTAAACATTATCCGATACGATTTGCCAAAAGATTATTACCAAACGTATTTGAAGAAATTGGACGCCATTACAAAAGAAGATATTCTTGAAGTAGCTCAGAAATACATGAAGGCTAACAAGGCCAACATTGTAGTGGTCGGTAACGAAGAAGTTGTAGATCGTTTGACAAAATTTGATGCTGACGGTAAGATTGAACGAATGGACGCCTTCGGCAACGAAGTGATCGAACGTCAGGCAGCCGATATCTCTGCAGATAAATTGTTTGAGAAGCACGTTGCTGCTGTAGCTTTGGGAGTTTCTGGTAAGAAATTGGACAAAAAGCTAAAGAAGTTCAAGAACATGACCATCATTACGGAACTAGAGAGCCCACAAATGCCAGGAACCATGAAACGAACTTCTGTTTGGGCAAACGACGGAAGCGAAGGAATGAAGATGGAATTCAATGGGATGAGCATGCAGAAAGAATACTTCGATGGAGAAAAGGGAGGTTCTTCTAACATGCAAACAGGTGCTTCTGAAATGACTGCTGAAGAAATCGCAGCGAAGAAGAAATCTGCGGGACTAATTCCTGAAATGAACTACGCTACTTCTGGTATGGAGTATGAAATGCTTGGAATGGAAGAGTTCGGAGGAAACAACTGTTACGTAGTAAAAATGAACGACGGTGAAAGCGAAATGTTCGTTTACTATAATGCAGAGACCTATTTGAAGGCAGGAGTAATTGCCATTCAAGATGCCGGAGGCCAAACAACTGAAATTACTATGACATATAGTGATTACAAAGAAGTTGAAGGCTTTATGTTTCACCATAAAGAGAGTTTGAGCGTAAGCGGATTCTCGATGGACGGAACAATCACGGAACGTCTTGTTAACGAAGGAATTTCATTAGACGGTTTTAAATAGAAAAGATCACCTTCTACTATTAGCCCCTGGCATCTCGACTCCGCTCGATGATCCAGGGGCTTTTTCGTAACCTTTGGTATCCTTTTTGCGTATTTATGCGCATGAGATGGCTGATACTCCTACTTACTATGACCGCCTTTCATGCGAATGCAAGGGTCGAATTGCAATCGGTATACTTTATTGGAAAGTCCACCGACCTTACCGAGTATTCTGGGTTTATTCTTGATCGATTGAAATCTTCATTCGATAAGGGTGATTATCAAATCATTGAAATTAATGCTTTCTGTGAAGGTTCTACTGCATCACAATGTAAGGCCATTGCTGCGCAACGATTGAATCGCGTATTAGAAAAACTTGACGCAGATAGCGTAGACGTAACCATGAACAGCTACGGAACCGAACGTATTGCCATAAACTTTACTCCCGTGCATTGGAACCGAGTGGACATCTACTATACGGTAGTCGAAGCATGGAAAAACCAAGAGAAACCCCTAGCACAAAAAGCAACGGACTCTATAAATAACAGTGATAGTCTGGCTGCATTAATTCATACCCCGGAAAAAGAAACGGACTTCTTTGTAGAGATTCCCGATTACGACTTAATTCCGGAGGGAAAACCAATTGCCATCCCCCTCTACTTTGAAGGAAACAAAGGAATCATGAAGCAGGAAAGTTTGCCTGTTTTGGATCAGCTCTATCGCACCCTGATATCGTACCCGGATTTAACAGCTCATTTCCGCGGGCACGTTTGTTGCGGACACAATAAGCGTATCAGTTCGAAGCGGGCGCGTTATGTTTACAAATACTTGCGCAAACGCGGCGTACCCAAAGAGCGAATATCGTACAAGGGATACAGCAATTCGATTCCATT
>JADFAL010000036.1 GCA_015665275.1 Flavobacteriales bacterium | reverse complement strand
AATGTGACAGAAATTAAAGGCACAGGATTAGGATTAAGTATTGCAAAAGAATACACTGAAATTAACAAGGGTCAAATTGTAGCTAAATCCATATTGGGAGAAGGCAGCTGTTTTGAAATAACGTTTCAGCGATAACTAAAAATGAATTTAACAGAAAAAAACAGAAGTTTGCTAGGTCTGAATCGCTTAATTAGACCCATTTTACAAAAAAATAATGATACTTTTTTTAAGTAACTTTACAGATATTATTAACAGAATATAAGTGAATTGAAAACTCTAATTTACAAATACTGCTTTAATGCTTCGGATTCTGGGGATATAAAATTTGCCAAGTCTCTGATTTTAATAATTTCTATTTGTTGTAGTTTTTGTGGCTTAGTTTGGAGTGGCATTTATTACTTTTTTTTTGGATTTGGTCTGACTACATTACTTCCTTTAATATTTGTTGTGATAGTGATTTCATCTATTTTTATCTCCCACTTTACAAGCAATTATAAGATTTTAGTATACGCGCAATTAGCATGTATTACATGGGTACCGGCTTTCATTCAGTGGAGCTTAGGGTCAATTCATGTTTCAGGATTTGTTATAGCTTGGTGTTTTTTAGGTCCAATTGGTGCGCTTCTATTTCTAAATGAGAAAGACGCAAAAATCTGGATGGTAATGTTTATTTTAATTCTTGGAATCACATCAATTGGTGTTCCAACTTTTTCTATGGATGGACTGAAAGTCACTGAAAATGCGCGTACAATTTTTTACCTAATGAATATAGGAGTGCCATCTTCGGTAATTTTTTCTGCAACTGCCTATTTTATGAAAGATCTAATTAAACAAAAAGAAAGAAATTTTTCACTCCTGCAAATAACAAATGAAAAAAACAAAGAAATTGAAAAATCATTAAAACGTGAAAAGGAATTGGGAACACTTAAAACTAATTTTGTTTCAATGGTATCGCATGAATTCAGAACACCTCTTACAACCATAAATGCAAACTCAGATATCATTCTGAGGTACTCCGATGAACTTAGTCGAGATGATATTAACAAGCGCTTGGAGAAGATTAAAAGTGAAGTTTTAGATATGACTGTCATGCTGGAAGACATTTTAATTATTGGAAAATCAGATGCTCAAAAATTAGACTTTAATCCAGTTTCCTTGGATATTGTTAGCCTAATAAAGGATATTATTGCTGAATACCAACTCAGCGAACCCAAAAGCAGAACCATAATCTTTAATGTCTCCACGCCTATAATCATGATTCCGGCAGATAAAAAATGGATTAAACACATTGTCAATAACCTTCTGAGTAATGCTATAAAATATTCAGGTGAGGATCAACAAATTGAAATAAGTATAAAAAAAGAGCCAACTGGAATTAGTTTTTCTTTTAAAGATTATGGTGTTGGAATTTCAAAAGAAGACATTGCAATGCTGTTTGAACCTTTTTATAGAGGTGAAAACGTAGGTGAAATTTCAGGTACTGGTCTGGGATTAGTTATTTTACAAAAAGCATTAAATTTACATAAAGGGAAAATAGAAGTTGAAAGTGAAATTGGTAAAGGCTCTAATTTTAGGGTAACTTTACCAGCTGTCTGAATTTAATATAATATAAATCAAAGATGATAATGAAGGACAAAATAAAAATCTTAGTTATAGAAGACACTCATGGTTTACGTGAAGTAATTGTGGATATTTTAACTTTTGAGGGCATGCAGGTAATTGAGGCAGAAAACGGGCAAGTAGGCATTGACAAGGCCAAAGAACACCTCCCGGATCTTATATTATGCGACATTATGATGCCTGTCAAAGATGGCCATCAGGTATTCCATGAACTAAGCCACAACATTGATTTTAAACATACCCCATTCATTTTTTTATCTGCAAAAACTACTGCTGAAAATGTCCGAGAAGGAATGATATTAGGAGCAGATGATTATATTACTAAACCGTTTCAAAGTGATTTACTTATAAGTTCAATTAAAAGTAGTTTGAAAAAAGAAGCTGATAGAAAGGAATCTTTAAAACAATCATTTAAAACTTTATAATATTGTGGTCTAACCCCCTATAAATCGGACAAAATACATTTGTTTAACAATAATACGAAAAATTCGTCATAAATTTGTGTCAGCAAGATACGACTGACGGTTCTTTTTGTACTGAAAGTTGATTTAGAGACATGGCGCCATTCTCTTTAGATGATTTTTCCAGCCTATCGAAGGCTAGAGAAATCAAGCAAGATACTTCCTTCAAATCCTTATTCCCTGAAATTTGATGGTAGGGTATCAGGAGTTTGAATTTTATTTTTTTCTTAGGAAGTTCTATCCTTTTAATATTACCAAGTTCCCATTGCTGCCAAAAAGTCATTGGAGGCAAGTTAGCGATAGAGCCATGTAAACGAACCTGATTGTATTTTATGTAAAACAGCGCTAAATGAATTTCCGCTTGGTCTAAAGTCTCAAAGTGTTTTTGATCTAGCGATTTACCTAATATGGCATGAAAGGACTCTATATGTACATTTTCTTGAGGTGTATAAGGGTGAGTAAATACTTGATTAAGGTGATTTGCCTCAAAAAATTCTTGCACCATCTTAGCTGAAAACCTAGGGTCGTTGTCATTTCTAACTTCTATGGATATTTCTTTTTCAAGCATATCATTAGCTTGTAGATGATTTGTAATCACCGATTCCCAAATGTGTTTTACCGTGTGCTGGGTAATTGAAAAACCGATATGCCATTCTAAAGCTGTGCGTGTAAAAACGTCCAAAACAGTGAGGATAAAAGCGTGTCGTCTCTGTTGTTCTATCCAAACAAACTTAATATCCATTTCTAACATTTCAAGTGGTATTGATGGTGTTAATATTCGATATTTAGCATAATTTTTCTTAACTCTTTCTTTGGTTAATAACAGTTGGTTTTCCTGCATTAAACGGTAAACTTTTTTGTGATTAATTTGAAATCCTTCTATTTGTAATTGTGCTGTCATCCTACGGTAACCATAGGTTAGGTCTGGATCCAAGTGGTTGTGTTCAATGTGGCCAACCACTTGAGCGTTGGGGCAACTCTTTAGCTGCTCGTTCTTAATCCGTATAGTTTCCTTACTCGGCTTTTTGCCCCGTTTCTTCCTTTTTAAAGGCTTATAATAAAATTGATGGCGAGTGATCCCCGTTAATTCAAATGCTCGATCTCTAACCATTCCCAAAGCAACATAGCGCATTACGAGTACTTTCTTTTCACCTTGGGATATTTCTTTTTTAGCAGGTCGTCCTTTAGGCGGCTTTCCAATTCCTTTTCTGCTAAAAGTTGTTTAAGCAAATCAACCTCTTGTTCTAATTCACTTATTTTTCTTAGCCAAAAAGTTCAAATATCGCTGAAGACCTACAGAATCAAGCAAATCACAGAAAGAAAAAGTAGAACTGTTTTCATTACTAATGCTTAGCGCACCAATGTCAACGAACCCTGAATTGAATTATTGTTGCCATCGAAACTTGTATAATCTACTTTATAAAAATACACAGATTCATTGGCATCTTGGCCTTTAATTTTGCCATCCCATCCATCATTGATGTTGAAGCTTTCGAAAATCACTTCTCCCCATCGATTTAAAATAAACAAATGATACTCCTTGAAGTGCTCTAATTGGATGGGAACGAAATGATCGTTGATGCCATCGTTATCGGGAGTAAACACATTTGGCATTTCAACTAGGATTTCGCAATGTTGGTAATCGATACGGAATTCATGAATCTTACTTCCACATGCATTTCCAACTTCTACCCAGTAATCACCAGATTGTTCCGCAATTATGGACGATTCAAAACTACCTTGACTCCATTCGTACCAAGCATGAGGAAAGTAGGCATTCAACGAAATTTTTTGGTAAGAACAACCGACTGAATCGAAACCGAAATCATGATATTCCAGACTGTCCCAATGAATCCACAATGAATCTTGAACCGTACCACAGGTATTTTCCGCAATCATCCAAACCTGTCCATTTTGAGTGGTCTCTAAGTCGTATCCGCTAGAACCATCACTCCAATGGTGCGCTTCTGCATTGTACACATCTGGGTGAATCACCGTGGATTGACCTGAGCAAATAAAATGATCCTCTCCGAGCTCCAAGGTGGGAGGGAATAAGACGGTTACCGTTGCAAGATTGGTGTCCAAATTGGTGATGCACAAATAATGCGAAGTTGAGTCTGGAGATACATGAAGGATGGAATCGTAGCCCAGTACGTTCCCCGTATCGTTTAATGGAATCCAATGGTATTGACTGGCGCCTTCTGACCATATCGTTGCCAAATCTCCGAAACAAATGGTATCGTGATAAACGTGACTGCTATCAAGAGTCAGTGAAAGGTGATCAATCCCCATTCTAAGGCTTTCGTTCGGTACCAACTGACTTGGATCGTCATCCATGGGTAAAAACTTGATGGAATGTACGGAGTTTGTTGGTATGAATGGAATACTGCGTTCTTCCCAGAGGAGCGAAGGATCATCAAATGCTAAGTTGCTAGTACTTGGGATGGAAATTTCAAGCAGTTGATTGTCGACGTATACGCCCCAACTACCAGAAGGGTCCAATTGATTGTTCTGCTTAACGACGGCCTGATAAAAGCTAATCGTATATTGTTTTCCCGGGGTGAGACCATTTACGGTTTGTCGAATGCCTTCTTGATGATGTGCACCAGGAATGCCTGAAATTAAGCCTGAAACAAAAGAGTTTCCAGAATAAGGAGCACCAGTGATGCCAAGACTCGGAACTGGACCTTGCAATCCGGTAACGTCTGGTGTAGCTGCCATATTGTTGTATGCCTGACAAACGGGATCGGAAGAAGAAACAACAAACCAATCCGGAGGGGTAGCAGACATCCCCATGTTGCCTTCAAGGTCAGCGTTGCTGAAATTCTGTCCAATTGCGTTCAGTGCAGTCATCATTAAGATGCACACTAATGGTTTCATTTTACAGTTTTGGTTTAGAGCGCCGGACAAGAATTACATTTTCCTTATCAGGTTCTGACTAAATATAAGGAAAGCTATTGATAAGCCCATGTAAAATGTTGAAAATCAGCATTTTGTTTAACAATTTACTGGTTTAGATTCAACATTTTACCCGGGTAGATTCTGGGAGTAATTTAGCTTTTCGGAATTGTATTCAAGAAGAATTTAGAAGTAAGTTTTTGGGAATTAATAGATTAAGAATATTGCTCGCCATTTCGCTAACAAGGTCATTCGCGAATCCTAGAAATTGCTCTAGAGGATCGTTATTTTCAAAAATTACCCTCTTACACGTTGTTGTTCCACTTCCGACCCTGAACTGTTGCGTCTCTGTCTGTTATTTGTCGAAGATCCAAAACGATAGGATAGAGTTAACGTCACACTTCTGGAATCAAATGTACTGTTCCAATCAGCATCCGTTGACTCCAAATTATTGATAACACCGCTTCCAATTCTGCTGTAAAACAAATCACTAGCAGCAATACGAATATCTCCCTTTCCTTCGAAAAGACGTTTGCGAACTCCGGCATTTACCATTCCGTACCCTTGAATCACCAATTGAGAAGCCGTTTGATTGTTCAGCCATCTACCGCTGATTTCAAAACTCCAGTCCTTTTTCAAAATGAAACTATTTGTCAACGAAACAAAAGCGTTGATCCCACGGGAATTCAACTGCTGGGTGTATAATTGGCTGTCGAATTGCACATACGCAAGTTCTGCATAACCATTAATTCGGTACCATTTAGTGACGGGTATGTTTCCATCGATGGCCAATGATAGGAATTGACAGGAAGCGATATTTCCCGGTCGACTGAAATAAATTTCGTTCTGAATTTCAAGCGTTTCACGAATTTCATCTGTTGTTAAAGAATGCGTCAAGGTAACATTCATCAAGTTTTTGAAAGAATAGGTGAGTGAGGTATTGTGTGAGAATGTCGGAAGTAAATTAGGGTTCCCGGTATAGAAAGTGAATTTATCGATCGGACTTATGAACGGGTTCAAATCTTGAAAGTACGGACGATCAATTCTACGGCCATAGGTCAAATTAAGATTGTGATTCCCTGCTGAATCCAGTTTTGTTGAAGCATGAAAAGTAGGGAAGAGCGAAGCATATGTTCTCACAAAAATGGTATCCGAAACCTGAGCATTACCCAATTGATTTCCTTCCAGTCGCGTCATCTCACCACGAAGGCCAAATTGCAAACCAAAACGTCCGGCTTGCATCTGATAGTTCGCATACAAAGCATTGATCCATTCGTCGTAAAGAAAACGATTCCTCAGATTGTAATCTGGGGTTGTAACGCCTCCGATGGTATTGGTGTAAATAGCTTCATTGTCTGTTTGTGTATAGGCAACACGCGCTCCTGCATCAAACTTTGAGTTGTTTTTAAAAGGCTTTGTGTAACCTGTTTTCGCAGCGTAGATAGTGATCTCAGAAGGAATTGCCCCATTAATCTGATCTTCATAGGTTAGATTCCCTTGTGCATCGTATTGAAAGTTCTGGAACAACTGATCGTTACTGGAAACGTATTGAACGTAATCGGCATCCAAAGAAATCTGACTGCCCAAAGTATCTAGTTTTCTGGTGAAATACCCGCTAATGAGATTGCTTTTAAAAGTGGTGGCACTAAGATTGTCCGCCACGACTTCATGTTGCAGATTGCCTAAATTATCTGAAACGATTGAAGTATTGTCAACTTTTCTATCAATGGGAGACGTGTTACCGCGATACGAGAATCCAAAAGTCGATTTTTCAGTAGGGTAGAAGTCAATGGCCAATCGTCCGTTGAGGTACTGTCCGTTGCGATTATTGAAAGAATTTTGCTCGAACGATGAAGTCAGTGCACCATTATTGTCCAAGTAGTATCGGTTAATATTCAAATCCTGGAAGTTCTCCCACAAACCACCACTGATGCTACCCGCGAGGCTTACTTTTTTACGATTGTAGTTCAGGTTTGCGTAATTGTTGGTACTGTTGTATCGACTTCTTCGGTAGCTCGCAGCAGCGTTTCCATAAACTCCCTTGAGCGTGCTTCTTTTTACGTTAATGTTGATGATTCCAGCGTTTCCTGCAGCTTCGTAGTGTGCTGGTGGGTTTTCAATGATTTCGATGTTCTTTATTGAAGCTGCGGGTAACGAACGCAAATATGCCTCTAAATCCGATCCAGATAGATAAGACGGTTTGTCATTAATGTACACGTTAACTCCAGTTCTCCCTTTGATGGCAATAACACCATTCTGATCAACAGTAACGCCTGGAGCTCGCTCCAATAGCTCTAATGCATTGCTTCCTGCATTCGCAATCATCGCATCAGGAGTAATGACCGTTCGATCAATTTTCCGCTGTACGAATGGAACTGTGGCGGTCACCTGAACGGCTTCCATTTCGATTCCGTCTGAAGTAAGCGCAACGTTCTCTAGATTCAGGTTTTCCGTTAATGAGATCGATCGGTCTAACTTTTCAAATCCACCGGCGCCAAATCGTAAAATATAATCGCCCCCAGGAAGGTTCGTGATTTGGAACGATCCGTCCGAATCTGTGTACTCCGATTTTACAAATGAGGTATCCAGTTGGTTGAAAACGGAAATCAAGGTAAGGTCAATTGGTTGGGACGCTTCATTGGAAACAGTTCCTACAACGGAATAACTTGTTTGTGCTGTTATTCCAAAAGCAAGATACAAGAACAGAAGTGCACAAATATTTTTCATATGTTATCTTTAATGACAATTAAAACTGGACAAAGAAGTTCAGAGGTACTATTCAGAACGACATGAAAGGTTCATGAGATCCTCTTTTTTCTAGCACAATTATCTTTTGCAGCGTAAAATTGCGTTTCTTTTTAAGTGTTATGAGACCGTCAAAGCTTACTAATGTCGAAGGATTGAATTGTAAGCGCGTGTTAAAAAATGTAAGATGCCTTATTAATGGATGGGTGGCAATTGAAATAGGATTGGTTGATGAACGGTATTTGATTACAAAGAGACAATGCAAAAAAAAAAGTCCCGCCGTAGCGAGACTTTTATTCATTATTCATTATTACTCATTCTATATTCTAACTACTCCCACGTAAACAATGGGCGATGTCCCATCAATTCATTTACTTCTTTGCGAACTGCTGCAATAGTTGCATCGTCTTCAATATTTGTAATCACACGATCCAACAACGCTACGATGGTTTCCATCTCATCTGCTTTCATTCCACGAGAAGTAATGGCCGATGTGCCAACACGAATTCCTGAAGTTACAAATGGCGATTCGGTATCAAATGGCACCATATTTTTGTTGACAGTGATGTCAGCTTCGACCAAACGGTTTTCTGCGTCTTTACCCGTAACTCCTTTGGAGCGAAGGTCTATCAACATGGAGTGATTGTCTGTGCCTCCGGAAATGATAGAATATCCTTTTGCAACAAATGCTTCAGCCATAGCCGATGCGTTTGCGATTACTTGTTTTGCGTATGTTTTGTATCCATCAGACAAAGCTTCACCGAAAGCGACAGCCTTTGCCGCGATAACATGTTCCAATGGTCCGCCTTGCGTTCCAGGGAATACCGCCGCGTCCAATAAAGCTGCCATGGATTTCGGATTTCCGTTCTTCCATTTCAACCCGAACGGATTGTCAAAGTTTTTCCCCATCATAATGACACCACCACGAGGTCCACGCAATGTTTTGTGCGTTGTTGTAGTAACGATATGACAGTGCTTTAATGGATCATCCAACAATCCAGCAGCAATCAATCCAGCCGGGTGAGAAATATCAGCCAATACCAATGCACCTACTTCATCCGCAACTTTGCGAATACGCTCGTAATCCCAGTCGCGACTGTAAGCCGAAGCTCCACAAATAATTAATTTTGGATTTTCTCGACGCGCTGTTTCTTCCAAAACATCGTAGTCAACTTTCCCCGTTTCTTTGTTTACTCCGTAAAAATAAGGGTCGTATAATTTACCCGAGAAATTCACAGGGGAACCATGTGTTAAGTGTCCTCCGTGCGAAAGATCAAATCCCAAGATTTTGTCTCCCGGTTTCAAACAAGCCAACAATACAGCGGCATTTGCTTGTGCACCTGAATGCGGTTGAACGTTGGCCCACTCGGCACCAAACAGTTCTTTCAAACGATCGATGGCAAGGTTTTCTACCTCATCCACGACCTCACATCCGCCATAATAGCGTTTTCCGGGAAGTCCTTCCGCATACTTATTGGTAAGCACGCTTCCCATTGCCTGCATAACCTGATCGCTCACAAAGTTTTCTGAGGCAATCAATTCAATTCCATGAAGTTGGCGCTGTTTTTCGCGCTCAATGAGGTCAAAAATAACGGTATCCATTTCTTACTTGTATTCGTTTGATAAATTTCTTACTTATTTCAGTTAATTCATGTTCTCATTCTTTAGAGAAATGAATTTAGAATTAAAGATGGTCTATTGAAATTGAGGACTCGCAAGAAGTCTTGAAATTCCTTCATCAATTCCTAAAAGGTCTCTGCCAAGTAGTTCTTTCATTTTGGTATTATCAGGACACCTTCTGGTCATGTCTCCATCTTTTAATGCAGGTAAATGAACTATCTTGGAGCTACTCTTAGTTATGCTAATTATTTTATGCGCGAGATCGAGAATTTTAATTTCGTTTTCCCCTCCAATATTGATTACATCATTCACAACCTTATTTTCGTAAAATGCCTTTAGACAAGCGTCCACGTTGTCATCACAGTAACAAAATGTTCTCGTCTGAGAACCATCTCCATAAATCGTTATGTCTTCACCATTAAGAGCCTTGAACAAAAATTTTGACATTACAAAATCATCACTCTGTTTAGGACCGTATGTGTTGAAAAATCTGAATATGGTAAAATCTAGCCCAAATTCTTGATGATATGACCTTAAGAAGGCTTCCCCAATATTTTTGACAACTGCATAGGGCACTTTCGAATTAAGTGGAGTTGTTTGTTCATGTTGAGGTAATTCGACAGGTTCTCCATACACTTCGGATGAAGAAGAAAAGAATACCCTATTCACACCAGTGCTTTTTGAAAGGCTTAGGATGTTTTTGAAACCTTCAATATCGTTCAATACCTTCACCGGGTTTTCCTGAGTTCTTTGGACCCCTACGAGCGCAGCATAATGAAAAACGAAGTCAAATTTTTCTCCTAACATTACCTCTGCAATTTCTCTATATTCGTTCACATCAGCTTTAACGAATCGCCAATTAACATTTGGTAAATGATGAGGTAGTTTGTTTTCACTTCCTGTCGACAGATCATCGACAATAACAACGAAATTGTCTTTATTTAATATTAATTTTTCGGCTAAGACGCTCCCTATAAAACCAGCTCCTCCTGTTACTAATATTCTATTCATTCTCCCAAATTTTAGCAAATATCGTTTTTAAAAGCAGATACTTTTAAGATTACCATCGTTTAATTATTGACAATTTATGCGTGATATCACCATGTTCATTGTGAACAATTCCGTCTTTTGTAAATAGGTCTCTCCGCACGTGACCACTGGCGTGAAGAATATGTCCTTCGTTGTCTAATATTCCAACATGGGTGATCTTTCCTTTGTCGTTATGAAAGAAAGCGAGATCACCTGTTTCTATGTCTTGGAAATCGACTTCAGCACCATCCAACACTTGTTGTGAAGCATCTCTTGGTAGGTTGATGTTGAAGAACCGATAGACAGCTTGGGTGTATCCTGAGCAATCAATTCCGAAAGGTGATTTACCTCCCCATAAATACGGCGTATTCAAATAACTTTCTGCGCATGACCAAATGTCTTCGAATGTCGCCGAAGATTCTTGCAGCCATTGAAATGAGTCTTTTCCAATATTGAATGCCTCCAATCCTGCGGGAATAAAGGAACCTCTGCAGATCCATTGTGAACCCCAGGGAGTTTCCAGTAAGCGCTCTCGGTCTGTCAAGTAATCTAGGCCTTCTAGCCAACGTCGCATTTCCTTATCCGATAGCTTTTTAAGATGTTTCAAATCGATCCAGCCTTCATAGCCATCGGCCACCGAAGTAATCTTAGCCCAGGGAGCTTCAATTTCCTGTACCGTTACAACTTCACCAAAGAGTAGCTGCGTCACAATTTCACTTTGATCGCGATTTTCTGCACGAACGGGTGATATACTGACGAAGCAATATCCCTGATCCATTATTTTTTCGGAAAGTTTTTATGAGTAACCAGATTGATGAGCTGTTGCACGTGTCGTTGGTTATGGTAAACAACAAATAATAAGGCATCACCAAGACGCAATCGTACAATTTTCGAAATGGAAATTGGAATTTTCACACGACGTAAGTTCACCGTTTGAGCATCTTCAATCAACGCTAGCATATCGGCTTGATGTCCCAAGAAATCATCGATTTCCGTTCCCTTCACCAATTCTGGTTGCAAGGTTGGGTTTTGACCTTTTGGAGCGCGAAATTTACGCTTAACGTTTTTCGCTTTGCCCAATTTCATCGACTTCCACGCAGAGCGCCCTAATGGAGAACTCATAAATTCTTCCTTGGTAGAGGTAAATCGGGTCGTCTTAATCTTCGATTGAATGGTCGGGTGATAGTAAGACGCATATTCATTCAAATGTGCTAGTACTTCACCAACGCTCCAGATTCCTGGGTTGGGTCGCCATTTCATTTGATCATCAGACAGTTTCGCAGTGAACTTCTTGACATTGTCAGTGTTCTCTTGCGTAATGTTTGTCAGAATTTGAATTAAGTCTGCGGTCGTCATTTTGCCCGTTCTGGATTCGAACAAAAATAGTTAATTCCATTAGAATACGCTACGAAACATTTCAGAGAATAAGGTAAGATTCGTTACTTTCGCAGCAAACCGAATTATCCCTGTATATGAGCCAGCAAAGACCGCTGATTTTGGTGACAAATGACGACGGAATTTCCGCTAAAGGAATCCGTACTTTGTACGAAACGGTGCGAGAGTTTGGAGATGTAGTGATGGTTGCTCCAGATTCCCCTCAATCGGGTATGGGACATGCAATTACCATTCATCACCCCTTACGATTGAATCCAACGGACATTTATGGAGATATCACGGCATTGGCATGCACGGGAACTCCTGTTGATTGTGTGAAACTGG
Source organism: Flavobacteriales bacterium (assembly GCA_015665275.1). Taxonomy (GTDB): domain Bacteria; phylum Bacteroidota; class Bacteroidia; order Flavobacteriales_D; family Crocinitomicaceae; genus UBA4466. Next base: position 56,679 of record JADFAL010000036.1, on the reverse strand, counting down.
CGATTTATGAAGTAATGAAAAGAAAGCCGGATTTATTAGTGTCAGGAATCAATCATGGGTACAACACCGCAACGAACGTATTGTATTCTGGAACGATGTCAGCAGCAGTTGAAGGCGCTATGGAAGGAATTCCAGCGATCGGTTTTTCGCTTGGTGCGTTTGAAGCGGACGCTGATTTTTCAGGAACGGTTGACGTGGTTAGAACAGTTGTGCAGGAAGTTTTGGATAAAGGAGTGCAAGAAGGTGTTTGCCTGAACGTAAATATTCCACCAATTTCCGCAGGGCCAGTGAAAGGAATTAAGGTGTGTCGGCAAGCGCATGCTTATTGGGCAGATCGATTTGAGAATCGCTTAGATCAATTCGGGAAACCCTACTATTGGTTATCGGGTGATTTCGAAGATCAGCAACCGGCAGATGATACAGATTTGCATTGGATCGAGGAGGGATATGCCACGGTAGTGCCTACACAATTTGACTTGACCAGCTATTCGGCAATTAAAGATTTAGAAAACTGGGAACTATGAATTTGAAAAATTGGTCTAGAGAACACATGATTGGGGTTGCCTTCGGGATATTAACTCCGATTGTATTTATTCCTTTGGTTGTTTATTTATGGGCGGTTTGGCAGGATTATACCTTTGAATACATGTGGCGCGAGTTTCGTTACTTTCCGAACCCAAGAATAAAAATGATTACAATTTCGATCATCTTTAACCTCATTTGGTTCTATCGATTCCTAAACAAGGAGAAATGGCAACGTGCAATGGGAGTCATTCTCGGCTCATTGGCCTTCGCTCCGTATATCATTTATATTAAATTCTTCGTGTAAATGAAGTTGTACGTCATTGCTGGCGAGGCCTCGGGAGATTTGCATGGAAGCAATTTAATGCAGGCAATCCTTGACGAGCAGCCACAAACCGAATTTCAATTTTGGGGAGGTGACAAAATGATCGCTGTTCAAGATAACTGCGTAAAACATATCCGTGAACTAGCATTTATGGGCTTCGTCGAAGTACTCATGAATATTCGAACCATCACAAAGAATTTGCGTTTTTGCAAAGAAGATATTCTGGCCTACAAACCGGATGCAATTGTAATGATTGATTATCCAGGTTTCAATCTTCGAATTGCTGAATGGGCAAAAGAACAAGGAATTAAAGTCATTTACTACATCTCTCCGCAAGTTTGGGCTTGGAAGCAAAATCGGGTTCACAAAATCAAGAAGGTAGTTGACAAGATGTACGTGATTTTACCTTTCGAAAAGGCATTCTACCAAAAATTCGATTACAACGTTGAATATGTAGGACACCCACTTTTGGATGAAATTTCTAAGTATGATTTCGAATCCGGCAAAGAAGCTTTCCGAAAAAGAAATGGGCTAAGCGACAAGCCAATTATCGCTTTGGTTCCAGGAAGCCGAAAGCAAGAGGTGAAAACCAAATTGCCCATCATGGTGGAGGCTACCAAAGGCATGGGCGATTATCAGCTCGTAGTTGCAGGAGCGCCTTCTTTGACAAAAGAATTTTATCAATCTGTCCAAAATGATGTTCAGGTGGTGCACGGAGAAACGTATGAATTGATGTACAACGCCTCTGCTGCTCTTGTTACTTCTGGAACGGCAACCTTAGAAACGGCATTGTTCAAAGTACCGGAAGTAGTTTGTTATAAAGGCAGTCAGATATCCTACAGTATTGCCAAACGATTGGTGAAAGTGGATTACATTTCCTTGGTGAATTTGATCATGGGAAGAGAGGTCGTGAAAGAACTTATTCAAAAAGAATGCAATCCAGATCAAATTCGCGCGGAATTAGACCGTTTATTAAACGACGAGACCTACAAATCTAGACTACTCTCAGACTATGATGAGCTTGAGCAAAAGCTCGGTGGTGGAGGGGCAAGCGCAAAAGTTGCACAATCCTTGTTGAAAACTATTGAAGCATAGCCGAAAGTCGGCATGTGCGCGTTGTAATTTTGAGTCCATGCTTCGCATTTTAATGCTATCGATTTTACTGTTGGGAGCCAGTGCTATTCAAGCGCAACAAATCCGCGTGGGCATTTTTCACCATTTGAATATGCGCGGCGTTTCTTTTAGTGCTAACGAAGGGAGTTACGAGGTTTTTGGAGATACTACTTCTTTAGGAATGCTGGAAACTGTTAACGTTCAGTGGAAGAACAATGGAGTAGGTGTGACAACTAATGGAATTGTGAATGTGTACGACACCTTGTTGCTGATCAAGCAGAATGAGACAGCTTCCGTAAAATTGAAGGGAACTTCTCCCACAACCAAACAGCACTTTTACGAAGATAATTTTGAAATTACGAGAGGTCCAAAAGGCTTGAGGATTGTGAATCGCATTTCAATGAACAACTATTTGAGTGGCGTAATAGAATCGGAAGGGGGAGGTGGCCGTCATCTAGAGTATTACAAGGTACAAGCGTTGATGAGTAGGACATATGCCATTAAAAATTCACATCGACATGCTAAAGATGGTTACAATGTCTGCGACGGAACGCATTGTCAGGCATATCACAACAAGCTAAGACATACACCTAAAATTCGAACCGCTGTCGAAGCCTCAGAAGGGATGGTTTTGGTAGATCAAAACAATAAATTGGTGACATCGTATTTCTCGGCTAATTGTGGGGGTCAAACCTGCGATGCTTCCTATGTATGGAATACCTCAGTTCCTTATCTCGAGCCTTTCATTGATACTTTTTGTATTCACACACGTCAAGCAACCTGGACCAAGTCGATTGACAAATATTCCTGGAGAAACTACCTCCGAGATAATTTCGGGGTGACAGAAGAGTTGTATGGAGATGACATTTACAACTTTCAATGCTCTGACAGAACTGCATTTTACATTCATCCAGCCTTAGGAATTCCAATGCGCGATTTACGTTCAAAATTCCGATTGAAATCTGCATATTTCAGTACGCACTTGGAAAGCGGAAAAGTGATTCTGGAAGGCCACGGTTTCGGTCACGGCGTTGGCCTCTGCCAAGAAGGTGCTATGGAAATGGCAACTCAAGGCTACGATTATATCCAAATCGCTCGGTTTTACTTTCACAACGTCAAGGTATTAGACTCGCGAAGAAATCAGTTTTTTCAGCAGTCTGGGGTTGAATCTGGTTTAGATTGATATTATTCGCATGCCTTTTTTCTAATATCGTATAACTCATCATCAATTTCGGAGAGCTTAGAATTTATTTTCAATACTTCCATAGTAAAGTTGATGTAGGACGACAAAACACTCCGGGCATCTTGCCATTATCTAGTCAACTAACGAATTCTGCCCAAGTTTCAATCACATAACTACCTATAAAATAGAGCATCAGACATCGAAGATGTCAACTTGTGTACACCACCACAATTACACACAGCACTGCTAAAAAGAACACATTGCGCCCTTTGCGCCTTTGCGGTCGAACTGTACCTCGGGCATTACTTATTCAAGAAAATGTTACTTTATCCCGTTCAGCAAAGAGAGTTGCCGAGCCTTCCCAGCATTAAACACGGGATAACACAAGAAATGCTTTTCCACAGGATCTGCCAAAGCAGAAATATTCAAATTATCAGAAGCCTTAGAAACTTCCAATGTCTTGCCCGATTTCATTAAGAGATTAATATGCTGAGAAGCGTCGTTGTAAGCACTGTTCGTCAAAACATTGTTGTACACAAAATAACGTGTATCCTCGAAAGGAATGTCAAGCTTCGCCATTACTTTTTCGCATACGGCCTGCTTAGTCTCTTCTGAAAATTCCTCCTTAGAAACTTTGATTTTAAACAGCTTTCGTTCAATAATACGCCGCGATAAAGTACTGAGTACTTTGTCATCATGGAATTGCCAAACTTTAATAGACCCCATGATATCATAATCATCTAGTTGAGCGAATAGGTCCAACACTTCTGGATTGTTTTTGAAATCGTCGGCAGTTACATTTTTTGTAAGGAAATAGGAGAGAGCAGGACTTGAGAAAATATCGGTTCCAGATTGTTTCAATTCCTTGGCGCGACGCAAAACATGAATCAGCATGAACTCGGCTGCAACCACTGTTTTGTGCAGATACACTTGCCAATACATCAATCGACGGGCAACGAGAAATTTCTCAATGGAGTAGATTCCTTTTTCTTCCAAGACAAGATTGTCATCTACAACATTCAACATCTCGATGATGCGATCGCTTCCAATTTTACCTTCGCTCACTCCAGTATAAAAACTATCGCGGTTGAGGTAATCCATGCGATCCATATCCAGCTGACTCGAAACCAACTGGTACAAGAATTTTTTTGGATAACGGTTTTGAAATATTTCCAAGGCAAGGTCCAATTCACCATCAAACTCTTCGCTCAAGCGTTCCATGAAGAAAATAGAAATATCCTCATGATGCACTCCTGTTACGATGTCGTGTTCCAGTGCATGAGAGAAAGGACCATGACCGATATCGTGCAAAAGAATGGCTAGCAATGCGGCTTGTTCTTCACTTTCAGAAATTTCATGTCCCTTCCTACGAATGGTAGCAATTGCCTTTGACATCAAATGCATCGCACCGAGCACATGGTGGAAGCGTGTATGCAACGCTCCTGGATAAACAAGGTGCGTCATTCCCAATTGTTTGATGCGTCTTAGGCGCTGTACATAAGGATGCTCAATAATGTCGAAAATAAACTCCTGCGAGATTGAAATAAATCCGTAAACCGGATCGTTAAATATTTTCTTTTTGTTATTGGTGCCTTGTTTTGGTTGCAATTGCATACTTTTAATTCCTAATGTAAAACTAACAAATATCAGGCTTATGCAGGTAAAAATCCTTTGGGCAGACGATGAAATAGACTTATTGAAACCACACATTCTTTTCCTCGAATCCAAGGGTTATGAAGTCGAAGCGGTGAACAATGGTTCAACTGCTGTTGACAAGAACGATGAAGAAGATTTCGACATCATTTTTCTAGATGAAAACATGCCTGGCATTACTGGGTTGGAAGCCTTATCGCGCATCAAAAAAGCAAAGCCACACGTTCCCGTCGTGATGATCACCAAGAGTGAAGAAGAACACATTATGGAGGAGGCCATCGGAAGTAATATTGCCGATTATCTCATCAAGCCGGTGAATCCAAATCAGATTTTGTTAGCTCTAAAGAAGAACCTTGACAAGAGCAAATTAGTTTCACAAACAACTAATTCGAACTATCAACGTGAATTCCGTGAATTGGGAATGCAGTTGAACAGTCGCTTGGATATGGACGAGTGGCGCGATGTTTACGACCAATTGGTGTATTGGGAATTGAAGCTGGAGAAAATCGAAGACAGCGGAATGAAGGAGATTCTCAACATGCAGAAAAAGGAAGCAAATGCGCAGTTCTCAAAATTTATCGAAGATAATTACCTTGATTGGCTGAACGGAGTAGAAGAGTCTCCACAGTTGATTCATACCTTGTTCAAGAAGGAGATCAACCCAATGCTGAATGATGAAGATCTTTTTGTATTGGTTATTGACAACCTTCGTTACGATCAGTGGAAAATGTTGAGCCCAACCTTCTCGAAGTATTTCTCGCAGCAAAAAGAAGAGATTGTTTATTCGATTTTACCTACAGCAACGCAGTATGCTCGAAATGCTTTCTTCGCTGGATTGATGCCTTCTGAAATTCAAAAGAAGTACCCACAATATTGGCGAACAGAAGAAGATGAAGGAGGGAAAAACAACTTCGAAGCGGAGTTATTGGAAACGAACTTGAAACGCCTCGGAAGAGATGTGAAATGGAGTTATAACAAGATTACCAATCTCGATGCTGGAAAGAAACTAGCGGATAATTTCAACAAGCTGCTAGATAACGGATTGAACGTAATTGTATGGAACTTTGTGGATATGCTTTCTCATGCCCGAACAGAGATGGAGGTCATTCGAGAATTGGCCGATGACGAATCTGCGTATCGTTCATTAACTGTTTCCTGGTTCGATCATTCGCCGTTACACGATATCATTAAGAAAGTAGCTGAAGCAGGGAAGAAGTTGGTCATTACAACAGACCACGGAACGGTACGTGTAAGCAATCCTGTGAAGATTATGGGGGAGCGCAGTACCAATACCAACCTGCGTTACAAAACCGGAAGAAACCTTTCTTACAAAGAGAAGGATGTATTCAAAGTAAGCGATCCGCAAGATGCATTTTTGCCTAAGTCTGGGATTTCCTCGGAGTACGTTTTTACGCGGGATACGGATTATTTCGTCTACCCGAACAATTACAATCACTTCGTGAAACACTTTGGTGACACCTTCCAACATGGAGGTATTTCACTGGAAGAGGTTTTGATTCCATTTGTTGTTTTGGAGCCAAAGTAGGCCAAGTTTAATTGATAATCCACAGTATTTGGGCTATCTTATCAAGATGAAATTACTTTTAGTACTGGTGGGGCTTATGTTTGCAACCAGTGCGTATTCTCAGGAAGACTCTGTTTTTATCGATTCACGGTTTTCATGGATGAACAAAGTTCATGGTATACCAGATTCTCTTTTGAATGTTTTTCGCGATGGTGAAGACACGCTTGAGTTTGTTGTTGAATACAGCGTGGAAGACAGTCTGAAATATTTCGAAGGGAGTTATTTTGAGAATAGAAAGGAAGGTTGGTGGGTCAAATATCATAAAGACGGTCGCACTCCCAAACTAATTGGTAAATACCACAACAATCGTCCCGAAGGAATTTACTTTAAAGTTTATCCAAGTGGCACAGTTAAAGAATCGGGCACCTTTCATAAGGGGAAATATTGTGGAGAACTGAAGAAGTACTACGAATCTGGATGTTTAAAGTACTCCGGCCAATACAATAAAGATGGTCTTGAGGTTGATACGATTCGTTACTACTTCAATTGCGACTCTGTAAACTGCTGCGAAAAAGGGCAAATTGAATTTATGTTCATTGCGAATGAAGGTAAGCCTTCAGGAACATCCTACCGTTACTATCCAAACGGAAATATAATGTGGCAGATTGATTACGATTCATACGGTGTCTCTAAGAATGAAGAGTTTTTCGAAGACGAAGTTAATGAGTAAGAACTATTTCATTCTAAAACCAAACGACAAACCAAAATGATTTCGGTAAGATGTAGTGTTGGACGTCGAAATGCTTTGTCCTTCTTGAGTAAGCGCACGTGAGAATTGATAAAACGGAGCAATAGAAAACTGTTTGATGTCGAATGAGAGGGCAACTCTAGAGTTCCAATGCATGACAACGCTTGGCTCGAAGCTAACAGGTACATCTTCCAATGCTCCATCAGAGACAATGATTACACCATTTTCTAGGGTTGTCCAGGTTCTACCATATTGCTCAGAATAGCTATCGGTGATATTGGTTCCAAAGAACAATCCAGAGCGTACTTGTAGCAAATCCCAAAAAGAAACGATAAAAGGCGTTACTTCCAGTCCCAAAGCGTTCGTTTTGGCAGAATATCTGTGCAATTCAGACGATTCGATTATGTTTCCATCAACAAGTCGATCTTGAAATGATTCTTCCCATTCTCCTGAATACTGGGTGTAAGACAAGCCCAACCCAGAAGAAAATTTTATATGATCGTCATGGACTTTTAACCACGATTGATGGTACATGATACTTGCCATGGGACTATACGATAAATCTTGAAAACGCACATCGCTGGTGCTTTCATTTGGAGTGTAATTGCCAAAACCATATACGGAAAATGAAGCTTCAATTGTCTGTGAAAAGGAAAGTACTGAAATGAATAAAATCCCGATAAGTAGTGAAAGTCGCATAGAATGAAGATAGCAATTTTTTTTTCGCCAAATCCAATGGTCATTCGAATATTGTGTCTGAATAAGGTCAGGGAAGCACGTTTAATTTAGATTGATTTTAAAATGTTTTGCAATCTCGAAGGATGTAACTTTACACGCCAAATTTGAGTACTATATAGGAATGAGCACGGAGAAATCATATCACATTCAATCTATTAATGATTTACCGCGAGTTGCACGACAATTCATTGAAGATTTCGGACATCGCAAAGTATTTGCTTTTGATGCTCCCATGGGATCGGGTAAAACTACATTTATTCTAAGTGTTTTGAGCGCAATGGGGGTGGAAGATGCAGAAGGTTCTCCAACCTATTCTCTCGTTAACGTTTATGATAGCCCCATGTACGGAAAGGTATATCACTTTGACGTCTATCGATTGAAAACCGAGGAAGAAGCCTATGATATTGGAATTGAAGAAATGCTCTATTCCGATGGGATTTGTTTCATTGAATGGCCAGATAAAATCCAATCCTTGCTACCTGATAACACGATTTGGTCGTATATTCGTAGAAACGACGATGACACCCGAACTTTAACCGTAAGCGCATGATAACAGATCCGGAACTACTCAAACAGTTAATGCAACAGGGAAGTTTGTTGCCAAAGGAAGAGACGTTGGAAGTCTCTCGCAAAAAAGGAAGTCTGTATATCGGAATTCCGAGAGAAACATCTTTCCAAGAAAAACGAGTGGCATTAGTGCCAGACACAGTATCGTTATTGGTAGCGAACGGTCATCGTGTGAAAGTAGAATCAAAAAGTGGGGAAGGAGCGAATTTCACTGACAATGATTACAGTGAAGCTGGAGCCCAAATCGTTTACGATACAAAAGAAATTTTTCATTGCGACTTGATCTTCAAGGTGGCACCACCATCTGAAGAAGAGGTTGAAATGATGAGCGGCGATCAAACCTTAATTTCTGCTTTGCAAATATCCATTCAGCCGAAGAAAATTCTTCAGGAGTTGATGCGTAAAAAGGTAACCGCTATTGCTTGGGATTACATCCGAGATGAAAGCGGAGTCTTCCCTGTAGTAAGAACGATGGGAGAAATCGCGGGAACTTCTGCGGTTTTGGTAGCAGCCAATTTATTGAACGCATTCAACGGAGGTAAAGGAGTTATGCTCGGAGGGATTCCTGGTGTACAACCTGCAGAAGTTGTTATTATCGGAGCAGGATCTGCCGGTGAAAGTGCTACACGAGCAGCGCTTGGGCTTGGCTGTTCGGTGAAAGTATTTGATAATTCCATTTCTCGCTTACGTCGTTTGCAGAACGATTTAGGTTCGCGCGTTTTTACCTCGGTGATTCAACCAAAAGTGCTGGCGAAATCGCTAATGCGGGCCGATGTAGCCATCGGTGCCTTACGCGCTCCACTGGGAAGAACACCTTGTGTGGTTACCGAGGAAATGGTGAGCAACATGAAGGCCGGATCGGTCATTATTGATATCAGCATTGATCAAGGAGGTTGTTTCGAAACTTCGGATATTACCAATCACTCCCATCCTACATTTACAAAGCACGAAGTAATTCATTACTGCGTTCCCAATATTCCATCTAGTGTTTCTCGAACGGCATCTTTCGCCTTATCTAACATTTTCTCGCCGATTCTTATGAACATGGGGGCTTGCGGAGGACCGAAAGATATGATCGTGAAAGATCCAGGCTTTAGAGGTGGCGTCTATATCTACAAAGGAATTTTAACGAGCGAAGTGCTTGGAAAAGTATTCGATTTGAATTACAAGGACATCGAGCTACTCTTAATGGGAATTAATAATTCATGAAATATTTAAGTTACACTGGACTCATCTTGAGTTCTTTACTTTTCTTCGTTTCTTGCAGCAATAATTCGAAAAAAGGCAAGCAAGAAAAAGAAGAGAAGAATTCCCCCGTGCTAACGCAGGAAGTCGATGAATTGGAACACGAAATCAACGAGCCTTTTTTGTATCCCTTTGGCTTGGAATTAAGTGAAATGGAGGCTACTGGTTATCGTGAAAGTTGCGGTGGTGATTGCTGCTCCGGTGTTAAAGCACTGGAAAAAGGAGAGTACGCAATAATTATGGATACTTCTGATTGTTGGGAGTATGGCTATAACGAAGAATACCTATTGTTTCGAGGTGATGAACTCATTGCATATCATGAGAAAAGCTTTAGTATGGGCAAAATACATGATATGGTCAATATAAGAAATCGCGTGGAACGAACTATTGATTTTGAGAACGAAAAGGTATTTGTGAGAAGAGATACGGTAAGAAACGATCATAAGAAATGGATTAACAAGGAATTTATTGAGGAAAATTTCTCGTCAGCCTCCTACGATGAAGTTCAGCGATATGTTTTTGATCCGCGCGAGTCTATTAGTTTCACGAAGGACAATACCTTTCTTCTGAACAGATCCGCTAGTGAAGGGGTATCCTCTCCTGTTATTTTGTTCCATAGTTTGTCGTCTAATGAATATGATATTGAATTAATAGATGCATATAATTTACAGGATATAGGCGATAGAGAAAGCAACGGAGTACCGAAGGACGCTGTTTTTGCCTATTCAACTTGGTATGCTGGAGGAGGAGACTTGCTTTATGGCAAATTAAATGACGGTATTCTTCAAGTGTATCTGGCAAGTGAAGAAGGGATTACTAAGGATATTTCTCCTTATGAATTGATTTTAGAAGTTGATCCAGACTTGGAAATTCCATCTCCAAACCATTATATCGTATTCAATTCTGAGAAAAAGGGAAATAACAAGCTCATGCTTGGAATGGACGAGAAAGAGCAAGTGCTTTATGCTAAATATGAAGGGCAATCACGTCAAATCCAACTGAAGAAAGTTTCGGATAGCATGGATGGAAAGAAGATTATTATGGTCTATCAAGAACTAATTCATGGAATTCCAAATGGGACTTATACCCATACACACGACGGTAATTGGGACTACGTCACCTATAAAGGCAAGAATGGAAAAGAAGTAAAATTCACCATCAATCATGCCCTGACAGTACCTAATAGCGGTGATGGTTATCGAGATACTCCTCTGTTTTAGTTATCGGCACAACATTTTGTATGTCAGTTTTTTGTGTTAGTTTTAGATACCCGTATACACTTCGTATACGGTGACTTTCAACTTAGCGTCTCTAAATTTTTTAAAATTGTTTTCAAACATAACTAAATGAAACACCTACTTTTTCTCGCTGCATTCTTTGTGGTATTTACAGGAATGTCTCAGACTTCCACGCTTTATTCAGTAAGTCCGTTCAATAACGATCTTACTATTATCGACTCAAATACATTTGTCAGTACCACTATTTCGCTTTCATCAAGCGTAGGATCGGTGGATGGTTGCAACGGTCTCGCTGTTGATCCTACAGATGCTTGTGGAGCTGTTTATATTGTGTATCAGTCTGGTGGTAACAGACGGTTGGGTACATTAAGTCTTGTAGATGGTTTCATTTCTGACATTGGATCGTTAGGAGATAATGTTGCTAATATCGCATTTACAACTGCCGGAGTTTTGTATGCGGTTACAGGAGATGGAGCCACAGTTGCAGAAACAATGTATACTGTAGATAAAGCCACGGGTGTAATGACTTTAGTGACGGCGTTGGGAAATGGTTCCGATGGAGAAAGCATAGAATACAATTATGATGACGGTTTGATGTATCATTGGAGCGGATGGGGTACGAATTCCGTTATTATGGAAACCATCGATCTGAATACCTTGGCAATTACCAATATTTCGTTGTCAGGTTCCGCATTGGGTAACGTTGGAGCTTCAACTTATCTTGGAAACGGATCCTTTATGATTTCAGATATCAATACTGCTGGTCTCAAGTATATCACAACTACAGGGGTTGTTTCCACAAGTCCGAATACATCTATTAATTCGAAAGGATTGATACACGTAGAAGATGTAGTAGATGTTTTAGTGTCTCCCAATGATTCAATTTGTTCAGGAGAAACAGCAACGTTTACGCAAAATACAACTGGAGCGAATTGGGGATGGTACCAAGATGGGGTAGCGACAAACGATACTTCCATGACCTATACTACTGGCACAGCCGGAAGCTATACTCTTTTGATGACAATAGGTGGATGTGACTATGTTTCTCCTCCTACAAACCTTGTAGTAAACTCATTACCATCTGTAAATTTATCGCCTAATGGTACAGCATCTTTTTGTCCGGGTGACAGTGTTGAATTGACAGTTACTGGTGGTACCAATGCAGATTTCCAATGGTATCTGAATGGAGCCGTAATCGCTGGGGCAGATTCTAATGTTTATTTCACGAATACTGTTGGAGTATACAATTGCACAAAAACGAATAGTTTTGGATGTGTTGATTCATCTTCCACAGGTGTTACGGTGTCACTTAGTACACTTCCAACGGTTAACCTATCTTATATTGGAAGTCCGAGCTTTTGTCCAGGAGGAAACGTAGACTTATTTGCTGATACATCCGGGATTACCCAATATCAGTGGTATTTGAACGGGGTTCTAATTTCTGGAGCGAACTCGAATGTTTATAATGCAACAAGCGCCGGAGTGTACAATTGCTTGGCTACAAATTCACAAGGTTGCACAGATTCATCCGCTGTAGGAATTATAGTAACAGAAAATCCACTTCCTTCGGTCAATTTGTCGAGTATTGGAAGCTCAAGTATTTGTTCTGGAGGAAACGTAGATTTATTCGTAGATACAGCTGGAATTGCTCAATATCAATGGTATTTCAACGGAACGTTGATTTCAGGCGCAAACTCGAATGTATACAATGCCACGAATGCCGGGGTGTACAATTGTTTGGCAACAAGCCCTCAAGGATGTGTAGACTCTGCGGCAGTTGGAATTACAGTTACCGTTTTTAGTCTTCCAACGGTTGGGATTACTCCAAGTGGAAGCGCTCAGTTCTGTGAAGGAGATAGTGTCGAACTCACTGCTTCATCTGGATCTCAATATCAATGGTATATGGACGGGAATTCCATCTCAGGAGCTACTTCCAGTTCATACTTTGTTAGCGCAGACGGACTTTACAATTGTTATGTCACAGATTCCAATGGTTGTTCAGATTCCTCCGCAGTGGGAGTCGCAGTGAACGAATCTCAGCTTCCAAACGTTACATTAACCCCGTCGGGAACAATCAACTTCTGTCCAGCAAATGGCCCCGTTATGATAACAGCCGATGCTGGGCTTGCAGTGGAGTTCTATCAATGGTATTCGAATGGAAATATGCTACCAATGGCGACTATGAATTCATTCATGGCGAACATGGAAGGAACATATAATTGCATCATCACGTCGTCGGCAGGTTGTTCGGATTCTGCGTCAATTGCAGTGACTCTAATTGATACTTGTAATACAAACGTTGGTAATCTGGATGTATCAGGTATTCTAGTGTATCCAAACCCTACATCGGATTTCGTTAACGTTGATTTTAAGGACTTTAATTCTGGAAATGTTTCGGGAATCATGCTCGTTTCATCCGAAGGACGATTGGTGTATAAGTCAGAGAAAACGCAAGAAATGGAAACGTCGGTTCAAATTGATGTTTCCGAACAAATTTCCGGTATTTATTTTTTAATTATCGATACAGATTCTGAAAGATTGATGAAAGAAATAAGGATTGAATAAAACAGCCTTTTCTTACTAAAGAGTCCTGCTTCATTCGAAGTGGGATTTTTTTGGCTCAGAACTTTCGGTAAATCCCAAACGAAGGAGATTGGGCAGAGAATCCTCTCGCGGAATTGAATTCCAAATGATCGACATCACCATAATACGATGTACCGAGGCTCATGCTTAATGCGAATTGAATATAGGTAAGCGGATTCAAATAATACTCGACAGAAATTTGCGGTGAAATGGCGAATTTGTAACGTGCTCGATTGAACGGATCTTCCATTTGTCCAAGAAAGGGAAATAAGTTGAGTGGAGTAACGGTCTCGTTGATTTGAAATACTCCGGCGTTCACTCCCCATGCAATCCTCCAATTTGTTGAATCCCGATTCAATCGTCCATGATAACCTGCTTCAAAACAGAGATAACGTTTGGCCGCCAAAGGTTTAATCGACACTTGTCGGTTGTAATTTCCTGCAACACGAACATTGATTAAATTTTGCCGTGCTTTTGAAGTTGTATCGAATGGACCCTGAGAAGAAATAGGGCAAGTTTTCATTGTCTCTATCCGGAACATAGCGATTCAGTGCTATCCCCGCCTCAAATTTTGTAGAATCAGCATCTTGAGTAAATCCGCTAAGACTCATCAGAGAAGCTATCAAGAGCAATGTGAATTTTCCTTTCATCGATTTCGTTCTGTACAAACATAGTAATTCTTGATACCTTTTTAGGAGAGGTTTGTTGCTATTTGACCTTGTCTTTAGAAGTTAAGAAAAGTAATTTAGAAATACTAGATATATCTTTATTCCTATATAACCATTTAGTTATATAGTGTGTTGCGAACGCCTCAACAAGACACTTTTTGGAGTTGAAACATACACAGTAAATCTTAATACCTTTGTTACCGTAAATGACGCCTCTTAATCTTCCCATGGCCCCGCTTCAATTGAAGCGAATGAATGGAACAGTCTATGTTGATTGTTTGATTCGGCAAAAGAAATTGGTACTGACGCCGGAAGAATGGGTGCGTCAACATGTTTTGCACTATCTAATTGAGAAGGGCGTACCGAAAGGTTTGATTGCATCTGAGGTGAGTTTGAAATACAACGAACGATTAAAGCGGGCCGACATTGTGATTTACGGTCGCGATCAAAAGCCTAAGTTCATTGTAGAATGCAAAGCAGCTGATGTTCAACTATCTGAAGCCGTCTTTCGTCAAATTGCAAGTTACAACCATACCCTTCAAGTAGAATACCTCATGATGACGAATGGAATGGAGCATATTTACGCACACATCGATTTAGAGTCGGGAAAGCTAGAGTATTTGAAGAATTTCCCTGAAGAATTGAAACTCTAAGCGCCGTAATTGCGTAGATTCGTAGGAATTCACAAACACTTAAAATAGGCATAACATAACGAATCGGTTTGGTTCGTTTCTTCAGCCGAATGGGCATGGGAGATCATTTGATACAGAACAGGGAATTGAGTTGGTTGGCTTTTAACGAGCGTGTGTTGCAAGAAGCGATGGACGAGAACAATCCTTTGATTGAACGCGTCCGATTTATGGGGATTTTTTCTAATAACCGCGATGAGTTCTTCAGAGTGCGAGTGGCCTCTGTGAGGAGAATGATGGAGCTTGGTAAGAAGACTCGAGGTAAAATGTACGATGATCCCGAAGAATTGCTCAAGCAGATTTCAGAAAAAGTACTTCAGCAAGAATCCCGATTCCTTAGAACTTATAAGTCATTGTCAACTGCATTGGGACAAGCTGGTGTTCATTTGGTCGACAACAAGTCATTGACTCCGGAACAAATGAGTTTTGTATTGGATTACTTCAAAGATAAGGTGCGTCCGGCTTTGGTTCCGCTAATGTTGACCCGGCGAGCAGCTCCAACTCTCACCGATAAATCATCATATTTAGCAGTTAGAATGGAGTTGGAGAATAAAGAGGTGAATTATGCACTGATCGAAATTCCATCGCAAATTCTGCCACGTTTCCTTGTATTGCCAGAATCAAATGGTCAACATTTTGTAATGTTCCTCGATGACGTGATTCGTTTGGGACTTTCTCAGATCTTTAAAATATTTCCGTACAAACATATCAATGCGTATGCAATGCGTATGACGCGTGATGCAGAGTTGGATATCGATGAGGATATCGACGAATCGGTATTGGAGAAGCTTTCGAAAAGTGTCAATAACAGAAAGAAGGCGCAACCTGTTCGATTCGTGCATGACAAGCACATGCCTTCAGACTTGTTGGACTTCCTCATCAAGAAATTAAAGTTGAAAGGAAATATCATTCCAAGTGGGCGCTATCACAACCTACGCGATTTTATGGGCTTCCCTGATTTCGGATTGAAGGAACATTGTTACGAGAACTGGACGCCTTCGCGTCATCCGGAACTAACGAACCAACGAAGCCTTCTGGACGTACTGTCGAAAAAGGATATCATGCTAAATTATCCTTTCCAGAGTTTTAGCCATACGATTGATATCCTGAGAGAAGCAGCCATTGATCCAACGGTGCAGGAGATCAAAATCAACATGTACCGAGTAGCATCCAATTCGAATATTGTCAATGCTTTGATCAACGCGTCCAAGAATGGTAAACGAGTAACAGCCGTGATTGAATTACATGCGCGATTTGATGAAGAACACAACATCCTAATCTCAAAGAAATTGCAGGAAAATGGGGTCCGTGTAATTTTTGGTGTGGAAGGCTTGAAGGTTCATTGTAAATTGGTTGTCATTACCCGAAAGAAAGTGGATAAGACACAGTACTTCGCGCATGTGGGAACCGGAAATTTTCACGAGAAAACGGCGAGGTTGTATACAGACATTTCTCTTTGGACATCAGATCAGCGAATCTCAAAAGAAGTATACCAAGTATTCGATTTCTTTCAGGCCAATTACAAAGCTGGTGTTTATAACAACCTAATTGTTTCACCGTTCGATGTGCGTCAAAAATTAACGGATTTAATCGAGACGGAGATTTCAAATGCTCGCGCAGGCAAGGAAGCCTACATCATTATCAAGTTGAATAATTTGGTAGATGAGGAAATGATAGATAAACTCTACAAAGCCAGTCAGGCCGGTGTAAAGATTAAAATGATCATCCGAGGGATTTGTTGTCTTGTGCCTGGGGTTAAAGGTGTGAGCGATAATATCAATATAATCAGCATATTAGATCGATATTTAGAGCATACCCGAGTTTTTGTTTTCGCGAACGCTGGCGACGAAGTGATGTACATTAGTTCGGCGGATTGGATGGGACGGAACCTAGACCGTCGTGTAGAAGTGGCGGCACCAATTTATGATTCAGCAATCAAAGCAGATATTCGAAAGACTCTCGATTTTCAATTGGGCGATAATCAAAAGGCACGTATCATCGATCACAATCAAAACACCAACATCTACAAAGAAGCTGGAAACGAAAAAACTCGGTCTCAGAAAGCTACACATGAGTTTTATGCAAGTAAGATGAAGTAGAGAGCTCTCCCGTTGGTCGCACATAGACAGAAGTCAGTTAGACAATTTTGACTGGACTCATTTGATTAAACGATCCTCAATTCTTTCTGTCTGTTACCTTCTACTTTCGCTTACTATAAAGTAGAAAATCATAAGTTAATGGATTGTCTAGCGTCTAAAAGCGAAGCGATCTAATATCTCTATAATCTCTCCCCATTGTTAATCTCTTGTTGAAAGATTCCTTCAGCGTCTTTTCATCTCGGCGCATAGAACTCGTATAATTGTGATATGCAAAGATACGCTGCAATTGACATCGGATCGAACGCCATTCGAATGCTATTTGAAGAGGTGTATGAACGTCCCGAGGGAGTTTCATTTAAAAAGTTATCCTTGGTACGCTTGCCCGTTCGATTGGGAGAAGATGCCTTCGTTGATGGAAGAATAAGCGAGAAAAAGCGTCAGCAGTTGATTCAAATGGCGCATTCCTTCAATTACCTTTCGAATATTTTTGAAGTACGCGATTATCGTGCTACCGCCACTTCTGCGATGCGAGATTCTGAGAACGGAAAGGAGATAATCGAAGAGATTCTGGAGAAAACGGGCGTGAATATCGAAATCATTGCCGGTGAAGAAGAAGCAAAAATTTTATACGAAGGAATTTTGAATACCGGTAAAATCCGAAACGACGAGAGTTACATGCTGATTGACGTTGGTGGAGGAAGTACGGAGATCAATTTCTTTGTAAAGGGAGAGCGCGTCGCCTGGAAATCCTTCAATTTGGGAACAGTCCGATTGAAAGAAGGAATCCAAAAAGAAGGAAGTTGGGAGAAATTTGACGCATGGATTCAGAAAAAAGTGAAGAAATATGCTCCGCATTACGCCGTAGGAACAGGAGGGAATATCAACAAGCTTTACAAACTTTGTGGACTTTCCGATTGGGAGAATTTGACCGATGATGCCATGGAGGAGAAGCTTGAATATCTTTCTGGATTTTCGGCCGAAGAAATGGTTCGAACCATGGATGTCAAATCCGATCGTGCCGATGTGATTTTACATGGTGGAGCTATTTACTTAAGAGCAATGCGCCAAGGCGGAATCAAAGAAATGATTGTTCCCAAAGTTGGTTTGGCCGATGGATTGATCCGGAATCTTTATATGGCAAGTATGAAAGAGCTAGCGGAATATTTTACTGATCCCATTTGGGAAATGGCCGATCGAAGCGCTTGTGACATGAATCGAAGATAATGAAATGTCAAACCCCGAAACAACTAAATCCACAAAGACGCAGGGTTACAATAGAAACAAGCGCGCCTCTGTGGATATGTGGTTAGGAATTAATTCTTATTTCAACGACCTGTACCATTGAACCATTGGCACTGGAATAGGCAGAACATCATTATCAGCTACAATACCCGAGAATCCAAATTGGAAGGCTCTTTTGTCGTCAACGTGCCAGCGAACTCCGGGCATAATCAAGGCAAAAAGTGGTTTTCTAACATCGTATGAGTACGTTTCCGTGTGATCTTCGTATTGCCCTGTTGAGGAATTGTATTGCGAATAGGTAGATGAGTATGTGCGGGTTTCTGTTTGACCTGGCATTAGAATGAAGGAATCGAATACCAAACTCACCTTAGGGGCAATTTTCACCATTCCGGCTACACTCGTAATTGCTCGTCCTTCGGCTCCGTTACCGAACCAAACAGCCCCATAACCTGCAGAGAATGCAATGTTACTTTTTCTACTTCCGAAGGAAAGCGTTGCAAAGGGAAGTGCACCTCCCCATTCCGGGGCAATCCAAGTTCCGGTTCCAACCAATCCTCCAACTGCGAATTGTGTTTTCTCTCCTAGCTCCCATGATTTTTTAATCGTTCCAATAATTGGCATCCCGATCCACGAGGCCATTACGCCAACACCAAAGTTCTCACCCAATCCAAATTGGAAGTCTGGTCCAAACAAATTCCATTGAACGTAGTGTTCTCCCTTTTTTATTGGTAACCCATTCGTGGTGATGAAATAGCGTGTGGCAAATTTGTCTTCGCCGACATACTCACCGCGGTTGTTGTAATTATCCGAATCGACAAGAACGATTTCTTTAATGACGTGTTGAGGAACATAGAACTCGCGTCCGTCAGATGTTTTAAATAGTACTTCTCGCGCATCTGAAGAAACAATGGTTCCAATAAGCTCTTGTCCATCGGTTTTAATGATCCGGTAAACATTTGTGTCCTGAACAACAAGGGTTGAATCTTCCTGACCAAAAGCAGCGCCGAACGTAAGCATTAATAAAAGGGCAAATAGTAAGTATTTCATGACATAAGTTTTGTGTAAAGGTAGAGGTCAGGTTCCGCTGGGGGATACTCATTTGCGCAAGTGTATTTACGTTGTTTGCGAATTTCGCAAGTTAGTAGCGTTACCAGATTTTAATCTCGCAGAATTCGGAGGATGCAAGATGTTTTCCATCTGGACTCAAGGCAAGCGCCGTAACATCAGTATCGTACTGACGCGCCATCGGAATGCGAATTCCGCGTTTTTGCTTTTTCGTTAATTTAAGTGAGATCAGTTTTCCTGCTCCAACTTGAATTCTGAGGTTTTGTGGAAAGTAATGTCCGGATAATCTTGTTCCGCCATTGTCAACAAGAATTGCGTTTCTGCGAGGAACACCAAATTGTCTTCTTTGTCCTTCGCAATGTAGCGAGTCTTGGCGCGTTTGAAATCCTCCAATTGTTGCTCGTTATCCGTAGTGATCCAACACGCTTTAAAGAAGTTCCTCGGTACAAAGCGACATTTTGCTCCGTACTCATGCTCCAAACGATAATTGATTACTTCAAACTGAAGTTGTCCTACTGTACCTACAATCTTTCTGGTTCCGGGTTGTTGAATGAAGAGCTGAGCAACTCCCTCGTCCATTAATTGACGAATACCTTTGTCCAATTGCTTGGATTTCATGGGGTCCATATTTTCCAATTCCATGAACATTTCCGGAGAGAAACTCGGAATCCCTTTGAACGTAAAGTTTTCACCTTCATTCAGGGTATCACCAATTTTAAAATTTCCAGAATCGTACAGTCCAATTACATCTCCGGGATATGCCTCATCGATTACGCTTTTGTCTTGCGCCATGAAAGAAGTTGGATTTGGAAATTTCATCTTCTTATCCAATCGCACGTGTCTGTAGAAGGTATTGCGTTCGAATTTCCCAGAAACGATTCGCAAGAAGGCAATTCTATCTCTGTGTTTCGGATCTAGGTTGGCATGAATCTTAAATACAAAGCCTGAGAATTTGTCATCCGACGGTTCAATCTTTCGCACGCTAGTTTCACGTCCTCGAGGTGCTGGTGAAATCTCACAAAAAGTATCCAAGAGTTCTTGCACACCAAAGTTATTCATCGCTGATCCAAAGAATACTGGAGCCAATTCTCCCGCCAAATATTCATCCTTGTTAAAAGGATCGTATACCCCTTCGATCATCTCTACTTCCTCGCGTAATTCTTCTGCTGGATCAGTCCCGATCAATTCGTCCAATTGAGGATCGCTCAAGTCTTGAATCGGAACAATTTCATCTGAAATCCCTGTCTTATTCCCTTGAAACAAGTTGAGGTTCTCACGGTACAAATTGTATACTCCCTTGAAACGGTCTCCCATTCCAATAGGCCAAGTTAACGGGCGCACACGAATATTTAACTTCGATTCGAGTTCATCGAGTAAATCAAAAGATTCCTTACCGTCGCGGTCCAATTTATTCACGAAGATGATCACGGGAGTATTTCGCATACGACAAACTTCCATGAGTCGTTCGGTTTGCGCCTCCACACCGTTGGCAACATCGACAACAAGAATTACACTATCAACTGCTGTTAGAGTTCGAAAGGTATCTTCAGCAAAGTCCTTGTGACCCGGCGTATCGAGAATATTGATTTGCTTTCCAGAATAATGGAAGGCCATCACGGAAGTTGCAACGGAGATTCCACGTTGTTTCTCGATTTCCATGAAATCCGACGTGGCCGACTTCTTGATCTTGTTGTTTTTAACGGCTCCGGCACTTTGAATCGCTCCACCAAAAAGGAGAAGTTTCTCCGTCAAGGTTGTTTTCCCGGCATCCGGGTGAGAGATAATACCAAACGTGCGGCGTTTTTCAATTTCGGCAACAGAACTCATAGAAATCAATTATGGGTGGCAAAGGTAATGGAAATAAGGCGAAAGTAGGAGGGAGAAGGCCGAAAGTCGCAAGTGCTACCTGAGGAACGGATTTGGTAAAAGGAAAACGTTGAAATTAATGGGACATTTCCTTGTTCAGGCTTTTACTTTCCGCCAAAAACACTATTGATTTATGATATCGCAAAAGGACAAAATTAGAAGACTGAAAGCAGAAGGTCAATTATCCTTCTACTTTAAACTGTCAACTTTCTACCAAACAAGTCTTTCTTATTACATTCGTCTCCTAAATTTTCAATCATGCAGTACGACTTGACAATTTTAACCGATCATCGGTATGTGACTCCTTCGCAAATTGGCGAATACACACAGAACGTTTTGGACGAGGACCGCCTACTTGCGGAAGCGTGCGAGCGCCTTGGAATGAAAGTGTACCGAACCAATTGGGACGATCCAGATATGGATTGGAGTACCACAAAATTTGCCATTTTCCGAACCACATGGGATTATTTTGAGCGCTTTCCTGAGTTTTCGAAATGGCTCGATGCGGTACAACATCAAACCAAATTGATCAACTCTAAGGAACTCATCTATTGGAACCTGGACAAGAAGTACCTGAAGGAGATGGAAAGCAAAGGTGTTCGTATTCCGGGCACGATCTATCTGGAGAGAAATTCCTCAAGGAGTTTGGAATCAATTGTTGCGGAATCTGGTTGGTCGCAGTGTATTTTGAAGCCTGCCGTTTCAGGAGCTGCCAGACATACCTACAAGTTCGAAGCGGGGAACAGTTCTGACTATGAAGTAATTTATGGTGAGTTAATTGCAGAGGAGAGTATGATGCTTCAAGAATATCAAGAACAAATTACGACGAAAGGCGAGGTCTCATACATCTTGTTTGGCGGGAAGTACAGTCATTCGATTTTGAAGAAAGCCAAATCAGGTGATTTTCGGGTTCAAGATGATTTTGGTGGAACGTTACACGAGTACCAGCCTTCTCCAGAAGAAATTGAATTTGCAGAGTTCGCACTTTCTCAATGTCCCGAACTACCGGTGTATGCGCGCGTAGATGTTTTCTGGAACAATCAGGATGAACTTGTTTTGGGAGAATTGGAATTAATTGAACCGGAATTGTGGTTTCGAAAATGTAATACGGCTGCCGACGCATGTGCGAAGGCTATCCAGTCATTCGTGGTGAATAGGTAAGCGCTATTCGGATTCGTTTGCAGGAGGAATTTTTACTTCTGTCGTTAGCATTGGTGCAGCATCGAAGTCTTCTACTTCCATAAATTCGACCAAACGCGAAAGGGATTCCTGCAAATTCTTAAGTTCGGAATCGTCTAGTTTTTTCAATTTCTCTTCCAGCTTTTCATGGAGAATTCCGGGAACGGCATTAATTGCTTTTTCACCGAGAGCAGTCAGGTAGATGTAAACAGATCGTCGATCACCTTTGTTCGGTAATTTCGCTAAATACCCTTTTAATTCAAGTCTAGAAATGATTCCTGTCACGGTACTCGGATTCAACTTGAGGTGATTTCCAATGTCTTTGGAAGTGGAGCGATAATCTTCTTGAGAGCTGAGAAAATTCAAACAGAGATATTGCGGAATACTCAATCCGTGCTCCTTTTGAATACGCTTACTTTCCACATTGATGGAGCGTACCATTTTACGAATGTTTATAAGGATTTCAGTGTATTCCATTGCTTAAATATAGACAATCTTCGTTTGGAATTATTCTTAATAATCTTCAGGATTATGCGCCATTCGAAACCAACTCACTTCGTTGATGACTATTCGATCGAGGTAGTCATAATCTTCTAATGGTTTTGCTTCAATGATTTTGAATTTCATTTTGCGTTTGTAGCCTTTGGTTTCAATTTCTCCCCCTACAATTTCGTATTCCGACCCGCAGGAACCGGTAGCTTTTTGCAATTCTCCTCCGGAAATAAAGGTCAGCGAGTTGATTTTAATCTTCACGATGCCTTTCTTGAATGTATATGTACCTGTCTCCGAAATCAAACTGTCTCCGCAATCCATTTGGCTGTGGTTGAAATTCACGCGCCCGTCTTCAAAGAATTGATAATTGGTAGACCAGCCAGAGGCAATCATGGGAAGGTCTTCTTGCCAGATTCCAATTAACGTAAAGGAGTCATCTTGCGCATTCGAATCATCTGGATTCATACATAAGCAAAGTAGTATTGCGCCAAAAAGACGGATCATATTTCTGATATTATCGTTGATATGGAAAGATACAAATTCAATCCTGAAAGGATCAATCGGGTAGTACCTCGCAAACGATTTGCTTTTCCTTTGCTAAGGATATGATGCAAGCTCCTGAAAGCGATTCCGTTTCAACTTTCAAAACATTATCTACATCTTCCAAATCAAGATGCCATCGGGTAATTTTAGGATGGCTACTCATAACTTCGGTAAGTTTCGAGATGCAATCGGCACCGTGCAATTCAGTACGAAATATGTGAACGTAGCGTGTCATTAGCATTTCTTTTTCTTGCCCTTCTTGAAATGATCTTTTTCAGCGTCGTAGGTGAATATCTTTTCCAGAGGGACATCAAAGACTTGCGCCATACGAAACGCAATCTCCAAAGTAGGGGAGTATTTGCCTTTTTCAATAGCAACAATGGTTTGTCTTGTCACTCCAACAGATTCCGCCAACTCCTGCTGAGTCATTTCATCCTTGAAGAATCGTAATGTACGTATATTGTTGGTTATGTGTTCTTTACTCATGACTAAATTCCTTTTTTGTAGAAGTACAATTTGGAAAGGTCTGAAACGATGCTAGAAATTAACCCGGCCGAAAGCAAAATGATGAACATGTTCGCAATGGAATGTCCCATCGCCAATGGAATTAGACTTCCGATAAACCCAAGCATGAACAAATGATGACTGTTCCGATCGGAGCGCATTTCGATTTGTTTGTCGTAATCATCTTCAAATTCCGGATCTTCACCTTTGTGAACTTGCGAAATAATCATGTAGAAGATGATGTAGGAGACAATCTTAAGTACAATGGTTACTCCCATCATGATTAACATGAATTCTCCCCAAAATGAAGGGTCGTGAATTTGAGGGATATTGATAGCTCCGTAGATTCCGAATGTGTACAGAACATACCCTCCCATGAACAGAATGGTAGTGATTAAATTGAATACGGCTTTTTTCTCTTGGATGCTCATTTTTGTATGTTTAAGTTTACTAGTGGTTAATTATATATTACACAAAGTAAATAATAATATTCCTAATGTAAAAAATATTATACATTAAAACTGATAAAAGAAGAAATGTCGGTAGGAACGGTTTATCCTAAGTGTCAGGAAAGAATACGTTGGTTTTGTCAGAATAAGACAACGGAAGAATTTCTAAGGATATAAAGCTATGACAAAAAAAAACGCCGTTCTTCATTGGAAGAAACGGCGGTTTGTAACTTAAACCTTATTGTGTTACATCTTCACCACACGCTTTGTTGCAACGAGTTGATCGTTAGATGTTAGTTGGAGCATGTAAATACCCTTGGCAATCGTAGTCGCCAAAGTCAATTTGTTACTTTCTGTTAGCGCTTCACGCATCACAATTCGTCCTGTTGCCGGTTCGATAAGTGTTACAGTCACATTGCTGTAGTCTTTATTCCAGCTGATATTGATTTCATCCGTGAACGGATTCGGGTATACCGTAACATCGTTCAAAGGAAGTTCAGAAACACTAGTAACATCTATGATCGAATCACGCACAAAGAAGTTGTCAAATCCTCCTTCCGCAAGATGTCCTTGTCCTTGATCCATTGCGCGCACTTTCACTTGCATGAATGCCGTTAATGGAACATAATCTTCAACACGTACATCTCTGAATGCCCATTCGCTCAATTGTGGATCGTTGAAGATGGCAAAATCCAACACCGCTGATTGCGTTCCATTTGAAAGCTCAATTACGATTGAATCATTCGGTGCGCCTCCGCCTTGTCCTCCACCATTGAAGAACCAACGTTCAAAGGACATATACGGATCTTGGTACGTTGACAAGTCCATCATTGGAGATGTTAAAACAGTTTCTCCATCATCGATATCGTCACTTCCAGCTTGTCCTCCTCCGTTTCCGGTTACAAATGCCATGTTTCCACAATCATCAGAATCTTCATCCGGGTTAGATGGATTTCCTTGGTATGTGGTTCCATCAGGAATACCTCTTTCCCAGTCTCCTGTTTGAGCATTTCCAGAAACGGTCCATCCCAAATCTAAATCGAAGTAATCGGAATATCCTTGTTCCAATACGTAGGTATAAGGTCCGCCGTTTGAGTCTAATAATTGTCCTGTCAAACAGATCGTGTGGTGTCCCCAAACTCCAATAGTTACATCGTAAACATCGGAAAGGAATCCTTGAAATTCGAATTCACCCAATCCATTGGTGGTTGTTGTCAAAGTTTGCTGCGAATTACTAATCACAACTTGAGCGTTTGGAATGGGAGTACCGTTTTGATCTTCTACAATACCTTCCAGTGTAAATGTGATTTGAGGAACCAATTGCACATCTTGAATGGTTGTTTGACCACTTGTTAAAGTGATTCCATTAATTGTTTGAGTTACGTATCCTAATTTCGAGTACGTTACATCATATGTTCCTGCTGTCGCTACTCCCGAAAGGTAATCTCCCGATAAATCTGAGTTGTCGATAACGCTAGCTGCTGTAATGTCAACTAGGGCATTGTTTATCGCGTTCGTTGTGCTTGCGTCTGTAATATTTCCTTCCAGGAAAGAAGCCGCAACGTAAGTCGGGTCTAATACGAAACATCCACCTTCGATATCACTGGCGATAATCAATCCAGATGGCAAATAAGGATAAACTCCCCAACACCCATTGAATCCGTCTCCAGTAAGCGGGGAGGTGTCGTAGAACCCAACTTCAACTAAGTTATTCGGATTCGAACAATCGTGTATGGTTACTCCGTCTCGGTAATATGAAGTTACTAAGAAGTCAGTGTTGTGTACGAATGTGTTGTGCGGAATAACGTCTTGCCCAGGGCTCGACTGAATTCGGTCAGTTTCCGAAATATTTTGTAGGTCCGAAACATCGTAAGCAGCGATGTAGGCATCTGCAACTTCGTCTGTGGTGTAAAGTGTATTTCCATCATCCGAAAGCCAAACGTTGTGGCTAAAAGTACTTGGGGTGATCTGTGTCGCCATGGTTGACGTGTTCATCGGGTCCGATACATCAGCTACCGTAAAGAAACCATCGTTAATGGCTCCACCCCACAATGTATCATTACGAACATAAATGTCATGCATGTAATAATCATTGTAGACACCCAACTCAACTGGGTTTAAAGGGTCTTGTGTAAGATCAAGAATAATGGCCCCAATCCAACCGTTATTCCCTCCGGTGATGTAAGCACGCCCCGCGGGTACATCGATGAAGATGTTATGAGCCGTTGTAAATTGATAGGCACTACCGGTAAATTGAGTTACGTTTGCTGCAGTCAAAGTTCCGGGAAGTGGACTCAAATCAATAATTTTCAATCCATCTCCACCTTCGTTTGTAATGTAGGCAGTAGTTCCATACACTTTCATGTCGCGCCAGATCGTTGTTGCGCCCGGAGAGAAGAAAACTTCTGTTGGATTGGTTGGATCGGTTGTGATGTCAACAATGGAGGTACCATTTTGGTTTCCTACCACCGCGTATTCATGACCTGAAGGAGAAACGTAACCCCAGATATCGCTACAGTCTCCGCGGGCTCCATTAAATTCTGAATCATAATCCAATTGACCAACGAAGCTCATGTTCAATTGGGCGTTTGCACCACAGGCTATAAGGAGAGCCAGAAGCACTTTTGAGTAAAGTTTTAGCATTGTACAGTTTGTTTAGGTGTACAATTTACACAAAAACGAACAGTTTTGTGGGATTAAAATGATGAGTGGTAGACTTCTTTTTTCTCGGAACTTGTGAGCGAAACAAACTTGTCGTCGAGTAAAGGCTGCTTATCGATGAATACACAAGATTGGTCGTTTTTTGGTTTTACCCCTTATTCAGATGCTTCTGCTTTGTTTTTAAGATCTGCAATAAAAGCCTCGAACGATTCATCGAACGAAGGGATCTTGTTTGCAAAGAGCGGGAACATAAATCCACCAATTTTTTCGTGCATTTTAAAAAGGACTCCATTGGAATTCATGTTTGGTAGGTACTGCTTAATGACAGAAATATGTGATTCTTACATAAGAGCAACTAGGTAAGGATTGGCAAAAAGTGAATGATTCGAAAGAGTGTAGCTTTGAAGATATGCTCTTTAACTTTGAATTGACACTTTTCGAAAAAAGGTGATCCCTTTTCAGTTAATAGAAGATTAGTGTACATCCCATATTGCTAATAAGGGACAATCAATTATATTTGCGGTCCTTGTTTATCAAATGCTCACGTGGCGGAACTGGTAGACGCGTGCGCTTGAGGGGCGTATGTCTTAGGACGTGGAGGTTCGATTCCTCTCGTGAGCACTAAAAGCGAATCAATTATGGTTCGCTTTTGTTTTTTTATCGCGCATACTTTGGACGTGTACCTCAGATTCCATCACTTTCCGTTCCGAATCTTCGTCTTCAAAAGCATTGCTTTTTCTGGTTCGATTCCTCTCGTGAGCACTGAGAAGTAATTGCTAAATGCTGTTTTTTCTCATTAGTATAACTTTGAAATAGTACTCAGTAGAAATACGTATTTTGATGGTAATATGTGCGTATTTTTTCATGCAGAAAAAACGCTATATGTCATTATTTCAAAGGATTATTTGATTTTTGCCCTGTTGTAATATCAATATTTAGTAATAAAATTCACTATTTGTTTGTAATTTAATCGCTTAAACTAAGCATACCGTTCTTAAGTGAATTCTTGGGATTTAATCTACTTCAAATCGCTTCTGACACTGTTGTGGCGTTTTCACAATTAATGGAAGAACCAATAAAAATTGCGATCGCTGAAGATCACGAGTTACTGCGCAAAGGTCTCGTTTCTATTTTAGGCTCCGAACCACAATTCGAAGTAGTATTTGAGGCACAAAATGGGATGCTGATAATGGATGCTTTAGAAAAAGCACAACCTTCAGTTTTATTACTCGATTTGGATATGCCGTACATGAGCGGAATTGAAGTTTTGAACGAATTGGAGAAGAAGTATCCAAATGTCAAGGCCATCATGCTTAGTATGCACAATTCCAAAAATTTCGTTCTGCAATGCCTTATTCTAGGTGCGCGCGGGTTTCTTGCGAAAAATACCAACGTTGAGAAAATTATTGAATCAATTGAATCAGTGCACAAGTACGGATTCCACATTAATGATGATCAATCCATGGTGTTCTTGGAGTCTGAAGTAAGAAAACGTGAGATTGCGGTTCCCCAAACAGGGAATTCAATGGATTGGTACGAGGATTTGTTCCGAGGAGACTGTATTGAATCGCTCGTTGAGAAATATCAGGTTGATCCAGATGCGATCACATCATTTTGGTATGCTTTCCAAAATTCTCTATTAAAACAACGTCTCGTATAGCTTTATGCGAGATGGAATGCCGTAAAAATGGCTACGAATAAAATGGCAATTTGCACATCCTCGTGTAAATCGTCCATTTCTACATCTATTTTCCAACGCTCGTAGTTTTCAGAGAATACTGTTCGGATGGTGCCTTCAGCATCTCCAGAAACATCCCATCTTTCGTAATCATCATGGAAGGTAGTTCGCACTTGAATTGTCATGCCATGCCCCTGAATTTCCCAGCGATCCCAGTCGTCACTAAAAACTGTTCTTAAAGTTACATCTCCAATGCTCCAACGGTCCCAATCTTCTGTGAAATCAGTGCGAATGTCCGTTCCGGAGCACGACCAATTGTCCCAGTCGTTGGTAAAGCTAGTGTGGAAATCCATCGATTCATAGGTCCAACGGGAAACATCATTCGTAAAGACAGTGGATAATTGCTGTGATTGAGAAACGAAGCTTAAAATGGCAAACGCGCAGGTTAGAAGGACATTTTTCATAAGTCTGATAATTGATACGGCTACAGCACAAATTGTACCATTACATAATCACGTTGGTTTCCTTGTCAAATCGCTTGTATGAAACGGTAACGGCAAGAACTGCTAAGGCAATCATTACTCCGAAACTAATAAGTAACAGACTGAAATCCAAGGTTCCCGCAATGAGTTCTTTGGTAGCAAGTACAATGTTAACTACAGGAATGGCCGCAGTAACGGCATCGAGTTCAATCCCCGGGAAGAAGCCAACCATTGCTGGCAGTACCATCACAATATTCAAAGGAGTAATAATACTCTGAGCCTCCTTAAAACTTTTAGCATATACTGCGATTGGGATCATAGTTCCTGCAAAGAATACGGTCAATGGGAATAGCAATCCATACATCATTAATATGAAGGTAGGACTTAGAATTTCATGAATAATGTTGAGTAATTCCGGATCTTTTACAAGATCAAAGACTTCAATGGAAAGGAACAATCCGAGCAATGCACATGTCGAAGCAAGCAATCCAGATAGCACTACAACACCCATTTTACCGAAAAGGATTTGCCAGCGACGTACGGGCGTAGTTAGTAAAGTTTCGATGGTCCCACGCTCTTTTTCACCTGTAAACAGGTCGATAGCGGGATACATACATCCTAGAAAACCAAATGCAATGAAGATGTAGGGAAGGATTCCTCCGGCCAGTTTTCCAATCATTTCTTTTCCAGAAGCAATGTTTTGATATTCTACCTCGATAGGTCTCAATTCTGATTCTTTTAAGTCCATTTCTATGTAGCGATTCTCCTTTGCTTGCCTTTGGATCTCTTCAAGGTAGATTTCCGCTCGATCTTTCATTCCCATATCTGTTGCATTAAAGAAGACCGTTACCGGAGCGGGTTCTTTACGTGTCATTCGACGATTGAAATCGTCTGGCATGAACATTCCGATTTGGATAGATTCGGAGCGAAGATCTTTGAACAACGTTGCGGTATCACTATAGAAAATGATTTCCCGTTTGCCCATTTCTTCAGGAAGTTCGTTGAGTTTTTGGCTGATGTAATTGTCAGGGGCACCTACGTATCCGATTTTAACTTTTTTCTTTGCTGCCTCCTCAGAGAAAGAAGAGGACACTCCAACGAATACATTCAGAATGATAGGGAAGACCAATGTAGGTATTACCAACATCATGATGAGGGTACGACGATCACGTAACGTGTCCTTTAGCTCTTTTTTGAATATGGTAAAAATCATGTTGTTTCGTTTTGAGTAGCGTTAACGATTCGGATAAATTCCGCAGTTAGGTTTTCTGCTTGCATTTCTTGTTTGAAACTTGCCATGGTTCCATTAAACAGCATTTCTCCTTTATGAATGATTGCCAAATCGTCACACAATAAATCAACCTCACTCATGATGTGACTGGAGAAAATCACTGTTTTTCCTTGTTCACGACAACTTCGAATGAGTTCGATGATGTTTTCGGCTGTAATAACATCCAATCCGCTGGTGGGTTCGTCAAAAATCACCACTTCTGGATCATGAATCATCGTTCTGCAGATGGAAACTTTTTGCTTCATTCCTGTAGAAAGCTTTCCAATGCGTTTGCCTTGAAAATCATGCATATCGAGTAAGGTATAGAGTTCTTCCTTTCGTTGCTCAAATTCGGCTTTCGGAATCTCGTACAAATCAGCAAAGTACTTCAATACCTCATTGGGAGTCAGTCGCGCGTACAATCCAGTAGATCCCGTAAGGAACCCCATTTTCTTTCGTGCTTCCTGAGGATGAGCAATGGCATCGACTCCAACAATTTTGATACTTCCAGAGGTTGGCTTGAATATGGTGGAAAGCATGCGCAGTGTCGTTGTTTTTCCTGCACCATTGGGCCCAAGAAGTGAAAAAACACGTCCAGGCTGGCATGTAAAACTGACATCGTTTACGGCAATGGCTAATTTATCTGTTGTATTGAGTTCCTTGCGTTGCTGTTTTGTAAGAACAAATTCCTTTCGCAAATTGAGCGCCTCTATCATAGGTTTTGCATTTGCGATAAATGTACGGATTACATCAAAAAAATGTAGCTTTAAAATATGGCATACGACGAATACCTACAGGAACGGATTGATCGCATTTTGAGCGAAAAAAATATTCTGCACGAGGCGCGAAAAATGATGGGCGGATTGTGCTATATGGTAGATGAAAAAATGTGCTTTGGAATTGTGAAGGGAGATTTCATGGCTCGGGTCGGAACGGAGCAGTATTCAATATTGATGGAAAGGGAAGGGGCACGTCCGATGGATTTTACGAAACGTCCTATGATTGGCTATCTTTTCGTAGCTCCGGAAGGTGTCGACCGCGAAGATGATTTAGAATTCTGGATTCAGCGCTGTTTGGATTTTAATCCGGAGGCCAAGGCTAGTAAGAAACGGAAGAAAAGTAGCGAGGGGAGTTGAAAGTAAAAGGTTGAAGTTAGAAGGTATTACTTTGATTTCGATTCCCGAAAAAAAACGTTCATCTAATTTCTGCTTTCGTCGACTATAATTTCTGAACCTTCAAATTCAATTTCGGAGCTTCTAGTGGATACTAAATCAGCCAATTCGTACACATTCTTGTATCCATAGCCGTATAAATTGATGTACGTTGGAACATTCAACGCCATGGTTAATGGAAATTCTTTCGGACCATTCGGAAGGGACCGTAGTCGTATCTCCTCCATTTCAATTGGACTAAGTGATTTTGTAGGGAAAAACAATTCGTCATCCAAAATGTTGTTATTACAGTAAATCAGAATACGCGTATTGGTGTCAGGAATTATTCGGGCCAGATTTAATTGAGTAAAATCAGAGAAACATAAATGAATGGCTCCTTTAATGTGCTTAGCATCGTACATTGCTTTGGATCGCGTGTCAAGAATAATGGTATTCTTTTCTGAAGTCATTTCATTGAATTCTTGCATGGAAATCATACGTTCTTCGCGATGATCCCGAACTTCATTAGCCAATGCTAAAAACCGATCAAAGTCGACGTAAGATTCATCTGGATAAATAGTTCCTTCTTGCGCTTGACTTGAGAATGCTAATAACGCAATGGCAGCAATGATTAATTGTTTCATGGGGTGCTGTTTTGTTACCCCCCGTACAATACAGTTTAAGAAAGGTTCAGCTTATTCGCAGATTCTTCCTTTGTGTTCGCCCGAATGGAAATCAGCGTCCAGCTGTTTCATTTCTTCAACGAGTTCTGGAGAAGGCTCTTTATTTTGAAGTTCAGTAAGATCGGGTTGTCCTGCATCTACCCACGCTGTATACCAGATGGAACCTACCGCAAGAATGGCCTTTCGCAATCGGCGTTCTACCATGTCGTTCATGCGCTTGTGGTATTCTTGAGAGAATTCAAACGAGTACACCTGAACGGTAGTGTTTCCACGTTTCTCGAAGCTATATTTTGCATCAGGATCAAATTCCTCAGTGAGTTCTTTTTCTATTCGAAGAACAGAATCTACCAGCAAGTGAGACTCTTTCACGCGCTGCCAGACAAATTCTTCAATGTTGTCTATGTACACCGCCTTACCTACGAAGTAGTCATAATCTTCAGCATTCAATTCAACCAATCGGCTCTCCCATAATCCGTGAATCCCCTTTTGATTGGTCATTTGTCCGTTGTAGTTTTCAGTCGTATGCAGCGGAACGTGAGCGTCACCAATGTAATGACCGATATCAGCAGAATATTTTAAAATCAGATCGATGTTTTTTGATTCGAAAGCCCGCTGCAGTTTAAACTTCATCACCTTGATATGCCATGGAACAATCCCATAAGCTTGAAGGGTGTCTTCCGAAAATTTAGCAACGGCATCTTTCCATTTTTTAGGCATGATTTCAAAAGGATCTTCCCCTTCTTTCACGTAATGGTCGATATCGATGTAGTGACGCTGCGCTTCGCCATCAACTGCATAGCGTCTTTTATCAGGATCTACTGCGTGATCTGTAATGTACTCTAGATGTTCCTTATAGAAACCAAACATTTCGGGAGGAAGGGTGAAAACAGCAATTCTATTTACACGTTTATGCCCAAAGAATCCCCAACGTTTTTGGAAATCAGCGTTCTCTTGCATGCTACTCTGTCCGAGAAACAGAAGCGGCAATACAATCAGAACCCACTTATATTTTAACCAGTTTGCCATCCTTCAAAATCGGAATCACATCCGTTTGATTCGGTGTGAGACAGTATTTTATATCGTCGTTTAAATTTAAGTTTTTTAAACGTCTTCTGTGCGAACTTGACTTTAAATATCCAAGGGGATTCACCCAAGCAGATAAATAAAGGTATTTCGCAGCGATGGAGGAGTCTTCGTCTGAAGTGAATTTCCCAGTTCCTAATAAATATTCAGAGATGGCTCCAGCGCAGATAGTATCTTCTAGATTGAACTTGTCTTGCCAGCCAGAACATAAGCACAACGTGTTTTTATTTTGTTTTTCGAGCCATTTACAGAGCGAATCCAAATTCAGTAAGGATCCAACAACAACTGTGTCGGCGTCGCTCGCGATAGATAAGGCTTTGGTTCCATTCGTGGTAGACAGCACAACTTCCTTCCCCCTTAATTCCTCTTTCATGTATGAATAGGGTGAATTTCCAAAGTCAAACCCCTCAACAATCTCCCCTTTTCTTTCGGCTCCAACCAAATAGCCCTTCTTTTGATATTCTTTTGCTTCTTCAATTGATGCTACTGGGATAATCGACTTAATACCGTTTTCAAATGCGGCACAAATAGCTGAGGTTGCGCGAAGTACGTCAATAACAACAACGATGTCATACTCCCCTTTAAAATATTCGTACTCGCTTGGAGTGAAGCAGACTTCAATATGTTTCCTTTGATCCATACGACGAAAATACTTAAATGTAAGAAGACGGTTTTTTATCAAAAAAAAAGTTGTTAAAAGCCAATTGTCGCAAAAACGGTTTAGTATTGAATTCTTTTGGTTTATGGCGCTATGCAAATGAAAATTAAGTATTTGTGCGTATTGTAATTTGATTGAAAACTCATTAGGTTTGAGTCACCACGAATAACTGTACTATGGGATATTTTATTCTCAAGAAAAGTCAAGACGGATTTTACTCTTTTTCACTTCATGCCAAGGATGATGAATCCATTTTGGAGAGTGGGAATTATGAATCTAAGAAAGAAGCCGAAGATGGTATTGAATCGATGCGCACGATAGCTTCGTTTTCGAGCCGGTACAATCAAAAACACACAACAGACAATCACTATTACTTTGTTTTGAAGGCGGCGAATGACAAAGTTGTGGGAAAGAGCAAGTATTATGCGTCACGCAGTACTCTTGAAGCAGATGTAGATGCCGTAA
Organism: Flavobacteriales bacterium; assembly: GCA_015665275.1. Taxonomy (GTDB): domain Bacteria; phylum Bacteroidota; class Bacteroidia; order Flavobacteriales_D; family Crocinitomicaceae; genus UBA4466. Next base: position 22,312 of record JADFAL010000036.1, on the reverse strand, counting down.
TGCAATTGGCGCCTCTGGCCAATGTTATCGATGAAAGCTAATCTTCGCTTACGACCTCTTTTTCCTTGCTAAAAATTTTAGCATCGGCGATGAACGTTCCAAAAGGCAAGAGGGAGGCCAGTAGACTCCAGAAAATCGTACTTAACTTCCATTTCGCTTCTCTTCCATAAACAACTACCCAAAGGCAATACGCAATAAAAAGTACACCGTGCGCCATTCCAACAATGCGGTTCGGCATGCCCATGTCATACATGTATTTCAAAGGGACGGTTATAGCTAAGAGTAAATAAGAAATTCCTTCTGCGATGGCAAGAAGTCGTAATTGGCCTAAAAGTGTTTTGTAATTCATGCGACTATTTCTTTTGGTCTTTTTGTACTTCTTTGAGTTGTTTCTGAAGCGCGAACAGTTCGTCTCTCAAACGCGCTGCTTCAATAAAATCCAGTGATTTGGCAGCATCTTCCATGATTTTCTTCGTATGCTTGATGGATTTCGCCAATTGTTCTTCGGACATGTACTGCACTACTGGATCTGCCGCTAACGATGGCGTATCAATCAACCTGTAATCCGTTGGTCCATCTCCATCGGCTACCTTGGTTGATTCCAAGATGCGCTCTTTGGATTTCTTCAATGGAGTAGGAGTGATACCGTGCTCCTTGTTGTATGCTTTTTGGAGTTCTCTTCTTCTTGCAGTCTCGTCAATGGTTCGCTGCATCGAATTCGTAATCTTGTCAGCGTACATAATCACTGCGCCATTAACATTTCTTGCTGCACGACCAACAGTCTGCACAAGAGATCTTTCGTTTCTTAAAAAGCCTTCTTTGTCGGCATCCAAAATTGCTACAAGCGATACTTCCGGAAGATCTAGTCCTTCTCGAAGAAGATTCACTCCGATCAATACGTGAAAGTCTCCGAGTCGCAATTGACGTAAAATTTCAACGCGTTCAATTGTGTCAATATCCGAATGGATGTAGCGACACAAAATCCCCAATCGATCCAGGTATTTTTGAAGCTCTTCGGCCATTCGCTTGGTGAGAGTGGTCACTAGTGTTCGCTCATCTCTATCAATGCGTAATTGAATTTCTTCGATCAAGTTATCAATTTGATTTGCGCTAGGACGAACATCTATTAAGGGGTCAAGAAGTCCAGTAGGCCGGATGACTTGTTGCACAAGAACTCCTTCTGATTTCTCCAATTCGTAATCAGCAGGTGTCGCAGAAACGTATAAAACTTGATGCAACATACTCTCAAATTCTTCAAATCGAAGCGGTCGGTTGTCCACTGCGGATGGTAAGCGGAATCCAAAATCTACCAAATTCACTTTCCTTGCGCGATCACCTCCATACATAGCACGTACTTGCGGAAGCGTCACATGACTCTCGTCGATAACCATCAGGAAATCCTTTGGGAAGTAATCCAACAAGCAGAACGGCCGCTGTCCGGGCTCTCTTCGGTCAAAGTATCGAGAATAATTCTCAATCCCGGAGCAATATCCCAATTCTCGAATCATTTCGAGATCGTATGTCACGCGTTCTTTCAATCGGTCGCTCTCTTCAATTTTACCTTCTTGGCGAAATTTGGCCACCTGAACCTCTAGGTCTTCACCAATTTGTTCAATTGCCATTTTCGTTGTTTCTGGACTGGTCACGAAAATATTGGCTGGATAGACACTAATGTCTTCATGATGCTCAATGACACTATTATTTACAGGGTCAATTGAACTGATGGTTTCAATCTCATCGCCCCAGAATTCGAAACGAATGGCGTGATCTGCATATGCAAGGTATACATCAACAGTATCTCCTTTCACTCTGAACATTCCTCTTTCGAAGTCTTGGTTGGCTCTTGAGTACAGATTCTCCACCAATTTGAACAAGAATTTATTTCTCGAAACTACATCACCCTTTTTAATATGCATGATGCTGCTTTCGAATTCTTGTGGGTTTCCGATTCCGTAGATGCATGAAACAGAGGCTACGACAATTACATCTTTTCGCCCCGATAACAAGGAGGATGTAGCTGACAAGCGTAATTTTTCAATTTCATCATTTATGGATAAATCTTTCTCGATATATGTTCCAGTAACTGGTAAGAATGCTTCTGGTTGATAGTAATCGTAATATGAAACGAAATACTCGACTGCGTTTTCTGGAAAGAACTGCTTGAATTCGCCGTACAATTGCGCGGCAAGTGTCTTATTATGAGATAAAATCAGTGTGGGGCGTTCGATTTCTTTGATCACATTGGCGACCGTAAATGTTTTACCACTTCCTGTTACTCCCAATAAGGTTTGATCGGTAACGCCTTGATTAATTCCGTCAACTAATTCTTTGATAGCCTGAGGTTGATCCCCAGTAGGTTCGAATTCCGAAACGAGTTGAAAATTCATAGTGTAAAAATACGGAATCGCGGGGTAGGAAGATGTCTTAGACGCTGGAAATATATTAGAAGAAAATATGAAATTGTATTGAGAATTCCTAGTGATTTCAGAAGTTCAAAAACGCATTTTTGCGTTGAAGGGTTTTGCGAATTTGACCTATTTTGCGGTGAAAGCTAGATTACCGCTACCTTTATCTCCAGCAACATTCAAAAGATAAAATCCACTTGTAGCTACCTCTACGCGATTTCCCTCTCTTATAAAATCAACAGTTCTTCCACTCAAATCATTAATCATGACAACATCGGAATCCTCAAGCCCATTAATGACAAACGATCCGTTGTTTGGATTTGGAGCAACGATTAATTCTCGCTTTTCGAATTCAGTAATATTTACAAACGAGTCAGTTGATTTTGCTGCATTGATTATTTCGGAATCAGCGGAATCATTTAGTCCTTCATGAACAATTGCAAAGAATTCGAGAGAATAGATATTTACCGGCTGGCCGTTAATATCTGTCGGAACTGTGAATGTGTAATCGTTTGAAATAATCGCTGTTGCATTGGCGTCTATCACATCTCCTTCCGCACTATTGATAAATCCGCGAAAAACATGACGATGATAATAATCGCCGTTCGGATAGAAGTAATCGGAGTTCCACGTTGAATTGTACGAAATTTGTGATGCGATGATTCCTTCTTCCAAATACCCAACAGTTAGATAGTGCGTATTCGCGGAATTGGTCGTGTAAAATACTTCTGTATTGATCGTAACTTCTCGCGTGTTGTGATCAATCGCTACATCCAGAGCAACATTCGCATTCGCAGTATTCGCTACTTCCGAAGTGCAATTAGAAGACCAATTGTTTGCGTTGACAATAAAGTTAGAAGTTCCAAAACTTGATCGATTTACTGGACCTGATGGAGTTCCGGCAACATTGAAATGATTGCGCATTTGATCTCCATCTGGGGTACGAAAATCGGGATCTCCAGCGGATTGAGGAGTGGCCAGGCCTCCAATATGATAGGCGATTATCAGTACATTTTCTTCACCAAGATTATCACCAATTGTGTTCGTCATTTGATGTCCCAATGGACAGTTTCAACAGCGAAATGCCGTGAATTCCTCAATGACGGCTTTCTTTGTTTCAGGCAATTGAGAAACAGGCAAGTTTTGTCCAAAAACAGAACTAGAGAAAAGTGCTAATGACGCCAGAACTACGGTGATTTTCATATCAAAAATTTTCTTCCCAAGCTTAGACGAATTGACCTCTGAGTACTTACAAAAAAGCTATATTTGCGCGAAGTGGATCGCAATTTGCGGCACTAATTTCAACACACAACAATGGATTACATTTGGCTGATTTTAGGACTGAGCATTCTCATTTTTGGAGGTGATTTCCTTGTGAAGGGAGCTGTTGGATTCTCCTCGGCGATGAAAATTTCTCCGCTTGTTGTCGGTATGACAGTTGTTGCCTTCGGAACTTCAGCACCGGAATTACTCGTAAGTGTTACTAGTGCAGTTCAGGGAAATCCTGAAATAGCCGTAGGTAATGTCGTCGGCTCAAACATTGCAAATATCGCATTGGTACTGGGGATAACAGTCCTCATTTTTCCAGTCATAGCGGACAAAAACACCAAGACTATCGATTTGCCGATGATGATTGGATCTACCTTCCTATTTTTCTTTTTCGCAAAAGATTTGGAGTTCGATTTATTCGAAGGGGTGATTATGGTTTCCATCATTATTGCGTTTACCTATTTGTTGATTCGAAATGCACGACGGAAAAACGTTGTAGGTGAGGATGATGATTTCTCTGAGGAGATGAAGAATCCATCGTATTGGAGATCACTATTCTTTTTATTACTTGGGTTTGTTGGATTGTACTTTGGAGCGGAATGGTTTATCAAAGGTGCTGTAGGCGTAGCTGATGAGTTGCTTTCAGATATGGAGGCAGGGCAGCGTAAAAGCGTTATTGGAGTTACAGTGGTGGCCTTCGGAACGTCGGCACCAGAACTTGTGGCTTCTTGTGTTGCGGCATATCGAAAACAGACCGATATTTCTATCGGAAACTTGATTGGATCCAACATCTTCAACATATTGGTGGTAATTGGAATCACATCAATAGTCACGCCGATTCCAGTCAAACGATCAATAATTGAATACGACATGCTTTGGGTGATTGGAATCGCTCTGTTGCTGGTCTTTATGATTGCTTTTGGCAGTAAAATAGGTCGCTTGAAAGGAGCGATTTTGTTATCTACTTACGTCACTTATATTACGTTGATTGTCCTCAAGGTTCAGGGGGTGATCTAAATTCGATTTCCTAGTTTTCGTCTAGCGAAAATTTAAGCAATTTGACTTCTATCTATAGATTTTATAGCTAAATCACTATATAACTAAATGGTTATTAAGGAATATAGTTTTTACTAGGAATTCTCAGTATTTCTAGCGAACTTTTTGAGTTCATCACAAGTAATATTCTCAATACTTAATCCTGAAATCTGCATTACTTCTTGGCCCTTCTCATTGTCAGAAATTCTTAGCAAAAATCAAGCTTTATATATCATTTCACCTTGATCATCTTAAAGCGTTCGTTACCAATTTCAAGATAGTAATTACCCGCGTCGACGTTACTAAGATTTAATTCGAGCTCTTTCCCCGAAACTGTCCCTGTCGAAACAACTTGACCAAGCTCGTTAATTACTCGATACTTTCCCTCAACATGCTGACTCATCTCAACATGGAATATATCCTGTGAAGGGTTGGGGTAAATAACTACGCGATTCACCATTTCATCTAATCCCAAGTAGCAATCATATACTACAATGGAAGTTTGATCTGAGTTGACGCAGCCGTTTGTATCGGTATACGTATACGTTAAAACGGACGTTCCTAAAAGTCCAGTTAGTTCAGGGTCAAATTCAGATCCTGAAATACCATTCCCGCTGAAAATTCCACCTGCAGGGAGGGCATTTGGTAATTGAATAGGTGAGCCATCGGCGCAAATGCTATCCATAGAATACGCATCTAGAATTACAGAAGGAAGCGTGTTTAATGTTAAAGTCTGAATCAATATAGAGTCGCAACCAAAGACCGCAGACAAAGTATCATTATAAGTGCCTGCAGTCGTTTGATAACTACCATCAAGTAAGATGCTATCCCCTTGGCAAATACTATAGGACAATTGCGTACTATATTCCGAGAGGAAGGTAACTGATCGCGTTACGATACTATCACAAAAGTATTGAGATGTCAGAGAGTCCACATAAACACCGCTAGCAGTTTGATACGATCCACCGGCCAAAATACTATCACCCTGACAGAGTTCGAATGTCAATTGCGTGTCATAAACCGGAAGGTTCGCAATAGATACTTCTACCGTACTGTCACAACCAGTTAAAGAACTGGGTAGCACTGACAGGAACGTTCCTGGTGCAGAGAAGAAATTCCCTGCGATGAAAACGCTATCGCCAGCACAAATTACAGCACTTTCTGTTCCCATATCCGGTTCCGGAAGGAAGTTGACTAAATAACGATCAATGCTTTGACACGTTCCCACGCTAGTGGTATCAAAATAAGCTCCGTTACTTGTTACGGTCGAACCGCCAATAATCAGTGTGTCGTCAAAGCAAGCGGTCGTGTTAATTGTGCTTCGCAGTGCACGACAGAAAGGGTCAATTCGAATAATTGCTTCACGAGTATTATTCGCTGTGTCTCGCAGGTCGACATTCATGTATAGGATATTCGTATCCTTCAGCTCATACCCTCTGTATTGATTGAAAGCATTGAAGTCTGTGATCACATAATCCCATTCAAAATCACCATCCACGTCTAATGTGTCGTAACGTTTTAGAACCATTGTTGCAGAAGCAAGTCCGCCAGGATCGTTTACGTTACCAGTGAACAAGTATTCCTCAATTCCGTCCGTTGCCCAATGAAAAACAGCATCTCCGTTATCATTAATGTCCATGTTTTGTACGGTAGCCGCAGTGGTGAGTGGGTATCCATCTAGTACATCGCCTTCGCGAACCTGCACAGAACCATTTACGATTATATATTCGTCTGTTGTTGTTGATCCATCCGAATCGCCACTAACGAGGTAATCACCATTGCTGTTGATGCGAACCATATCGAAATTGTCAAAATCCTCGGTAAGATTCAGAGGGTCGTTTTCTTGAAGAACAAGTGTGCCGTTTACCGCTACTCCTCCATCATTTAAGGTAGATCCTGTGTTCATATCAACAACGTGAATGGAGAATGCCTGATTTTCACTTACATCATAGTCGAAATCATAACCATTAGTATTAGAAAGAACTTGCCCCCCATTTAGCGGATTGTTGGACGTGTAAAACAATGAAATGAATCCGCCTGGAGAAACTTGATAAATTGCTCTACTATCTGAACTTCCGTTGTTATCCTCATCAATGGAAGCCACAAAATACATCCGTCCGTTGGGTAGCATCATGGGACGGTATAAGATATTAATTACTGCACCCACTGCGTACCCTGGAGCCGGATCTTCTTCGCGAATAATTTGGCCTAGAGAAGAGTGGTAAATAATTTCTTCGGAGAATTCATCGTCTCCCATGAATACAACATTGTCATTATCATCAATTCCACATTGATTGGCAAGTGGTTCTAGAACTGGAGATGTGAGGTCAGTTCCTTTGAAGAAAATACTATCCCCAACAAAAACGAAGTCGTCTAGCGCTACTGTTGAAAGTCCAACCACCGCAACCGTGCCGTTTCCATTCATCGTTGGGTCGTCAAACCCAATAGGAAACAATCCGTTCACATTAATATCTTCGATGGTCACCAGCTCTGCGCTTACCATTTGTGCTTGAGCATGAATCGCGCCCAGAAACAGGAGCGAAAGTAGTAGTTGCTTCATAGTATCTTGGTTTTGTTCAAATTTACGTTAAAAACATGTATTTGTTTCTTGCTGAAATGCGCGGCTATTTAACAGGTATATCTAACTTTGCATCACAACTTAATGAAATGAAGGTATACAACAACATTCTTGAAACGATCGGAGATACGCCGCTGGTTCGAATTAACAGAATTACGAAGGACGTCAAAGGGACTATTTTAGCTAAGGTAGAAACTACCAACCCGGGAAACTCTGTAAAAGATCGAATGGCATTGCAAATGATCGATGATGCAGAAGCCGATGGTCGATTGAAGCCAGGAGGAACAATCATTGAAGGAACTTCGGGAAACACAGGAATGGGCTTGGCACTTACGGCAATCATCAGAGGATATCGATTGATTTGTGTGTTGAGTGATAAGCAGAGTCAAGAAAAAATGGACATCCTTCGGGCAGTTGGTGCGGAAGTACACGTTTGTCCGACAAATGTTGAGCCGGACGATCCAAGATCGTATTATTCGGTTTCGAAACGTTTGGCAACGGAAATTCCAAATTCTTGGTATGTGAACCAATACGACAATCCTTCGAATGCAAAAGCGCATTATTTGACAACCGGTCCTGAAATTTGGGATCAAACGGATGGAAAAATCACACATTTCGTTGTAGGAGTGGGGACTGGTGGAACTATCTCCGGAGTTGGTAAATATTTGAAAGAGAAAAACCCGAATATTAAAATTTGGGGAATTGATACTTATGGATCTGTTTTTAAGAAATATCATGAAACAGGTATTTTCGATGAAAACGAGGTGTATCCTTATATCACGGAAGGAATTGGGGAAGACATTTTGCCAAAAAATGTTGATTTCGACGTAATTGATAAGTTCGAGAAAGTGACGGATAAAGATGCTGCTGTATATCAGCGTCGTTTGGCGAAAGAAGAAGGGATTTTCGTTGGAAACTCTGCGGGATCGGCCATAAAAGGAGTGCTTCAATTGCAGGAAGAGTTATCCGAGGATGACGTCGTTGTGGTATTGTTTCACGATCACGGCAGTCGTTACGTAGGAAAGATGTTCAACGACGATTGGATGCGTGATCGCGGATTCCTCGATGAAGAGATCAAAACAGCAGGAGCGCTTGTAGAGAAGCATGACGACAAACCGCTAGTAACGGTGTACGGAGAGCAATTGGTAGGACATGCAATTGAAAACATGCGTAAGTATTACATCTCTCAAATTCCAGTTGTAAAGGATGGTGAATTTGTGGGCTCATTGGACGATTCCAAAGTATATCAATTATTGATGGATGATCCTTCTTTGCGCGATGCTCCGATATCGTCAATTATGCAGCCAGCATTTCCAGTAGTAACCGCTGATGCATCGTTGGAAGAAGTTTCAAAGTTGATCAACAAAGACAATTCGGCAGTTTTGGTGGAGTTAAAGGAGAACAAATACCATATTGTTACTCGCCACGATGTAATTTCCGCCATTTCATAAGATGACCTATAAAGATCAGATGAATCGCGAAGTTCTGCTTGATAGTCAGCCAGAACGAATTATTTCATTGGTGCCTTCGCAAACCGAATTATTGCATTCGCTTGGGTTAGGGGATCGAGTGGTTGGAATTACTAAATTCTGCCTGTACCCAGATGAATGGTATCGCGGCAAGCACCGCATTGGTGGCACGAAGGATGTGATTTTGGAAAAAGTTGCCAAACTAGCTCCAGACTTAATCATCGGCAATAAAGAAGAGAACAAAAGAGGGGATATTGAGATGCTCGAAAAAGAGTATCCGGTTTGGATGAGCGATATTTTCAATCTAGAGGACTCCCTAAAAATGATTCAAAAGGTAGGGGAACTCACTGGAACTTCGGAGCCGGCAGAAAAACTGATTTCAGAAATTCAGGAGGAATTTGATGATTTAGAGAAATGGGTTGCAGCGAACGTTAAGGAACAGTTGTCCGTGGCATGATCCCAGTTATTGCGCTGGTTCGAATACATTCATAGATGCTATGCTGGAGAAATGCGGACTTCGAAACTTCGTGAACGAGGAGCGATATCCAGAAATTAACAAAGGAAATAAATCACCAGACCTTGTTTTCTTGAGTTCAGAGCCATTTCCGTTCAAACAGAAGCACGTTCAAGCGTATCAAGAAAGGTATCCAGATGCGAAGGTTGTTTTGGTTGATGGAGAGATGTTCTCTTGGTACGGATCACGATTAACACTTGCGCCCAAATACTTCAAGGAACTGCTAAAGCAAATTGCTTTGAATTAAGAATTTTAAGACTTCGTTCAGCGGCCATTTATTGTTCTTCAATTCAATTTTCCCCTCAATTCGATAGTTTTTGTTGGAAGTTGGGGTCATTTTGATATCCATTTTCTCAACTTCATTGACAAATGAACTAAGCGATTTGAATTCATTCGTAAGGGTCAAAATTCCACGAATAAACTTGTCGCCGTCCAATTTTAGCAATTGCTTGGGCGATCCAGAGATTTCCGCTGTGGAAGAATAGGGGGCTTCTGTCAAATCGACACCTTCAGCTGATCGAATGTCAATAGTTGTAGCATTTACCTGTCTAATGGCGTACTGCATCGAAAGGACATCGTATACTTTTTCATTCGTTACCGAGTCGCTAGAAATCAACGTAAAGTCTTTGAAAATTGAATCAGTTACAACGGGCTCTTCAAATTCAAACGAGCCTGCCATATGGGGCAATCCGGCAATGCTTGGCTCTGTTACAATCGTCGCCCCGAAGTAATTCAAAGAAAACTGCTTCAAAGCTGGTAACTCGATCCCTACTGTCTTTAGCGCATCTTGCAACGCTGTATTCAGTTCTTTCGGAAGCCATTGCGAATGAATATGAAATCCACCTTTGTATTGAGCCAAATTTGTATGACTGAGTTCTTTGGTAAAGAAGGCGCCCTTAAATAAAAGTTGATTGCCCTCAACTGAAACACCCACATCAGAGATTGCAACCCCGTTCTTTCGATACTTTACAGAGATTAGAGATTTCCCATCTTGCGGTCGCACATTTCGAAAATATCCAGTCGGTGCGGAAAGCATTTGTTTGGCTCGCTGCAGTAATGCCTTTTTGGAAAGGTTTCCTTCAAGTTGCGTTAGTATGAGTCCAACATCATTTGTGGATGCATTAGCACTGTTCTTGCCCAGATACTTTGGAATATTTTTGTCAAAAACCCGGTTGTCCCAAAGGTTGAAAAGCATCCCTGAATAGCGATTCCCGTTTTCTTCCAATCGAAAAAGAAATACATCTGAATCGAATGTAATTCCTACTGGTTTCAGAGTGCCTTCGCCGGTTGTTGGAATTTTATTTTGTACCAACTCTTGTAGTTCTTTGTCTTCGCTTATCAGCAATGAAGCCAAGAGCTCCTGAGTTAATAATCGTCCATCTAATTGATATACAATGGAAGAATTATTGGGTATGTACGCCGCGTTATTATTCTTCGCTTCTTTGAAACTGAATACAAGAATGGTATATACCAACCACATGGCACCGAATAGTGCAATAATGGAAAGCGCCTGACCCAATCTAGAGAATTTCTTCACGACTCAAAAATAGGTATTTCGATTCGAGCTGAATTCCAACGGTTTGAATTTCTTTTCGGCAGCAATTTATTCAAAGAAAGGCGATGGATGTTTAGAGAATGAATACCTTTGTTTCATGAAGAAATTCTACCGATTCTTATTGCGATTGCTGGGATGGAAAATTGATGAAACAACACCCGAGGATATCAAACAATGCGTGATTGTTGTTGGTCCGCATACTTCCAATTGGGATTTTATCATTGGTAGAATGGCGTTCAAATATTACGGTGTAAAATCCAAATTTCTCATCAAAAAAGAAGCCTTCTTTTTCCCTTTTGGATACTTCCTGAAATGGATGGGGGGAATTCCCGTAGACCGCAAGAAGAATAATAATCTCACGGAATACGCAGTGAAACTATTCAAAGAAAATGAGGTGCTTTTTCTGACTTTTACTCCGGAAGGAACACGCAGTTACAATGCCAATTGGAAGAAAGGTTTTTACTACATCGCACAAAAGGCAAACGTTCCTATTTATATAGCCTATATGGATTACGAGAAAAAAATTGGTGGATTTCATAGTATTCTTGAACCAACGGGTGATGTTGACGCAGATATGAAGTACATCAAAAGCATTTTGTCGAAATACAAAGGGAAATATCCTGAGAACGGAATTCGGGAAGAGTAACTTATTTCTTTAACGCGCCCGTTTTTTTGTCATAACCGTAAGGGCAATGCATACAACCGGATTTACAACAATATCCGCGTTTACGGTGATATTTCTCAGTAAAAACTATGAATCCATCCGGGCTCATATAGTAATCTTCCTCCTCCAGTTTCGACCGCTTCGAAAAACCGCTCATATCATCACTCATAAACACAAAATTAACTGATATTTGTCACATGGTTGACCTCTTCGACAACACACTTTCGGTTTTAGAAACAATCTCAGATCCTATTTTGGAAGCACATGGTGTTTCGTTAGTCGTGAAGCGCGATGATCTTATTGATCCTGAAGTCTCAGGGAACAAATGGCGGAAGCTAAAGTTCAACGTATTACAAGGTGTTCAATACAAAAACGAAGGAATATTGACTTTCGGTGGAGCGTATTCGAATCATTTGGTCGCCACTGCCGCTGCGTGCGAAAAAGCAAGATTGAGATCTGTGGGAATTGTTCGAGGAGACGAATTGAATGCTCAAAGCAACGAAACATTGAGTCGGTGTCATGAATTAGGAATGCAGTTACACTTTGTTTCCCGCGAAGAATATCACCTTCGTAACGAGCGTTTTTATCATGAGGAATTGCTCCAGGAGTACCAAAACTTGTGGGTGGTACCAGAAGGTGGTGCGAATTATTGGGGAATGATCGGTTGTCAGGAAATGAACCGGGAGATTCAGGTGTCTTTTGATCGAATCGTGGTAGCACAAGGAACGACAACTACAAGTTGCGGAGTATTGATGGGATTAGAAGACGCCCAAAAAATTTCTGTTATTCCTGTTCTCAAGGGATTTGATAGTTTGGCTGAAATGAGACAGCGTTTCGGGAAATCCGGGATTGATTCGGAAACAACGGATCAATTACTTTCAAAAGTAGATGTACTGGACTCTTTTCATTTCGGAGGATATGCAAAGTATACGGATGAATTACTTCAGTTTATTAGTGATTTTTACGAAAAGCATCAGATCAGGTTAGATCATGTGTATACAGGGAAAGCGATGTTTGCTTTATGGGAACAGATTCTTGAGGGTAGATACGATGGAGAGCGAATCGTTTTTGTTCATACCGGCGGACTGCAGGGGCTAAATGGACTAGAAATAGACGTGAGAGAGAAACTTTTTAAGGGTTGAGGGCAGAGGTTTTTTTAACTTTAATATGGTTTAACTTCTTGTTAGCTAGATTGTTATTGTGTATTTATTTGTGGCGATTTAGCTTAATAACTATATAACTAAATGGTTATTAAGGAATATGGTTTTCTCTTGGAATTTTCAATAATTCTCCTGAAATTAAATATCTCCATCCTAACTAAACTACTCTTTCAATAACCTCCATTTCACTTTTTTCTTTCTAAATAAAACAATCCAAATCAAGTAGGAGGGTAGTAGACTTAAAACAAGTACAAGAACCAATTTAGCATTCTTATGATCTCTTGGTTTTCCTTTTATAAATGCGGAAGTGGTAACAATAGAACCAGGGTTCATTAGAACCATTATCACACCAGTGGCTCTTATTGAATTCCGCTGAACACCGTTTAGTTGGTGAAAATCGGAGCCTGAAGATATGCGATGATAATCCCAGTAAGATACAAGGCAGGAAAGAAAGGTTCCAACAAGGAAATATGCAAGAGTAATTCTTCCAAACCTACTCATCGTGTTTTTTTAGAAGTTCAACAACTTCCTTTGCCTCCTTCACGTCATGCACTCGAAGTATAGAAGCACCCTTCAGAAGCCCAATTGTATTCAAAGCGGTAGTTCCGTTCAAGGATGATTCTGGTGTAATCCCAAGTTTTTTATAAATCATTGATTTTCGGGAGATTCCGACAAGAATTGGTGCTTCTAAGAATTGGAAATAATCCAAATTTTGAAGTAAACGGTGATTGTCCTCCAAAGTTTTTGCAAATCCGAATCCAGGGTCTAAAATAACATCTTTGACTCCGGCTAATCTGAGCGTCTCCATCTTCGAAGAGAAATAACCGGCCATTTCGGTAAAAAGATTCTCGTATTCCGTCAAAGACTGCATGGTTTTCGGAGTGCCGCGCATGTGCATCAAAATATAAGGGGCGTTGTAATTGGCTGCTACTGCTGGTAAATCCGGATCTTGTTGGAAGCCACTGATGTCGTTTATTATACCTGCACCCAACTGCAACGCACGGTCAGCAACTTCAGATCGAAATGTATCTACAGAAATAATTGCTTCTGGATGATCTCGCAAAATTTGTTCTATCGCAGGGCAAACACGATCAATTTCTTCTTGTACTGAAATGTCGTCTGCGCCCGGACGAGAGGAGTATCCACCCACGTCCAGAATGTCTGCTCCAGACAATAACATATCTTTAACACGTTCACTAAGAGTGTTCTGTGAATTCACTGTGCTACCGGAATAGAAAGAATCTGGCGTTACATTCACAATTCCCATCACCTTCGGAATCCGAAAATCCAGTACTTTGCCGCGCACCGAAATGCTGGTTTTCCTACGAAAAATTGTATCTTCAACACCTAATTTTTGCATACGTCAATTCATGAGTAATACGAACACCGAATACGCAAATGTAATCAATGTTTGTCGAGATATTTTCACTAAGAAAACAAAGGACTACGGCACTGCCTGGAGGATTTTGCGTCCAAGTTCCTTAACGGATCAGTTGTTCATTAAAGCGCAACGCATCCGAACTATTCAGGAAACAGGTGAAAACAAAGTAGGGGAAAATATCGAAGACGAATTCGTAGCCATCGTGAATTATTGCATCATGGCAATAATCCAACTGCGTGAAGAAGACTTAACCGAAATGGAACTTCCTGCAGAAACAGCAACAGCGCTTTACGATAAATATGCGCAGGAAGCAACGGAATTAATGCAAAAGAAGAATCACGACTACGGAGAAGCTTGGCGTGACATGCGCGTAAGTTCACTTACCGACTTAATTCTTCAGAAAATCTACCGCGTGAAGCAAATTGAAGACAATGACGGAGAAACAATTATCAGCGAAGGAATCGATGCCAACTATTTCGATATGCTGAATTACTCTGTATTTGCTTTAATTCACATGAGCGTGGGACAAACTGCTTAGTATGAAAGACAAAATCACCATAGAAGGGCGTTCACTTCTTTTTAACGTCGGATTTGTTGTTCTAAATCTCGTCGGATTGGTATTCGTGGTCATGGGATATCACGAAAGTGCCGGAGAAAGTTCAACGTTGTACAAGTCGATCGGTGTAATTCTCATGATGCTGAGCATCGTAGGATTGATCGTTTTCCGCGGAAAATTAATGATGTCCAGTGTGTCCCGAGTACTCGTCGGAGGATTGTTCATTGTCTCAGGATTGGTAAAAGCAAACGATCCTATCGGTTTCTCCTACAAACTGGAGGAATACTTCGAAGATGGAGCATTGGCCTACAGAGTTAAAGAATGGTTCGGGGCTCCCGGATTCTCTTTAGAGTGGCTCATGGAGCACGCGTTACTGTTGTCCGTGATTATTTGTATTCTAGAAATTGTCCTCGGTGTTTTAACTATTATCGGAGGGAAAATCAAATGGGTGGCATACCTCATGATGGGGATGATGGTCTTCTTTACATTTCTTACTTGGCATACATCAACGTGCGACAATGAGGTGAAGTTCCTCGATCATGACACCTATGTTTTAAGTGATTCGAAAGATGCGTATACCGCTACTATGAAAACGGAAGCAGCCAAGCTAGAAGCGGCCAAAGCCAAGAAACACAAGCCGATAAAAAGTAAAAAAACAGGTAAATTGCTTCGCTACGTTCCTCAAGTATACGTGGTGTCAAAGAACAAGCAAGAAGTCGTAATCGGTGAATGGAAATCACCACAATGCGTTGATGATTGTGGCTGTTTTGGAGATGCGCTGAAAGGTTCCGTAGGAAGATCGTTAACACCCTCGGAGTCATTATGGAAGGACATTATTCTTCTATATCTCGTTCTTTGGATTTTTGTAGCACAATGGATTGTTAAACCCAATACACGTAAGGAAAACCTGATAATGGGAACCGGTGCAATGCTGGTGATAATTTTCTTCTCATGGGTGTTCGGATGGTATTACCCGGTAATGTTCGGTGGAGTCTCTATTCTGATTGCACTATGGAGCCTAAGGGCCGATGGCCGTAAACTGGGTAAATTCTGGGGGGGTTCCATGCTCGCAGTATCATTAGTCTTATTATTGATCAGTTATGGTTTGGTCTATGGCGCTATAGATTGGCGCATTATTTTGTTCGCCGTATTATCATTAGCGGCAGCTATTACAATGATGATCCTCGGAGCCAAAGTGCTTTCGAATCATTGGGGAAGTGCCCTTGTGGTGACCAACCTTTGTTTCATCATGGTAATTTACGTACTCATGTACGAGCCAATTAAAGATTATCGTCCGTATGCCGTTGAATCGAACATCCAGAAGAAGATGAAGGATGGAGTTGAGGGACAATATGAGAATGTTCTCATTTATAAGAATACCCAAACAGGGAAGTTGAAAGAGATGACAGAAGAAGAATATATGGCTTCTAATATCTGGGAAGATTCAACGTGGGTGTATGAGGATAGAATTCAACGCACCATTGTAGAGGCTGTGAATCCTTCAATCATGGACTTCAATCCTACTTTGCAGATGGCAGATATGTCTGATGACGAACGCAATTGCATCCTTGTTAAAAATATCCTAGATACATCTGTGACCACAACAAGCACGCTTCGTTTCATGAATTTGATGTACAACGAAGAGGAAATGGTTCCTATGGAAGAATACGTTCCTGAGTACTATCCAGAATCGGATTATCAATTACTGGATACTATTGTCACAACAGCAATGAATCCTGATATCACTGAAGTGGCAATTCTTGATGGAATTCTGAAGGCCGATAAAATAGTGATGGTCGTTTCTAAGAAATTGGGCGATGGAAGCTGGGAAGGTAGCGTTGATAGAATCAAAGCGATTCAGAAAGCGTGTAAGAAGAAAAATGTACCGTTTATCTTCATTTGTAACGCAGCTCCTGCAGACATAGTGAGGTTCAAGAAGAAGTACAAATTGAACGTTCCTATCTTCTCGATGGACGAAATTGAATTGAAAATAATAGCACGATCTAACCCAGCAATGTTGGTATTAGAGAAAGCGGTGGTGAAGGCGAAATATCCGCACAGAACCATTCCTACAGTAGAAACTTTTAAAGACAAACACCTGAAATAATGGCGCGAAAAATCGTTGCGGGAAACTGGAAAATGAACCTGAATTTGAACGATGCAAAAGCCCTCGTTCAGCAAGTAAGTCAACAAAACAATCGAGAGGACGTAACCGTAATGATGTTTCCTCCTGCGCTCTTCGTTGCGGACGTAGCATCTGAGGCGAATGGAATCAAAGTAGGAACCCAAAATTTCTATTTCGAGGAAAAAGGAGCTTTCACCGGTGAGTTGGCAATCGATCAAATCAGAAGCGTGGGGGGTGAGATATCCCTTATTGGACACAGCGAACGTCGTGCAATTTTTGCCGAATCAGATGAACTATTGAAACGCAAGGTAGATGCTGCTGTAGATGCAGACTTTGATTTCATCTTTTGTTGTGGAGAACCACTAGAGATTCGGGAGGCCGGAAATCAGGAAACATATGTCAAGGCACAATTAGAAGCTGCACTGTTTCATTTGCCAAAAGATGCTTTTCTGAAATCAGTGATTGCTTACGAACCCGTTTGGGCCATAGGTACGGGTAAAACAGCCAGTTCTGATCAAGCAGAGGAAATGCACGCTGCAATCCGATCGTGGATTGTAGAGAAGTACGATGCGACAACAGCAGAGAAAGTTTCGATTTTATACGGTGGAAGCTGTAACGAAAACAACGCCAGAGAGTTATTTTCTTGTCCGAACGTAGATGGCGGGCTAATCGGAGGTGCCTCTTTGAAAGCCGATGCATTCTGCGCTATAATTGATTCGTTTTAATGGACACACTAGAAGTTCAAATAACACTTAATCCGAAATCGCCCTGGAATGAAGTTCTGGTGGCCGAACTCGCGGATCTCGGTTTCGACAGTTTTGTGGAGACGGAAAACGGAGTAATAGCCTATGGCGATGCTGCATTGGATCATCAGGCGCTTCTGCAACAGACAAGTTTACACAATGGTTTTGATGGAAATTTCAAGGTGGAAACAAAGGTGATTCCACATCAGAATTGGAATGCGCAATGGGAGGCCGATTTTCAACCAGTTTACGTCGAAAAGTACGCTTCCATTTTAGCACCTTTTCATGATACAGCAGAAGCACCCGGATTAATCGTAATCATTCAACCGAAAATGTCTTTCGGTACCGGACATCACCAAACAACTTGGATGATGACAAAAGCATTATTCGAATTAGAGACGATCCCAGCCAACGTTTTGGATATGGGGACGGGAACAGGGGTGCTCGCCATTGTCGCTGAGAAACTAGGGGCCAATCGCATTTTAGCTGTCGATATAGAAGAATGGTCAGCAGAAAATGCAGCGGAGAATGCGGCATCAAACAATTGCACGAAAATAGAATCAGTTTGGGGAGATGTAGACAAAATTCCTTCCGAACCCTTTGGATTGATTCTTGCAAACATCAATAAAAATGTACTCAAGGCCCAGATGCCAGTATACAGTCGGAATCTTGAGGAAAATGGTACGTTATTACTCAGCGGCTTTTTTGAGACTGATGTAAAAGAGATGGAAAAATATTGTCAGGAACACCACTTGGTTCCTGTTAAGCGATTCCAAAAGGATGAATGGGCTGCCATTCAACTGAGGAAATCAAACTAAAATACAACAACATGCGCTGGAAAACCCTGCTAACACTCGCAATTCTCGGATGTGCTTACCAACTGTCGGCACAAACCTTTTCTCCGGACAGAGAAAAATTCATCAAAGAATACCAGAAACAGGTGAATGAATTTGGTTCGAAGGAAATGCAGAAAGTCGTCAAAGATAAAATGACACCTATGCTTCTCGAGAGTTCCGATTTTCCCGATCGTTACTTTACTACAATGGTGAGTACCTGTAACACCTTGATCGAGAAGCGATTTAAAATGGATCCTGAAGTAATCGCATACGTATTTTCCGTGTACTCTTTCGTTGAAAAAGATTTATCCGAAACAAGCTATGATGCATGGCAATCCTCGGTAGATAAGCTAACAGAGAACCGAAACAAGGACAAGTTGAGCAAGTTTCTCGAGTTCTCAGAAGGATTCTTTGGCGAAGGAAGGATTTCAGAATCTTCCGATTTTAGTTGGTATTACCTCGGAGGAACCTACGAGTTCGAAGTGAAAAAGAATGCTGTTGTAAAGTTCTCCGGAGGAAACCTGGTTTGTCGTGTAATTACAAACAGTAATACTTCTAGTGAGCGCGCAGTTGATAGCATTCGTGTGCTTGGCACAACAGGTGAATTCGACCCTGCCCTGAAAAAATGGAAAGGAAATGGAGGAAAGATTACTTGGGACCGTGTTGGGTTAGATCCTGCAGAAAATTACGCGGAACTCAGACATTTTAATATCTCAATGAAGCGTTCAGCGTTTAACGTGGATACGGTAGAGCTGACCACCAGTTACCTAGAAAACACAATTGAAGGTAGATTGGCGGAACGTGCTACAAAGCGAAACGACAAAGATCCACAACTATATCCGCAATTTTTATCGTTTAAACAGAATGTTCTTATCGAGGAAGTGGCAGAAAACGTTGATTACATTGGCGGATTTGAGTTGAAAGGAGCAAGCTTCTACGGAACAGGTAACGACCGCAGTCCTTCTCGAATTGAGTTGACCAAAGATGGAAAACCATTTATTGTTGCGAAAGCAGAGCAAATTGTTATTGATAAAAAGCGCATTCATATTGAACGTGCCGAGACCTCGTTGTTTCTAAATTCAGGAGATTCCATTTATCACCCGGGAGCTGATTTCAACTATGACCTAGAGAAGAAGGAAATTCAGATTTCGCGAACGAGCACTGGAATTGGGCAAGCAGCGTTTCAAGACAAATACCACCAATTGGAGATTTATGTTCCGAAGGTAATTTGGAAGGTAGATACAGAAGAACTTCAGTTTAGCTACGAATTCGGAACCAGTCCAGAACAACGAATGGCGCGTTTTGAATCCAGTAAGTTCTTTGATGAACGACTTTACGATCGTCTGCAAGGACTCTCATCCGTGCACCCATTAGTGGCCCTCGCAAACTATTCTTATAAATACGATGAAGAGACGATGAAAGCGGGAACAGCCGCTTCTGCACTTGGATTAACGAAAGAACAAGCAACGCCAACTTTGATTCAGCTCTCCAATCTTGGTTTCATCAATTACGATACAGAACGAGATTTGGTGCATGTAACCGATAAGCTAATCACATTCGTGGAAGCCAAGGCAGGCACCAAAGATTACGACAATATCATTTTTGTTTCCGATCAACGTCCCAAGACACCGCCGCAGTTAGAAGGCAAGACAGACATGGAAATTGCCCGAGACGAATACCTTAGCTTCCTCGATTCTCTCTTTACAGACTTGAACGAGCAGCGAAGAGGTATGACCGAATACGCAACAATGGATTTGGCCAATTTGAAGCTGAAAATTCAGGCCGTAGATCGTGTCGGGATTTCGCAACGAAAGAATACAACAGTGGTACCAGAAAGAAGCGAGGTAGTTATCAAGCAGAATCGTGATTTCGACTTTGGCGGCTGGGTTTTCTCCGGTAACGTTGAAATTAATACGGTTGCAGCCAATTTCACTTACGATGACTTCACTATAAGCCTGTTGGACACCAAAGAAACGGTGTTTAGTGTCGATCCAATTAAGCGAGAGCACGGGCCAGGACCAGTACGTATGATAAGCGAAATAGAAGGAGTTTCCGGCAAGTTGATCATTGATCATAAAAACAACAAATCTGGGAAAAACGACCTGTTCGACATGTACCCTCGATTGGTGGTAGAGAATAAGACACGCATATACTACAATGATGAAAGTATTTATCGAGGAGCTTACGACAGCACGCGTTTCTATTATACGGTAGATCCGTTTATCAAAGACTCTTTGCACAAGTTCGTACGAAATGAATTGCGCCTACAGGGAGAATTAACTTCCGCGGGAATCTTCCCGAAAATGAAGCAGGAATTGAAGGTAATGCCAGATTATTCTTTCGGATTCAATACGAAAGCTCCAGCGGGAGGATATCCATTCTACGAAACCGAGGCAAAATACGATAACATCATTCTTCTTTCTAATAATGGATTGCAAGGTGCAGGTAAGATCGACTTTATTCATTCCACGTCGCAAACCCTGCCATCCTCTTTGTTCGCTTTCTTGCCAGATTCAACGGTAGGAATTGTGGATTTCGTGAACCGTCCGCATGAACAAGCAGTTGAATTCCCTCCAGTGAAGTCAGACGAAGCCTACATTTCATATGTACCGAAAGAAGATGTGCTCCGTGTTCGTTCGCTACCAACCAAGGAACTGGAGTTCTTCGATGGAGAATCTAATTTGCGCGGTGGAATTGAAATTCGTCCAGAAGGAATGAGAGGAAAAGGGTTGATGGATTTGTCCAGGGCGACACTGATTTCCGATGATTTCTCCTTCAAACGATGGGATATAGACGCGGATACTGCTTCCTTTGACCTTAAGAATGAAAATCCAGCTGACAATGAGGAAGATCCCCTCGTGTTTAACACAGACAATGTAACGGCCCATGTTTCCTTCAAGGATCGATTGGGAGAATTCAACTCCAATCAAGGGGAGTCGAAAGTAAACTTCCCGGTCAATCAATATTACTGTCTAATGGACAAGTTTAAATGGTACATGGACAATGCTGAGATTGATATGGAGCGCGCTTCAGGAAAAGACATCACTATTGATCAGGGAGTCGATTTAAAAGGGCCAAACTTCTATTCAACGCATCCGAAACAGGATTCACTGCAGTTCATGGCTCCAAAGGCGCGATTTAATGTGCGTAAGAAGGTGATATACTGTGATGAGGTGGAGTATATTGATATTGCAGATGCGCGAATTTCACCGGACAGCATGAAAGTGGTTATTCGTAAGAGAGCCAAGATTGATAAGTTCCAAAATGCGACTATTTTGGCCAATTATATCACCAAGTATCACAAGTTCGATCAGGCCGAAGTAGAAATCAAAGCGCGCAGAGATTATAAGGCTTCTGGGCGATATCCTTACTACGATATTGACAGCAATGTCTATTATGTCATAATGGAAAACATTAAGCCGGATACAGGATATCAAACAACGGCTTCTGGGCTCGTTAAGCAAGAGGATAATTTCAAATTGTCTCCTCAATTCGATTACTACGGAGACATGTCTATTGCTGCGGCGAATCCATTGATCACCTTTAAAGGAGCCACACGAATCAATCACAACTGTGATAAGTTCGATAGAAACTGGATGGCCTTTACGTCAGAAATTGATCCGAAGAACATTCAAATTCCGGTGAGCGAGAAAATGAAAGATTTGGACGGAGGTTCTATTTCCGCCGGAATTGTTTGGCGTGACTCTCCGGTTACCGACAGTCTGAAATTGTATCCAACCTTCTTGTCTGCGCTGGTAGATCCAAACGACCCAATTGTAATGACGGCGAATGGATACCTCCAGTACAATACAGACGCGAAAGAATTCCAAATCGGTTCTAGAGACAAATTGATCAACCGTTTGGAGGTTGGGAACTTTATCGCCCTTCATACGGAAAGTTGTTCCATGAATGGTGATGGGGAAGTGAAGCTAGGAATGGATTTCGGAGATGCAGAAATCGATGCGATTGGAGTTGTAAACTACAATCAGTCGACTGGAGAAACGTCCATGAATATAACGGCA
>JADFAL010000066.1 GCA_015665275.1 Flavobacteriales bacterium | reverse complement strand
TTTGGAAACGATCACATTGTTTTAAAAGGAAATGGAATTGATGCTACCGAATTGGTAATTGTAATTGCCACACAAGATGGAACCGACGTGAGTATCAACGGTGCTGCGCCTAGTATAGCTTTGAATGAGGGGCAATATCACATTTTTAATGGCACCCATTATTCTGCTCAGGACAACATGCTGGTAGAAACGAATTTGCCTGCTTATGTCTATCAAGTATTGGCAGGAAGTGTTAACGAACGCACCATCGGGCTCAATTTCATTCCACCACTCAATTGTTTGCTCCCGTTAGCCGTTGATAATATTACCAACATCGATATGATTCGCAGTACGAGTTACTCAGGAGGTGCAACCATATTAACAAGAACTGGTGCTACTGTTACCATCAATGGTGTTGCTCCAACAGCGAGCCCACAAGTTGTTTCTGGAAACACCGATTGGGTAACGTATCGAGAAACGGGGCTTACGGGAGACGTAGCTATTGTTTCAGACGAACCAATGGCCGCAGGAATGTTTGGTGCTAGTGGTGATGCGGGATTCGCAGGCTATTTTTCTGGGTTTTCCGAACGTCCGAATCCCGAAATTGTTTCCGATGATAATTGTGTTCCGACCACACTTACATTGATTAACACTACCGATAATATGCAATGGTATTTTGACGACGCAATTGCAGTGGGTGAAATCAATCAAACTACGCCGGCAAATGCAGAAGGCAGTTACTACGTAACGGCTGGAACTGGAACGTGTATGGACACCTCCAACACCATCGATTTATCCTGCAATTCACTTCCAGTAGAATACGGCGGCGGATGGTTTCGATGTGATGAAGCCGGAGCATTTTTGGAGTGGAGCACCATCACAGAGCTCCACAATGATTTTTTCACGATAGAAGGCTCTAACGACGGTATGGAGTTCGAGTGGGTCGGCGAATTGAAAGGGGTAGGCACTACCAATCATGCAACACCGTACCGTTTTGACCTGAATTTGGAAGCAGACTATTCTTTATATCGCATTTCGCAAACCGATTTCGACGGCAGACATCAACAGTTGGAAACGCTCAGTGCCTGGACATGCAATGAACAGGACGAATGGTTCATATCGGGTGATCATATTCAATACCGAGGCGATCAGGTAACCGAGGTTCTACTTTTCGATGCAATAGGTAAATTACAGTTATCGGAAACCCATGTTCAACGGATTCATTGGAAGAAAAAAGGGTTGGTATTCATCCAATACAAAGACACTTCTCAAAACTGGAAAAGACAACAGTTGATCGTTAACTGACAAAATCAATTAAGTTTGTCGGCAATGACATCTTTTTTTCTAACTTAATGTAGGATGAGCATACCTACAGACACCCAATTCAATCAAATAGCCGACTTCACGGAGCGGTTTATAAACCAAACCAACCGTTCGATTTTTCTTACAGGAAAAGCCGGTACTGGAAAGACTACCTTTCTGCGTCAACTGGTTAAAACCACGCACAAACAAACAGTAATTGTGGCCCCTACCGGAATTGCGGCTTTGAATGCAGGCGGCGTGACGATTCATTCCTTTTTTCAATTGCCGTTCGGTTCCTTCATCCCAGAATTTGGTCCCGGTTCCGCATCAGATTCCTTAAAAATTGAAAGTAAGTCTACGTTGCTGCATCATTTTAAAATGAACAATGCACGACGTACCATGTTTCGCAATCTGGAATTATTGGTAATTGACGAGGTTTCTATGCTCCGCGCCGACCTTTTAGACGCCATGGACTGGACCCTGAGAAACGTTCGAAAGAATAACGCTCCATTCGGCGGTGTTCAGGTGCTTTTCATCGGAGATTTATTGCAATTACCACCCGTGGTGAAACAACAAGAATGGACGCACCTCAGCAAATATTACAACGGAATGTATTTCTTCCATGCAAAAGTGATTGCCGAAATGCCGCCGTTGTATGTTGAACTGGAAAAAGTATACCGTCAAGAAGATCCTGAGTTTCTAACCATTCTGAACAATCTTCGGAATAATGAGATCAGCGATCAAGACATTGAAATTTTGAATGGGCACGTTCAAAAAGACTTCAAACCGGAAGAAGAGGAAGGTTATATTACACTTACCACGCACAACCGCGAGGCGGACAGTATCAATCAACGAGCATTGAACGCTCTGGATGCCAAGTCGCGCACTTTCGACGCAGAAGTCACTGGGAAATTTCCAGAATACCTCTATCCGATTGAAGAAAAACTGGAGTTGAAAATTGGTGCTCAAGTAATGTTTGTCAAAAACGACTTGTCTCAGGAAAAGCTGTTCTACAATGGGAAAATGGGACGCGTCGTCGCACTGGATCACAAGGAAATCAAAGTGTTGTTTCCAGAAGAGAAAAAAACGATCACGGTGGAACACTATGAGTGGGAAAACATCAAGTACACCTACAACGATTCTAGTGCTGAAATGGAATCCGAAACACTCGGAACGTTTGTGCAATATCCTTTACGATTGGCTTGGGCGATAACCGTACACAAAAGTCAAGGGTTAACCTTCGAAAAGGCCGTACTGGATATCTCCAATGTATTTGCTCCCGGTCAGGCGTATGTGGCACTGTCTCGTTTGAGATCATTGGGTGGTTTGGTATTGCTTCAGCCTATGCGCAAGAATGGGTTAATGACCGATGCTCAAATCAAAGAATACGCTTCTACCAAGGTTTCACCAGATATTTTGGATGAGCAGTTAGAACAATCCACTGCGGTCTATTTGTACGAGCAATTGGTACGAACTTTCGATTGGCTCGATTTGGTCAATGCTTGGCAATCGCATGAAAAATCGTACAAAGAGCACGGTTCGAAATCGATGAAAGGAAAGAACCGTTCTTGGGTGACACAGCAAGTACAAATACTATCTGCAACCTTAGATGCCTCTCGAAAGTTTCGCAATCAACTTTCTCAAATGTTCTCGAAACTACCCATCGATTACGAGCATGCATTTCAGCGGGTTGAGGCTGCTTATAATTACTTCTACAAAACCTTGGACGGCGTCTTGTTCTCGAACTTGAAGAAAATTGCAGAGCTGCAGCAAAAAAGCAACACAAAAAATTATGCCGAGGAATTGCTCGATTTGGACTTAATGCTCACCGATACTGTATTGCGTTTGAAGAAAAGTTTGGCATTAGTACAAGCTGTTCGGGATGGAAAATCATTGGATCATTCCATCACCCAAACACGAGAAATTAAGAACTATAAGGTTACCAAAATTGAAATGGTGAAAAACGAGTTGATGGCGAATAAAAACACCCTTGACTTCGACACCATCACCATTGATTTGCAGACGAAGGATCAGAAAAAGCCGGAGAAGAAAAAGAAGAAGTCGACTTATGAAACTACGCGAGAACTTATCCGGTCTGGAAAAACAATCGAACAAGTAGCGCAAGAACGGCAATTGTCTGTCGGCACAATTAGTACGCATTGTGCGCGCTTGATTCAGCAGGAAAAGATTGAACTTCGAGACGTGATGGATAAGGAAAAACGCAACACGCTGTACGATTTGTTCGAGGATCATTACGAAGGCGGATCTTTGACTCCACTGAAAGATCATGTAGGTGATGAATTCACCTGGGACGAGTTGAAATTGTATCAGGCGAGTTTGTTGGTGTAGTTAGAGATGCCAGTTTTACTAGATACGTGCAGTGGCTAATATTTCACCACGAAGGCACAAAGGACACATTGAACTAACTGCACAAAATATTTAATTGGTCACTAAGTTATGACGCTGTCATAACCCCTAATCATCCTTTATATCTGTGAGCATAAAACACAACTTTGCACTCTTTGCGCCTTAGCGGTCGCTAATAACCACAAGATATTGCCAGTATATGGTAAATCAAAAAAGGGAATGCTTTCGCACTCCCTTCATCTTATATTTTCAACAGACCACTTAGAGATCCTCAATGGCCTGCACTATCTTCTACTCGATAATCACCTTCTTGGTAATGAACTTTCCTCGGTAATCAATCTTCACAAGGTAAATTCCAGATGGCAATTCCGAAGTATCGAATGTGATTTCATCCAACATCGTGTTCGTAGGCACTTCCACTGTTTGCCCCAGTTGGTTAATCAATTCAACTTTCGCTTCTGAAATACTTCCGGCAGCCAATACAAACATATTGCTTGCTGGGTTCGGGTACAATTCAACTGCGTACGTGTCGTACAATTCTTCATATGACAATGGGAAATCAATAGTGAAGTTGTATTGAAGCGACCCTCCGAAGTCTCCTTCAAACGTTTTCACAACTCCTGCTCCAACCTGACGGAAACGAGCAAATCCAGTTCCATCGTTGTTCGCCCAGAAATCTATTCCATCGTCACCACCATCATAAATGTTGAACTGGTAGCATCCGTATCCAAGCTCGAAAGTATCGCGGTACGTTGTATTGTTTGTCATTCCGTTACGGAACAATAAGGTATTTCCAGCATCATCTAGCAATTCATAGCTGCTCTCGCTTGCTGCGCTGTTGGTTCGGAATTCAATCCAGAAGTTCGAAGGAACAACCTCCGGTACTGTGAAGTCTGTCTTGAATGTATTGTTATGAACGTACTCATCCGTTCCACCGTTTGGACTTGAAACGCTCGCATAAAATGTGTTCGTTCCTGTCCCTGTTAGGTCATTCCAAAGAGCAGATGGCGTTGGCAATTCAACGGTTGCTTTCTCAAGGAATTCCAAGCTTCCATTCCAAGTGTATGTCTGAGGTGTTGAACTTCCGTTCACCCAGTATTCAATGGTTGCTGAAGTCAGTGTGGTGCTTCCCGTATTTTGAATCTCTACAACCGGAGTATTACAAATTCCGTTTGAGCGCTCGTACTCCACGTAATCCGATGGGTTCATAATGTCCAAAATCGACACATCTAAGGTGTGGTTTGGATCGCCATAGGATACCAACTGGTTGTTTACGATGTAATTTGAAGTTCCAGTTGCTCCCGTCATTCCGTAATCAATCGTGTGTGTTGACCCTGGTGTTACCATGCTCGTGATGTCAAACTCGTTCAAGTCTGTTGGGGCACCTGGACACCATCCTGCACGATCGTAAATCCATGTTCCTCCTTGCGGATAGATCGGATTCTCAGCACATTCTGTCCAAACTTGCCATTGGAATTCTTTTGCTCCTCCATCAATGTCTACAAAGTGCTCACGTGGGATAAATTCTCCTTCTTGACCGTGACCTGTAATTGCCGTTCTTAATTTGTAAGCAGTTGCGTTCGGATTCATAACCACATCTCTTGGCGGGAAGTACTGGTCGTTCACAATACCTGTGTATCCGCGAGAATTTGTTCTCCACAAAGATTGAATATCTACTACATCACGCGTTGGCGTACCCACAATGAAGTGGAATTTGATGTCCATATCTTCCTGATGCTGACCACCACGCTCCATCGTCATTCGTTTTTCTCCGGTAAGAATTGGGAGGAAATCTGTTACATCAAACATCCATGTTTTTCCGTCAGGTCCAAGGTTCAATCCGATTCCATATGGTGTTACAAATGACATAATCTCAAACTTCATTGGCCAACGACTCCAGTAGTCCATATCCGCGGGAGTGATCGATCCTTCTGCTGTAACTGGAATCGTAGATAACAATGCTCCTGTGGCTCCGTCGTAAATATTTTCAGGAACTGCCTCCCAGTAGCTTGTCGTTGAAACCACATTTATATCATCATTCATAGTTGTTCCCGAGTTAGAAACCACCGTGTATTCTGAAACTGAATTTGGAACCAAAAGGATAGAATCCAAAACATTCGTTGGTGTAGTAGTGATATCGTAGTTTCCTTGAACCAATGTTACTGCGGGACGTTCAGCATCTTCAATGAAGAATTTATCCAAATCCTTTCCGCGCTCAAAGTTCCAAAGAACCGTATTGTTACCGTTTGCAGACAAAGCATTTACCGAGTTGTCGCTGATTGAAGTTCCAGTTCCTTCGTCTAAGTTGTAATAAGCTACCAGACTTGCATATTCAGGATGTGTATTGTCTACCGGAATATTCATCCAGTTTTGGATATCTGTTGCCGTCAAAGCTTTATCCCAAATACGGAGTTCGTCAACTTTTCCTTTCCAGTTATTTGTATACGCCCATGACTTCCCAAGTACCATGTTGGCAATATCAATTGGACGCGTTTTCCCTGTTCCAGAGTGCCACAACGTTCCATTGTGGTAGACTTCCATAATTCCTGTGGTTGCGTTTTTGGACATTGCCCAATGGTTCCATTGACCTCCCATTTCCGTAGCAGACATTGGTTGGTTGATACGGTCGTAACCGCCGTCACCACCACAGTCCCAGTACAGTTGTCCATTGCTCCATGGCATGTGAATGTTGACATCTCTCTCTCCCCCAGCACCTGTTGCTTCTATTATAGATGTGTTAACGGGTAGAAGATTTTCGTTTCCATATGCCCAGAAAGAAATGGTGATTTCGTCGGAAATGCCACCCATTGCACTTGTTGGAATGTCGAAGTGACCGTTTCCAGAAAGATCTACGTGATATCCATTATTGCCGTGCATCGCCATTCCTGCTGCTGCTGAACCATCCAATACTACATTCGTCGCTCCAACAGTATTGGTGAATGATACTTCAATGATAATGTTGTCTGTTCCGTTCCAAACATACGGTGTATGGAATTGAATACGGTTCTGACCCACTGCAAACGTGTAATCGCTGAAAAAAACCTCCGAGAAACCAGTCAATTCTGGATTGGCCGGATCAAGATTCGGCGCTGTTGTTTCTTTGATGTTCACACGTAAGAAGTTTACCTGCCCTCCGCTTACGGCATCTACAAGGAATCCATCGATATTACCCGCAGCAAATCCTGCTCCAGTTAGCTCTGCAGCCGTATACATGAATTGCGCTTTTCCTGAATTATTGGCTCCCGCCAGCGCATTTGGAACCGGAACTGTTCCCGGTGCAATTACATACTGATTTTCACTGATAATGTTGTTCAACACCACGTTTTGTTGCACATACTGATAGAAATCATAAAGCGGTTGTGACGTGTAATTATACGTTGTTCCAGAAAAATCAGAAATAGTGAAATCCGGGTGCGTGCTGATTAATGAATCCGCGCGCGTGGAATCGTGTACATACGTATTACAGCTGTAATCCCACTCACCACAAGCTACATTGTTACCTCCTCCAGTGTTCACTCCACCGCCTTTACAGCGCATGTTGTAACTCATCAAAACCTTTTCGTAGGTAACCGTGGGATCGTCTGGGAAATTAACCATAGTATCGCGAATACCCGATCCGAAGTTGGTTTGGGACCAATTCCAGGAGTTTACCGTAATCGTGTCACCTGGTTGCTGTGCGAATGTGCTAGTAGCGCATAATAGTGCTAGCGTAGCAATTATCAAGTTTGCTTTCATAATCGTTTTAATACGTTCTATGCAGTGCGTAAGTTAGGGAACGCTAAAATACGAAAGCTTGCACTGAATCACTAACGGAAGCGCTAGAATTGAGCGTTTCTGGAGTTAACAATGTGTTAACCGGGCTTATTTCTTCAAAGCCATGCCTTCGAGAAGTGCTTGGGAGGCGATGCGATCAAAATCTCCTGCTTCCGGTTTCAAAATCACCAATTTAAGCCCGTCTAATGTCAATTCCTCCTGTTCAGTAATAAACCCAAACTCCCCTGATTCTTCGCCTTCATAGTCGAAATGCGCGATTTCTAACTTCTTACCGTTGAAGCGCAATAGTTGCGGGATGTATTTGCCATTATCGTAAATGTTCAACACATATTCACCTGGAGTTGATGTTGAAGTGAGGATGTTTTTTGATGTTCCTCCGGCAAACCGATCTCGATTACGAACGGCAAAATAATAGAACCCATCTTCCAAAACACATGGAACAGAATCATTCTTTTCAATGCCAAAAATGTAACCGTTCCGAACCGAATACTGCGATGATTCCCTGACAATTTCCTTACTAATAGCCGAAATGGTAGTTGAAATCAATGTTATTCCCTGGTTATCGAAATCGTATGTAATCGTCCCATCTTTGGTGGCATAGCTCCCGAAATATTTTTCTTTCACCATTTCCACTTCACTTCCTGCCGAAGGCAGGGGTTCAGCAAAATAGTACGAATATTGGGCATTTGACGAAAAAACGACGATAAACGCAACGATGGAAGCAACTATTTTCATAACTTAATTTAGACTGATCCTTAAATTTACAACTACAAATGCACCCCGAAACCAACTTGATGCAAAAAAAATGGCTGGTAAAGTCACCACAAGATCGTACAAGCGTTGAAGCTTTTCGTTCAAAGCTAAAGGTAGACCCTGTGGTTGCCGAACTTCTCTTACAACGGAAAATAGACACATACAATGCAGCACACACCTTCTTTCGACCGGATATTTCTTCGCTGCACGACCCTTTTCTAATGAAGGACATGGACGCTGCGGTAGAACGCTTGCAAGAAGCCATTGATCAACAAGAAAAAGTACTCCTTTTTGGTGATTACGATGTAGACGGAACCACCGCTGTCGCGCTGCTACACACTTTCCTTAAAGGTACGCTGCCCGTCGATTACTACATTCCAGATCGCTATTCAGAAGGTTACGGAGTCAGCAAAAAAGGGATTGATGTAGCCGAAGAGCACGATGTTTCTTTGATCATTTCGTTGGATTGCGGAATCAAATCCAATGAGGAAGTGGAATACGCTAGTTCGAAGGGAATTGATTTTATTGTCTGCGATCACCACGAGCCGGGTGCTAAACTTCCAGAGGCGATTGTTTTAGATCCGAAACGATCGGATTGCGACTATCCCTACAAAGAACTTTCTGGATGCGGAGTTGGGTTCAAACTCTTACAAGGATTGAGCGAAGTCAACAATTGGAATCAAGATGTTTTATTCAGTCATCTCGATCTTCTTGCCGTAAGTATCGGTGCTGATATCGTCCCAATTACGGGCGAAAACCGAACGCTTTGCTTTCATGGAATGGAGCGATTGAACAGTCATCCCCGGCCAGCTTTCAAAGCATTGCTCGATTTGGCAAAGAAACAAATGCCCGTAAATTTAACCGATGTGATTTTCAATATTGCTCCGCGCATTAATGCCGCCGGTCGCCTTCGTTCTGGAAGACATGCGGTTCAGTTGATGATTTCCGAAGATCAGGATGAAATTCAACAAATTGCCGGAGAGATTAATGCCGATAACATCGAACGCCGCGAACTGGACAAAGAAATTACCGAGGAGGCGCTGGAGCAATTGGAAACAGCCTCCAAGGATAGACATTGCAACATCGTATATCAAGACACTTGGCACAAAGGCGTTGTAGGAATTGTTGCATCGCGCATTATTGAAAAGCACTACAAACCAACCGTCGTTTTAACCAAATCTAATGGATTGATCACTGGTTCCGCGCGATCCGTCGCTGCCTTCAACTTACACGATGCCTTAGAACAATGCTCTGAACTTCTGGAGCAATTCGGTGGACACTTCCATGCCGCGGGATTAACTCTAAAAGAAGAAAATTTGGATGCCTTTGCACTTAAATTTGAAGCGGTTGCCGCCAAAGCATTGACCCCAGAAATGTTGGTGGAAGAACAAGTCGTTGATTTGGAGCTCTCCTTCGAACAAATATTTAAACCAGAAGAAAATAGACTGCAAATTCCGAGGCTAAAGCGAATCTTGCGTCAATTTGAGCCTCATGGACCGGGAAATATGAAGCCCGTATTTCTATCCAAAAATGTCTTCAGCACTGAATTGCGCGTATTGAAAGGCGCCCACCTGAAAATGTCCATGACGCAACCCAATTCCGATTTGATCATGGAGGGTATTGGCTTCAATATGGCGGAAAAAGCGGACTTGGTTGCATCAGGTGTTCCGTTTGATGTTGTCTATACGCTCGAAATTAATCGCTGGAATGACCGTGAACGTTTACAATTGAACATCAAAGATGTGCGCGAGGCATCTAAGTAGTAACGGCGCTACTCTTTACGCCACACTTATCGTATAATTTGACCTATTTGTCGTTTTAAAAACAACATTCAACCGTGATTTCGTTCAATTAATAGGAATTATTCGAATATTAAATATGTCGCTGTACCGCCTGTATACAAAGGGATGCGGAAGCAATTACCCTATGAAATTAGTGGGCTAAACATTGCTAATTGGTTTAGTCGTTTGGTTTATATGTAGTTATGTCCGTATTTTTGCGCGTACATTACGACTAATAACTAACTAAATGAAGCGAAAGTATTACTACCTTTTGGCCTCGTTTGCTTTTGTGGGTAACCTCGGTGCTCAGCACAATAATGAGCTGTATAACGATGGGGCACTCATCCACGTTCAAGCAGGAGCTGAAGTGCATGTTTGGGGAGACGTTCACATGCGTGAAGCCACTGGCAATCTTCAAAACAACGGGCTTATCAAAGTTCAGGGGCACTCTTACTCTGACAACTTATTTCAACAAAGCGGTACAGGAATCTATCGAGTGGAAAACTCCGATGTGAACACCGGTGAACGCCAGTTTATCCAAGGAAGCTACGCAGTGCGTGGTGGACAGGCAGCAACAGGCGTTAACGACGGATCGTTCTATAATTTGGAATTGGCTAACGATCAGGGAATTGTTTATTTGGTTGGAACGGGAAATATCGCTGACGTAAGAAACAGTGTTGATTTCAACGCAGGAGCAACCTACAACCGAATTGTAACGCATGATATTAACGCTACAGGCCCGATAACTTATCCGGCAAACGGTTCTGCATACACGGCAGTTTTTGGTGTTATGAATCCCGCGACAGGGTTGGGGCCACTCGCTAACAATACTGTATCCTTGAATGGAAATATGTCTGGTGTTGATGCTGGATACGTTCAGGGAAACCTTCGTAGAGCTGTTAGCGCACTCGGAGGACAGTACAACTATGTTGTTGGTTTGGAACCTGCAGGAGCTGGGGCTCAACGCGGAATGCAATACGTTCTATTGGATTTCAATGCCAATAACTACGACGTAATCACAGGATTCTTCGAAACAGCAAGTTCCAATGCTGGAATTGCAGGGTTGGAATGTTCGGGAGAATTTATCGATTATTGGGGTGGTTCTGATCACGGAGAGTGGATCTTGAATGACATAACCGGAACGGGTGCAGGAACCTATGGGGTTACCGTATACCCTCAGGATGACAACCTGATTACCGCGCCTGTCTGGATTATCACAAAAGACAACACCTTCCAGGGAACTGCAAACGACTGTGGCCCTTCTCCTGTTGGATTGTCGCGAAGTGGATTCAATGGATTCAGCGAATTTGGTGTAGCAGCGACAACCTCAGCACTCCCAATTGAGTTGATCGACATTAGCGCCGTAGGGGTTGAAGATCACATCAAGGTGGTTTGGAACGTAGCTTCAGAGTCAAACTTAAGTCACTACGAATTGGAGCGTTCTGAAGATGGAATAGACTTCGAATTAATTGCAACCTTGGATGCTGAAGGAAATACAACGAATACTTTAAGCTACCAACACGAAGATTACGATGTACGTAGGTTCCAGCATTACTATTACCACGTGCGTAGCGTTGATTTGGATGGATCGTTTGAATACACACCATCTGTGGTGGCAAGTATTGATGGATATGGTGAAGGATTCAATGAAAACGCGGTTTCCATCTATCCGAACCCAACAACGTCCAACACTGCTGTTGCAATTCACGCAGATCAGCAGATGTCCATTGTTATGACTGTAATGACAGCATCAGGACAGTTGGTACACGAACAAAAATTGCTACTAAATTCTGGAAACACCATAGTTAATCTCGCTTCTAACGAATGGGCCAATGGAGTCTATATCGTAGAACTACGCGATGAACTTTCCGGAAAATCTATAACTAAACGACTTATTAAGAACTAATCTATCAAACAGATGAAAACGAATAACAAAATTCTCACGCTTGCAGTAATGAGCTTCCTTATGGCTCCTGCAGCAATGGCACAAAACGTTGGAGTTGGAATCAATACACCAGCAACGAAACTACACGTAAGCCAAACAGCAAATGTAACAGGTATCCGATCTGATGTATCAGGTACGGCAGGAAACGGACTTCTTGTATTTCCTTCCAATGCTGCGAATACCTCATCCTCGGTTTTCATTCCTAATGCCAGTGCAGGTATGGGAATCAACCTAAACATGAATAACGCAACTTCTACAGCTGACGGTATTCAGGTTGTTCAGGATGGTACAGGAAATGGTCAATCTATTTTCCACACTAACGCAGGTGCGGGTCAATTTATTGATATCTCTTTGGCTACAAATGGACTTTCCGGACAGCAGATCAACCATGTTGGTCCAGGTAACGGAAGTTGGGTTTTCCATTCAGGAACTGGAAACGGATACCGTGTGAATCATTCTGGTTCAGGTACAGGATTGCTAATTGACCAATCAGGTACTGGGTTCGGAAGCTGGAACGTAATTGCTTCAAATACAATTAGCCACATTAATGACGTATCAACAGCTGGTGGTACGGGAGATTTGACTTTTGCAGGCGGTGGGTTTGACGCGGATGGATATATTTTCACGAACGTTGACAATATGACGGCTCCAACTACCGGAGGTGACGGATTCGCTTTCAATGGTGTCGTAAACACGCAAACAGCAATTGGTGGAGGAATCATCAGCGGTGGTGTTTTTGCAGGTACACAGTGGGGTGTTGGTCACGGAGGAGTTATTACACACAATGGTGCTGACGGACGTGGTCTAGAAGTAAACCTAACAGCAGCAACGAATACAGAACCAAACTTCTTCGGAATTCACAATGGTCAGTCTGGAGTTATCGTTGGACAAAACCAGAACAACACTATTACAGGTACAATCTCGGTTGCAGACTTCTCGTACACCGGAACAGATGTTGCCGATCATATTGGTGTTTCAGGTTTCTCAGCGCCAGCCGCTGGATGGGGAATTGGTGTGCTGGGAACAGGAAACTGGTACGGAGTTTTCTCACAAGGAAACATGGCTGCAACAGGAACAAAAACATTCATTATCGACCACCCGGAAGATCCGCAAAACAAAATGTTGAAGCATTTCTCTATAGAATCGAATGAGGTATTGAACATGTACCGAGGAATGGTTGAGCTAGACGCAAACGGACAAGCTGTTGTTGAATTGCCAACGTACTTCGATGACATCAATATCAACCCAACTTACCAATTGACTGGTGTTGGAACACCGCAACAACCATACGTTCTTCAGGAAATTCAAGGAAATCAGTTCATCGTAGCCGGAGCACCAAATACGAAAGTATCGTGGACAGTTTATGCAGATCGTAACGACCAGTACTTGCAACAAAACCCTAATGAAAGAGAAGCAGTTGTGGAGAAAGAAGGTGACCGTCAAGGAAAATACCTTAACCCTGAATTGTACGGACAGCCTGCTAATTCAGGAATGTTCTACAACGAAAACGTAGAAAACGGGGCTGCTCAAAGCACGGCTCCGGTTCCTGCCGGTACTTCTCAATACGAGACTCCAAATGGAGCTAACGAAGAACAAGTTACTTCTACTAAAGTTGAGGAGCAAGTAATCGATTAAATCTCGGAAAAACTTCTTACGATACTCTTTTTTAAAAAGGGCTCGCAACATAAAATTGCGAGCCCTTTTCACGTTATCAAAGTTCTAAAATGACTATTCTGAAATCTCAATGCCCAACTTAGCGGCAATTTTATCAGTGACGTCGTACTGTTTTACACCGTACAAAATATTGGATCCAGACGTTTGATTGAGAATATAAGTGTATCCATTTTCTTCGGCTACAGCATCAATGGCAGCCTGGATCTTATTAAGAATTGGCGATAGTAATTGACTTTTCTTGTCTTGAACATCAAGCGGAAAATTTTCTTCTTTGGCTTTAATCAATTTCTCCTGCACTGTGATCTCAGTTACCAGGTCAGTTTCTTCTTTTGAGCCTGAAAAGGAAGCCAATTTTGACTTTTCTTCGTATTGCTGGATCAATCCTGCAAGTTGCAATTTTTTCCTGGTGATCCCATCGGATTTCCTTCGCGCATATTCATCGAGAGATTTATTTAATACGTCTACATCTGGCATGTACGTCATGATCAACTCTACATTTGTAAAACCCACCTTCGTTTGAGCCTGAACAAAAGCACTCGAGATCAACAGTATTGCAAATAATAAACCTTTCATAACCTTACTCTTCTGGAATCTGAATGTTCAACTGCTTCATAACTGCTTCTGTCACGTCGTTCTCATCTGGTCCATATAAAATGGTGGAAACTCCAGAAGAATTCGTTTGATTCAGCAAATACGTATACCCTTTCTCCTCAGCCACATCATCAATTGCTTTCTGAAGTTTTTCAAGAATAGGCGCCAACAGTTCCTCTCTTTTTGCCAGTAGTTTTTCCTCTGCATCGGATGCAAATTTTGTAATCTCAGAGTCCAATTTCTGTAATTCTTGTTGCCATAGCTGATCTTCCTGCGGCGATAGCAGGCCCGCCTCCTTTTTTTCCATGTATTCGCCCAGTCGACTCTGTCCGTATGATTGCTTCGTTTGAAGTTGTTTTCCTAGTTGCTGCTGATAGGCATTCAGTTGTGCTTCCATTTGCTTTGCTTCCGGCATGTAAGCCAGCAACAGTTCAATATTGGTATAACCGATTTTTACCTCTTGCGCTGCACTATTAAACGAAAGTAAGGCAAGCAGCATTAAAAGTATGGCTCTCTTGAAATTCATAACTAGCTTTTTGGTTTCTTACAAAGATAACCAATTCCAAATGATGACTTTTCACATTGAGTCTCCATTAATAAAAATAAAAACCATCGCATTTGTTACCTGGGTAATTATTATTATATTTGTAATAGAAAATACGCACAAAACATTCATCTATATAAAGGAGAAATTATGAATACGGTATTACACAAAGCAGATACCCGAGGTTTCGCAGACCACGGATGGTTGAAAAGCAATCACACTTTTAGCTTCGCGAATTATTACAATCCGGAGCGTGTTCATTTTGGTGCCCTTCGTGTTTTAAACGATGACAAGGTATCGGGTGGACAAGGATTTGGAACGCATCCGCATGAAAACATGGAAATCATCTCGATTCCATTGTCTGGTGACCTTGAGCACAAAGACAGTATGGGAAACCTAGCGGTGATTAAAGAAGGTGATGTTCAGGTATTGAGCGCCGGAACTGGCATTGCTCATAGCGAATACAACAAAAACAAGGATGCAGAGGTA
Source organism: Flavobacteriales bacterium (assembly GCA_015665275.1). GTDB lineage: Bacteria > Bacteroidota > Bacteroidia > Flavobacteriales_D > Crocinitomicaceae > UBA4466. Next base: position 53,779 of record JADFAL010000066.1, on the reverse strand, counting down.
CAGTTCTTGCAAATCTGGGTGTTTCCAAACAAAAAGAATGTACAACCGCGCTACGATCAAATTGCGATTGAAGACATAGTTAAAGATAACGAGTTGTCGCAAATCCTATCGCCAAATACAGACGATCTAGGCGTTTGGGTACACCAAAATGCTTGGTTCAGCATGGCCAATTTCACGGAAGACAAGGAGCTGGAATACGATCTTCACAACAAAGGAAATGGTGTGTATGCATTCGTTCTGGAGGGTGATTTGAGCGTTAACGATCAAGATCTTTCCAAACGCGACGGCTATGGTGTCTGGGACACGGATAAAATCACCTTGAAAGGAAAAACAGGGTCCAAATTATTGCTCATGGAAGTCCCGATGGAAATCTGGGATCGCAGCAATTCAATTATATATGCAAAAAGAAAGCGTCTCAGAAATGGGGCGCTTTTTCTACATCAACTCCCAGGCACTTTTATAGCCATTAATTCCTTCCAAGAACTCAAGGAATTTTCCGTAGAATTTGTCTTGTCCGATAGTAGCACTATCACCAATAACAATCAGCCGTTCTTTGGCACGAGTTATCGCCACGTTCATTCGACGGTAGTCTTTCAAAAACCCGATTTCGGCCTCGGCATTCGAACGCACGAGCGATATAATAACGACTTCGCTTTCTTGTCCTTGGAAACTATCAATGGTGCTGATGCGCATTTTCGAATCCAGACGGTCTTTGGCCAACGCCACCTGCCCAGAATACGGTGAAATGAATGCTGTTTTCTCTGGTTGCAATCCCTGTAACACCATTAACTTCTCGATAATGTCCAACTCACCTTCGTTGATACGACTTGTTCCGTCTTCTCCCGATTTTTCTTCAAAACCAGTTCCGGCTGTGTCAAAATACGCAACATGATCTCCTGAGTCATTTAAGTGATTTGGTGTCTTTAATTTTCCACTATAGAAATATTCGCTTGAAAATTGCGAAATAGATTGGCGCATCCGGTATTGCGTATCCAATAGAAACACGTTTTGAGCCTTCCGAAAACAGTGCTCCAAAATGGAGGTGTTGAATCCATAAGCAGTGGCTTTTTGTGAAAAAACCGTCGGTGGTAATTGAAAGGGATCTCCAGCCAACACCCAGGAATCAGCCAACGGGAAAATGGCCCAAGCAAGAGGTTCCAATGCCTGGCCTGCTTCGTCCATTACCAGCACATCAAACTTGGCACTTTCATCCACGTTGTTCTTCAACCCCACCGGAGTTCCTAGAATGACTTGAGCGGCATCCATCAACTTCTCATCGAAGTACGTGCGGATATCTCTATTCTCTTTTCGAATTCGCTTCACTTCTTTGAACAACAGCGAACGCTGCATGCGCTCTTCCTTCCCAAAATTGCGTTTGTACTGATGCGCCATTTTTCGAAGTTCCTCGGCCTGAATCTTCAACCTCTTGATCTGCTTTTGCTCTTTCGAACCTTGCATTCCACCTTCCGAAGTGTGCGGGTAAATCGCGTCATCCACCTTCAATGTGTTTCCAACCCGCAAAATGTTCACTCCTGCCTTCAGTAATTCCTTCGCGATATGATCTACCGCTGCATTGCTTGGTGCCGTAACTAACACACTTTTATCTGCTTCAACCAATTGTTGAATTCCGGCAACGAGTGTCGTCGTCTTGCCCGTTCCCGGAGGTCCATGAACCAGCAATAAGTCTTCGTTTAGTTCCATGGCCGCGACCGCATCTTTCTGACTTTCATTCAGTCGGTCGTTGTCAATAGAAGTAAGGTTTACCGGCTTTGCACCAAAAGAATCTTCACCGTGAATGGCCTCGAACAGCTTCTTCATTCTAGGTTCTTCTGAAATGGCTTTCACCGCCTCTTTCATAATGCCTTCCGTATGATGATCGGGGGCCAATTTGATGACAACATCTTTGTCTTCCACCCAATCAGGAAACTCTGGCGCATACAATCGAATGGCTCCTTTTCTGCCCGTTCCTCCCAGAAAGATCCCTTTTACGGATTCTTCATCCTCGATCAAACACTCAATGGCGGCATTCGGTTTAAAAGCATCCGTTTCCATAGCAAATGGCAGGTGATACTCAAATTCGGGATACTCAGCATACCCGAAATATTTTCGCGTGACTTTAATCGGGTGCAGCGCCAATCCTTTCGATTTCAACTGTTTTAGTCCTAATCCGTCCTTGAATTGAAATCGTGATTCCTGTTCTTGCATTTCCAACGAAATACACTCCAGAAGTTCTTGTTGATGCGGATGCCGTTCACTCATAGCCTGATTTGAAGCACTAAATGTACTAAGGAATTCTGACCGCAAGCCGTTCGCAACTATCGCAAATCTTGTATATTCGTGATAGTAACCAACTTACATATGAAAACACGCCTCAAACTCATCGCGCTAGCACTTCCAATTTCCCTGTTATTTTCAAGTTGTTATGTGAACTTGAAATCGAAAATTGACCGGGAAGTAAAAGTGGAAATTTCAGGAAACGTACCTGTTGTTATTTCCAATACCGGAAACTCAAACTTTACAACGAATATGACTCAAGAACAATACGTTGAGGCATTTATTCGTGGCGTGAAGAATGAGTTGGGCGGAACGGAAAATGTAATCATTGTGGAATCCGGTGGAGAGTTCGTCGTGACATTTGATCAGGTGCAAGTGACAGAATCTACGGAAATTGAGAAAATTAACGACACAGAATCGGACGATCACGGAAAAGAATTCGAGTTAACCACCTTAAAATATGCAGCCTCAGGAAAGGTGCAGCGCGTATCGGATGGTTCTTCTCGCAGTTGGACGGCCTACAAAGACAAAAGCGAATCTACCACGAGTTCTCGGAGTGCTGGTCAAGTAATTACTGGAGACAATAAGGACAAAACCGAATACCGCGAAAAGGAATTTGATGCGGGCACTGCCGAAGATTTGACGCAAAAAACAGGACGTCGATCAGGGGTGGTAATCGTTCGAGATATTGGTCAACTGATGAAGTAGTTTTTTGCTATCTTAATCAAAACGAATGCTTTATGAAAATTCTCGGAATCATTGGAACCATCCTTGGCGCTATTGCTGGAATCCTTGGAGGATACTTACAATTTGTGCTTGTACCGGCCAGAGAAATTGCAATGGCTCGGTGGAATACAAGCCCATACGAAGCGTATATCGGAAGTGCTCAACACCAAATGGATATGAGAGCAATGGAAGCTGTGATCGACTTTGGACCAATTGTAATGTTGACAGGTATTATCGCCTTTCTGTTGAGCATAATCCCTGCAATTAAAAAGCACAATATAGCTTGGATAGGCGTTGGGCTTGGGCTCATCATGTTCTTCCTAGGGGCGGCGCATGGAACACAAATGTTCAGCTAACAAATTCTAACAGACAGAGAAACCTTTTTTGATGAAACTTATACTTCTGCTTCTATTGGTAACCGGTGCCACATCGGTACACGCCCAAAATTACAACTCCTACTTTACGGGAAACAATATTGATATATCCACGTCTCCGCAGGGTGGCGTTTGTCTAATGGGTGGCGCTACGGAAGAAGACGAAGCGATGAAGTGGTTTTTGAACCGGGCCGACGGAGGCGATGTATTGGTCTTGCGCGCTAGTGGGTCAGACGGATACAACGATTATCTCTACAATCAACTTGGGATTACTGTGAACTCGGTGGAAACGATTGTCTTCAATGATGCATCGGCAAGTAATGAGGCTTACGTACAACAAAAAATTTCTCAGGCAGAAGCCATTTGGTTTGCTGGAGGCGATCAATGGGACTACATCTCTTACTGGCGCAATACGGCTATTGATAGTTTGATCAATGAAGGACTAGCACTGCGCAACATCGTTATTGGTGGAACAAGCGCGGGTATGGCAATTCTAAGTGGCATTTACTTTTCCGCTGAGAATGGAACGGTTACTTCAGCCACAGCACTTTCCAACCCCTTTGATTCGAAAGTCACAGCAGATTCCAATGCTTTTCTAAACAATGCATTTTTGGAAAATACTATCACCGATACGCACTACGATAGCCCGGACAGAAAAGGTCGACGACGTGTATTTTCTCACTCAATCGTTCGCTTTTTTCTTGAATCGAAGAGCGAAAAACAAATTTGATCTTCACCATCGCCTCATCGAAATGCTCCATAAAGGAAGCATCATGCGTTTGATTTACTAAATGCTGGGCGGTAATTAGTGCATTGGCCTGTTTCTCAGTAAACTGAACCGGAGCTACATTATATCCTTCCAACAAAGTATATCCTCTACCGTCAATGGTTATTACAGGAACACCGGATTCCTCCAATTTTCGGATATCTCGGTAGATCGTTCGAACGCTTACCTCAAACTTTTCGGAAAGTTCCGTTTTTGAAACTCTTTTGGAGCGGAGGAGTGTTAAGATGGATATGAGTCTTGATAACTGTGACATAATACCAAAGATAGCGAACCCTCTGATTTAGTCCGCTATCCATTTGATTTCTAATTCATTGAATGGAAGGCCAATTTGTTTCCTTCCGTATCTGCGAACAACGCCATAAAGCCATTCTCCCCGATTTGAGTTTTGGGCATAATGACTTTTCCGCCCGCAGCTTCAACTCTTCCCAAAGGAAGATTCAAGTCTTCTCCACCATCGAGGTAGATTGTCACACCGTCCATAGAAGGCTTTGCATCCGCCATTTGAAGAATTGCTCCACTTGCTCCATGTGCATCTCTGTTGTGTGGGAAGAGTGCGTACTTACCATCAGGCATTGGATAATCTTCCAGTTCAATTTCTAGAATTGTCGTGTAAAATTTCTTTGCTCTTTCGAAGTCTGTTGCTGGAATATCAAACCAGCTTGTAGGATTTTTCATATTAAAATAGATTTGTTAAACGTTGAGCAAATCTAATTTGGCCTACTGTCAGATTATGTCAGGGGTGAAAAAAGAAGTTCGATTATCTTTGAACCATGAGTTTTTCATCAATCGACATAACATCGCTTGCACTATCCAACGCCTGACTTACATCGGCGATTAGATCTTCGTAATTCTCCACGCCAATCGACAATCGGACTAGTTTTTCGGTGATGTTCATCGCAATTTTATCTTCTGGGCTAACGTCTGCGTGCGTCATGGTTTGTGGATGCTCTGCTAAGCTTTCCGTTCCCCCCAAGGATACCGCCAAACGCATCAATTTCAAGTTATCTAGGAAAGCAAATGCTTCTCTCTCTCCTCCCTTAATATCAAACGCGATCATCGCTCCATGCGACTCGAATTGATTGTTAATGATAGCCTTCAGTTCATCCGAGCCATTTGCTGCCATTTCTCCCAAATAATAGATGCGTTCAACCATTGGGTGCGCATCTAAAAACTTTGCGATGTGACGTGCATTTGTGGCTTGTTGGTCCATGCGGACTTTGAGCGTTTCGAGGCTTCGCATTAACAGCCAACCTGTCCATGGCCCTGCCATGTTGCCCATGAAAGTTCGAAGTCCTTTCACCCGCGCCATCAATTCCTTAGAGCCTAGGCAAGCTCCAGCAATAACATCAGAATGCCCACCAATATATTTCGTTGCAGAATACAAAACCAAATCGGCTCCGTGCTTCAAGGGGTGCTGCCACAAGGGTCCCATATAGGTGTTGTCAACGGACAATACAATTTGCTTTTCATCGGTGTGGAAATGTTCCTTAATCTCGGCACACATCTCAATATCAATAACGGCATTCGTTGGGTTTGCTGGCGTTTCAATGTGAATCATAGCCAATTTATCGCCTTTTCCCGTAGCGTTGATTCTATTGATAATATCCTCTTTCGAATCGGAGGCTAGAAAACCTACAGACTCTATATTTAGTTTTTTCAGGAAGTGATTGATGAAGTGATCCGTTCCTCCGTATACTGGCTTGCTGTACAATAACAAATCACCCGGTTCCATAAACTCCAACATCGATGTTGAAATTGCTGACATTCCGCTTTCGAAAACGGCCGCGTCTTCGGCTTCATCCCACAAACACAATCGGTTTTCTAAAATCTCCAAATCGGGATTATTCAAACGGCTGTAGATCAATCCCAACTCTTCACTGGGGTCTTTCTCGCGCAATCCGTACGCCACTTCGAAAAATCGTTTTCCTTCCATGGCATTGTTAAATACAAAAGTGGATGTTTGGAAAATAGGACATTTGATCGCTCCTTCGGATAAAGAAGGTTTGTATCCGTAACTCATCATCAAACTTTCGGGGCGCATATTCGAGTAATCCATAATTCTATGATTTTAAATCAAACCTATGAATTGAACTAATACGAGTCAAGATCATAGACAATTTTACTGTATTAGTGACGGTATGTAATTCTATTTTCTTATTTTCAATTAATTTCTATACCGATTTAGAAAAATTATCTACATGGATGCGATTGATAGAGCCATATTGGAAATTCTGGAAGAGAATGCGAAGCTAAGCACAAAAGAAATTGCGCAGCAGGTGGGTTTGAGTGTTACTCCTACCTACGAACGCATTAAAAAGCTTGAGCGGGAAGGCATTATCCGACGCTATACCGTAGAGCTCGACAAGAAGAAAATTGGCAAAGAACTTCGCGTGTTTTGCTATGTGTCGTTGAAAGAGCACAACCTGGAATTACTCCAGCGCTTTGAAGAACAAATCATCGCATTACCAGAAGTGGTATCTTGCTATCATATTGCCGGAGACCACGATTATGCGCTAATGATCGATATTCAAGACATGGAAACGTATGAGCGGTTTCTACGACATAAATTAACCACAATTCCGAGTATTGTGAACGTACGCAGCTCTTTTGTAATGAACGAAATTAGATAAAATGCAACCCACCGAAGAAACACGCAAACGTTATTATCAAGGCCAAGAAAGCGAGCGCCTTTTTTTCCGTCCTTTCGAAGAAAATGACTTCGTTTTATGGGAGCCTTTTTTTCATGAAACCGCCGTACTCGAGTTTGTAGGGATGTTATCTGGCAAGTACAAGACCATGAATACCCAAGAAAAGGCCAATTCATGGATTGGCAGACAAATAGAACGGCAGAAAAACGGTTCTCTTGGACAACTTGCAATTATTGAGAAGGATACCGGAAAATTCATCGGTGTGGGGGGAATTATTGCGCGTACGGATGATATGATCGCTGGAGAATGGGAGATTACCTATGCTTTGCTTCCTCATGCACGGGGTAAAGGCTATGCGACGGAACAGTCCGTTCATTTTAAAAATTGGGCCTTTGAAAATACGTCTAAAGAAAGCTTGGTTTCTGTAGTTCAGGTGGACAATGTCGCCTCTCAAAACGTGGGCGAGAAGAATGGAATGTCTGTAGATCGAGAAATGCACTATTTTGAAATGGATGTACGCCTAAATCGCGTATTTCGAGAAAACAAAACGTAGTAAATTATTATTTTCGGGCTATGAAAACGACATTAATTGCCCTACTACTCCTTCCCTTTGTATCTTTTGGACAACTTTCTGAAGAAGCCAAAAACAGTATCGACGATTATGCAATTTCCGTGTGTGGTTGTGTTGATGAATTGATTGATGAGCTGCACCCCGAAGTGGCTGGCGTTATTTTATTAATGGACGAAAAAGGGCAAGAAGAAGCAATGTTGGAAGTACAGGAAATGCTTACTGAAATGACCTCAGAGGAAATGGAAGATTTCTTAATGGCCTTTAAAAGCATGGATTCTGACGCCTTCGAACAAAAAGTGGAAGACTGCGACTCATCTCACGACCTCAGCGATAGAGTGGAAGATCAAATTAACAACGAATTGGGCGAGGCATATGATTATTTCATGGAAACCCTAGAACGAGAAGAGATTTGTCAAGTTATGAAGGCACTGTACAATCTTGGCAATTCAATGGAAGAGTAAAACGCCCATTGTATTAGTTTGAAGGGGCGTTCCTGCCCTTAACCACTTGGTGTTATGCCGCTGGTAATGACCCGACACAAAAAGATAACCAAAATTTTCGGCAATTACTAGAATAAGCCAATTTGCTAGTTAGCCAAATGGCTAATTAGCTTACGTTTCTAGCGAACATTGAATGCCTCAAATCTCACTCCACTTTAGTAAAACAAAAACCCCGGATCATCGAAAAATGTCGAGATACCGGGGTCTAGTGTAGTCTGAGTTTGTAGTTAACTCCGCTGTTTACAATTTAATCGTCAATCGTGTCATAAAGTTTCTACCCGCTTGCGGATAATAGAAGTTCTCAATCGTTCTGTCACCATCAACGTCGTACCCCCAAGTATATCCATTGTTCTCAAACAATTGATCGAAAACGTTGTTCACCTGAACTCCGATTGTAATTTCTCTGAAAACTACATCTTTGATGGTGTACGTCAAGCGCAAGTTAGAAAAATTGTATGCGTTGATTTTTCGGTCCTCTGAAGAAGTATTGTCCAGAAACTGTTGACCGACGTACTTCGAAGTAATTCCAATCTCCAAACCTTTCACGGGTTGGTAATCCAATCCTAACGCTGCAATGACATTTGGTGAGAACGACAAGTCTGTGTTCGTATGTACAATTTCTGCCTGTCCTAAATAGTTGAAGCTTGCATCGTATGAATCTAAGTATTCTATGAATTCAGTAATCTTATTTTGACTCAAGGTCAAGTTACCGGCAATGCTCAAGTTCTTCAACAGTTTGTACCCTGCATCCAATTCAATCCCTGCACGGTAGCTGTCATCTACGTTGGTTCTTGTGTATCCACCAACATCATTAAGCTGGCCCGTTAGCACCAACTGATTGTTGTACATCATGTAGTAGAAGTTCGCGTTCGCTATGAATTTGCGCGACTTGTATCGATATCCTGTTTCTAGGTTAATCAACTGCTCGTGTACCGGTCGATTTTCGGGTGTGTTCTCACGGAAATCGGCACGAACGGGTTCACGATTTGCCATCGCCACTGATAAGTATGCATTGTTCGAACTGTTGAAGTCAATCATAAAACCAGCTTTTGGATTAACGAAGTTGAAATCGGCCTGCTGCGTTACCTCTTGCAACGATCCGTTCACCTCATCAATTCCTAAGAAATCATATGCGATATGGCGGTATTGAACATCTGCAAAGAAGGTTGTCCGATTCCAGCGGTACGTTCCCTTCACATATGATTGTGCTTCGAACTTATTACCATCGTTGTTATAGTACTCTGTTCCCAGTTCGCTGTTCGATGCATATTCGGCCCAAATAATCTCTCCGAAATGACCTCCAATATATTGGTTTGCACCTCCCCCTGCTACTAAATCAAAATTCCCCTTCTCATAATTCAAGGAGAATATTCCTCCATAGAAATGATTGTCCAACCAACGGCGACGAATGAAGTCTCCCGAAGTCACGGTATCATTCGTAAGAATCAATGGCTGCAATCCGTAATCTAAGAAATCATCGTCTTCTCGGAACTGCTCAAAGTAACCTCGTCCGCGCGTGTAATGCCCCTTTAAGTTTAGCTTCAGGACTGAACTGAAGCGATGCGTAAAGTGCAATTGATAATGATCTTGCTGATAGTTGTCCACTTCGTTTTCATAGGTGTAGAAGTTATACGTACGACCTGAATTCAACAAGTTATCTCGATCTGCACCCGATATTCCGTTTCGGTCAGCATATAAAATTATATCCGCTTCATTTCCCTCAATTACAGACTGCGGTGTTCCATACCAAGATTGATACGTGCGTTCCTGTCCGCTGAAAATATTTGCTGTTAGTGAACTTCTCTTTCCTTGCCATGTTCCATCCAAGTAGAACGATTTCAGATCCGAAGAAGCACGATCAATATACCCTTCCGAAGTGATTTTCGAAAGACGCGCGTTCATGGAGAATTTATTGTTAATCAACCCCGTTCCAGCTTTAACCGTGTGGCGCCAAGTATTAAACGAACCATAACCATTGTCAATTTCTCCGTACGCAACAGATCTTGATTTGTTGGTGTTGATGTTGATACTTGCTCCGAAAGCAGCGGCTCCGTTGGCAGAAGTTCCTACCCCTCGTTGCACTTGAATGGATTGTGCTGAGGAAGCGAAGTCGGGCATGTTTACCCAGAAAACCCCGTGCGATTCCGAATCATTTAGTGGAATTCCGTTGATGGTAACATTGGTACGCGTTGGATCAACTCCTCGAATTCTAATTCCCGTGTACCCAACCCCTGCTCCAGCATCAGAAGTAGAAACCGTAGATGGCGTAAAACGCAACAACATGGGTAGATCCTGTCCGAAATTGCGCTTGTCAATTTCTTTTTGATCCAGATTTTGGTAAGTCGTTGGTGTTCTTTCATCGGCCCTTACTTGAATAACGGCGATCTCTTTCAGGTTTTGCACTGAGTAATTCAATTGAACATTAAGAGCCTTGGACTCACCCGGAACAAATTTCGATATAGTTTCATATCCGTCCTTGCTGAATACAATTTCGTATCCTTCTGGGGCATCATTGATTGCATACTTGCCTTCAGGGTCGGTGTAGGTTCCTAGGAAGGTTTCTTTAATGTGGATTTTTACTCCATAAATTGGAGCTCCTTCTTCATCCGTTACAGTTCCGGAAATTGATTGTGAAAATGAGACCAGTGGCACAAGTAAAAGGCCACAGATCATAGTTACTATTCTTGTTTTCATAGAAAATGTTTAACAAGAACAAGGGGCTAATCCTCTGTGTAATTAATAATTAGCTTTTAAGTCAAATCCCTGCGCTGGCATTATCCAGATCAGGTCAATGGGTATAATCTCAGCCTGTCTTGCGACATAGCACCCCTTAGAGACGACACAAAGCTACGAGATTCTTTGCAATTGCTTGATTGCTTGTTCCATCTTTTTTAGTCGCTTGTCATGCGCGCCCTCCACAATGATGTAGGGTTTTCGGAGTTTTTCTAAGGTTTCCACGTAACGCAAAAAGAGTTCATCGCGATCACTTGGGTTTTCTCGTAACTCATCTGATTCCCAAGGAATATCTGGCGCGCAAAGCACATGCAAGTCAAACCAATTTTCGCTCACTAATCGGTGAATTAAGGGCGATGCTGAGTCGTATTTATGCTCTGACCATACTTTGAAGACAATGAAGTCCGAATCAATTAATTGTAATACGTCAGAACTATTTCGAATCGCATCGGCATGTCCTTTTGCCATGATGTCCAAATCTTCGACATCATAATCTGGACCTTCTTCTTCTAGATAGGTTCGTGCAAATTCTTCAATATAGGTTCCCTGAACTAATTCTGAAACGGCTTTAGCCAAGGTTGATTTCCCCGAAGACTCAGGGCCTGTAAATACAATTCGAATCATGTTTGAACGCTTTTATATGCTCGGTACCAAGTAATAAATCCAAAAACGGCAAGAACCGTGAAAAACATGTAGAGAACAGAGGATAAATACAACTCTCTGCTCGAATATAGAAAGATAGAAACCAAATCAATAACAACCCAATAAACCCAGTTTTCCAATACACGTCGGGTCACCATAAATGTTGCAAGCAAGCTATAAACCGTAGTGAATGCATCCATATAAGGATTGCTTTGATTGGTAAATTGATCGAACGTCCAGCCTAGAGCAAACGCAACCAAACCACTGACAATAATGTTTATTGCATGAATTCTCAATGACCAAACTTGCACCACTGTTTTTGATTCGGGTGAATCCAATAATTCTTTTGATACAGCAGAACTTTTCTTATTTGCATTGCTCCAACTCAACCAACCCACAATAGCCATAGCCACATAGAATAATTGCAATCCGGATTCTATATAAAGCTCAAACGCAATGCAGATATAAACGTATAAACTGGAAGAAACAAAGGCAAAGAGCCAGCACCAAATAGATTGATACGACGCCAGAATTACGTATATAACTCCGGTAAGAACTGCCACCCATTCTAACCACGTTGTAGCAAGCGCATATTCCCACACTGTTTCAAAAAACCCCATTTCTTCCACGAAGCGTAAAGTTAATACAAAGCTCGCGAGGAAAACGTACTTTTGAGTGAAGTCAATCGCAATGCTTGATAAAGAAGAAATCGCTCGTTATGCACGCCACATTTCATTGGAAAATGTGGGACTGGAAGGACAGCAGAAATTGAATTCTGCTAAAGTTCTAGTGGTAGGTGCAGGAGGTCTGGGCTCGCCCGTTCTTCAATATTTGACCGCAGCCGGAGTTGGTACTATTGGCATTATAGATCAAGATGTGGTGGATGCAAGCAACCTTCAACGACAAGTACTCTTTTCTACGGGTGACATCGGTAAATCGAAAGTAGAAGTGGCGGTTGAACGCCTGCAACAGCTTAATCCTTTCTTGGAATTTGTTGCATACAAAGTGGCCTTGAATACGGAAAATGCTTTGGAATTGCTTCAAGATTTCGAGATCATCATTGATGGAACAGACAATTTTCCAACGCGCTATTTGGTCAACGATGCGTGTGTGATCTTGGGCAAACCTTTTGTGCACGGATCTATTTTTAAGTTTCAAGGACAAGTGTCTGTTTTTAATTACCAAAACGGTCCATCCTATCGGTGTTTGTATCCAGAGCCTCCTTCCTCAGAAGAAGCTCCAAACTGCTCTGAAGTGGGCGTTTTGGGTGTTTTACCGGGAGTGGTTGGAACGCGAATGGCAAACGAATGCCTCAAGATGATTCTGGGAATTGGCTCTGTGCTAAGTGGTCAAGTAGAAGTGGTCGATTTACTTCAAAACCAGCATTTACAGCTAAAAATAAATCGGAATGAAAGCAATTTCGAAAGAACCAAACTGGAGGAATCATATGATGCGATTCAAAACGATGCTATGGAATTAAAAGCAACGATTACTGTTCAGGAGTTGAAGCAACTTCTCGATGCGCAACCCAACCTGACCATTCTTGATGTTCGAGAGCCCTTCGAATTGGAGATTTGCTCGTTTGAAAACAGTTTGCATATCCCACTTGGACAAATACCTACTAGAATTCCTGACATTCCAAAAAATCAGCCGATTGTTGCCGTTTGTCATCATGGAATTCGAAGTGCCAATGCCATTGCTTTTCTGGAACAAAATGGTTTCGATAAATTGAGCAACCTAACGGGTGGCATTCACGCTTGGGCTGTGGAAATTGATTCAAACATGGCGACATATTAACGTGCCTCTAAAATGCTCGTTTTCATTCACAATGCAACGTAAAGGAGTGAGACCTCGTCACTATTATGGTTGAATAAGAGTTTACAACGATGAAAAAATCATGAAGAAGATAAAGGAAACCAAGAAGGGTTGTTCAGCTTGAACGAAAAAAGCTTTGGAAACTCTACTCTTCTCCTAGATAATCTTTCAAATGGAATCTACGTAGCAGAAATTGTACGCAATGGAATAACCTGTAGAGAGAGGTTAATTGTAAATAAGTAAAACAAAAATGGGTCGAGAATCTCGACCCATTTCTACATTTCTTTAGCGTATCTTATTTAGCAAACGGCACTTTCACCTTCACATCTACCTGGCTTTTCTCCGCTTTCTTTGGAGACACATCATAATCTGCTGCATTAATCATGGTGGTCATAATCAATACCTCATCTATCATTTCCATTTTGAAGGATACATCCTTTGTTATTCCCTTAATCGTTAAGGTTCCATGGGCAAAGTACTGCTCACCCTTCTTCTCAACAGAAGAACTTGTAAACGTCATCTTCGGGTATTGGTCGGCGTGGAAAAAATCATCCGATTTTAAGTGCTTATCACGCATTTTAGTTCCTGTAGAAAGTGTGGAAACATCTGCTGTTCCTTGAATTGTAGAACTTCCTAAGTCCGACAAGTTTAAAGATAACGTTGCATCAATTCCGCTAACTGTTCCTTTCACTTTTTCTGCTACAAAGTTGAAGCTAACCGTCGCTTTCTCTGTATCCAAACTTAATTCTTGCGCCATACTCAACATTGGAAGCATAAATAACGCGGCTGCTATAATTCTTTTCAATTTTCTTGTTTTTAATGATGAAATAAAGGTAGTTGAAACCCGGGCAACTTTTACAATAACGAGGCCAAAGCTTCAATATTATGACTGTCATGAACAAGAATTATGCATTTTTTATTGCGAAAACACGAGTCTGAACTTAACTTTAATACATGAAAACACTGCTTACCACGCTTACCACGATAATATTGACGTCCATGAGTTTTACTCAATGTATAGATTTTGACGATGACAATATTGAAACTTGCGCTGGTATCCCAGTAACATTTAATGGTGTTCCGACCCAACCCCTTACAAACGTTCAGGATTTTGTTGATTTCAACAGCGGAATTTTACCAACGGGATGGTCTGTTGGTGGTGGATCTACCTTTTCACAACCTTGTGGATCGGGAATTGATAATACACCTTACTACTGGGCATCAACCGCCGGTTCTGGTGTTCCGTTCATCGAGTCGAATGTATATGACTTTACGAACGGAGGTATCGTTGGTTTCGACATGGTGTATGCTGTACAGGGTGGAGCCGCACCTTGCGAGGGTCCCGACCTTACCAACGAAGGTGTATAATTGATGTATAGTACCGACAATGGTGCTACTTGGAACGAGATGATTTACTACAGCCCTGAGGGTATTGAATTACCAGTGAATCCACAGACTCCCGGATCCATTATAAATGGTGCTACAACTTATATGTCTTGGAGTACATTGACCTTCTCAATTCCACCCGTAGCACAATCGCCTAATACTATGCTCCGTTGGGAACAATTCTATTCAAGCGGAACCTGTTGCGACAATTGGGGCATAGATAACATCTCCGTCGAAGAAAGCATTCCTGGAGTTAATTACCTTTGGAGTACAGGAGATACAACATTACCTCTTACGGTATCTAGCAATGTAGATACGTCCTATGTAATATCGATGTTAGACGGCTCCATGAACGTGATCTGTACAGACACTGTTACCCTCAACATTGATGACAACGGATTTGATAACGGCGTGCAAGTGATTACTAATAATTTTCTTGGGGGACAAACCACAAATCTGGTCATAGACGCATACAACGATGGGTGCCCACCACAAAACGGAGAAGTTGTCGTAAAACTGGACCCCCTCATGACATTTGTGAATTCTTCGCCGTCACCATCAGTGATAACTTCTGACTCCTTGATTTACAACTACGCAAACCTCTACAAAGATTCGCCGCATTTCATCATTGAAATGAGTGTAAGCACAGATGCGGCAGCGAACCCTGCTGACAGTATTCTTCTCGATGCGCTAATTTATCCTGTTACAGGCGATATCAACCCTTGGAATAACGAAAAAAATTACGTCTTCAATGTGGCCACAGGGTTTGGAACGGAGATCAAGCGCGTATATCCTCGCGGAGATTGCGATGTGGGTTATATTGAAAACAGTCAACTTATGACCTACACCGTTCGATTCCAGAACGACTTTACGTCTACTGTAACGGATATTCGTGTCAGAGACATGATTGATAGCAACCTCGACCCCACAACCTTAAGAGTAGTTGCAGCTTCTGACGACATACACCTCAACTGGGTTAGTCCTAGTATTGTTGATTTCTATTTTGATAGTATCCTACTTCCTACGCAGTCGCAAAATGCTGTTGAAAGCACTGGCTATGTAGTATTCGAAATAGAGCAAGTTCAAGGACTGAATCACGGAGATTTATTCTCAAACGAAGGACAAATAGACTTCTTGGGCACCGCTACGGAATTTACCAACGTCGTTACGAATACAGTATCAGACGGGAGTCATGCTCCAATTGGAGACACACTCGAAATAAATGCTGCATCTGCTTATAACTGGAACGGTCAATTGATCGCGAGCTCAGGTCTTTACGTACAACTTATCCCGCTTCCAGATGGTTGTGATAGTACCGCTATTCTCTTACTAACTCTTGATTCTGACGTTGGACTGAATACCTTGTCGAACAACCCATTTGTGATATATCCAAACCCTGCCAAAGATCATCTGGTGATAGAAGGAAATAAAGTAGGTGTTTTGCGTTTAATCAACTCCGCTGGGCGTGTTGTTCTGGAACACGATGTATCCGGAAATAGCATTGTTCAATGGATGGATTTGGCTGCCGGAATTTACATTGTGGAAATAGAGAGTGACAACAAATTGTACCGTGAAAAAGTGGTGATTGAGGAATAACTCCCTGAAAATGTTACCTTTGGCAATATCATAGTAATATTCTCCGTTACTATGATGTAACAACACTCAAATTTTAGAAAGATGAAATTCCTTATTTCTTCGGCTTTTCTATTGCTAATGTTCTCCGCATCTGCAACAGAAATGACCTCAACAAACGCTTCTAAAGAGGCTACTCAAATCGTTCTTAACGAATATCCAGGACCCGGAAAAGGTGCACGTAAAAACAAGCGCATTAATAAAAAGCGCAAACGTAAGTGTAGCAAGTGGGGACGTAGGTCTTTCGCTGGATAGTCATCCTAATACATAAATAAAATTTTACCGGACTTCGAGCTTGTCGAGAAGATTGGTTTGATGGTTTGTATTACCTTTAAGCTTCCTATGGCGAAGGTAAAATCAGCATTTTTTTGTCAAAATTGTGGACACGAGACACCCAAGTGGCTTGGGAAATGTCCGTCCTGTAGTGAATGGAACACATTCGTAGAAGAATTGATCCAAAAACAGGTGCCTCAAGTGGTGGCGTTTTCGCGTTCCAAAGAAAGTGCCAAGCCTCAGGCAATCGATCAGATTGATCAAAAAGAACACCCAAGAATTGAACTGAGCGATTCAGAATTGAATCGGGTTCTTGGTGGCGGATTGGTGCCCGGTTCTTTGATTCTCTTTGGTGGAGAACCGGGAATTGGTAAATCTACATTGTTGTTACAATTGGCCGTTTCTACTGCCGGGTTGAAAGTTTTATACGTCTCCGGTGAGGAAAGCGATCAACAAATAAAAATGCGTGCAGAACGCATTGGAATCCTCAACGATAATTGCTTTATTCTTACGGAAACCAACGTACAAAACATCTTCAAACAAGCCGAACAAACGCAGCCGAATTTATTGGTGATCGACTCGATTCAAACGCTGTATTCTTCACATATTGAGAGTTCTCCTGGAAGTATTTCACAAGTGCGAGAATCTACGGCTCAGTTGCTTCGATTCGCCAAGCAAAGTAACGTTCCGGTATTCTTAATCGGACACATTACCAAAGAGGGTTCGTTGGCCGGACCGAAGGTATTGGAGCATATGGTAGATGCTGTATTGCAATTTGAAGGCGACCGCAATCACGTCTATCGCTTGTTGCGTTCCATAAAAAACCGCTTTGGAAGCACTAACGAATTAGGCATTTACGAAATGCTAGGTTCGGGATTACGTCAAGTGGAAAACCCCTCTGAAATACTGATCACAAATACGGATAGTTCCCTCAGTGGAATTGCAATTGCAGCAACTTTGGAAGGCATGCGCCCTATGATGATCGAAGTGCAAGCATTGGTAAGCTCTGCCGCTTACGGAACTCCTCAAAGGTCTTCTACCGGGTTCGACAGCAAACGATTGAACATGTTGCTGGCGGTCATGGAAAAGCGTTGCGGCTTCAAGCTGGGCGCAAAAGACGTATTCCTAAACATTGCCGGAGGTATTAAAGTAGATGATCCTGCGATTGATTTGGCGGTTGTTGCCGCGGTGCTGTCGTCAAATGCAGACATGCCGGTTTCCAATAATTTTGCTCTGTGTGCTGAAGTTGGATTGTCTGGTGAAGTGCGCCCTGTGAACCGGATCGACCAGCGCATTTATGAAGCTGAAAAATTAGGTTTCGAAAAAATTATTCTTTCCAAATACAATAAGGGAATCAACCAGAAAGATTACAAGATTGAACTGGTTCCCTGCGGAACAATTGTAGAGGTGGTAAAGGCATTATTTGCCTAGAAATTAGAGTGTAGATTGAGGCTCTCGAAATCTAGCGAATCGGGATTTAATCTAATACAACAAATGCTTCTTGGCGCTGTTTTTCCAGCCTGCTTGCGACTCATACTCCACGAAGAAGATTTTTAAATTGGATTGGCTTTCATAGTCAACAAAGAAGATCGTTTTGTCCGACTGCGATTCATAAGCACAGAAGTACCAGTTGCCTTCGTTTCCATCGGCATTGGATTCATATTTCTGCTTAAACACTTTTAAATCGCATTGGCTTTCGTAATCAACCACAAAAACCTTGATGTCGGCCTGACTTTCATAGTCAACAGTATAAACGGACTGTGCGTAAACACCTTGAAAACAAAGAATTGTAAGTAGGGCAAATAGATATTTCATGATTCTAATATACTACAAATTCGCTTCAGATCGAAACCCCGGCTTTGTAATAAGTGTAATGCTGATAACCTTAAGAAAAAGAGGTGCTCTCCGAAGACGTTGTACCTTTTATTCTAACGCTAATTCATGAAATAGGCTAGTCCCAGAAGAGCAATAGACCCATCGATCCAGCCGGCACAATAGAAATCAGATCGTTTAGTATTCATCCCCAGCACCAATAGAATCTGCACCAATATTGCTCCATGAAACCAGTAATTATCAATTCGGATTGGTGTAAGTCCGGTTAGAAAGATCGCTGAAACCAGCAACAAGCCAATGGAGAGTAACTTGGAGCCATTCACACCCGCTCTCTGTGGAATTGTTCTCTGATTCTCCTTATCGTATTTCAAATCACGGATATCGAACGGAATAGCAACTGCAATTACGTAGAAGTAGTGTCCGATAATCAAAGCAACAAACGGCCGTATAAAATCCAAGGTAACTTCAAACCGAACTAAAAACGGGAACAGAATCAAAATGAGTACCCACGAAAAGGCAATCAAATGAATCTTCAAATTGGGAATGTCACGCAGGTTTTTGCCTTTCAACCGAAAGATATACAAGAAAGAAACCAGCACTGCAGGGCTCATCCAAATCGCAATTCGAGCAAAATCACGATTATAAACAAGGATCAAGGCCAAGGAAAGAGATGCTATAGATGCTACAATCGTGAGCGTTCGTATGGAAGTTGTACGTTCTTGAACCCAATTCAACCAAGGTGTCTTTACGTCGGAAACTTTGAAGAGTCGCTGTCCATTGTACACAGCCATTGTTCCGAAAAAGGCAAAACCACCGAAAAGCAGCACATGGACGGGTGCCCAGCCAATCATTTTGGCGAATCCCGCGCACAAGATTGCCGCGGCCAGTGAAACGACTACGTTGAGATAAATGATATAACGAAGAAACGATTGGATTCTGCTAGTTTTTTGTAAAGGTACTCAATTCATGAAGTCAGCGCATGAAAGGCTGAGTCCACTGTAATTTCGTCTAAGCAATTGTAATTAGTGTCCTTGGAATTGCCTTCCGGACAAACTAGAATTCGCACTTCCGGACCCAACGCCTTCCATCGACCAGGATGAATTGGTCGCTGTGGAGAAAACAAACCTACGGTGCGGATACCTGAGTATCCTGCAATGTGCAATGGCCCTGTAGAGCATGCAATCAACCCTTTCGATTTGCCAATTAAAGTAATGAGTTGCTGCAATGAAAGTTTTCCCGTTGAATCCAAAATTTGATCGTTCTCTGGTAGCTGATTTCGAAATAACTGTCCTTCATTTTCTGTTCCAGTGAACACCACATTTTTCCCAAATGCTACCAGCCTTCCCGCTAGCTCTAAGTACTTCTCCATTGGCCATTCTCGGGCACTTCCTTGCGATTTCGGGTGTAAAACCACAAAGTTGTCGAGCGATTGAAATGGTTCCGGTAATCCTTCTGGTTTGGGTTGAAACGCTTCCGTTGATTGATTGATTGCCTCCAAATCTGGAATCTCAGTCAACCCTAAAGGACGTAGCAATTCGAAATTCAATTGCGATTCGTGGAGCTCTGAGTTCTTTCGAGTGAAGTTTACTCTGTGCGTGCACGTAAGCAAATGATACATGCGATGCGATGTACCAACTCGTGTTGAGATTTTCGCCTTCTTGGCAAGCGATGCCAGTTCCTTGTTCGGAAAAACATGTAGAAAGATATCCGCATTCAGCGATTTCAACCATTCCAGTTGAGCCGCTGAATTCTTCTCAGAATATTCTGCCCAATCTTCAAATTGACCAACTTCAGCATACGCCTCTACCACAGGTTTTGTATATCCCTTTCCAAGAAAAATAACCTGGGCCGTTGGAGCTTGTTGCTTGATCCAATGACAAATAGGTAAGGTCAGCATGACATCGCCAATGCTGTCTGTTCTGCTTACAATGATGCGTTTTCCGTCTAAATTCATGCGGCCTTCTCTCGTTGCAAACGTAGTAATTCTTTGTATTTGAACACATTCGACTGTGCGCTAATCCAGGCAATTTTGAAGCCCATGCGACCATCTAGAATTCCTTTTTTGATGAAGTACATTCCGAAAAATCGCCCAATTGCACTAAGGTAGGGCTTCATAGCACCAACACGCTTTCCCTGATCGTAAAACTTGGCAGCCGTCAATGCAGAATATTTATCTGCTCGCGCGCGATGTTCCTCAAAGGAATAGTAGGAATAATGCTCCAGATGACCCGACAGCTGTTCTTCTTCCAAACCGCTCGGGTGCTCTAATTCTTCGTGTACATGCGCCCCAACCCAACTACTTCCTTTCTTGGGAAACAAACGCACTTTTACATCGGGGTACCAGCCGCCGTGCTTGATCCATTTGCCACAATAATTTGTAATTCGATTCACAGAGTAAACTCCCGGGGTCTCTACTTTCTTCACCTCCAAAAGAGCTTTTCGAAGATCAGAATCTAACGCTTCATCAGCGTCCAGAGACAAAATGTAATCGTATCGTGCGAGACTGTTCAGGTAATTCTTGCTAGCAGAATATCCTTCCCATTTGCGCTCTTCGAAGCGAACTCCATGCTGCTCACAAATTTCCTGAGTTCGATCTGTAGAATGGGAGTCTAATACAATAATTTCATCTGCAACGCCTTCAAGCGATTGAATACAACGTCCAATGTTACGCTCTTCGTTCAGTGTAATTATGGTGGCAGAAATCTTCACTACTTAAACTCGACGCTCCTAAGTATGGCCTGGATTTCTCGAAGTGGATGCGTCCAACTGGTGGTTGGTGCCGCGTCGACGTAGCCACTTAGACACATCATTTTGTTTCGTTTCGGATGCTTAAAATGGAATTCCCAGAAGGCTCCTCCTGTACTGTGAATAGGTCTTCCTGTGAATTTGAACATTCCTCGAATCTCGTACCCTTTCACCTTTCCATTTTTACTAACCGTTTCATTCCCTTCTGGATAAACGATCTTCTCATACTGCGTGCCCATGTACAAGCCTGTAATCTCGTGTGGCATGTTGTACTTAAGCATGGTGTCGCGATCTTCCAATAGCTTATCAAATTCAAATTGGGTCGAATCTACAAAATCGTACTGCCAAATCATTAATCCGGAAAGAATCAGTCCTACATCTTCCGATCTACCTCCGGACGCTTCAAACTCCATTGGGCGGGATGATGCTGGGAATTCGACGCGATAGAAATTCTTTTGTCTAGTAACGATTTTAGAGCGCGCTGGTAAAGAAATATCAATCCCAAAATGGTTGGTAATATCCTTTTTGACCGTCTTGTTGTTGTAGGAGTCGAAGTGTGTAATCAGTCGCTCCCAAGAACCTTTGTCGTAAATATCGTGCACCTCATCCAATCCAGATTTACACGTTTTTTCCAACATTGCGTAGTCCTTTGCTATGATATCGATAACGATCTGACCTTTGCCCCAAACATCTTTGTGCTTTACAATTCTCCCCTTCTTTCCTTTGAATTTCGGGTCGATTTTCAAAAATAGAATGTTTCGGTATCTTTTTACCCCTTTCTCGAAGTGTGCGGGTGTCTTATGAATTAATTCAAAGGTGGCCACATCGGGAAAGTAAGGCATGATCCACTGCGTAAGGTTGGAATCAAGGCATTCTTTCAAATCGGATTCCCAAACACCGTTCTCGGCTACAACTAAAATTTCCCCAACCTTACCCGTAACTGTACTAAAGCCTTGTTGGGTCTTGTAATTATCACAACTTGTTGATAAAAAGAGAAATAGTAGAATCGAACTCGCAAAAATTGCTTTCATATTAGATATCGTTTTGATAAACTCCTACAAAAATTATGCAGAAATTCTATTTCACTCGTATTTTCTGCCCAATACTCAAACGATCAATATTAATCCCTGGGTTTAGGCGTCGCAACTGAGATATTGACGTTCCGTAACGTTGCGCAATTCGACCGAAAGTATCTCCGGATCGAACTGAATAGTATTGACGATTTCCTGAATTGGTGGTGTTGGTTGTTGTTGTTGTCGTAGGCATGGCCGTAGCTTTTACCTTCAATCGCTGTCCTACATAGATTCTAGACGAACTAAGCCCGTTCAGTTGTTGTAGCTCGCTCACAGTCGTCTTGTATTTCGACGCGATAGTACCAAGCGTTTCACCTGACTTCACTTTGTGATATGCATAGGTTTTCGTGCTTGAAGTGCTTGCTGTTCGTGTTGGAGTAGAAGGATCTTCAAACGTTGGTGTCTCGTATTTCTCCAATTCAAGTGCATACAAACTGTCTTCCAAACTCACCAACTTCCCAATTTCATCCAATGGTAAAGTGACACAGTACAACTCATCCACTCCTTTAGGAATGTAATTGCGTTTGTAAATTGGGTTCAAGCGCTGAATGTCTTCCAATGAGATTTCCAGAAGGTCAGAAATAGTTTCCATGTGCACCCCTTTGTGAAGACACATGGTATCTAGTTCGTAATACTTAATTGTCGCTTCCTCAGGCACGATATTGTGTTCCTGATAATAGTTAATCATGTAGGCCGCCGCGATAAAGTTTGGAACGTATCCTTGCGTTTCGCGAGGAAGAAAAGGGCGCACCTCCCAGTAAGTTTTCTTATTTCCTGAACGACGAATGGCTTTGTTAACGTTACCCGGCCCTGCGTTGTAAGCCGCCAAAGCCAAGTTCCAATCGTCGTACATGCCGTACAATTTCTTTAGATATTGACACGCAGCGTCTGTAGCTTTTTCAGGATCCATGCGCTCATCTACATATGAATTCTGCTCCAATCCAAACATACGACCGGTGCGGTACATGAACTGCCACAATCCACAGGCTCCAGCGCGAGACTTCACCTGAGGGCGTAATCCGCTTTCAATTACCGCCAAATACTTTAACTCGATAGGTAATCCGTAATCGTCCAGTTTCTCTTCGAACATATCAAAGTACAGCTCCGAACGTCCCATACATACTTTGATGAATCCACGGCGCTTTTCGGCGAAGAATTTAATCGTCTTCAAGGTTGCTTCGTTGCAATCCAAATGGAAAGGGCTCATTTCGTTGAGGTTGTCCAATCGATCGCAATACACAGCATCCGAATACGTAGGAATATCTGATGTTTCAAAACTCAATGCTTCTCGCACCGAATCAACATTTCCAGTAGCAGAAGCGGATTCATTATAGAACATCAACAAGCTTTGATCAATCGTTTCCACCATTCGTGCATTTACAATACTATCCTGTCCGAAAACACTTACGGAAGAAAGGAGTACTACGAATGTTATGTGGAGTTGTTTGATCATGCGGATGTTACGGCTTTATTTTCCATTTCCCTAGCAAAACCAAATAGGGCTTTTTCTTCAAAGTGTGGTGCCATCAATTGAATACCGAATGGCAATCCGTTGGAGTGCGTTCCTATGGGGAATGAAATCGCTGGGTTACCCGTTAAGTTGGCATGCACGGTGTAAATATCTTGCAAGTACATCGAAATCGGATCCTTTACGGCGTCAAGATCGAATGCAGCTGTTGGAGTCGTTGGTGTTAAAACGAAATCAAAGTTCTTGAAAATCTCCTCCGTTTTGTCCTGCAAAACACGACGCACTTTTTGTCCTTTCGTGTAATATGCATCATAATATCCAGCAGAAAGTACAAATGTTCCCGCCATAATTCGGCGTTTCACCTCAGGACCAAATCCTTCCGATCTAGATTTCTTGTATGTTTCCTCTACTCCTTTTGCAACTTCACTTCGGTAGCCGTAATGAACCCCATCGAAACGTGATAAGTTGGAAGAAGCTTCTGCCGTTGTTAATACGTAATATGCTGGAACCATGTAATCGAGATACGGGAAAGAAACATATTCAACGGTATGTCCGTCTTGCTTCAAGTTCTCAATTTGTTGTTCGATTGCTGCTTTAATCTCCGGATCAATTCCCTCTGATTCGAGACATTCTTTGATCACGGCAATTTTCTTAGGGCCAGAATTGTCAAATGACGTATAATCGTCCACTGTTTCAGTCGATGCTGTAGCGTCGAAATCGTCTTGTCCAGCCATTATTTCAGTCAACAAGGCTGCGTCTTCAATGGAATTGGTGAAAGGTCCGATTTGGTCAAAAGAAGAAGCGTAGGCGATCAATCCATATCGACTGATGCGACCGTACGAAGGTTTAAAGCCAACGGTTCCGGTAAAACTCGCCGGCTGTCGAATAGATCCTCCTGTATCACTTCCAAGTGCTGCGGTACATAAACCTGCTGCAACTGCTGTTGCCGAGCCTCCTGAAGACCCTCCTGGAACTTTATCGGTGTTTATTGCATTTCTTACAGGTCCAAAAGCAGAGTTTTCATTGGAACTTCCCATGGCGAACTCGTCGCAGTTCAGGCGTCCTATAATGATCGCATCTTCATCGATTAGTCGTTGCACAGCTGTTCCTGTATACAACGATTCAAATCCTTCTAAAATTTTGGAGGCGGCAGATACTTTGTGCCCTTCATAGCACAGGTTATCCTTGAGGCCAATAACCATTCCTGCCAGTCTCCCAGCATTTCCATTTTTGATCTTCTCATCTACCTTGATCGCTTGATCGCGAGCAGACGATTCAAAAACTTCCAAAAAAGCATTTAGGTGCTGATTCTCTTGAATCCGGGCCAGATAATCATCCAAAATGGACATTACCGTAGTGCCCGAAGCAATAGCGTTTTGAACTTCGGCGTAGGTGCGCAGCATGCGAGAAATTATTTCTTTTCGTCTGTAGATTCAATCGATGCTTCAGCGTCTTCTGCTTTGGAAGCGTCTTTGAATTCTTTAACCCCTTTACCAAGTCCTTTCATTAACTCAGGGATTTTTCTACCACCGAACAACAAAAGCGCAACTACCAAAATTGCAATAACCTGCCAAGGACCAAAAACTCCTAAAATCATTTCAATAGGTTTTAATGAACGTCAAAGGTACGTATTATTGACGAAAGCTTTCTGCGACTCAGTGGGTTTCTGTTAAATTTTCGCAACATTCCTTTATTTCGAAACTTTGTGACAGTATTGTGACAAAAACAGGTGCATTTTTGATGTTTTGACTGATAGAATGCCCTGCAATTTTGTTCGCTTCACACGTAGTTCTCATTGATTGAAGTCGGATTATTCCTTTTTGAAAGGTTTTTTCCACTGTTTTCTTCTCTTTGTAGAAGTGTATAGGGAGGAT
Source organism: Flavobacteriales bacterium (assembly GCA_015665275.1). Classification (GTDB taxonomy): domain Bacteria; phylum Bacteroidota; class Bacteroidia; order Flavobacteriales_D; family Crocinitomicaceae; genus UBA4466. Next base: position 28,425 of record JADFAL010000066.1, on the reverse strand, counting down.
TAAAGATGATCGGAACAGCATCTTTTCTTCTCAATTCATCAATTATCTTGGTGCCAAAGACACGCTATATGAAAGAGACGCTATTACTACTATCAACACTCGTCACAACTCTTGCCTTCTCGCAAGTTGCTGATACAGAAACATTGAATGCAAACGATGTGAGCGCCATTGTTGCAGATGAAGGCTACTTCTTCAACGATGCTCAAAATTCAACACATGGATATGACATTCCGGCCGGAACTGGACTTGGTACTTTTTACGCCGCAAGTATATGGGCGGGAGGTTTGAACCCTATGGGACAATTACAACTTACTGCACCTTCAAGTACGAATGTTGCATGGAGATCGGGCCCCATTGCAGATAACGCGTCGTACGGAACCACGGGGTAGCAAAATGCATACGGACAGTCCATTTGGAAGGTCACGCGACAACAGGTAGACGATCATATTGCGCAGTATCAGCAGGGGGGATATTACGCTTGGCGTTGCAGATCAATTAGCACCTTTTGTTGATCAAGATGGTGATGGTGTTTACGAGCCTTTGGATGGCGACTACCCTGACTTTTCTGGAGATGAGGTTGTATATGTAATCCAAAACGATGAATCGTATCAACCGCAGCTTGATGCCCTTGGAATCGAACTGCACCTTATGTTTTATCAATTTAATACTACAGGCTACCTTGGAGAAACGACGTTTTTAAATGTTCGCGCGTTCAATCGTTCAACAACCAGTTATACAGACTATAGACAGTCCATCTACGCCGATTTTGACATTGGTAACTATGGAGATGACTATTTCGGTAGCAGCGTAGCGAACAATATGATGTATGGTTACAACGGCGATTTATTTGACAAAATTCCGGTGGTTCTCTTGGATACGGGGATAATCCACCGGCCCAAGGAATCATGTCTTTAAACCAAACCCTTGATGCTTCAATTAATTTTAAGTCTGGTTTTTTTCCTACCTCTGCGCCATCTACTGACGCTGATCGCTGGAACTTTATGAATGGCCTCTGGACCGACGGTTCTTCTATGTTCTACGGAGGCAATGGGTACAATGCAGGCACAACTACAATTCCTACCAAAATAATTTACCCGGGAGATTCTGACCCTACTGGAATTGCAACGGGGGGAACCATCATCAATGATGAATGGTGGGAATTCAATGCTAGTAGCGGGGCTCCAAATCCTCCGGGTGATCGACGAGGTTTGATGTCCATTGCGCCCGGTCATCTCATGGCCGGTTCGATGATCTGTACTGATTACGTTTTCCTTTTTAACGATGATGATAGCAGCAGCTACGACAATGTGCAAAATATCTTGAATATTGCAGATGCAGTTCAAATACTATATGACAACAGTTCTGATTTTCCGTGTGGCAATTTTATCGCTTCCACACCAGAATTGGAGCCCGTAGAGTTCTCTGTTTTTCCGAATCCGTCGAAAGGTGATATCACAGTTCAGCTTGCCAATGGCTCCGATCCGGTAATTATCGAAGTGCGCGATATGATGGGGAGGCTAATTCATTCTGAAATTTCACAAACGGCCTCTACCCAATTACATCTAAACGCTCCTGCGGGAGTGTATCAGGTGGTGGTACAATCACCACACAGCAAGGTGGCAAAAAGTCTAGTAATTCAATAATCGTGTTTTTAAGCACTCTAACCGAAGTAATTAAGAGAGTAAGTTGACGTTAGAGTGAATGTGCCAGCCACTATTCACTTGCTACTTAAGCCCCCCTCATCTCGACTCCGCTCGATGAATCGGGGGGCTTTTTGCATTTTAAACCTTGCCAAGGCTCCGAATAAACGATTAGCGCCACCAAATAATAACTAAAATTCACAGCGTGTTTAGATTTCGTATATTGGTTATCAAACTGTGTATCAACACAAAAGACTACTAAACTATGCGATCTCTCTTACTCATGATGGCACTACTCAGTGCTTCACCTTCTTTTTCTCAAGTCATTTGGACAGAAGATTTAGTGCAGGAAGTGCTGCTCGTGGAACCTCTGCAGTTGGCTATCCAGCATCTGCCGGGGGAGCCTGAAGTCAAACAATAACAGGAGCCGAAGGCGGAAGCGCCAATCAGTGGCACGTAAGCGGAGAAGAGTGTGGAAACGCGCCGGGAAATTGTGGAAGTGCTTGTAGTAATGCAGATGCGTCTTTGCATGTAAGTGCAATTGGTGGGCTTTGCGGAATACCGGATTGTGGTGCTGCATACGACGAAACAGGTCCCGCAAATGCAACAAACAAACGCATTGAATCACCATCAATCAATATCGTTGGATACGCCTCCTTAACTTTAGATTTTAGCTACATCGCGGCACAGGGAGATGATGGTTTTACCGTAGTATATAGTTGTGATGGAGGAACAAATTGGTTGACACTTGGCACACCAACTGGTGACTTATGCTGCTGCCTATTGCCTGGATTCTGCGGCGCTCCAGACCCCGTAAGTTGTTCCATTTTGTTTTCTGGACAGGGATACTGGTCAACACAGAGTTATGCATTACCTGTCTGTGCTGAAAACATTGCCAATCTTCGTATTGGTTTCCTTTGGGCAAACAACGGAAATGGGGTTGGAACGGACCCGTCTGTTGCTATTGACGATATTTCCATTACTGCGTCAGCAACCTTGCCTGTAGAATTAGTGAATGTTTCCGCCAAAGAAACACGGCTTGGAAACGAGATTACCTGGACGACAATGTCTGAATTGAACAACAGTCATTTTATAGTTGAACACAGGTTGGCTGACGGCTCCTTCGTTTCTTTAGGGCGCATTGAGGGTAATGGTACAACTACATCCGAAACACACTATACCTTTACGCACGTAGCGTTTTCTGTTGGCGACAACTACTACCGGTTGAAACAAGTCGATTTTGATGGCAAATTCGAATACTCTCAAACGCTTCTTGTTCGAAATGTTCTCAATGAAGACAAGCGTTTATTGTTGTATCCAAATCCTGCAAGTTCAGGGATTACCGCACAATATTTCAGTGTTAAAGATTCCGAAGCGTACTTTGTGATTACTGACCTTTCTGGGCGCGTTATTTTAGAAATGGAACAAGCACTAATGAAAGGGGAAGACAATTATTCCATCGATGTCTCAACTTTCGAGAAAGGACAATACTTATTTATCGTTTTGGAAGATGGAAAGCGCACTGTGCAGTCTTTTGTGAAGAATTGATAATTGATAGGGCACAAAAAAACCCGGCTTCTCGACTAGCTCGAAGACCGGGTTTCAAAATCTAATATTTAGAAGTTACTTTAGCTTTCTTGCTACCTCTACTTCTTCATAGGCTTCAACAATATCGCCTACTTTGATGTCATTGTATCTTTCGATGTTCAATCCACATTCGTAGTTGTTCTTCACTTCCTTCACATCGTCCTTGAAACGTTTCAAAGAACCAAGTGTTCCGGTATGAACTACAATTCCATCGCGAATAACACGGATTTGAGATGAACGCTTGATAATTCCATCCAAGACGTAACATCCAGCAATCGTTCCTACTTTGGTAATGTTGAACGTTTCTCGAATTTCTGCCGATCCGATGATTTCTTCTACTACATCTGGAGACAACATTCCTTCCATCGCAGCTTTGATTTCTTCAATCGCCTTGTAGATTACAGAGTACAATCGGATATCGATTTGTTCGTTCTCTGCCAACTTACGTGCTTGCATTGATGGGCGAACCTGGAATCCAAGGATAATTGCGTCTGATGCGGATGCCAAGTTGACATCGGCCTCTGAAATTGCTCCTACTCCTTTGTGAACAATGTTCACTTGGATTTCTTCCGTTGAAAGCTTCAACATGGAATCGGAAAGGGCCTCGATAGATCCATCCACATCCCCTTTGATGATCAAGTTCAACTCCTTGAAGTCGCCAATCGCCAAACGACGACCGATCTCGTCCAAAGTAATATGCTTCGTTGTACGCAATCCTTGCTCGCGGTACAATTGCTCACGTTTCGTTGAAATCGACTTCGCTTCACGCTCGTCGTCCATTACGTGAAATTTATCTCCCGCTGAAGGTGCGCCGTTGATTCCTAAGATAGAAACCGGTTGCGCTGGTCCAACTTCTTTCAATTCGTTTCCGTGCTCATCGTGCATTGCACGCACTTTACCGTTGTGACGTCCAACTAGAACCACATCTCCAACGCGAAGCGTTCCTGCTTCTACAAGCATGTTCGTCACGTATCCCTTACCTTTATCCAGAGAGGATTCAACTACGGTTCCAAGCGCATTTTTATTTGGATTTGCACGCAATTCCAATAATTCTGCTTCCAATAAGATTTTCTCAAGAAGGTCGTCAATGTTCAAGTTTTTCTTCGCTGAGATTTCCTGACACTGGTACTTCCCTCCCCAGTCCTCTACTAGGATATTCATGGTAGAAAGTTGCTCACGAATCTTATCCGGGTTTGCACCTGGGGTATCAATTTTGTTGATTGCAAATACCATTGGTACTTCCGCTGCTTGAGCGTGTGCAATTGCTTCTTTCGTTTGTGGCATCACATCATCATCCGCAGCAATAATAATTACCGCTACATCTGTTACCTGTGCACCACGCGCACGCATTGCCGTAAAGGCTTCGTGACCCGGTGTATCTAAGAAAGTCATCTTGCGACCGTCTTTTAACGTAACACCGTATGCTCCAATATGCTGGGTAATACCTCCGGCCTCGCCAGCGATTACATCAGCATCTCGAATGCGATCCAATAGGGATGTTTTACCGTGGTCAACGTGTCCCATCACCGTAATGATTGGTGGACGCGTGATTAAGTCTTCTTCTTTGTCTTCAACAACCGGAATTGCCTCTTGTACCTCAGCCGTAACGAACTCTGTTTCATAACCGAATTCTTCCGCTACAATTTGGATGGTCTCAGCATCCAATCGTTGGTTGATTGAAACAAAGATTCCTAATGACATACAAGCCGAAATAACCTCCGTCGAGCCTACATTCATCATTGTTGCCAACTCGGAAACAGAAACGAACTCTGTTAACTTGAGTATTTTCTCTTCCAACTCTGCTTGCAACTCCTCTTCCTGACGACGTTGAGCAACGCTATCACGCTTTGCTCTACGGTTTTTCGACCCTTTGGATTTTCCTCCTTTGTTCGAAAGACGAGCCAACGTTTCTTTGATCTCGCGCTGGATGTCTTGTTCGGTAATTTCCGGCTTATCCACCTTCTTTTTACCTTTATTTTTTTCTTGTTGTTGTGTCTGCTTATTGACGTCAACCTTACGAACGCGTTTGCGTTTGCGACGTTCTCCAGCTCCACCACCTCTCGGTTTTTCTACTGGAAGTTCAATTTTACCAACAACGTTTGGTCCTGTAAGTTTCTTCGATTCTGCACGAATCGTTTCGGTTACCTTCGGGGCGTTGGTCGCTTCAGCAGGCTTTTCTTCCTTCTTAGCGGCTGGTTTTTCTTCTTTCGGAGCTTCGGCAGCTGGCTTCGCTTCCTTTTTAGGTGCTTCTTCCTTTGCTTTGGCTGGAGCCTCCTCTTTCGCCTTTTTGTCTGGGCGTGTTTTTTGGTTAATTGATGCTAGATCAATTTTACCAACCATTTTTACGCCAAGCTTATCGTCTTCTGCAACTGGTTCTTCCACTGGCTTTTCAACCGGTTTCTCCACTGGCTTTTCAACCACTGGTTCTGGAGCAGGTGCTGGAGTTTCCACTACTGGCTCAGGAGCTGGCTCTGCCGCTGGCGCTTCTTCTTCATCCTCTTTCTTATCGCGGATAGAAATGGTTTCGCGCTTTTCACGTGCTGGAGTAGCTTTCTTCGTTTGCTCTTTCAGATCTTGGTCCGCAGCAAATTCAGTGCGCAGCATGTCATATTGATCAGGCGTCAACTTTGTGTTGGGACTGGCATCAATGCTCACACCGTTGCTTTCAAGGTAGTCTACGATGGTAGACATACCAACGTTTAATTCCCCTGCTGCTTTTCCTAGTCTTATTGGTCTCGCCATAAAATTGTGCGTCCTTAAATTTTCTTTATAAATGCGTTAAATATACTGTTTTTGCAGCGATTTACTCAAACTCCGCTCTCAGTATTTTGAACACTTCTCCGATCGTCTCTTGCTCTAAATCAGTACGTTTTACGAGGTCTTCAGCCGTGATCGCCAAAACTGACTTCGCAGTATCGCAACCAATTGCTTTCAACTCGTCGAGAATCCAGCTATCGATTTCATCCGCAAACTCTTCCAAATCAACGTCTTCGATGTCAACTTCACCTTCACGGTAAACATCCAATTCGTATCCTGTTAAGCGCCCGCCTAATTTAATGTTGTGTCCTCCTTTACCAATTGCCAGTGATACCTGGTCTGGCTTCAAGAATACTTTTGCACGACTATCTTCTTCATCAATTTCGATACTTGTAATCTTCGCTGGAGACAATGCTCGCTGGATGAACAATTGTGGATTGTTCGTGAAGTTGATTACATCAATGTTCTCGTTACGCAACTCACGAACGATTCCATGAATACGCGATCCCTTCATACCTACACAGGCACCTACTGGATCTACACGATCGTCGTAAGACTCTACCGCCACTTTCGCGCGCTCACCTGGCTCACGAACGATACGTTTGATGGTAATCAATCCGTCAAATACTTCTGGAACTTCCAACTCGAACAAGCGCTCCAAGAATTCTGGTGCTGTACGTGATAGAATAATCACCGGGCTGCTGTTACGCATATCTACTTTTGCTACAACGGCACGGATCGACTCTCCTTTCTTGAAGTAATCCGAAGGAATTTGTTCTGATTTTGGTAAAATCAACTCGTTTCCTTCGTCGTCAATTACCATGATTTCTTTCTTCCAAACCTGATACACTTCACCAGTGATGATATCACCAATACGCTCTTTGTATAATTTGTAAAGGTGATCTTTCTCTAATTCCAAAATTCTGGAAATCAAGTTCTGACGTAGTGAAAGAATATTTCGGCGTCCGAAGTCTCCAAATTTGAATTCTTCTGTTACTTCCTCTCCGATTTCAAAATCTTCTTCGATTTTTTGCGCATCAGAAAGTGCCATTTCAATATTCTGATCTTCTACCTCCCCATCATCTACGATCTCTTTATTCAAGAAAATTTGAACATCACCTTTGTCAATATTTACAATGACATCAATGTGTTCATCGGTATTGAATTTTTTCTTCAACATTGCGCGGAATACGTCTTCCAACACGTGTTGCATCGTTTGTTTGTCAATGTTTTTCAGCTCTTTAAACTCCGAAAACGAATCTATTAATTCCAAGCTATCCATAGTCTTTCTATTTACTTAAATGAGATGATAATTTTTGTCTCTTTTATCTGTTCCATCGGCACCGTGTGGTCCTCGATGATTGTTTCCTTTTTCTTTCTTCCTTCGATACGCTCCTTACGGGAGGTACGAATTATTATTTCTTCATCCGTAGCTGCGATCAACTCTCCCTCAATGGATCCGCTGTCTAAGAATTTCACTTTTACATCTCTTCCGATGTTCTTCTGGTACTGTGCAAGTACACGAAGTCCTTTGTCTAAACCGGCAGAAGAAACATGCAATTCAAAATCTTGCTCTTCGCGGTCCAAATTGTGCTCTACGTTCCGAGAAACGCGAATACAATCCTCTACACTTACTCCGCCTTCATGCTTGTCCAACTCCACGCGAATTACGTTGTTACTGGAAATGCTTAACTCCACAATGAACAGACCATTATCGAGCTCCGACATGCGTTCTTCCACCAATTCTCGTACTTTATTCTTGTTTATCATGGGAGATAAAAAGAGGGGACTTGCGTCCCCTCTTTTGTGTGTTTCTATATTTTGTACGAGACAAATATAGATGTTTTTTTGATTCTGACAACTTTTTGAAATATGCAGAAGCTTTAGAAGCTACAAAAATGCAGTATCGCAATCAAGCACCATCACAGTATAGCAGAAGTATTTTCTAATTTCTATCAAATGTTGTGTAGTCGATTATCAATTCTTTTCGGAAATTTGCACCATGCTTGTAGAAATCGATGATAAAATAGTGTCAACACAAATCTTTGAGAAGAAATTTGTGTGCGATTTGAACGCGTGCAAGGGCGCTTGTTGTGTTGAAGGTGATGCGGGAGCTCCGTTAACCAAAGAAGAGGTTGGTTTTCTAGAACGTGACTTTGAGGTCATCAAACCATACATGCGTGAGGAAGGAATAAAGGCAGTTGAAGCCTCTGGAGTTTCTTATCTGGATGAAGAAAACGAACCCGTTACCACTTTGGTCAATGGCGGAGAGTGCGCATTTGTGTTTTTTGATGAAAATGGCATTACTAAGTGTGCGGTAGAGGCGGCACATTTGGATGGAAAAACAGATTTCAAAAAACCAATCTCGTGTCACTTGTACCCCATCCGCGTGAAAAAATTCAACGATTACGAGGCGCTGAATTATGACAAGTGGTCCATTTGTGAGCCTGCCTGTGCTTGTGGTGACGCGTTGAACGTTCCTGTATTTCGATTTTTGAAAGAGCCACTGATTCGAGCCTTCGGCGAGCCCTTCTATAAAGAGTTGGAAACTGTCGACGGAGAACTCAAAAAAAACGACTAACCCTCTAGTTTGCTCATTTCTATACTCTTTATTTGTTTAGGTTAGACAGAACGCACTATCTTTGCGCCTGTTATAAACAACCTTAACAAATACATATGAAAACACGTTACGCTACGCTACTGTGTGTTTTCGGATTAAGCCTGGGAGCATTCGCACAGGTTTCATCGGACGACCCTACAGTACAAAATCAATCTAATTCAAAAATCCCAGTGGAATCAAATGCGCAGATTACACCCTTGTCATCTGTTACTGGTGAAGTTTTCCCTTGTGGAGGTGGAACGGACACCCTAATCAACAACGGAACTTGTGGCACCGTTTGGGCAAGTGACAGCCTTGGAGTAAACATTCTTTCTTTAACAGATACTCTTGTGTTTGGACCTGTTACAGCTGACACTACACTTTATTTGGTAGGCTTGCAGGGCACCCAAAACGCTTCCGTACCGTTACCAGCCCACAGTAGCAACTTCTCAGGAAATGTTCGCGGATACTGGTTTACTGCTCCAGTTGATATGATCATTACCGGATTCTGGGTTCCAACAGAAGCAAACCCAACTGGTTCACAAATTGTTGAATGCCTTATTTTCAACAACCAAACACCTCCGCCATTGTGGTCGACAACTACCAATGATTTTGTTTCTCAAGGGTATTGGAACAATTATCCAGCAAATGATACCATTGATGCTTGTATTCAAGTATTAACGGGAGATGTTGTCGGAATTTATGGAAATCGTGGAGATGTGAATTCTTACGCAGGTGCTCCTTACGTTTCTGATATTGATGGAAATGCTGTAACATTTACGCGTTCTGGAATGCAGCAAAATCTTTCCGGGAGCCAAATGAACAATGTTTTTCAAGAAGCTGGAGGAAGTATCTCACGTGTTGAGTTCTTTTATGATGTAAACCCGACTCCTGGAGCTTCTACTCCCGTGAATGTAATTGTTCCTCAACCAGAAGTTACGGCATCGAACGCAACTATTTGTGATGGTGATAGCATTTTGCTTGGTGGAGCTTACCAAACGATGGCGGGTGTGTATGTCGATTCTTTAACAACTTCTTTCGGGTGTGATAGTATCCATACGACAACATTGTCTACAGACCAGTCTTATTTTATTCAGGCATCTGCAAACATTTGTATTGGTGATAGTATTCTTTTGGGCGGAGCTTACCAGACTACGGCTGGATTCTACACAGACAGCCTTCAAACGGCCTTGGGTTGTGACAGTACTATTGTAACATTCCTAGACGTTACGTCTTTTCCTGTTGTAACGTTCACGAATCCGGGAGATACTGTTTGTGCTCAGGCAAGCGCCTTTAGTATGAATGGTGCTCCAGCTGGTGGTGTTTATACCGGAAATGGTGTTTCCGGAGACATGTTTGACCCTTCAGCGGCAAACGTTGGTGCAAACGATATCATTTATGTGTATACTGACTCCGTAGGTTGTGCAGGAACCGATTCTGCCACCTTCTATGTGCAGGATTGTGCTTCTATTGGAGAAGCAACTTTAGTTGGAGTGAGCGTTTATCCAAACCCTGCCTCCTCGATTATCACAGTAGCACTTCCCGATCATGTTTCCGAAGGTGTTGCAGTGCTGTATGACGCAAATGGACGATTGGTGCAATCGCACATACTTACAGAAACTATTTCAACTTTGGAGATCAGTTCTTTGAGCGCTGGTGTTTACGTTGTGGAAATCAACAATACTATTGGTCAGTCGGCTAAGTTCCGATTGATAAAGAAATAAAACCTTAAACCACATTGAAAAGGTAACCCTGACATCCGAATGGATCGTCAGGGTTTTTCTTTGGATATAACATTCTAAACACCTCTGGAAGTACAATCAATTCTGCTACAGAAAGAGGGCTTAAAAAAAGAGCGTTGTCACTTTTAGTTCGGACTCATGCCCTTCGAAGCGTGACTTTAGCGCACAAAAAAAGCGAACCGTATTGATTCACTTTCATTTCTTTCAAAGGTTCCTTAGAATGCTCCTAACTCGTCAGCCATATTGTAAACCTTCTCATCTTGTTTCTTCAACTCTTCTTTGAACTTTGCAATATCAATTTCTCCGTCGTATTTCTCTCTCCACTTCTTTTCACAAGCCTCTGCTTTCTTAGCTTCTTCTGATAATTGCATCAATGCATCAGTACTTGTCATGTTTTCTTGCAGTTCAGCTACTTTTGAGAAACAATCGCAGTATTCCTTTGCTGCTTCTGCTTCGTTTCCTCCACCGCAAGAAACCAAAATTGTTGTTGTAGCTGCGGCTACCAATAGTAAAAATCCTTTTTTCATCAGGTCTTGTTGTTTAATTTGTGGCATGAATCTAATGATTTCCTCCTCAATTCGTAACCCAAAAAAAGTTAACCGTTAAGTATCGAATATTTCCATTTTAGGGTCGATTTACTTAAACAAGTTGTCCAATTCCTCCTCTGCTGGCTCACAGCCCTCAACATCTTCCATTAGTTGATCATAGCCGTTAGCAAAAGCATCTTCAGGAGAATCGTACCTCTTCTTAATTCCTTCAAACATGCAGCCACATTGTTGCACCGCTAATTTGTCGAGCTCGCCCAAATCGATCATGTCCAAAACCTCAGGCGTAAGAGCACCTTTAAAACTTCGGACATACGAATCCTCGCAGCTATTCATAAAGGATTTCTTCGCGGCCTCCCATGATTGCCCTTTCTCTTCTTCTGGGGTAGAATTACAAGAAACCAACACAAGTCCTAGCGCTAATAGTAAGTAGATAGATTGTTTCATTTCATTTTTGTTTTAGCTTGACTTAAATTACAAAAAAAACCCTGATGCTTAGATCAGGGTTCTACTTCTTGTAAGTTTAATTATTCGGCACAATTATTAATCAATACAAGATTTCATTATTAATCGTTGCTTTCGTCAACTGCAGTCACTTCCGATTTAGGAGTTTCTTCCGCTTTTGTTTCTTCAACAACGTTTTTATCAATAGTAAACTTGATCGCATCTGTAGCTGCTTTTGTTCTCAAGTAGTACATACCCGTTTTCAAACCTTTCTCCCATCCGTAGAAGTGCATTGATGTCAATTTCCCGAAGTTTGCGTTCTCCATGAAAATGTTCAATGACTGTGATTGACAGATGTATGCTCCACGATCAGCTGCCTGATCAATGATTGCTTTCTGAGAAATTTCCCAAGCTGTTTTGTACAAATCTTTCAAGAGTTGTGGAACCTCCTGAATGTTCTGGATTGATCCGTTTGCCGCCATGATTTTCTGACGCATCTCTTGATTCCAAAGTCCTTCACGAACCAAGTCTTTCAATAGGTGCTTATTCACGATAATGAACTCTCCTGAAAGTACACGACGTGTGTAAACGTTTGATGTATATGGTTCAAAACACTCGTTGTTTCCAAGGATTTGTGCAGTAGAAGCTGTTGGCATTGGTGCTAGCAATAGTGAGTTGCGAACTCCATGCTCTTTTACTTCTTCTTTCAACACGTCCCATTCCCAACGATCTGTTGGTGTTACGCCCCACATATCGAATTGGAAAACTCCTTTTGATGTTGGAGAACCTTCGAACGTTTCGTATGCTCCGTCTACTTTTGCCAAATCTTTCGATGCCGTCATTGACGCGTAGTAGATTGTTTCAAATACTTCACGGTTCAAAGCACGTGCTTCATCAGACTCGAATGGATATCCTAAAGTGATATACGCATCTGCCAATCCTTGTACACCCAATCCAATTGGACGGTGACGCATGTTAGAGTTGCGTGCTTCTTCTACTGGGTAGAAGTTTCCGTCGATGATTTTGTTCAAGTTAACAGTCGCCTGGTAGGTAACTTTGAATAGTTTCTCGTGATCGAAAGTTCCTTCTTCGGTGATGAATTTTGGCAATGCCAATGAAGCAAGGTTACAAACTGCTACTTCATCTGGAGCTGTGTACTCGATGATCTCTGTACACAAGTTCGATGACTTGATTGTTCCCAAGTTTTGTTGGTTGGACTTTGCGTTTGCAGCATCCTTATACAACATGTATGGTGTTCCTGTCTCGATTTGAGATTCCAAAACCTTAAACCAAAGTTCTTGTGCTTTGATCGTCTTACGCCCTTTTCCTTCTGCTTCGTACTTTGTGTACAATGCCTCAAATTCTTCACTGTGTGTATCAGACAGACCTGGACACTCGTGCGGACACATCAATGTCCAATCTCCGTTTTCTTTCACACGTTTCATGAACAAATCCGGAATCCAAAGTGCGTAGAACAAATCTCTTGCGCGTTGCTCTTCTTTACCGTGATTTTTCTTCAAATCAAGGAAGTCGAATACATCTGCGTGCCAAGGCTCGATGTACATTGCGAAAGATCCTTTACGTTTTCCTCCACCTTGATCAACGTAGCGTGCTGTGTCGTTGTATACACGCAACATTGGTACAATTCCGTTGGATGTTCCGTTCGTTCCTTTGATGTAAGACCCTGTTGCACGTACATTGTGAATTGCCAATCCGATCCCTCCAGCTGATTGCGAAATCTGCGCACAGCTTTTCAATGTATCATAGATTCCTTCTATGCTATCATCTTTCATTGTCAACAAGAAACAAGATGACATTTGAGGTTTTGGTGTACCTGCGTTGAACAACGTTGGCGTTGCGTGCGTAAACCATCCTTCAGACATCAAGTTGTATGTGTCAATTGCTGAGTCGATGTCTTCTTTGTGAATTCCAACTGCAACACGCATCAACATTTGCTGTGGGCGCTCTGCAATTTGTCCTTCCAATTTCAATAGGTACGAGCGCGTCAATGTTTTGAACCCGAAGTAATCGTAGCGGAAATCGCGATCGTAAATGATGCTTGAATCTAAACGATCTTTGTTGTTCTGGATAATTTCGTAAACGTCATCGGCCAATAGCGCTGCATTCTCCCCTGTCTTTGGATCGATATACGTGTACAAATCATGCATTACGTCCGAGAACGTCTTCTTTGTTTCTTTGTGCAAGTTGGATACGGCGATGCGTGATGCCAACAAAGCGTAGTCTGGGTGATCAATGGTTTTAGCTGCGGCTACTTCTGCTGCTAGGTTATCCAACTGTGTTGTAGTTACACCGTCAAACAATCCTTCGATTACTTTCATTGCCACTGCTTCCGGGGATACCAATGGATCCAATCCGTAACACATCTTTACGATGCGAGCTGTGATTTTATCGAATTTTACAGCTTCTTTTCTACCGTCTCTTTTTACTACATACATGGGCGCAAGGGGTTATATGGGGTTGATATATTTTGTGTTTCTAAGCACGTCTTGATTGCGTTCGATGTGCTTAGACAATTTGATTACTATTTAAAATTCCTCGTCGAGGCTAAATGTTTGATCTGCATCGTTGTTCAATACCCCTGCTTTCTGGTATTCTCCAACGCGCTTCTCGAAGAAGTTTGTTTTTCCTTGAATGGAGATCATTTCCATGAAATCGAATGGGTTGGAAACGTTGAACTGCTTTTCACATCCAAGTTCTAACAACAGGCGGTCTGCTACGAATTCAATGTACTGAGACATCAGTTCGCTGTTCATACCGATCAAACGTACCGGCAATGCCTCCAAAATGAATTCTTTTTCGATTTCAACGGCATCTAAAATGATTTCTTCTACTTGTCCTTTTGGTAGTTTGTTTACTACGTGGTTGTTGTACAACAAACAAGCGAAGTCACAGTGCAATCCTTCGTCACGAGAGATCAACTCGTTCGAGAAAGAAAGTCCTGGCATCAATCCGCGCTTCTTCAACCAGAAGATTGAACAGAACGAACCTGAGAAGAAGATTCCCTCAACGGCAGCGAACGCCACCAAGCGCTCAGCGAATGATCCTTCTTCGATCCAACGCAATGCCCAGTCTGCTTTCTTACGAACACAGTCCAATGTATCAATCGCGTTGAACAAGTAGTCTTTGTCTTTTGAATCTTTGATGTACGTATCGATCAATAATGAGTACGTCTCAGAGTGAATATTTTCAATGGCAATTTGGAACCCGTAAAAGAACTTTGCTTCTGTGTACTGTACTTCAGCAAGGAAGTTTTCAGCTAAGTTTTCGTTTACAATTCCATCCGATGCTGCAAAGAATGCCAAGACATGCTTCACAAAATGGCGCTCGTCGTCATTCAATTTTGTTTCCCAGTCGATAAGGTCTGGTTGTAAATCAATTTCTTCCGCCGTCCAAAAGCTTGCCTCTGCTTTCTTATAAAAAGACCAAATGTCGTCGTGTTGAATTGGAAATAGAACAAAACGGTTTTCGTTCTCTTCCAGAATCGGTTCTAATTGTGCCATTTTTACTAAATTTTAACGTAAATATTCCCCGTCGAAAAACACGTGTTTTTCGATTTTTTTCGTCAGTAAATTCAATGTTTCCTCTGTGTTAAATCGGACGCTTCGTATGCAGATGATTCGCTTACTAGAGACCAACAAATTTTGTCAAAAATCTTCCTTCAACCAACTAAAGAAATTCACAATTCCATAACGTTATTAACATTGGGTTTCGGAATCCCTTTTGCGACAGACCTTAGCACTACTTTCAACATCTTTCAGAAAGATATTCACAGTGTTCAGCACTAACTCTGTCGATAAATATTCTTAATTCGCCTAAACCCAATAAAGAACGCTGAATTGAGAAGGTTCTTTAAATTTACGGGTCATTTTCCCCCTTGTCAATACGACTATATTGTTATTTTAAACACCCGATTGTTCATTAGCTAAACCGTTATTCTCGAAACCCCCTATCGTTCGTGGCCTCATTATCAAAAACATACACAAATCGCAAGTCTCTTACTCGTGATGTTTTACACCTTATTTATCCAGAAACATGTGTTTCGTGTGAAAATGAATTAACTGGAAATGAGGCACATATTTGTTCCATTTGTGATGCAGACTTAACTGAAACATCGTATCACTTATTTGAAGAAGCGTCTCCGTTCGATAAATTGTTCTGGGGAAGAGTAAAGCTGAGTCATACGTTTGCACTGTTCTCATTCACGAAAGGGTCGGTTTTACAACGTTTGCTATTTCAATTCAAATATCATCACACCCAAACCATTGGAACTTTATTTGGCGAACGGATCGGAAAAAGAATTTCGTCTGTGGATCAGTACAGCTCTATCGAGGTGTTATTGCCTGTTCCATTGCACCCTAAGAAAGAATTTGTGAGAGGGTATAATCAAAGTTTAGCGCTTGCTGCCGGTATTTCTAAAACATCTGCCCTTCCCTTGGATAACAAAGTACTCAAGCGCAAACACAACAATACTACACAAACAAAGAAAGATCGTTTCGATCGTTGGGAAAATGTATCTTCCGTATTTGCTGTTTCAGAAGATGTTAAAAAGTACAAGCACGTTGCCATTGTAGATGATGTGGTTACGACAGGCTCAACCATTGAGGCTTTGGTTCACGCAATTCGAGCGGTGCATCCAGAGGTTGAGATAAGTGTGCTAACGATGGCTATTGCTTAGCAAGGATGCGTTTTGGATAACACTACGATCCACGGTTGAAAAGGAACTTCAATTCGCCTACATTTTCACGCGCTTCTAACCTTTTGTTTACAGTAAGGATAAGTTCATCCCTTTCAAAATTTTCTATGTATATCTCTGAATATCTCAATGCGTCCCCGTAATGCTTCGACTCAAGCGCTGTGTGTATTCCTATTCTCAATGCTGTTTGGTGGTTGGGGAATTTCAGCGTTACGAGCTTGGTTGCAAAATTAAACGCTTCGGGATACCTTTTTAACAGGAATAGCGCTTCAATGGAAAACAGGAGTGTCCGTCCATCTATCGGGGTGTAATACGTTGAATATCGAAATTCATCTAGTGCCTTTTCGTAGTTCTTTTCTTCACGTAGAAGCCGCTTTCCTTCTTTTATAAATTGATCGGCTTTCTGTTTATCTTTTTGCGTAAAAACATAATCCTCTTGCACTAACCTTCTGTTTATTTCAAAGATAAATTGTTCGAAGCGCGGCTGAAGTTGATCGTACTCCATTGATTTAAGCATCATCTTTCGTGCTTCGGTTGCGTTTTGCATCACGTAGAAATTAAAAAAGGCATTCTCTATTAAAAGTTCTGCATACTGCTTGTCGTTGTTCGGCAATGCATAATCTTCCAGCTCGGTTATTAATCCTTCAACACGTGCTTGATACAGATTTGGATCATCAATCATTTTCAATGACATCAGCAAGTACGTCGACGAATGTTCGTAATACGTTTTGTAGATATGAACGCCCACCCGTTCTATCCTATATGAGTTTTGCTCCAATGTAAGAAACACTGAAAATGCCGGTATGCAAAGTACCATTAGCCCACCACTAGCAGAGAGTACATTCATTTTGATGGGTTCTTTTTCAACCTGTGCAACCAGCAGGAGCAACAAGAGCAGCAAAATGGGAACTGGGAAACAGAAAAGGTCCCAATCCATAGGCATAGAAAACAAGGGGTTCATGGAGAATAGGATTGTTGCGAACAACAAGAAGCTTAACAGTAACAAGTTTACTTCTGGCAACTTCCAGTTGAGGCTTCTTCTCTTTTGTATCAGTACATACCCCAATAACACCAATACTGGGGGCGACCAAAACAACATCATATTAAAAAAGTCCAACAAATGACTCGGGCTGAACATATTGTAATTGTCTAATGGCGCTTCTGGAGAAACCATCGGTAAAAACAGGCGGTCAATGTCCTTGAAATCCGTTGAAAGCGACCTTGGATCGTTGAAATCTTTAAAAACAAAGAAATACAAGATAATTCCACCCGCAAAAAGTGGCAAGTACATCCATTTGAATACCCCTTTGAAATCCAAGATTCTATTGCTTACTGCGCTTTTAAGGTTGAATTGATAAAGCGTCGCTACCAGAAATGCGGGGCCCAATAAATACATCAATGTGTGCAGTCGAACACCAATTAATAGAAGTGGAACTAATGTCCAATACAACGCGCTTTTTCTAGTTCTGATAAACAACACGAATAAGAGCGACCACAGAAACAAAATGAGATAGACGGGGGCATAGGTTTCAACATGTCCGAAGTAGATTATTAAAAACGGTGATGTGAGTCCAACCAACACCAAGGTTATTTGCCAAGCCCTCACTTTAATGAAATAGTGCACAGACCAGACCCAAGCAACTACAAAGCCTACTCCACAAACTGCACCCATAATTTTGAAGGCATCATACACGGTAACCTGCATCGCGTAGGATATAAACTGAACAATCAAGGTCACTCCACCGCGACCGTTCCCCGGAACAAGTTCAAACGAAAATAAATTGGTGTAAAAATCGGAGGGTAAGCGCTCCACTGTGGTATCAAGAATGTCTTGAAACCCTCTTGCATTTCCGTAGACATCCCCAGCCATGGGAATGTTGTAAAAAACAAACCCCGCCACAGTTCCTAAAATGTAAGGAAAGGTTTTTGACCACTTCTTTTCGTTCGTAATTTCCGATTGAATTGTTTTGTTCTTTGCGACCCAAGAATAGCCCAACAACATAACGGCTAGCACTAAACAGGCCGTTTTCATTGCAGGAGAAACGAAATTTAGAAAGTGGACTCCCCACCACGAATCAGGAATGACCAACCCAAGTATGAAGAACCCAAAGATTACCGTTCCTAAAATGGAGGCCGACTGTTCATTACCACTAAATTCAGGTTTCGATACCATTTTGTCTAAAATCTCTTGAAACAAAAATACAATGTTAATATGTTTAGTTTTGTTTTTGATTTGAACAATAGCTCTCGCAAATACCTACATTCCATTGACTTTCTACGAGGAATAACTGCTTTGGGTGTGGTTGTGTATCACTTTTTAAACCACACCGATGCCAGCGGGGACTTGTTGAATAACGAAGATTCCCTGAAGTCTGCCTCTGGTATATTGCCTTCCATCGTTTTCATTTTCTTCAGTTTGTCGGGATTCGTGATTGCGATGTCGATGCACAAAAATCAATTTCGGCTCAAGAATATTGGTGGCTTCCTCGCTAGACGATGGGTTCGTATCGAGATTCCATATGTAGCTTCTATTGTCGTCTACTTGGGAATTGCAATCGCCTGGTCGATAAAAGATGGTTCAGCCGTTTCCGTTGATTTCCTTCAAGTGTTCCATCACCTTTTCTATACCATTCCTTTCACAGACTATGCTTGGTTCAATGAAATCTACTGGACGCTTGCATTGGAGTTTCAGTTCTACATTCTAATTGCACTAGCATTTCCCTTTTTCAATGCGAATAATTGGATGGTTCGCTACGGGTCGCTGGCTGCGTTTTCTGCATTGGGACTTTTGATTCCGGACAATCGTTTGTTGTTTCAATATGCACCTATGTTCGTAGTTGGAATTGTGCTGTACTTCCACCATTTTTCGGCCACCAAAACACATTCATTCGCTTGGGCATTGATTGCCTTGTGTCTTGTTCAAATTGGATTTACATTCGATATAGCCGCAGCTTTGTTTATTGCTGCATCGCTGATATTAATTCCGTATTCAATCTCAAAGAAAAACCTCATCGTTCGGATTGGGAAAATGGGGTACTCCTTATACTTAATTCACGGTGCAGCAGGAGGGTCTTTCTTATACTTTCTCACTAAAAATGAACTCTCCACGGGCATAACATATGTTGCCTTGGTTGGGGCCATGTTATTTTCTATTGGCATTTCTTACGTTTTCTACAGGCTAATAGAATTGCCATCCATTAAAAGTGCGGGGCGCATTTCATTTGGAACCAAAACCTCCGATTCTCATGACAAATAATCATCCTACTATTGTTGTTGGCGCTGGCTTGGCCGGACTTTCTGTTGCCGTTCGGTTGATTGAAAAAAATCAGTCTGTCATCTTATATGATAATGGTGTCAATCATAGTTCGCGAGTTGCGGCAGGAATGATTAATCCATTAGTGTTTCGTCGGATGAATCGAGCGTGGCGCATTGATGAGTGTATCGAAGCTGTGAATGATTTCTACAGAAACCTGGAGGAGAAAGCCGGCTCTTCTTTTTTTCATCCCATTACCCTTCGAAGAATGTTCTCCAATGAGCAGGAGCGCCAGCTTTGGTTGCAAAAGCAGGTCTTGCCAGAATACGAAGCATACATGGCAGTCACTACAGATGACGACAATAACTTCCAGGGCGCCATCAACAATTGTGGGTCAGGGCGTGTGAAAAATGCATCTTATGTAAAGACTAAGGTTTTCCTCAATGATGTAAAGGAATATGTGTCGAAGCACTGCGAAGTTCGAAACGAAACTTTCTATTACGACAAAATTAGCGATGACCAATACGATGGAGAAACCTTCGAACGGATTGTCTTTTGTGAGGGTTATAAAGGATTGGACAATCCATTCTTTAACTATTTACCGCTTCAGCAGACAAAAGGAGAGACCCTGATCATTCAAAGTAATGCCATTCCAGAAAACGAATCGGTGAATAGAAAATGTTTCATCTTACCCATAGGTAACCAGCAGTTTAAGGTCGGCTCTACGTATGAATGGGATTCCGCAGATTTGTCTATCACAGAAGCCGGCAAGGAAGCTATTTTGGAGAAGGTTGCATACCTCACATCCGAAACGGTGGAGGTGGTGCACCAAGAGGCAGGTGTGCGCCCGACTAGTCCTGACCGACGCGGAATGATTGGACAGCACCCAGAGCACAAAAATCTCTATCTTTTTAATGCTATGGGAACCAAGGGCTACTTGATTACGCCTTTACTGAGCAAAGAATTTGTTTCATATCTCGTAGAAGGAATGGCACTGAATTCGGAAGTGGATGTGGATCGATTCACGAAAAAACACTATCCTAAAAAACCAGTTTAAGATTCTCCCTCCAACCACATCTTAAAGGCTTTCACTTTTTCTCGAGCGACAATTATATCTTCGTCGAAATTACAGGATAGGACTACTTTTTGCCGCGACCCTGTATACCGAATCACCTTTTCGATGGTATCAATTGAAATAATGTGCTTGCGGTTGGCCCGGAAAAATTCACTTGGATCTATCAACGATTCGATTTGATCCAAAGGATAATCGACCAGATGCTGTTTTCCTTCCTTGGTGCATAAAAAGCTTCCTTTGTTTCGACTAAAAAAACAGGCGATGTCCGACGCATCAAACAAACGAATCTTGTCGCCAATTTTCACTGTGAAACGCTCCTTATAGTTCGTTTTTCGAGCATCCTGAATCGCTGCTTGAAGAATCCTTGCATAATCAGGTTGAACTTGTGTGGACCGAAACTTGTCAAACGCTTTTTGCAAATCGCTTTTCTGAATCGGCTTCAGCAGGTACGCAATGCTGTAATGGTCAAAGGCACGGATTGCATAATCATCATAGGCCGTTATAAAAATGATAGGGAAGTTTCCCTTTGCTTGTTCCAGAATTGAAAAACTCAACCCGTCTTCCAACTGAATATCAAAAAAAGCTAGGTCGATTTTTGGTTTGGTATTGATAAGGTTTATACCCTCCTGTACTGATTTTGCATGACCAACAATTTGAACCTCAGGAACAACAAGTATCAGTAACGCCTTCAATTTTTCAAAAGCAATATGCTCGTCTTCGATGATAATTACATTCATGCCTCGTCTTTTTGTAAGAGCGGAATTACTACAATGAAGTTGCTGTCGGTTTCTTTTACATCAATCGGCGTATCGGTTAATGATGCATACCGCTCCCGAAGATTTTTTAGCCCCAATTCGTGAGAAGGCTCTTTTTCAATTTTCGGCTGCAGATTATTCTCTATTATAACTTGCGTGGGGGTCGATTTAATCGTGATTTGTAGCGGTTCTTTTTCACTAATTCGGTTGTGTTTTATCGCGTTTTCAAGTAGTAACTGCAGCGCCATCGGAGCCACATATCCTCCAGCCGAATCTAGTTCTGTGCTCACTTTTATTTGATCGTTGAAACGTATGTTATTAAGGTAAATAAAATCGCTCACCAAGTCCATTTCCATTTCTATTGGAACGACCTCCTGCTTTTGCACATCGAGAATGTAACGATACTACTTGGAGAGTCGATGTGTGAATGCGTCTGCTTTTTCAGCATCGATATAAATCAACCCACTTAAGGTGTTTAATGCGTTAAACAGAAGGTGTGGATTGAGCTGATTTTTCAATGTATCATAGCGGTATTGTGAAAGTTGACTTTCTACCTCTGCTAGTCTTTTGTAATACTTTTGTAAATCTCTTGCGAAATACCGCGACAATGCAATAAGGTAGATCAATTCCCCTAGAATCAATTCGCTACCTAAGGCATAAATTGCGAATGGATGAGTGAAAAGCTGCGAAAAGGAAACTCCTTGGGTGAAGTAAAACCACAGAAAGTTGACAAGTACAATCGATACGAAAATATATACTGTTACTGAGATAATAGCTATGAGATAATACCGTATTGGATTGTCATAAACGGATTCTCTTTTGAAAATAGATCGGGTAATCATACCACTGCCCAATGCAATCGTTAAACCAATGATTACTCCGTAAAGAATGTTCATTGCAACGTCTATCAGGTTTGAATTAAACCCCGCGAAATAAAAGGTACATCCCACACTGATGAGCAGGATGATCCCTAAATTTCTGGCTGTTTTGCGCACTGATTCTTTCATGGCTTCTATCTGGAAAATTACCTTTTTCTATTGTATTACCATTGACTGGACCATTTGAGTCGTTTCTCCGTCTACCGAAATTTGATAGATCCCAGCTGGCAATTCAGAAACATCTAATTGAATTGATTTTCCTTCAAATGATTGTGAACGTACAATTGCTCCGCTTGATGCGACAATGTTCACCCATCCTTTCGTTTCGCTTTTCAGGTGAATGTGAACCTGGTCCGTCGCTGGATTCGGATAATACTCAAAGTAGTTCTGATCTAATTCTTCCGTGCTTACAAAAGATGCAAATTCGATGGCATCAATTTCCAAAACCGTTCCTGCAGGAATAGCGCTAGGGTCGCTTTGCGAAGAAGAAAACATCATGTTCATAGAATCGGGCATTGCTCCTGGAGTGTAGTCAATTGTCACTGTAAAAGCTGTCCAGCCGCCCGTTGTTTCCGTAAATTAGAACCTTCCCGTTCCCACTTCCACTCCGTTTTCTAGAAACCAAATGGAAACAAAGCCTGTATCTATTCCTGCGGGGGCGAATTTGAATTGTCCATTCAATTCTTGAGGCAACAAAGTGTAGGCCTCTCCACCTACAACATCTCCATCTTGCACCACCCAATCCACCACGAAGTCACCTACTGTTAGAATACCTGGTACAGCCGGACCCCCCATAATAGAAGTACTGGTAAGTTGTGCCGAAAATAGCCCTTCGTATGGATCCACGGCGTTTTTCTCCACACATTCAATAGTGCCGACTATCATTCCATTGAATTCTACATTTTTATTAAATCCGTCCCAATATTGCGGAAGCTCTCCTGTTTCGGCATTCACCCAAACTTCAAACCCATCAAACCCATTTACGATCTCCGCTTGCTGTGCAAATCCCAATGTTGCGAATGTCAGCCCTACTATAGTAACAATTGTTTTCATCTTTCTGTTTTTTTGATTACACTCCAAACATAGATGAAGACAAGGGTTTTCGAAAAAACTTCTGACCGAACTGTTGATTCTTCTGGATGAATTGTCTAATTGTTAGGAGAAAACAAAAAAACACCTTGACTATAATCAGTTACCATGGTAAGATAATTCGTAATTTTGTCTAGAATTATTGTAAATAACAGCAAAAACACATTCAGATATGTATCCACCAGAATTAGTACAACCCATGAAAGAGGATCTTACAACTGTAGGATTCAATCAGTTGACAAGTGCAGATGAGGTTGATGAGATGATTGAGAACAGCGGAGAAAGCCTACTATTGGTTGTGAACTCTGTATGCGGGTGTGCCGCAGGAAATATGCGTCCGGGGGTAAAGCTTTCTTTGGAAAATGCAAAAGTTCCAACGACTTTAGCGACGGTATTCGCTGGAGTGGATGGAGAAGCTACGGCTCAAGCGCGTAAACACTTCTTGCCTTACCCTCCATCTTCACCTTCTATTGCTTTATTCAAGGATGGAAAATTGGCGCATTTCTTAGAGCGTCACCACATTGAAGGGGGAACTGCAGACATGATTGCAGAGAACTTGAAAGGAGCTTACGACGAGTTGTTTTAAGACGATTGAAAATCTTTAATTAGTGCATCTCGACACTTCGGCAAGCTCAGTACGTCGCAGTTCGATGTACTCTAAAAAAACCGGTGAATTCGAGAACCTCTATCACCGGTTTTTTTATGTCTTAAACTTTACTTAAAGGACTTCGATTAGTTCGATATCAAAGATCAACACAGAATTGGCTGGAACTGATCCGCCGCCGTTTGGTCCATAACCTAAGGCAGAAGGAATCAATAATTTACCGCTACCTCCTTCCTTAAAATAAGGTATTCCGATACGCCATCCATCAATGACTCCGTTCAGATTAAAAGTAATGCCCTGAGCATTGCTTCCGTCAAATATTTCACCATTTGTATAATAACCGGTATACGCCACGCGGACATCTGAATTAGAATTGCACTCTGGCCCTGTTCCCTGCTGATCAATGATATAATACAGTCCTGATGGATCTTTCTCTGCCACGAGATTGTTTGCTATCAGATAATCTTGAATCAGCTGGTCGTCAATGGCGGCCTGTTCCTCTGCACTTTTTTTGTTACACCCTGCCAGAAAAAGCACGCTTGAAGAAATCAATAATAGTCCGAATAGTTTCATAATAGATCTGTTACTTTTTGACTCATTGGCTTGGTCATAGAACGGAAGTGCTCGACAAATTTTCCGTCTTCATCCACCATAAATTTCTCAAAATTCCATTTTACTATAACACCTCCAGCTTCTTGAGTCAACCACTCGTAAATAGCGTGTTGCCCTTCACCTTTTACTTCGACTTTTGAAGCCATTAAGAAAGAAACACCGTAATTCTTCTTACAGAACGACTGAATTTCATCCTCTGAACCCGGTTCTTGCCCCCCAAACTGATCGCAAGGAAAACCGATGATGGTAATCTTCTCTCCGAACTTCTCGTGAAGCGCCTGAAGGTCTTCGTACTGTGTTGTAAATCCGCATTCCGATGCTGTATTCACAAATAAGATTTTTTTGCCTTTGAATTGTTCCAAAGACGTTTCGTTCCCCTCAATGTCCGTAAAGGACAAATCATACAATGAACTCTGAGCCGATGCGCCCATAGTCACTGCAATCGCTGCTATAAATAATCCTAATTTTTTCATGCAACTAAAATACGAAGAAATGATTTAGATCATGACCGCCACAACAATCGCAAGCTGTATTTGTTCTATCTTTACTCATAATGTCTTTCAACGGGAAGCTCTCTCTTTGGAAGCCTATCGTTTCTTGTTGGAGTAAGTATGAGCGGTGAACGTTGGGCTGCCGGATTGTTTTATGGGAACGAACAACAAGGAGAAACCATGAGAACCCGACTGTTTTCACCAGGAATCATTTTAGGGTGGGATATTGTGCCCTCACCTGTATATACTTGGGTGCTTAGAACCAACCTGCGTTACTATCCATTCCAACGAATCGAAACCCAGCCAGGAATCAACTCCCGCGTGGATCAGTTCGAATTCAATTTCATTCAATTTGTCTGGTACCCCAATCGATTTGTAAACATTAGAAAGGCACGTAGAAATTACCAGAGAAATATTGAATAAGCTACTCTAGAAATCGATACTTAGCTTTTAATAAGAAGAAAATCGCTGAAATCTTTCTGGCGGTCCTGAAACACATGGGTAATTTGGAAGGAGTCACCTAGCAACCCCTGCAGTGATTCACGGGTATATTTCCTGGAAATCTCTGTCTGAATTTTTTCGCCTTTTTTGAATTCAATTCGCTCCTCAGTTGCACCAAAATATACGGATTGGTCTTCCTTTGAGATGATATAACTAACGGCTTGATTGTTCTCGTACACCGGAGCATGATCGAAACGGTCTTTATCGAAGTCTGCGTCCAGCTCTCGATTCATACGTTCCAACAAATTCATGTTGAACGCTTTTGTAATTCCCGCAGCATCGTTGTATGCATCCAGTATCCGTTTGGGGTCTTTTACGATGTCAAGCCCCATCAGTAAAACATCCCCCGATTGCATTCCATTTGCAGCGCGTTGAAGGAATTGCTTCGCCGTAGCGTCATCATAGTTTCCCAAATTAGACCCTAGGAACAGCACCATTTTGGGAACATCATTCGACATGGTTTGTTGGAGCATCTCAAAATAATCGCCCACCAATGGTTCCATTTCGAATTCCGGAAGGTCCGATAGATTTTCTTTCAATAGATCAATCGCATTACTGGAAATATCTACTGGCTGGTAAATGAAGTTGAAGTCGTTTGCAATTAAATAACGCAATAACTCTTTCGTTTTTGACCCATCTCCAGCGCCCAGTTCTATAATTGCAAAAGGAGTACCTGGAGTGTGTCCAGCAGCGGTGAAAATAGATTCCGCTTGACCTCTGAGAATTTCATGTTCGGCCCGCGTAAGGTAATATTCAGGCATTGCCATAATCTGCTGAAATAACTCGCCCCCTCGGGCATCATAAAAATACCACGATGGTATACGCTTCGGATGTTGTCGCAATCCTTCTAAAACTTTCGTGTCGATAGCTGTTTGCATTTCTAGGTTCCTATTTCGCCAGTCTAATTCCCGTGCACTGCCAGCGTGCATCTGTCGGGAAAAAGTTGCGATATGTCTTTCTTGAGTGGCTTTGAGAAGTAGCTTTGGAAGCGCCTCGAAGTACCATTTGGTTGATCATGAATTTTCCGTTGTATTCACCTACTGCACCTTCACTCGTTTTGAATCCCGGATAGGCCAAATAAGCAGAGTTGGTCCATTCCCAGCGATCGCCCCAATGAAAGTGATTTGAAGCTGCCTCCCATTCAAATTCGGTAGGGAGACGCATTCCTTTCCATTGCGCAAAAGCTGCCGCTTCAAAGAAGGAAATGTGGGTCAAAATTTCTTCCGGATTCACGGGTCGCAATCCGTTGTATGTGTATTGGTGCCAAACATCGTTGACTTTCTGCCAGTACAATGGTTTTGCTATTTCATTGCCTTGTATCCAGGCCCAGCCTTCATCGTGCCAATGCTTAAATTGCTCATACCCGCCACTTTCCATGAACTCAATAAATTCCCCATTGGTCACAAGTGATTTTCTAAATTGAAACGGCTCTAAAAACACGCGGTGCTGCCCCATTTCATTATCAAAACAGAATTCTTTCCCTGTGTGACCAATTTCGTAAATGCCTTCTTCAACCTCCAGCCAGCCAGCCTCGGTATTCTTCTGTCCAACCAAATCAATTGTTTTGGAAACGTTTGGATACATTGGGCTTTGGTACAAACTATACTTCAAGTCGGTAAGTAGCAGCTCCTGATGCTGTTGCTCGTGTTGCAGTCCAAGTTCTGCCAGTTCCAATAGCTCTTTTGATGCCCCGTTTTCAATCAGCTGTTTCATTCCTGAATTTACATGCGAACGAAAGGCAAGCGCTTCTTTCAATGAGGGCCGTGAAATCAAATGGCGCTTGTCTCGAGCAATGCGTTTACCGATGGTTTCGTAATAACTATTGAAGAGTAGGGAAAACGTTTCATCAAAGATTTCGTAATTCTTTCCGTTCGATTTCAAGATCATCTCTTCGAAAAACCAAGTGGTATGGGCTAAATGCCATTTCGGAGGTGAAACAAAAAAATCAGCCTGAAGCATGTGGTCGTCTTCGGAGAAATTGCTGCACAGGTGTTCTGTGTAATTCCGAATCGTTTCAAATCGCTTCGAAAAATCTGTGATACTGGTGTTTTCTTGTAAGGAATATTCAGTCTGACTCATCTTGTTTTATTGAGTGCATCACTATACAAGATAGTGATACTTCAAATATACGCACGTAGAACTCTTCTGGTTTTCTGATTTGGATCAAAAAATGGTGAATTTGGTTTGAGTTTGGGTAATTCGGAGCGACTTTAACACATTACTCCATCTCAAATGGTCTTCAAACAAGCCGTTCGGCACACCTTTTTTCATCACTTCGGAAACACTCCGCAGAAATCACTCATTGATTTACACATCACTTTCCTCCAAATTGCTATCCTATTCACTTTAGTAAAAAGCTGGCGAAGATCTAGATATGAAGTGATTACCGCCACTGCATCATAATAGATGAAACTTTCCCTTTTACGTTTGATCTAATTTCTCGTTTGCGTATGCCACTTCCGAACTGGTTGTCATAATTAGTTTCAGCGTGGCGAATATGCGCTTCCACGGCAAGATCTATCATCTTTTTATCGAAATCCTTTGCTTGCGCCGTTCTACCCACTCGTCCGCTGTGTTTTTCGCACGCGTGCTCGGCAATTTTAATCTCTCGACCCGGTGGACAATTTGGATAGTATGCGCGGATTGCTTGAGAGAATTCTGAGATATAAATTCTGTCTTGCTCAGCCCGAACAATCGCCGCTTTTTTGTTTTTTTCGAGTCGTTCTGCTGCATCTGCTTTGCATTCTAATTCCGCAGTAATAATCGCAGCGCCTTCTACATATTGCCCCCTTCGCTCAAATCGTTTCCTTCTCGTGTTCCATGCATACACTACTCCACATAGTTTCGAGTGCTTTTTTGACCTCCTGGTCATGGCTGCATTTCCCGGTTTTAAAAAGGCTAAATTGACAAAAGGAGAACATTGGAAACACGTGCCTTTGTGTTTTTCAGATTCGGCGACAAACGCTTGTCCGCGGACAATTGCTTTGCCACAAGACTGACACTTGAGTTTCTCTTTTTTTGTTAAGAAGATGTTTTGCGTGAATGTTTCCATGATGGTTGTTATCGACAGCGAACTAAAATTAATTCTTTTCTTGTTTTTTAGCTTCGCTTGCTACTTCAAACACTTAAGAACCCCCTC
>JADFAL010000047.1 GCA_015665275.1 Flavobacteriales bacterium | reverse complement strand
CAACAATACTGGAAAGGTGGCTTTCGTTTCAATGGGTGACGGAGCCGTTCGTCAAGGAGCATTGCACGAAACCTTTAACATGGCTATGAACTGGAAAATTCCAGCCATTTTCATCATTGAAAATAACAATTACGCGATGGGGACATCGGTAGAACGTACAACAAACGTTACGGATTTGTCTAAAATTGGTGCTTCGTACGAAATGCCTTCGAAAGTGGTTAACGGAATGTCTCCGGAAGCTGTTCACGAAGCAATCGAAGAAGCGGCTGATCGGGCGCGTCGAGGAGATGGACCGACGCTTCTAGATATTAGAACGTATCGATACAAAGGACATTCAATGTCTGACCCTCAGAAATACAGAACGAAAGATGAGGTTTCCGAGTGGATGGATCAAGATCCAATCCAGCACTGTTTAAAAGTGATTCAGGATAACAAATGGTTGAAGGAAGCCGAAATCAAAGAAATTGATGATTGGGTGAAGAATGAAGTGAAGGAATCGATTGAATTTGCTGAGAATTCACCGTACCCAGAAGGAAAAGAATTATACGAGGATGTCTACAAAACACCAGACTACCCTTACATTATTGAATATTAAACCAAGACAGAGATGGCGGAAATCGTTTTGATGCCGAAACTAAGTGATACCATGACCGACGGGGTTGTGGCTGAATGGCACAAAAAAGTTGGAGATGAGGTTTCTTCCGGGGAACTTCTTGCGGAAATTGAAACTGACAAAGCGACCATGGAATTTGAGTCGTTTTATGATGGGGTTTTGTTGCACATCGGTGTAGATAAAGGAGGGACAGCTCCGGTAAATGCTGTTTTGGCCATTATTGGTGAGAAAGGAGAGGATGTTGAAGCTATTCTTAAGGATGCGGAAAAGGCAGCACCTGCTGAGGAAGTGAAAGAAGATACTTCGGCAAGTTCAGCAACCGCGGCTCCGGCTCCTGCACCAGTTCCAACTCCGGCGCCAGTTACTGCTGCGCCAGTTCCAACACCTGCGCCTGTACCAGCTCCTGCAGCTGCAGTAGCTGAGTCCAATGGACGCGTTTTTGCATCACCACTTGCCAAGAAAATGGCAAATGTGAAAGGCATTGACCTTGGAAGTGTTCAGGGTACTGGAGAAAATGGTCGTATCGTTAAGCGCGATATTGATCATTATGTTCCTTACGTAGGAGCAACCAAAAAACGCGGATTTGTTGGTACAGAGTCGTTTACCGATGAAACGGTATCGCAAATGCGTAAGACCATCGCGCGTCGCTTATCAGAAAGCAAGTTTACGGCACCGCATTTCTACCTTACGTTGGATATTGATATGGACGCTGCAATGGCGTTGCGTAAGCAATTGAATGCACTGGAAGGTGTTAAGGTGTCATTCAACGATATGGTAATCAAAGCTGTTGGATTGGCATTGCGCGAACATCCGAATGTAAACAGCAGCTGGTACGGAGATTTTATCCGTCGTAATGAACACATTCACATTGGAGTGGCCGTTGCCGTAGATGAAGGATTGCTTGTTCCAGTGGTTCGTTTTGCAGATGGAAAAGAAATGCAAGAAATTGGAGCCGAAGTTCGTGAATTGGCGAAGAAAGCAAAATCTAAAAAGTTGCAACCGCAAGAGTGGGAAGGAAATACATTTACCATTTCCAATCTGGGGATGTTTGGAATTGAAGAGTTCACTGCTATTGTGAATCCACCGGACAGCTGTATTCTAGCAGTTGGAGGAATTAAGAACGTACCCGTTGTAAAAGACGGTGCAGTTGTTCCAGGAAACGTAATGAAAGTAACCTTGTCTTGTGACCACCGTGTGGTAGATGGGGCAACAGGGGCTGCATTCTTGCAAACTTTCAAGGAAATGATGGAAAATCCAATTGCATTGGTAGTGAAGTAATTACTGATCTTTTAAATATCAAAGGCCATTCGAAAGAATGGCCTTTTTTTGTGATTAGATGTGTTTGTACCAGTGGGAATTTGAGGTGTAATTAGAGTGTGTTGTAGTAACGTAACGACTGGAAAATAGGAAGTTACATTAGAAGTGCTTCAAGTCGCTCGTATAGAATGTCCATTCTGGAGTATAAATTGTTTCCTTAGCGTTCAAGCTATACCAAGAAGACTCAGGGTTCTCTGGATTGATCAATATTTGCGTTTCCTGAGCGGGCATGTAGCTTTGAGCCAGCATATAACGTTTCTCGCCTGTTGATTCGTTCTCGCACATGTCTACAACAATTACTGCATGCCCAGGGCTTCCGCCTTGAATTAAGATGTCACCAATCTGCATATCAGAGAAATCTCTAGAAGGCAATTCTTTGTCCAAAGAAAGAGTTCCGGCATAATTGAATATCAGTTCCATGTACTTCCAGAAAGTGGAGTAGGTGTTGGAACGCGCACCAACTGGCGACCAGTAGGTCTTATTTCCAGACACTACCATTCGATTACCAGCCAACCATTTGCTGTAATCTACTCGGAATCCGTTTGTAAAGTTGAAATGTATCTCGTTGTGTTGTCCTGTACTCCAAAGATATTCGGCACGAAATCGCATAACAGCATCGGCACATTGATGTAAGTTTTTAGTCCCAATTGGTAAATCAACTACCGATAGATACACGCGTCCTTGTGGTTTCTTTCCGCCGTTGTAATAAGTAACTTCTTCATCTGCGGACTTCATTGGAAGGTTTCTCAAGTAATGAGCAAAACTTACAGAATCTGCGGCGGTTCGTTCAAAACCATTCGGCGTATTATAGCGCATTTCCAGTGTCATTCCCTCCGGATTGAATTCAACTACATTGCTTTGAGCCTCAGATGAATCCTCTGGTGCTTTAGGAATGGAGTCGTTGATAGGCTGGGAACACGCAGTGAATACGCAGGCCGATAGAATGAAAATTGTTAATTGTTTTATCATTGGAGGCTATTTATGGTGCATATCCTGTAGAATTCACATGTAGCGATAAGTAACAGAAATTTCTGCTAATTTTTATTGGCCCTGTTACATTCCAATTTATGTCCACGCTAGAACCGCGTCTTCCCAGTGGAGCTCCCATGTCGCTTGTAACATTTTCTATATTTTGGTAGTTCGGGAAGATGCCAAACGAGCCTTGTTCCGCCATAAAAAAGAAATAGCCATTGGCATCGGTTGTGAACTCACTATACTTTGTAGCAGCCTCCGACTTCGAATGTTTAACTGCATACATTGAGGTCAGCATTTTTCCGCCATTGCTTCTTGATATGTTGGATGTACCATCAGGTCGCATCATTCCGCCATGCATCACGGAAGAATAGGTAAATCTTCCAAACACAAAGCTTTTTGATCTATGTAGGAAGAGCGTGTCCACAAGGGTATCGTTTTTAAATCCAAATGTTCCAACGTGCTTACCTTTTGGGTCGAAGAGTTTCATTTCTCCGTTCACTTTTCCATTGTCAATTTCCTGCGACCACATGAGCGTTCCGTCTTGATAGTAGCGATTATATGTGCCAGAGGTAACGGGTCTAATAGATTCAAGTTGACCGTTGAAATAGTAAATATTCGAAGTGGTATCTTCGGGTGATTCAAGAACTATGCGTGAGTATCCATTGCCCAATTGAATTACGGAGGCTGTATCCCAATCGCTTTGATCGACTTGAGAAAAAGAAAAGTTAAATGCGAATAACGATCCGAGAAGAAGGTACAATTGTTTCATAATTCAAATTACTCAAAAATTGCACCAAAAAATGCAGGAAGGGAGATGTTATACTTCTCAAATTCGACAACCATCGAATTACCAAATTGTAAAATTCTAGAATTGCATACTTCTAATATTCTAAGATATTAAACCCCTCTCTTAATAGTTCTTCTGGTATAGTAGGCAATCAAAGGGCTTCCAACAATCGTCGGTGCTAACCAAGGTAGCCATGCCGGATCGAAATTCTGCACATTCGTTACCAGAAATGCCGTAGTTGTAGCAATGAATGAACCGAGCATCATTCCTATATGACGAATGAGCCATTTGTTCGTTTTCTCGAGTTGATGCTTTCTGGCCTGAATGAAAGTGGTAATTTCCTGAATGATATTAATGGTCAAAAGCGAACCAAAGACGATTAATACGACATTGAACGTAAGAATCATGCAAGCCGCAGTGATGGCAGCGATTCCCAGAAAGAGCCAATCCAGAAAGTTTGCCTTCAAGGATTTGTTGCGAATGCTTCGGACTCCGGCCCATGTCATATAGAAGGAGAAGGAAGCGATGAGGAGCAGAAATATATTACTTCGATAGAAGGCGAGAATCAAAGCTGTGACGATCACTGTGAACATAGCATAGAAATAGGTGTTTCCAGAGATGGCGTGAAATTTCCCTCCCTTTTTTGTAGCGATGGCCATGATTCCTGCGAATAAGCAAGTCATTCCCGCAATGATGTGAAGAATTAAAAGAGTGTAAGCGATCGTTTGCATTTCGATTGAATTATTGGTTCGAGACAAACCTACATGCATCCATCGGTACTTCTATCAAGAATGTGAGCAACTACAAGTTTCGTGGCGAATAGCAAGGTGAAATTGGCAAATTACAAAGCTCAGTGGCGAATGGTAAGCCTCTCTTTTAGGGCATTTGTTAAGTTTCTTGATACTGGAACGATAGAATCTGTTTCTTCGAAGTGAAGCTTCAATCCTTGTGCATTTCCAGAAAATCGGCTTACACGTTCAAGATTAACTAGATAACTTCGATGCACTTGGAAAATGTGTTCGTATTCCTCCAATTCATCCGTGGCACTTTTTAATGTCTTACGAATGACCTCTCGCTTCAATAAATCTCCGTCTTGATAAACGACCTCTAGATAATTGTCAGCAGACTTTGCAAATAGAAAGGATTCCGTGTTTAATGCCAAAGCCTCATTGCCACTCGAAAGAGAAATCTCTTGAACGTTGGAACTGTGCCCTACAATATCTTTACTGAGTTTGTCGGAGAAACGCTCGTACTTACTTCTCAATCGGGAATAATTCGTTAAGACGGATAAGATGATCGGGAGCAAGGCTACTGCAACAGTGTAGAATTGGAACGTTCCAACTACCTCCAGAGTAAATTCCAGCTCTAAGATCCATGCGGAGTAAAGAGCATTTGCTAATCCGATGAAGCTAACATTTATGACCACCCAAACAATTTCCTTCCAAACCAGCCAATTTTTTTCATTGAAAAATCCGGGCAACAAAGGAACCAAGACGACATTAAGAACAAACATCACGATAAAACAGGTGAGTCCGTATCCGGCACAAAACATAATAGCATTTGGTTCAGCGTTTAATCCAAATGGTTGGAAAACAGTAAGAAAGGCGAACACGAAGAAACTCATTATCAAACTCATAAGAATCCGAATTGTGGTGGATGTAACTGCCGGATATTTGTCTGTTAGGACTGCCATTGGTGCTTTTGTTGTTCGAATATACGAAAGAGACGCATTCTGAAATTGCATTCATTGAAGTTTGTACTTTTATCGCATGAAATATGGAGTACTCGTCTTATTATTATTGCTTGTAGTTGTTTCGTGTGATGCTCCGGTGCAAGAGCCTTCAAACGAGCAGTCTTCGGTGGAGGACGTGTCTGAAGCTTCAGTTGTGCCTACTATTTCAGATACCAACTTCATCTATGACCTAGGAGAATTTAAAGCATCGGTGCGCATCAAAATGCCAACGTCAGACTTCAGAGGAACCATTTTAGTTCTGCAAGGATGGAATTTCCCAAATACCAGTTGGAGTGATAGTTCAAACCTAGAGCAACTGGCCTCAAATGCCGGATTTGCCTTGGTGATGCCGGACATGGGAAAGAGTATCTACCATAAAAGACGATACGATCAAACTCGGAAAGATTGGCAAAAATACCCAACACGAACTTGGTTGGTTGATACCTTATTAAGAGAGTTGGAATCGAATTACGGCTTGTTTACAGAAGGTTCTAGCAACTTCGTTATGGGCCTTTCCACGGGTGGGAGAGGAGCATTGATAATTGCACAGGAAAATCCTGACATCTTCATTTCCGGTTGCTCCTTGTCAGGCGATTACGATCAAGATGCTTTTCCGGGAGACAATTTGTACCGCGGTTATTTTGGTACAAATCCTGAGAATTGGAGTGCTGATGAAAATCCGGTGAGCTTCGTTTCAGAATGGTCTGTTCCGATGTATGTAGCACATGGGACTGCCGATAGCATTGTTCCGTTGGCCCATCATGTCAGATTGGAGGAGTTGGTTGGCAAAGCAGGGATTTCTGAACAAGGTTGGGTGTTTAGAACGGATTCGTCTGCAGGACACAATTATAATTTCTGGGCTCCAGAGGTTGAAACCGTTCTCGAATATTTTGAAGGGTTTGCAGAGAAATAAGCCAATTATTGATACGCATATCGATTTGTAAGCAGCCGGATGAGTTCATCCATTTCATCTCCAGGTATTTTCGCGCTACATTTTAGTATTCCGTGTCTTGATTCAATAATCAGCACACGATTATTATCTTCTTCGTATCCTACAAATTCACTTGAAAAAGTAAGTTGATACAACGAAAAAGCACTTTCTTTCTCGTTTTTGAAATATTTGAAGTCAGAGATCAATTCAATTTTATCTTCTCTAAATGTGTAGGTTTCCTTACCGAATAAATTCCATAACAAAGTTCGTAATGGAAAGTAACTGATAATGATTGCAAAGGATAAACCGAAAATATTAATAGAAGGTGCTCGCCCTGTTGTCGCAATGGTAGCAATGATGGCAATTAGTGGTCCTAACAAGAGAACGGCAGTAACGAATCCATAAATCCCAATAACAAAGCCAGGTGGTCGCATAGCACGAATCGTGAGTTGATCCTCACTCAATTCAAAATATTTAGCCGCATGATCTAGTGTTTTGCTCATTTCTTTTTAGCCAACATCAAGTTCGAAGTTCCCTTTCGATATTGATATCCTATTCCAAACGGTAAGGGCTCTACCTTCATTTCTTTCTTGAGATAGATTTCCTTTAAGTCTTCCTGGTGGCGCTCCGAGAACAAAGAAATAGGGAAGGAGTAGTTTCCGTAGAAAGTCAAATCCCATTTACTTTGATCGAAATATTTTACCGGAATTCCAGAATCGTCCTGAAGTAAGTATTCGGATTCATTCAAAATCAAATCTCGAATGATGCTAAATGTTTCGCGGTGCATCAAATAAGAAGCCGATTTAAGGTAGGTTGATTTAATATCAATCTTCTTGAAGTAATTCACCAAATCGGTGCGTTCATCCAATCCTTTAGCTACCAATCCACCACGACTATGATAGGCCATGTTCTGCACATTAACAGCGAAATAGGTCAACGTCTTTACTTTATCTTCTCCTGCTTTTCGGAAGTAGAAACGATTACCGACGTACGCTGAATCAGCAACGCTAGTTAAGTCATTGGTTAATTTTCCATCGGGCTGAATGGCAACTTTCTCCTGATACATCAATTCATGATCGGTACGAGACATAAAATGAACCAATACATGCAATGTTCCATCCATTTCGGATTGGAAATCGCTAGCCATTGCAATTGTACGGAAGAAGCTTAATCGAAGAATAGCATTCATGGCACGTTTCAATCCGTTCAAGTATGGCGTTAAGGTTCCATCCTTGTTTTTTTCATTCAAATCAGCATAGTTTCCAACAGGTTCCAGTGCCATCATTACAATGTGATCGTGCTCTGGAAAGAACAAGTCTGCATGCAAGAAATCGGCACCAGAGAAAGGATAGAACAAGGTGCCTCCTGATGAATTCGCATCACTCAGCTCTTTCGCTGTCCACTCTTTAATTGCAGGAAGTTTATCGTTTGTTTTGTACCAAAGGTTGTCTAGGTTCATTCGGTATTCCTGCCATGTTTCACTGGACTCCAGCGCCTTTAATTCGCTTTCCGATCTTCCTTCAGAACCAGCAATAAACTTGGCGAAATCGTCAAATCGTGCTTCTTCTGGGTAGGATATCTTTTTAACGGCCAAGGTATCTTTTGGCGTTTCCTCTGACTGCGGCTCTTGCTCAGTAGATTCTTGGGAATTGTCGCACGCAGCAATCAAAAAGAAGAGACCTGCTAGTAGTATGTGGTAAAGGCGCATAGCTGATGTTTGAGACAAAAGTGCTGATTTATTTTGAATTACGCCAAAATGAAAATCAAAAACCAAGGCTGCCGATGTTTTAATTATTTTAGGGGCAAAGTCAATCTATGAAAGCGCAAAAATACACGCGTTCCGTAGCGATTAACATGGTGATTGCCAATATGATCGGTACAGGGATTTTTACTTCTCTTGGTTTTCAAGTGGATCCGGTCTACGGGATTCCTGATGGATTCGCCATCCTTGTTATTTGGATCTTGGGAGGAATTATTGCGCTTTGCGGAGCAACAGTCTACGGAGAGATAGCCACGACTATCAATAAGTCAGGTGGAGAGTATGCCTTTCTAACAGAATTGTATCATCCATTGCTTGGCTTTATTAGCGGGTGGGTTTCCATTTTAGTTGGATTTTCTGCAGCAATAGCGATGCTAGCGTTGGCAGTCGGCAAATACTTCCTTCCTTTGATAGGCGCAGAATCTGAAGCAATGTATCTGGGGGTAGAAGTCAGTAATTTGATTGCGTTTGCAGTCATCTGCTTAGTACTTTTGATTCAATTGCAAGGCGTTAAGGTTGGCGGGCGTGTTCAGAATTACATGACGGCTATTAAGCTGGGGTTGATCCTATTCTTTCTACTAATGCCGTTCATTTTTGGAGGAAACTATGAGCCATCCAACAACCATTTTGGACCGGATGGAGATTCTTGGAATACTATTCTCAGTCTGCCATTTGCAGGGTCCTTAGTATTTGTTTTGTTCGCGTATAGCGGCTGGAATGCCAGTACGTATATTGTTGGTTCATTGGAAAATCCGAGGAAAAACTTACCCTTCTCCTTAATTGTAGGAACCTTGATTGTAACCGTGTTGTACGTATTACTAAACCTTGTTTTCTTGTACGTTTCAAATTTCGAGGATTTGGCCGGACAGCTTGAAATTGGAAATATTGTCGCTTACAAAGTAATGGGAGGCAAATGGGGATTAGTGTTTACTAGTATTCTTTCGTTAGCATTGATTTCAGGGGTGAATGCCATGTTTATTGCGGCTCCTCGGGTGGTACAAGAAATAGGGAAGGATTATACATTATTTGAAAGATTGGGGAAGGAATCAAAAAACGGAGCACCAAAACTGGCATTGCTTGTAATATTTGCAATTGCTTCAATTATGGTATTTACTGTTCCTTTCAATGAATTATTGGAATTCACAGGAGTGACTTTGGGAATTTTTGCATTGTTAACCGTACTTGGTGTATTCATTTTGCGTTCTCGAAAGAAACGTTCTGAAAACACAGTGAAGTCATTCGCTTATCCATTGACACCTATCATTTTTGCAGGATTCTCCCTTTGGATGATTTACTTCTTTGCTAGTATGAAACCTACAGTATTGCTCTGGTTGTTGATCTTGATTGCTCCAGCAGTATTGTTATATTATTCATCAGGACGTAAGAATTCAGAACCGAATGAAAAACTGTTGGATGAGTCAGCTATCGAGAATAATGACAATGATGAAGTGGACGCTTAGCATTTTTCTTGGGTTTCTGGCTTCTTGTTCCCATTCGCAATCGCAGTTGCCTGAAAAGGCCGACGAAATTATTGAAACTTCTGTTTTAGATTCACTGGGATTGGATATGGAAGTGGCTAGAGATGCTAAGTATCGCTTTCAATTTGTGGCATCTTCCATCAAAGAAGGGAAGGTTCAAAAAGCGGTGTCTTATGGAACAGATCAGTATTACTTTCCAGCCAGTTTGGTGAAGTTGCCCGCAGCATTGGTTCTTTTGGAAATTTTGAATGAAAAGAACATCTCTTTAAATGCATTTCCAGTTTTTGATACCGTTCAAGCTTGTGGCTCAACAAAATTTGTGGATATCAGTAGGAGGCAACATGTAAACTTTAAGCAAATGTTGGAAGAACTGCTGGTGGTAAGTGACAATCACTTTTACAATGCCATTTATCATTTTATTCCGCCAGAGGAATTGAACAGACGCATAGAAGAGAAAGGGTTCGAGGGGGTTAAAATCTATCGAGCCTTTACTGGATGTGAACCGTTTGATCAGCTTCGAACGTATCCGTGCAAAGTGTACGAGTTTGACGAAGATCCAAGACCTGTTTATTCGCAAGAAGCCGCAATATTGGATACGGGTGTCTTGAGCGAAAAGTATGATTACTCAAAAGAACGATTGTTCGGAAGCAAGCATGAGAATAGCGAGGGGGATATCGTGGATGGTCCTTTCAATTTAAATTATCAACTGGAAATCCCTTTAGATCAGGTTCATTCGATGATGCTTTCCTTGTACTACCCTGAGTTGTTTTCAATAGAAAAGCAATGGAAGATCAGAAGTGAAGATTTTTTATTCTTGCAGGATTTACTTGGCATGTACCCTTCAGAAATTAAAGGAACGTATCGCAGTTTAAAGCGATTTGATGATTTCGAATACAAATACGTGCTCAATAAGGAAGATTATGCAGAAGGAAGAACCTTCGGTAAACTAGGACTGTCCTATGGTTTCGCATCCGAGACAGTTTATGTTCCATCGGAAGGAGTTGGAAATGGTGTGCTACTCACTTATAGCGTTTATGTGAACTCCAACGATGTCGTAAACGACGGAGAATACGATTACGAAACGGTAGCTAGACCTTTTGGAGAAGTATTATTCGCTAAAGTCCTTGAATGGCATAATAAATAAGTCGGTGGCATGAAAATTGACCTCTTTACAGAAAAATCACCTATGATTCGACTCACATTTTCTCTTCTTATTTTCTCATTGATCAGCCAGTATTCGTTTGCACAATTATCTGGAATGGAAGTTCCGCAGCGTAAATCGGGCATTTCGATTGAGCCGTCTATAGATCAAGCCGTTGATTTATTCGAACCTTGGGAAGGCATAGAGATGGAAATTCCAACTTCAATTTCCTTAGAAGATTTCGTTCCAACTGTTCGGTCTCAAGGGAATCACGAGAATGTTGGGGGATGGGCAGTTGGATATTATTTTGCCTCGACCGAGTGGGCAATGATTGCCAATGAGTCAAACAGAGCGATTATTGATGCTTTTGCTTACGACCCTTACTATTTGAATAATGTGGCGGGGGCTGGAAGTGGTTGTGGTGGTGAAGTCTTTTTATCCGAATTGTGTCATTCGCTACAAGAAAACGGAGCTAAGCGCATGAATATCGATCTTGCCAATTGCGAAAAGCTTCCGGAGTTTGAGACATCAATGTCATTATTAGATTTTCAGGAAACAATTCGATTAACAGATCCAAATCGTGCAGATTCCAGTAACATAACTAGTGTTAAGTACGCTTTGACCAATTATCATGCTGTAGTTCTTTCTATGCATATGCCAGAATCGTTTAAATACGTTGCTCATGACGGACTTTTCAGGCCTAGTGAAGATGAACGAAATCGAAATACCGTAACAACACCCCACGCGCTGACAATAGTTGGATTTGATGATGAATTGTACGGCGGAGCGTTTCGCATGGTGAATTCCTGGGGTACAGAGTGGGGAGATGATGGCTTCTGCTGGATCTCCTACGAGGACTTCAACGCCTTTCAGGAAGCGGCTTACATGATTTATACGGAATTAAAAGTGCCCGACATGGTAGATTTCGGTGCAGAAATGGATGGATTTGCTCGTAAACATGTCAAAAAGCATGGGTTCTTTGAAGGAACTGTAGATTCGAAAGGAAGACCTGATAAAGGTATCTACATGAATGAGTCCTTGAAAAAAGGAGGCGGTGGAAGTCGATATATGAAGCGTCTGGTAAAGAAACATGGTGGTTTTTTAATCTTCTCCGAGGATAATTTTAAAGTTCCCATAGCGGCAATCATTTATTAGAGTGACAAGTCTTTCTTCTTCTAACTAAAAGTCTTTCGCTGAATAAAATAATATGCAGGCATAATAATTGCAATAGTTTTTCGTAGTAAAATAGATTGCTTTAGCATTCAACCAATCGAACTAAAAAACCAGTTGCAATGAAAAATCTCCTCTCCCTTTTGGTCGTAGGTTTCTTTAGCCTATCTGC
Organism: Flavobacteriales bacterium; assembly: GCA_015665275.1. GTDB lineage: Bacteria > Bacteroidota > Bacteroidia > Flavobacteriales_D > Crocinitomicaceae > UBA4466. The sequence goes on along the minus strand of JADFAL010000047.1, from coordinate 65,114 downwards.
CAATGCCATTGAATTGCCCTACAAACAACTCAAAAAGTCTTACGAGACCGAATACGACAAAACACTCGAACGTGCGGAACGCTGGATGAAGTTGACGCCGAACAATCCTGCGCCGTATTATTATGCTTCGCTGATCTATTTCGAAAAAGCACAAGGGCAGTCAACGGTGCGCAAAAAGTACCTTGGATTGGTGAAGTCTCTCAGATATGCGCGAGAACTGGAAAAACAAGAAGATCAAGAGTTTCTGGATAAAGTCGCTTGGGATACATTGACTCCATTCGTAAAAGATTTTACGATAATAGTTACTAAGGAATTGAATGATGCTGAGTTGTATAAACTCTCGGCAATTGTCGAGAGAAAAGCACGACGATTCGATTGGATGGAAGAGTCCATTTCTATTGATCTAGCTGATAATAGTAAGAGTAAAGAAGTGTCGACGCCCGTTTCAACGATGCGCGATGGTCAATATTTCGGACTTCCTACCGGAGCTGAGATAATTGCATCTGAAAGTTTAAGCAATGAGCGTAGATTGCTGGAATACATCAATGAAGAACGAATGGAGCAAGGAATGCAAGTTTTAGAATGGGACGAGGATCTTGCTAAAGCCGCTCGCTATCATGCATTTGATATGGGATCGCAAGACTATTTCGATCACGACAGTCATGATCGGTCGCGAGGAGATAAACTAACCAAGGTAGGCGGCACTTTTGAACGGATAAAGAAATTTTACACGGCTTCTTTTGCTAATTCCGAAAACATAGCGGCGGGTAACGCTGGAGCTCAGGCTACCTATATGCAATGGTATAAAAGTAAAGGGCATTATGAGAATATGTTCAACTCGAACAGCGGTAAGATTGGAATAGGTGTCGTCTATGTTCCTGGCAGCACCTATGGCTATTACTGGGTGATGAATACGGCTCATTAAAGTGATAGGTTATGGTTTCATTTTTTGAACTCCTTGTTATAGGATTCGTAATCAGGGCAATTGCAATGCTCAAATTCTGGGATAATTACTTTGATTAAGGGTGAGATGGAATATTATAAAATAGTGTTTTTAGCTGTGAATGCCAAGCGATTTGCATATTGGTAAATAACCATTTAGTTATATGGTTATAAAGCTTTATCGTGACATAGCAATATTCCATTATTCCAGAGGCTTTACGAACTGAATCCGCTTATCAAATTCATTGATGAATACCAATATTTCCATCTATTTTTACTTTTTTTCGAATTCAAGTAGGGGGCACTTCAAAAACAACTGTCTTAAGAGTAAACAAATTTGAAATTATGAAAGCAACGTATTTTTTGGAGCAGTAATGTCATTAGCACTTGTCTTCACTTCATGTAAAAAGGGAGTCAAACCATCAGACGATATAACGATAGAAACACGCCAACTTTCGGGCTACACAAAATTGGATGTGTCGGATGCAATGGAAGTAGAAGTGACATTCGGGCAGTCAGAAGAAGTGGTTGTCGAGGCAAATTCAAACTTACATCAATATATTCTTACGGATGTGGTGAATGGAGTCTTAAAAATCCGATTAAAGAACAATGTTCGCATTAAATCTGGTTCCGAAATCAAAGTTTATGTAAGCGCTACAACGTTAAGTCAAGTACGAATTGATGGCGCTTAACGTGTAGAATTTATGAACGATGTTACCACCACAAATTTCGAGCTAGACGTTGATGGAGCCAGCCGTTTTCAAGGAGGGATTTATACGGCTGATATCGAAGTAAAGTCCGAAGGAGCCTCAAAAGTAGAGATGTGGGGATCATCTGATACAGCCAAAATCAAAGCTTCAGGAGCAAGTAACATTGGCGATTTTGCCTTTTTAATTAATAGTTACCTAGATATTGATTTATCTGGAGCGAGTAAGGCCGAATTGACAGTAGATGGTACGATGGATATCGAAGTTTCCGGAGCAAGTCGTTTCAATTACAAGGGAAACGGCGTAATCAACGAATTGGATATCTCGGGAGCATCTTCCGTTAACAAGCAATAGTCAGAATCAAAAAATATGAATTTCCCAAGTGCCTTTATTAGTGCTTGGGATTTTTGGTTTATATGAATATCTTTCGCCTACCTATAAAAACGCCTCGTTATGCCCAAAATGCACATTGAAAGATCAGCCCTTATTAACGCTTCGCTTGATGAAGTTTTCAAAACTGTTAGTGATTTCCATACCTGGACCGAATGGTCGCCATGGTTGGTAACAGAGCCAGGAGCGAAAGTAAACGTTCGTGAAGACGGAAAATATTACTCATGGGAAGGAGATGTTGTTGGGGCAGGAGAGATGACCATAGCAAACGAAGTAGAGAATACATCTGTTGATATCGATTTAATGTTCTTGAAGCCATGGAAATCGAAAGCAAAGGTTTCCTTTCACATGAAGAAAGAAGGTGACGGCGTGCGATTGTCATGGGATATGAACAGCAGCCTACCATTCTTCTTATTCTGGATGAAAAAGATGATGGAAGCATTTGTTGGAAACGATTACGAGCGCGGATTGACCATGTTGAAGGATTATTCCGAACAAGGAAAAGTACCCCATACCATTACCGTGAAAGGAATGGACGAGTTCAAAGGGAAAAAATATATTGGAATTAAACGTAATGTTGCTGTAAAGGGGATTCCTGATGCAATGAGAGAAGACTATACGAAACTAATGGAATACGTGATGGGAGGTTATGCTGACAAGCAAGACGGAGCTTCCTTCACGATCTATCACAAATGGGATATGGTTAGCGGAGAGGCGTCTTACACAGCTTGTGTTCCCGTAACTGAGGTGCCTACAGATTTACCCACTGGAGTTATTACAGGAAGTGTTCCGGCAACGAAAGTGCACGTAGTTCATGGGAAAGGCCCGTACCGATTTACAGGAAATATCTGGTCTGCGCAGTACTTGCGACAACGCGGCAAAAAATTCAAGGCGAACAAAGGAGTTGATCCAATGGAAGTATACTTGAATAGCCCGATGAATACAGATGAAAACGATTTAGAAACAGAAGTACTTTTTGCGGTAAAGTCTTAGTACCTTTGCTGATATTCTGAATGGGAAACTTCATTAATAATCTTATCGACAACTTAATCTCGGTGACATGGCGCCTCATGGATTTGCCCTTGTATGCCTTGTTACTATTGCTAGTTGTGGTTATCGTCGCGATCAATTGGTTAGGTCGAAGATGGTTGAAGCGAATTTCCGAACAAAAACGCTTGTACATCAACGGAGGGTTAGTACTCCTTATGCTCCTGCTTATCATTGATAAGAAAATGGATTTCATGCGATCCGAGATGACGTTTTTGAACGAAAAAATCAGAAAGGTTCAAATGACAGGAGTTTCGGTTTCTGGAGGTACACCCTATGATTTAACTGAATTAAAGAATGCGTATCCGGGAGCAGAATTGGCCGAGCGCCCCATTAATGAAGCCATTCAATTGGTAACCATAACGCAGAAAGATCCTAATGCGGTCAGTTTTGTTGCTCGTGTAGATTTAACGCATCCCGCAGTAGACGTTCAGGTTACCCGTAAAAAGGGAAAGAAGTTTCTCACGTCAAAGTTTGCTGAAAAGAACAACTGCATCCTCGCAATCAACGGAGAAGCAGGTGAGACGATGGCCATGGATTGTGAATTGGGAGAGTGGTCTGGAAATTGGGTTTCCGATGGCAAAGTAGTGATGATGGCAGACACGAAAAAGCGCCCTTTCATTGGAATTTCCAAAGAAAATAAAGCGAAGTATTTCGAGGAATCTTTCGTAGATACAGATTACAAAGATGCCTACTACAACTCCATTTGGGGCCGATTTGATATTCTTAAGAATAACAAGTTGATTCAGCACGATTCCGACAGGCCCTATGCAAGAACAGTGATGGCGGTGAATAAAGAAGGAACCTACTTGTATTTGATGATCGTTGATGGTAAACGTCCGGATTACAGTGCTGGACTCACGTATAGAGACTGCGCAAAGATCTTGATGGCATTAGGGGCTTCCGATGCAATGGCTTGCGATCAAGGAGGTTCTTCATGCATGTACGTTCGAAACATGGGTGGGATTATCAATCGTCCTGCGGATAGCGACGGAATTGAACGCCCGATCTACTCTCATTTTGGTATTGCAATGAAGTGATTTCGATTAAAATGTGATTTTTCCTACTTTTAGGGGATCAAAACCACGTGATGAAATATTTCTTCTTTGCTCTTGCAACAATTTCGATACATTTTGCCGTAAATGCCCAAATTCCAATTGACAACCTACTATTGCACATGCCTTTTAATGGCAACGCAATTGACGAAACCGGAAACGGAAACAACGGAACAGTAAACGGACCCAACTTAACAATGGATCGTTATGGAAACGCTAATTCCGCATACGCTTTTGATGGTGTAGACGATAGAATAGATATTCTAAATAGTAATTTGGCTCCGGATAATAGTGTTACGGTGAATTATTGGGTCGCTCCTGGGAATAATTGGGATAATCAGTCGGATCACCAGGTTATGTTTCAGTCGGATATAACAGGAGATGTCAATGGTCATTTTATTCTAGGTATAAATCGTTCCAATTGCTATAGCGATCCCAATACGAATGACGGAAAAATAAACTTTGAACTTCAGGGCGACTTCGTGAATAATAACTCAACCGTTTGTAATGCTTTTGGACTAACTCGTGTAGGAACAACCACAAATACTTGGACAGCGAATACGTGGTATATGATAACAGCTATTGTTATTGAAGGAGAAATAAAAATCTATGTGAAGGGACAATTTGAAGATAGTCATCCATGTACTTCTTCGCTGTTTGTAAATGGTTTGGGGATAACCCTTGGGCTTTATGATCCGCCACAACACACTTCTGCATTTAACGGAGTACTCGACGATATTCGCATTTACAGTAGGGTGCTGACGGATCAAGAGATTGGTTCGTTGTTCGGTGAGTCGTTATCCTTGCATGCCGTATCAGATCTTTCTACCATTCATGTGTATCCAAATCCTGTTTCAGACCAATTAACTGTAGATGGAGATAATTTAGCGGGCGGTAATTTGAAAATAATCAATGGACTAGAACAAATCGAAATGGAGGCTAATCTCACAACGGATAAGATGAGTATTGATTTGGAAGCAATCACAACCGCAGGAGTGTACTTTGTTCAAATTTACAATGCATCATCAAATTTGGTGCATACTGAGAAGCTTATCATTAAATAAATGCATCTGCGACAATTGAAGTTTATCGCGATTTCAGCATCGCTATTTCGGCTTCTTGACACTTCAGCAAGCTCAGTACGTCGCAGCTCGAAGGTATTAATTACAACTCACGTCTCGACTGCGCTCGATGACCGTTATTCAATATTCAACATTTCTTACTTATAACTCATTACTTCCCCTCTTTAATCTCCTGATTAGCCTTCCATTCGGCATAATTCCATTCCAACCAAGATTTCTTCTTCCATTTCCACTGGAATGCCAATTTACGGTAAGACATTTTCATGCTATATTCTTCTGGACGCATATATAGATTTCGGTAACTTTTACTGGATAACCCTCTTTTGAAAGCTCTCATCCAACGGCCTTGTTTCTTATCAATCGCTGTGACTTTGTCTAGTGGTTGATCCAAATACGGCAACGCTGAGTCTGATAGGGTGGAGAGGTAATTTAAATGCACGAAAGCCCCATCCTCTCTGCTGAAGTTGTACTTCGCGATGATTCTGTCCCAGTTGAATCCAGAGGACACTGTAATGACGATCAACCACGCAACGGCATTTTTTCGAAGCATATAAAAGTTAGATCGAGTATCGCGAATTTTAATAAATACACTGAACAATCCATATAGCACCAGGAGTATGAAGAACATCACTGCGATTCTTTTGTGTGCTAAAGAGTAATGTTGGATGTAATAAAAGTTCCGTATCGCTGCTGAAACGGCAAGGATGGCATTTTGCCCTAGCCAAAGGTAGCACAAGCGTTTGAGCCAAACATTCTTCTTGTAAAAATTGAGATTTCCTCGAAAAAAGGTAAGCACGAGAACAATGGAAAGTATAATGGCAATAATTAGGACAATGGTTCCGTAATGCACGAATTGCTGTAAATACTGTCCTTCAAATTCGAAGTTCAGCCAAACACGATCGATGTCCATAATGTTCATCAATAACAACAACAAATTCAAAGTACCGAACAAAAATATTCCTACACGATATTCATTCTTCAAACCAGTCATGGTTGAGGCAGTATGCTTTTTTCGAATTCGAATTTTGTCGTCATTGGCCGCCGTGTCACGATCTTCGAGAACTTCATTCTTCTTGCGCATGAGTAGAAAAATACAGACGAGCAATCCCAGTAAGAATGTGAACAGCCAAAGGAAATCGATATTCTTGAAGAAGTAAATGAGGGTCTGGTAGACTTCTCCCAAAACAGCATCAACGTATTCCCCAAATTCAGGATTTGCAAAGCCATAGAGTGTAGCAAAAAGAATAATAATTCCTACGGGAATGATATAATAGCGTAATCGTTTGAATTGAAATTTACGCTTGGACTCTTTGGTATGCACGACCGGATCGTCCTTTCTGTTTCGGAACAGTTCATTGTAGGACAGAAAAATATTACTGAACGACATACCGATGACATTCACAAGAGAACGCATTCTTGGTGCAATCATCACTCCAATGTACAGGAAAAGTACAGAGAAATGTATAAAGTAACTCCAGATGGAGTGGTGAAGAATAGTAAATCCGAGTGTTACCAACAAGCACGCAAATACCAGTTTTTCGAAAAAAGTCTGAAGTTTTAATTGTTTGCTGAATGCAAACCAACCGAAAAGGATTCCTTCAAAGAGGACTAGATTTAATCCTAAACTTTGCCGATGAAATAAAAAGGCGAAAATAACTGCGAATACAAATAGCACCCGCACAGAATTTGGCTGCTTCATAGTGAGTTGATTTTTGGTTTCCAACAAGAAACGACTCTTTGGAATATCTAGTGCTTGTTTATGCTTTTTTGGGAAATGCTGCTAAACTTTGTTAAGCACTCACCATTTCGTAGGCCTGTTGAATCTCGATAAACCTCGACTCTGCGGCCTTTACAATGGCTTCTTCTTGCCCAGAAAAACGATCAGGATGGTGTTTTTTCACGAGTTTGCGATAAGCTTTCTTAATTTCAGAAGCATCGGCATTCGGCTTCAAACCGAGTATTTCCAGTGCTTGTTCCCAGGCTGATTTGGAAGGAACCTTAGCCCGTTTCTTGCTATACTGCCGCTGTTTTTGTTGTTTTTGTGCTTCTTCACGCGCCATTCGTTGCTTGTGAGAAGCCATCATTCCTTTCAGTTCGCGCAGCGGAAGTCCCATTGCCTTCATAAGATTCACCAAAAAGGTATATTCTCTGGCAAGTAATGCTCCATCTAGAAAAGCGAGGCCAACAAGCATGTAAACGAGATCACTTCGCTCTTTTTCGCTCAAATTACGCTTGCTCCAATTCGCTATGCGACGTTCACTAATCTCGTTGTTCCAAATACGATCGTATGTGCTCCAAAGCTCCTGCGGGTTACGCCCCAACTCCACCATTTTTTTATGCAACACTGCTTTCTTTTCATCCAGATCCCGGCGGTCCAGCTTTATTATAAGCACTGCAGCACAGATATAAGCATTCATGAAAGCGCTGGTATTTTTATCTCTTCTGTTTGGCAAGAACCTTCGCTCCCAAAGTTGTGCTTTGATCACATGATATGCAAAGATCAGAAGCCCTGGAATGAAGGCAAACCCCCATAAAATCCACGTATAGCTTTGATCTTCGTCATCCGCAATTGCTAATATGAAGAGTACTTGATTCATGAAGTGATTAATTCGTAGGCTTTTTGAATTTCAATAAATCGTGCTTCAGCTGCATCTCTCAAAGAATCTTCTTTGCCATGGAATCGATCGGGATGATGTTTTTTTGCCAATTCGCGATAGGCTCGCTTGATTTCATCTTCTCCAGCATAAGGGGAAACACCAAGAATTTCGAAGGCTTTCTCACGCCGACTTTTCGATGGAGAAATTTCCCGTCGTTTTCGTTGCGCCTGACGTGCTTTTTCAGCCTCTCGAGCCAATTTTTGTTTGTGCGATGCCATCATGCTGTCGAGATCACGCTTAGAAATATGCGTATAACGCACAAAGTCGAGTAGGAGAGACATTTCTTTTCGGATGAGCGTTTCGTCCATGTAAACTACTTCAATCAACGCATACATCAGTTCTTCGCGCTCAATGTCACTCATTCTCACGTTGGCCCATGCAGCAACATGCTTTACACGAACATCTTTGTCATGTACTTTCTGAAGGATAGCCTCTAGGTCAACTGAATCTGCTGAAAGATTTTCTACTATTTTCTTGAGGTAGTAGTTTTTGGCCTCAAATTCTCGTGGGTCTTGTTTCAGAAGCATTCCTACCAGTACCACGTAAGCAATTCCAAAATTGTGATCGCTTTTCTCTCCTCTGCGCGGCAGGATACTATTTTCCCATCTCTTAACCTTAAGTATTACAAAGAAATAGTAAAGAGTGAATGGGGCAAAAAAGACGAACGCTACGAAAAGAATAGAGTAGATGGCCCCATAGGTTTCCATGGAGTCCTCATTCAGATCGGTGATTTGTGATAAAAGCATAATTCAATAAAAAAATCCCCGGTCATCGAGCGAAGTCGTGAAACGGGGATTTTTAAAAATATAATGAGATTCTATTTTACTAAGTTCAACTCGTCAATCAGGTTCGTTGCGCCGTAGCACTTGTCTACCAACCACAACGTATAGCGAATGTCACATGAAATTGTGCGCTGAATGTTGGGCTCAAAGAAGATGTCTCCAGACATAGCTTCCCAGTTTCCATCAAACGCGGTTCCAATCAATTCACCATCTCCGTTAATTACTGGAGACCCAGAGTTTCCTCCTGTAATGTCATTATTAGAAAGGAAGTTTACGATCAAGTCTCCATTTTTATCGGCATACTGTCCGTAATCTTTTTTCTTGTGCACTTGTTTGATGCGCGGATCAACGTTAAACTCAGGATTCGTTGGGTCTTCTTTGGCCAACATACCATCCAAGGTTGTAGTATAGTTGTACGTGATTCCATCTTTAGGAGAGTAAGGAAGAACATTTCCGTAAGTTACACGCATTGTAAAGTTTGCGTTCGGATAGTAGTTCTTGTCTGTATTCATTTCACGCAAGTGATAAACGAACAGACGGTTTGCCTTGTTCAAGTCGTCCTCTGCTTTTTTCATCTCTTCAGTTTCATTCACAGCTTCAGCCGAATTCCAAAGATCCACGACCAACTGGTACATCACGTCTTTTTCCAATGCTTCAATTGTTGGGTCATTCGCAAACGCTTCAAATTTCTCTTTGTTAAAGAAGATGGACTTTTTCAAGGCTTTCTTCATGAATTTGTCTACACCCTTGCGTCTTTTAGCAGCTATCTTTCCAACATATTCTCCGTGTTGCTCTTCAGGAATATCGTTGATATACATTGCCAATACTTCGTGTACAATTTCCGTCTCCATTTCAAGGTGACTGGTTTCAAAGAACTCCATAACTTGAGGTTTGAAGAAAGACGCCATCATTCCTGCACGCTGATTCATCACCGGATCTTCGTCTACCATGGCCTCAGCCCAGAATTTGTAGCGAATTACGTTGATGATTGCATCTACTTGGAATAAGAACTCCGACTGATAAGCATTGATATACACAGCGTCATTTGTCGCTTCGTAATACGTTTTCATGGCCCCCATGATATCAAAGTTCAATCGCTTGTTTTTCATGTAGTCAGCGAAGTCAGCTTCTATTGCCTGCTTCTTTCCGATGACATCATTGTTCTTTACTTGTTCTGTTTGACCAATGAAGTACTTCCAGTAGTTCGCAACCTGTGCATACTTTGAAGAGTATTTCAAACGAACATCTGTATCCATATCCATGTACTTCTTCATGATGTCCAATTTCTTCGCTCGGATATCAACACGCTTCGGCTGTTCCAATGACACTGCTTGCTCAATTCCCCATGAACTCAAATAACGGTCTGTAGATCCTGGAAACCCAAGAATCATGGCGTAATCACCATCTTCCACACCTTTCAAGCTTACTGGTAAGGAGTGTTTCGGCTTCATTGGAACGTTACTATCACTATAATCAGAAGGTTCGTTGTTGGCATCTGCATAAATACGGAACATTGAAAAGTCAGCAGTATGACGTGGCCACATCCAGTTATCCGTATCTCCTCCGTACTTTCCTGCGGATTGTGGAGGTGTACCTGCCAAACGAATATCGGTGTACTTCTTCTTAACAAAAAGGTAGAATTCGTTTCCTTCAAAGAAAGATTTTACGCTGGCAGTGTAAATCGTTCCATCGGTAGCGTCAGCAATTAGTGTTTTGCGCACCTTGTCTATTTCTTCCTTACGCTCGTCCTCAGTCATATTGTCGTTCAAATTCGCAAGAACCGTTTCGGTAACGTCTTCCATGCTCACGATGAATGTTACGGAAAGCCCTTGAATTGGAATTTCTTCACCGTGGTTCTTTGCCCAAAAACCATTATCCAGATAATTGTTCTCTGAAGTTGATGCACCAGCAATCGCATCGTACCCACAATGATGGTTGGTTAGTACCAAACCTTTGTCAGAAATTACTTCACCGGTACAGAATCCACCGAAGGAAACAATTGCATCCTTCAAGGAAGCATTATTGATATCATAAATCTGCTCTGGTGTTAGGTTCAACCCATGAGCTTTCATGTCTTCGTAGTTACGCCCTAGTAAGAAAGGGAGCCACATTCCTTCGTCAGCGCGGGAAACGAATGATCCTGCGAGGAATACAATTGCAAGTACTGCAAATTTGAATTGTTTCATATTTGGTTTTAATTTTTCGCTGGCTAAAATACCAACTTTCTGATAATTATTTCAATACAATTTCATCAACGAACAACCATGTGTCATTTCCTGCGCCAAGATGCCATTCTGGGCATTTGCCATAGTTCAAGGCGGTAACGCGGATTTTTCTATATGCTTTCGCTTGTTCCAACTGAATATCGAAGTCGAAAATTTTCGATGGTTTTACTTCAGTAGCCGTATGGATCAACTTGTTAATTCCTATGATTTCAAAGTTTATTCCATCGGTGCTACCTTCAAATACAACTGCATTTGGCAAGAAAATCCACGATTTCGTATCTTCCAGACATCCTAAAGCGATGGCTGAAACAGTGCGAGGTGCTTTAAATGTTAATTCAAATTGTAGATCCTGTGCCCAATACCCTTGCCAATCTCCGGTTCTGTATTCGTTTCCGCCTCGTATGCCGTCAATCATTGTTAAATCTCCGTAGGCAGCATATTGATTCGCATATTCTGATTTGATCTCAATGGAGATGTTTGGATTTTTCTTTACCAAATCCATAGAAACGACCGCACTTTCGTTACCACTTGAATCCTTAGCAAATGCTTTTACGGTAGATGTTTTGTCAACGTAAATATCTGGTGCGGGAATGGTGATTGGACCTTCGATATCCTCTGGAGACGGTATAAATATTGAATGAGATCCGTACTTCCTTGTTGTTTTACTCGTTTTGGGATCGGATCCATCCGTCGTAAAGTAAATTTCCGCTGGCACTGGGGTTTTTAACGTTACTAATGTATTGTCTTCAAAAACACGTTCTGTTTGAATACGATACGGTACCGGAACAAAATTTTCTGGAACCTCATCAATCGTAGGGGCGATGGTATAACTTCTGTAGTTTTCACTAGGTTGATCTGTTAAGAAATATTCCAAGTTGCCTCCTTCCAATATTTGTTCATGACTGATGTAACGTTGCTTTAATTCTTTCCCGTTCAATACAATCTTATCGATGTACTTCGAATTTTTGCTCTCATGTTTGGCTTTAATGCGAAGTTTGCGTCTGCCAAATTGAATCATAGCATCGTTCAACAGCGGCGTTCCAAAGTCATAATACGGACGGCCAGGAGCAATTTGATAGAATCCGAGTGAACTCAATACATACCACGATGACATTTGCCCGCAATCCTCATTTCCAGAAAGACCGTCAGGTGCATTGGTATAAAGCGTGGAACTTATTTGATGAATGTATTTGGCCGTTTTCTCCGGTGCATTGGTGTAATTGTACAAATACGCCATGTGATGCGACGGTTCGTTTCCATGCGCGTACTGACCGATTAATCCTGTGATATCTACCTGATGTCTTCCGGCAAGGTCAGAAGGCGTGGTAAACAAACGATCCAGCCAAACTTCTAATGAGTCTTTGCCTCCTAATAATTCAGTGTGAACACCCACCGCGTGAGGGGTGTAGAGAGAGTACTGCCAACTGTTTGCTTCCGTATAATTGAAATTCACTTCCGCTGGATCAAAGGGAGAGAACCAAGTACCTGATCTTCTTGCACGCATGAATTTGGAACTTGGATCATACAGGTTGATAAAACTCATGGAGCGCTTTCGGTATTCTGCCAAATCCTTATCATAAGAATTTGTTCCACTCTTTTGATGGTAATCGGCTATCATTTCTGCGATACAAAAATCGTTGTAAGCATATTCCAAGGTCTTAGAAACAGATTCTGGCTCGTTAGAGACACCCAGAAATCCTTGTGAACCATACTCCAGCTTTCCTAATTCATCGCGTAAAGATGTTGCAATCATCGCCTTAATGGCCTCCTTAGCATCGTAGTCTTGAATTCCTTTGGTGTATGCATCCGCAATTACGGAAACACTGTGATATCCAATCATACAGCCAGTTTCATTTCCGGCCAATTCCCAAATAGGTAGGGTTCCTTTTTGATCAAACTGACGCAAGAAGGTTCGAATGAAATCATTAGTGCGCTGTACTTGCGTTAAAGTAAACAACGGATGCGTGGCGCGATAGGTATCCCACAAAGAGAACACCGTGTAGTTGTTTTTGGAATCGCTCGGGAGTTCGTGAATATTCCCATCATATCCTCGGTAACGGCCGTCAACATCGGAGAAAACATTAGGATTCAAGAACGAATGATACATTCCTGTGTAGAAATTGGTCATTACTTCTTTATCGCCACTTTGAAATTGAATTTTAATTAATTCGTTTCTCCATTGACTTTCAGTAGCTTTTTGAACTTTATCCAATTCAAAATGGGGAATCTCCTTGTCCAAATTGGCCTTAGCACCATCTATATCTACTGCCGAAATCCCTACGCGTAACGTTACCTTCTCAGTGTCCTTGGGGAAGATTAAAAGCATTTTGTGGCGTCCTTTTTTCAGAATCATCCGTGCCTTCTGGAAGGGAACATCTGTTTTCAAATAAAAATGAAATTCTTGACGTTGGGCCCAAGCTTGAGAAATGCGATACCCCTGAACCGTATTCTTGTCGGGTGCACTCATATCAGTAGCTACAATTTTATCTCTATGGTCCATATCCAATAGAATGAACTTCTTTCCTTTCTCAATATTGAAGGTGTATTCATGAATTCCTGCGCGCGTTGCGGTTGCAAGACGTACATCAATATCCGGTTCTTTCAAATGAACACTATAAAACCCAGGAGTTGCTTTTTCTTCGTCGTGTGAAAATGATGCTCCATAACCGTCTTCTACCTTGTAACCGGGATCGAGTCGGGGAGAGCCGTGCTGCGGAACCACCAATAAATCGCCGTAATCACTTACTCCAGTGCCACTTAAATGCGTATGACTAAATCCATAAATGACCTCATCGGAATAATGATATCCAGAGCATCCGTCCCAACCATCGTAACGGGTGTCAGGACTCAATTGAATCATTCCAAAGGGAGCAGAAGCACCGGGATAGGTATGTCCATGACCTCCTGTTCCAATAAACGGATTCACATATTGCAGTTTGCCCTCGCTAAAAGCAGAATTGGGAGTATCAATCATACTTTGCGCTTTATCCGATGCTTTTTGCAATTGTGGGATTTGCGCGTAGACATTGCAAGCCATAAAAGCACACAATAGGACAACGTTCCAATTTTTCATAGAATTAGTTTAATTCGTTCCAGACGAGAGAGCAAGCTCCTAAAACAGCGGCGTTCTTATCGTGAAGTGCAGATACGCGAATCTCAATCTTATTTTGATATATGTTGAGAATGTGTTGCTCCATGTATGATTTAACCTTAGCTGCAAATGGCGCGCCATTCTGAGCAATTCCTCCAAATAGTATGTACGCAGCTGGGCTGGAAAAGCAGGCGTAGTCTGCCAGTGCACTTCCTAAGGTTTGTGCTGTGAAGTCTATAATTTCTTCAGCAAAGGCATCTCCACTATCAGCCAAATCGAAAACATCACATGAGGAAATGGATTCCATTTGACTTAATGCAGAAGCTTCTTTGTTAGGAGAATTAAGTTCGGTAACCGATCGAACAACTCCTGTTGCGGAGACATATGTTTCCAAGCACCCTTTTCTACCACAACCACAGGTTCTTCCATTCGGGATAATACGGAAATGCCCGTATTCTCCAGCAAAACCATCGTGACCGTACACCAAATTTCCGTTTATAACAATGCCGCTTCCTAACCCGGTTCCAAGAGTAATGATGGCGAAATCCTTAAGGTCTTTGGCGTTTCCATAGATCATTTCACCAATGGCAGCAGCATTTGCGTCATTGGTAAGTATGGCTTTTTTATTAAAACGTTCCTCAAAAAGAGATGCCAAAGGAATACTTCCTTTCCAAGAAAGATTTGGAGCATATTCAATAGTTCCTGTATTGATGTTTCCATTCGGAGCACCAATTCCAATTCCGACAATAGATTCGATTAATCCTTGTTGATCAATCAATCGGTAAATTTCTTCTATTAGTAGTTCTGGCGTTTCGTAGGATGCATTTGGGACAGAGGTTTCGTAAAACGAATTGCCTTTATCATCACATACGCCGAAAGCTACGTTCGTTCCGCCGATATCTATACCCAGGGCAATTTTGGTCTTCATTTAGCTTCAGGATTGAAATCCCACTCGTTTAGAAAGTCATTAAGAAAACGTTCCATAAGTTGATGCCTTTTAGCTCCAATTCCCTGTGCAGTTTTCGTATTCAATCGATCTGCTAAAAGTAACAATTTCTCATGAAAATGATTGATGGTTGTCCCCTTAGAATTAGCGTAATCTTCAAAGCTATCGTGCATCTTAACGGGTATCGTAGGATCGTACATAGCCTGACCTTTGTGTCCTCCGTATGCAAAAGTTCTCCCAACACCAATGGCACCAATGGCATCCAGACGGTCTGCATCCTGCACAATTCGACCTTCTAACGATTGCATTTCAGCTTCGGTATTGGCTCCTTTGAAACTGATATTGTCTACGATGTATTTTACCTTCAAGGACTTGTCTTCCGGATAATCGAAAGACCTGAGCAACGCATAGGCTACTTTTCCGCCTTCGTCCAGCTTACCGCCATTAAATTTATGATCGGAAATGTCGTGAAGTAGGGCAGCCAATACTACAATTTCCAAATCTCCACCTTCTTTCGACTGAATGTACTTCGATAAGTTAACCACACGTAATATGTGATACCAATCGTGACCTGTAGCGTCATCAAGAAACTGTTCGCGAATAGCATTTTCAACTTGTTCTGTGATCTTCATTAGTCAACAAGATTGAATGATTGGAAGCGTCCGTGGCGCATAGTTGCAATGATTTTGTCTTGGTAGATTCCCATGGCATAAAATTTCCCTTCGGCGAATGGTGTCCACTTTTCACCGTCAAGAGAGAAATCGATACCGTTTTGTCCACAGGCGTAAAAAGCTCCGTTGTGATGAATCACGCAAGAACGATAACCTCCAGGTGGAACGAACGAGTTGAACCACGTCTCGCCGCCATCGTGCGTATAATAAGTGGTATTCATCTTTAAGTCCGGTTGTTTGTAATTTCCACCGACTATTACACCATTCAATTCATCGGCGAAGCACATTGAATAAGCCCCAACAGTTTCTGAAGGATAATAAGGAAGATCTACAGAAGTCCACGTTTTTCCGTTGTCAATGGATTTGTGGAATCGACTTCGCATGCCACCAGTGATGAACAAATATGTTGTGTCATTCGCAATATGAACATTGGTTCCGCTGGCGGCAAAAGCAGCTTCTCCAGTAATTGCATGAACTTTTCCTTTACATGGAGTCCATGATTTGCCTCCGTTTAAGGTGTGATACAACGTGAAGTTGCCATCGACAGGGTCGCCCAAGAGGAATCCAACTTCTCCATGGAAATCCAATGCATCCATAAAGACGCCGCGCCATTCATTCGGTTCGATAAAACCGACATTACCATTCGTATCAATCTTAGTTACAGAGCCGTTGTCGCCACTTTGCATCACGAACAATACTTCGTTGGATGCCTCAATATCACGATTTTCACCGCGTCTGGCCAATTTTAAGACTTGTGTAGCTTTATCAGTTTCTGAATTGTACCGGATTACTGAACCGTCCGAACTCGCCAGGTAGAGGTCCGAAGAATCAACATAGATGCCTCTTGAATACATGTTTGAATCGCCGTAAATTGTTATCGGAGCCATGCGGTTTCTTCGCAAGTACTTTTTCGATTGGGCGAAACATTGATTGATGCTTCCAAGCATTAAAAAGCTAACGATAACGAGCGTTAAACTTCTCATTTTGTTCGGTTTTAAGTTTGTTCAGGTCCTGCGGTAGTTCCCTTTTCCATCTTCTGTGAGACCACAACCATTGTGTCGGGTTGTTTCTGATCTCTTTTTCTAGCGCCTTTGTATGCGCTTCTGTAATGTCTCCCCAATTGGTAGAACGCGGTTCGTTTGTCAGAACTTTAAGTTCCATTTGGTAGTGTCCTCGTTTTACTTTTCTTGTAGCGAAAAATACAACAGAATAATCCAATTCATTCGCCATCATCTCGGTACCAAATAAAACCGCTGTTTGCTGGTTCAGGAAGTCCATCCAGTAACTCTTTAGAGAATTTCCCGGAGATTGGTCCGAAAGTACCAAAACCGCTTTTAATTCATCCGGATTCCCCAATAAAATATCGCGATAATTCTTAGCATGAATGACTCTCATTCCCAGTCGTTCGCGTCTAGCGGTTACTTTCTTATGCCAGAACTGAGAGGAAAGCGGCATTCCAATACCATATGCCTGGTGCGGGAACAAAATGTTTTGTGAGGTGATAAGCCATTCCCAGTTATTGAAATGTCCCGAAACCAAGAGCACGTTTCTTTTTTCTTCAAACAATTGCTGCATCAATTCAGGGTTGTTAACCACAAAGCGTTTGCGCAATTCCTTTTCGGATATACTTAGATTTTTCACCCCTTCAGCCAGTATATCTGTAAAATGTCGGTAATACTTACGTACAAGTTTCTTGTGTTCTTTTGTAGACATTTCCGGAAAGCTACGTTCAATATTACCAAGGATGATTTTTTTCCGATACGGAACAATAGAAAGGAGAATTAGGTAGAAGAAGTAAGTAAAAATGTACAATACCCGCAATGGTAAGTAGGAGAGAGGCAAGATGAATATGTAATAACCAATTTTCGCTCCCATCTATTTCCCATATCGCTTGCCCCATAATTCGGCAATCTTGTTTTCAATTTCTTTCTCCTTGGCACTGCTTCCAGACTTAAAGAAGTTTGTCCCTGCTATCTCTTCCGGAAGGAAATCCTGCTGCACAAAGTTTCCAGGGAAATCGTGCGAATATTTGTAGCCTTCTCCGTAGCCAAGTTCCTTCATCAATTTTGTGGGTGCATTTCTTAATGGCAGTGGAACTCCAAGGTCTCCTGTTTGCTTTACCAATTGTTGCGCTCGATTGATTGCCATATATGCCGCATTCCCTTTGGGTGAACTAGCCAGGTAGATTGTGCATTGTGAAAGTATGATTCTAGCCTCTGGCCAGCCAACAGCTTGCACAGCCTGAAAGCAATTGTTTGCCATCAAAAGTGCGTTGGGATTGGCAAGACCAATATCTTCTGAGGCCGAAATAATTAATCTTCGAGCAATGAATTTAGGGTCTTCTCCGCCTTCAACCATTCTTGCTAGCCAATAAATCGCTCCGTTTGGATCACTCCCTCGAATTGATTTGATAAATGCCGAGATGATGTCGTAGTGCTGTTCGCCGTCCTTGTCATACATTGCCACGCTTTGCTGCGCGGTATTTAGAACCAACTCATCCGTGATTTCAATATCCTTCTTATTACCAAATGTCCCAATAATGATTTCGAAAATGTTCAGGAGTTTACGGGCATCACCACCAGAAATTGCCAGTAGGGCATTGGTTTCTGTGAGTTTAATCGATTTCTCCTTGATTACCTGGTCTTCCGTAATGGCTTTGTCCAAAATGGAGAGCAGCGATTCTTTCGAGTGTCCATTTAGCGTATATACCTGACATCGGGATAATAATGCGGAGATAACTTCAAACGAAGGGTTTTCAGTCGTAGCACCAATCAATGTGACAATACCTTTCTCAACAGCACCGAGTAAAGAGTCTTGTTGCGCTTTGGAGAAACGATGAATTTCATCAATAAATAGAAGCGTTCCTGATTGTTGGAACATTCCTGCTTTTTCTACTTTCTGAATGACTTCACGCACGTCTTTCACGCCAGATGAAATGGCTGAAAGTTGATGGAAAGGTCGGTCTAAATGTGTGGCGATTAAATTGGCCAGTGTTGTTTTACCAACTCCCGGAGGTCCCCAAAAAATCATTGAGGGAATAACGCCAGAGTCTAAAGCTCTTCTGAGGGATGCGCCTTCTTTCAACAAATGATCCTGCCCTTGATAATCATCAAGCGTTTTTGGACGCATTCGTTCGGCAAGAGGAGCAATAATTCCCATCGGGTAAAAATACCAAAACAATATCAAGTGAGAGCTGTAATTACGTTCAGCCTTCTACCTTCTCTATAATCTTAATTGTCTGAAGGATTGACTGGGAACTTGCTCATCAATTCGAATTTGCCGCCCATTTGCTTCATAAGCTCTGTCCAAAGCGATTCTTGCTCAGTATTCATAATGATGGAACTGGGAACATTGTTGAGCACGATCCATGATTTTTCTTCCATTTCAGCGTCTAGTTGGCCTTCTTCCCATCCAGAGTAACCAATGAAAAAGCGCACTTCTTTCGCTTTGCCAGGAATTTTCGTGACTATCGTTTTCATGTCCTCAAAATCACCACCAATAAAAAGCCCTTGATCAATAGGGTAGGCGTTTTCCAAGCTTTCTCCAAAGCTGTGGATGTAGTATAAATTAGAGGTGTCTACCGGTCCTCCCAAACTTACTTTAAAATCAATGGTAGGAAAGCCTTCAATCGAATCGGCTAAACTTGTTTCGACGTACTTATTCAGTACAAAACCAAAGCTTCCATTCTCGTTGTGATCGCACAAGAAAATAACAGAACGCGAGAAGTAATCATCTGCGAGAAAAGGCTCTGAGATGAGGATACTCCCTTTGCGGGGTTGGTCGTCTGTGGAAAAGTCAAAATCGATCACTAATCGAATATACAAATAGTTTACAAAAATGTGGGAGGGCGACGCAAGTTTATCGGAATATCTTGCAAGAATGGCGATGTGGATCGGAGTGAAAACACGAAGCTTTGATTCAGTCCAATAGGCGTCCAGTCAAAGGATAGCGCCCAACAGTGCATGTCACGGTTTAGTGAAACGCGTGAGTTGGTGATTTTTCCTTCCTTCATATCAAAATTGGTTCTCGTACTAATTTTCCAGCGCTTAGTGAAGCTGATGTCTCCCTGAAACATTAAAGTTTGAATTTGAATATAATTGTCTGGATTAAATTCACTTATTGATGTGTTTCGAGTAAGTGTGAAAACGTGTGAAAGTGTGACTTTCCATGGGATTTTGAAATCAAGAAATTGTTCTGGATTTAAAAAATAATAGTTGAAATCGGCATTCCAATTCTGCCCTATATTGTCAACTGCATTTTTTAGGCGTTCCCGGCCTTCTTTTGACGTCAATGTAAGTGAAGTTGTCACATCGAAACGTGTAAATCGTCCTAATTTTGCTAAGCCCGACCTGTTATTCCAAGCGTAATCTTCATTAATTGTACTTAATGCACCGGTAGTATCATTCCATTGATATGGAGATAAATTTGCGTTGGCTACAACATTGATGAAATCTAAAGGACTTGTTCTCAAACTAAAGTTGATGTCACGAAGCGGACGCAGCGTATCATTGAAGTCAAAACTACTCCGTATAGAGAAGGCATCTATCAACATTGATCGCTTAAATCCGTCAACGGTGTCTTTATCAGATTTCCGTTTCCATTGGAAGGTATTGTTTACACCAAAGCTTATAATATTCTGATCTCTAGTCGATGATATGTTGTACGCACTTTGCTCAAAACGGGAGTATGCAACAGTGTCTGTGTCCGTAATGTACTCATCAACGGGATTCCAATTTGGTCTCCAAGTGTAACTAATTGAAGGTGTCATTAGATGCCTTAGGATCGGTTGATTTTTGCCTACAAATCTGTAATAACTATAAAGAATCGTTGTGGCTGATGCTCCAACGCTCATTGTTTGAGCCAATCCGAATTGCTGCAACGTGTCTGTCACTACTAAGCTATTAACAGCGTCATATTCCCTTCGAATTTGCTGGAAGTTCAAATAATTCGCGTAGTTCATTGATGGTGTGATCTTCAAGGTGTTCTTAAATAGCGACGAAGTTGTTGCCAATCGCACATCTTGAGATATTCCGTTTTGGAATTTAGTTCCGATTTCCGCGTAATTTCGGTCACGCAGCAAAGTGTCTTTGAATAATGCTTGGTTTTGACCCTCAAAGTTATATGTGACGGAGAATTGTCTTGCCAACTCCTTGAATCCTTTGAGTTTACCTGTAGACTTTACTAGCTTTTTAAATGGGAAAACGCGCGTCATGTTAACATTAATAACAGGGCTGGTAAGAGATATGTTCTCAGTCAATGAATTTTGACGCAATGAGATCTTTCCTCCTAATGTAAGCGGTTTTCCCGGGAATTTCCGAGAGATGTTGATATCCGAACTCAAGGTATTGTTGAAATAATCAGTATTTACTGGGTCCAAACTGTTTTGTGTGTTGTTATCCGATTGGAAGTTTACATTCGATGTAAAAGTCCAGAAAGGACTCGATTTTAAATCCTTGCGGTGCGTCCAGATGACTGTAGTCTTGTTTTGAGCAGTAGTATCTGGGAATCCACGTCTGAATTGGTCGAAACTCAAATTCAGTGACCCGTTGAACTTGTAACGAACGTTATAATCCGTACGATTTCGTAATCCCCAAGAACCACGACTATATAATGAGCCGTAAAATGTCGTTTGAAAATTGTCATTGATTGGCAGGTAATACCCCAAATCACGCACCCCAAAACCAAATACAGAAGGCATAACAATCTCAGGAAACATCAAACCCTTTGTCTTGTCTTCCATTTGAGGAATGATACTGAATGGAAGTCCTATTGGAGTGGGTACTCCGGCGATCCAAAGATTCATGGGGCCCGATACAATGCGTTTGTTCGGCACTAAAACAGCTTTCGAAAGTTGAAAATGATAATGAGGCTCTTCTAAATTACACGAAGTGAATCGACCTTTTAAGAAGTGCACCTCTTCATTGGTTTGCCGTTTTGCGACTCCCATATATAAAAAGTTCTCATCTTGCTGTATGGCTACCTCTTCAATGAAAGCTTTCTTCGTGTCAAAGTTATATCGAACGGTTTCTGCTAGAATTTCGTCGCCTCCATCCGCGAATTTTGGAAGCTCAACCTTGGCGGAGTCTTCATCATAGCGATACTTTGCAAGTATTTCCTTCGATTTCATATCGATCATGATGTATCCAGCATCCAGTCGTACCTCTCCGTTGTCAACAACCGCTTTTCCATACAAATGAATTACTTCGTTCCGTAGGTCGGCATACACGGAATCTTCCGCACTATAGAAGATCGGAGAGTCCAAATCCTCATCATCTACCGAAAGAGTATCACTAAATTCTTGAGTGTAACCAGCTGTAACTCCCGACATTATTAACAGTAAGGCGAGAATAACTTGCGATATGGAACGCTTTTTGGACAGAAGTAGAATCTTAAATTTGTTTACGACAGCAATAACGCAGCAAAACTATTAAAATTACCTGTGAATGTTTTATTTTAAGAAGAGTTGGCGATTAAAGGCTTTGGCTACAGTTTCCGTTCTGTTCTGCATCTCGTTTATCACGACGGCTCAAGAAGACGAGTTGTCGCTGGGTACTATCCGCACAGTAGTAATTGATGCCGGGCATGGAGGTAAGGATCCTGGTTGTCACGGAAACTTTGCTCAGGAAAAACATGTTTGTTTGGATATGGCATTGATGCTGGGAGATAAGATCAAGTCGGAATACCCAGATATCGAGATTGTTTACACCAGAGATACCGATGTATTTGTAGAATTGGACGAACGCGCAAAAATTGCTAATCGAAATAATGCTGATTTATTTATTTGTATCCACGCAAACGCTGCAAGCGCCTCTGCATATGGAACGGAAACTTATGTGCTCGGGTTGCATAGGACAGAAGCGCAGCAACGCGTAGCAGAGCGTGAAAACTCTATTATCCACTTGGAAGAAGACGGAGGTGAGAAGTACAAATCATTCGATATGTCTCCAGATGCCATCATTGCGCGTCAAATTCAACTGAGCGTATTTTTAGATCAATCGATCATGTTTGCATCGCATTTGCAATCCGAATTCAAAAAAATTGGGCGTCATGATCGAGGGGTGAAACAAGCCGGATTTCTAGTTCTTTATAAAACAACGATGCCAAGTGTGTTGATTGAAACGGGTTTTTTAACGAACCCGAAAGAAGAGAAATTTCTAAGCGACTCTGCTACACAGCTGCAAATGGCAGGATCGATGTTTACTGCATTTAAGAATTACAAAAACGAACTGGAAGGTGTTGACGAGCAAATCGATCTCGATCGTCAGGAAGAAGTTGTTAACATCGAAGATCCTTTTGTCAACGAGGCGAAATCAGGAGATATCGTATTCCGTGTCCAAATTGAAACTTCCGAGAAATCCATCCGCCTTACTGATCCCAAATTTAAAGGAGAAACGGTCTTCGAATACCAACAAGGAGGATTGTACAAATACACCGTTGGACAGCATGTTAATGATTTGAATGCCGCCAACGAACACAAAAAGAAGATGCGAAACGAAGGTTTTGAACATGCCTTTGTCGTTGGATTCCTTGACGGAGAGCGAATAGATTTGCAAAAAGCTATTAACTTAGCAAAAAAATGAGATTGTGAAGATTTCGAAAGAATTAATCGTAGGAATTGTCACGCTGGCTGCCATCGGATTGTTGGTAGCAGGAGTGAATTTCTTGAAAGGAAATAGCTTTTTAGGGGGAGATGATGTGTACTACGCTTACTTTTCAAACTCCGCAGGGGTAACACCTTCTAACTCGATTTACTACAACGGGGTTATTGTTGGAAAGATCACAGAGGTGAAATTGACCGATAGCAAAGACCCAAACAAGGCGGTAAAAATCACCTTCAATATTCAGGACGACAAATTCAAAATTCCGAAGAATATGGTTCTTCAGGCCGGTGGCGCTGAGAATGATTTATTAGGAAAAGGAATTACGATAATACCTTCTGAGGATTCTACCAGAATGACGATGGCAGGCTTTTACAAGCCAGGTGATAAAATTCAAGGGGTCGTTTCAGAAACGTTACAATCACAAATTGAAGCGGAAATAGGTCCAATTCGAGATAATATCAATTTTGTGCTCGGAAATCTCGATGATTTCTCCAAAAAGCTTGCGGCCTTCTGGGATACTACGGCTTCCTCGGAAATGGAGCAGAGTTTGGTAGAAGTTCGATTGGCAATTAAGAAATTTGGAAATGCCGCTGAAATGATCAATTCATTGGTGGCGGAAGAGAAAGTTAAGGTTTCCCGGGTAATGACAAACGTGCAGGAGATTACACTGAATCTTAAGAAGAGTAACGATACCGTAAAAGCTATTGTAGGAAATGTCAAGACCATCACCGACAATTTGGTGACGGCAGATTTCGTAGGAACTATTGAGAACGCTAAAAACACATTGGCTTCGGTCAATAAAGTGCTGGATGCTGCACTAGAAGGTGACGGTACCATCGGTAAGTTAATTAGCGATGACAGTCTCTATATGGAACTGATAGAAACCAACCAGCAAATGCAAGACTTGGTTGAAGATCTTCAAAAACATCCAGAAAGATATATTCACTTCTCTGTTCTCGGCGCAAAGTCTCGAAGGCAGTTTACTGAAGCAGAAGAGAAGAAGATTCGGAAGGAAGTTATAGACTAATAGCAATTCAAGGTAAGTTCATTACCGCTTTTAAATTATGGGTCAAATCATTTTCGCAGTAGTGCTTACTGCAGGATTAGGTTTTTTCGCATGGAATGTGCGCAAAGTTCGTTCAAACATACTTTTAGGAAGAGACGTAGATCGCTCTGACAACAAAAAGGAACGTTGGAAAACAATGATACTGGTAGCGTTCGGTCAACAAAAGATGTTCACGCGTCCCATTCCAGCATTATTACACTTCGCCATCTATGCAGCTTTTGTAATCACTCAAATAGAATTGATTGAGATCTTTATTGATGGAGTTTCTGGGGAGCACCGAATTTTCCGCAGTTCATTGGGTGGATTCTACACATTCATGATTTCGTTTATTGAAATCTTATCCGTTGCTGCATTAATTGCCACATTCATTTTTCTAGCGCGCCGAAACCTGCTGAAAATCCCTCGTTTTAATATGAAGGAAATGAATGGTTGGCCGAAAATGGATGGTAACATGATTCTTTTCATGGAGATCATTTTAGTGACGTGTATCTTCACTATGAATGGAACGGACGAGATGCTTTACTCGATGGGGGCATCGCATGCTGAGAGCTTGGGAGATGGTTCCATGAACCTCACCATTAGTAGTCTAATTGCCGAGCCACTATTCGGAGGAATGAGCGAAAGCAGTTTGCATACCTTGGAGCGCATCGGTTGGTGGGGGCACATCATCATGGTGTTTGCTTTTTTGAACTACTTACCGTACTCAAAGCACTTCCACATCGTACTGGCATTCCCAAACACGTATTACAGTAATCTGGAGAAGAAAGGGCGATTTACAAATATGGAATCGGTTACTAACGAAGTGAAATTAATGATGGATCCTACGGCTGATCCATTTGCTGCACCGCCAGAAGGGGCTCCCGAACCACAGCGTTTTGGAGCGAAGGACGTAACGGATCTTACCTGGAAGAATCTTTTGGATAGCTACACATGTACCGAATGTGGCCGCTGTACATCTGCATGTCCGGCAAACATGACTGGTAAGTTGCTCTCTCCTCGTAAAATCATGATGGATACGCGAGATCGATTAGTAGAAGTAGGAGAGAACAAACGCAAGCATGGTGCAGAACATGACGACGGTAAGTCCTTGTTAGGTGATTATATTACGGAAGAAGAATTGTGGGCTTGTACATCGTGTAACGCCTGTGTTCAGGAGTGTCCAGTAAATATTGATCCATTATCTATTATTGTTGATTTAAGACGTTACTTAGTGATGGAAGAATCAAAAGTACCAACGGAATTGACAGGTATGCTGACCAATATTGAAAATAACGGAGCTCCTTGGCAATTTAGTCCTACGGATCGTTTAAACTGGGCAAATGAAGAGTAATCAAGAATTGAAAGAACTTGAGGTAGACGGACAAAAACTATCGCCTATTTTGCCAGATGAAGTAAAGAATTACCTCGTTGATATTGATGGTACTATTTGCGATGATATTCCAAACGAAGAACCAGAAAGAATGGCTACGGCAGCATTGTATCCAGATGCATTGGAGACAATCAATCGTTGGTTCGAGCAAGGTCATGTAATTACCTTCTTTACTTCAAGAATTGAGGAGCACCGTGAGGTGACAGAGAAGTGGTTGGACGAGCATGGATTCCAATACCACGGATTATTAATGGGAAAACCGCGCGGAGGGAATTATCATTGGATTGATAATCATATCGTTCGCGCTACACGATACGAAGGTAAATTCACCGATTTGGTGGATGAAACAGTAAATATTCAAGTTTTTAAAAAGTAAATCATGAGTCTAGTTGTTCCAACAATGGCCGAAATGATGGCGAAGGGAGAAGCACCCGAATACCTTTTTTGGGTAGGGTGTTCAGGAAGTTTTGATGATCGAGCAAAAAAGATTACCAAAGCGTTGGTGAAAATTTTGAACGAAACCAAGGTGAACTTTGCCGTTTTAGGAACTGAGGAAAGTTGCACAGGAGATCCAGCAAAACGCGCTGGAAACGAGTTTACTTTTCAAATGCAAGCAATGATGAACATCCAGGTTTTGGATGGTTACGAAGTAAAGAAGGTCGTAACAGCTTGCCCGCACTGTTTCAACACCTTGAAAAACGAATACCCGGAGTTAGGCGGGGAATACGATGTTATTCACCATACGCAGCTGATTCAAGAATTGATCAATCAAGGGAAATTGACCTTGAAAGGGGGCGATACTTTCAAAGGAAAGAAGATCACTTTCCACGATCCATGCTACTTGGGACGTGCTAACGACGTTTATGAAGCGCCACGTGCGTTGATTGAGAAATTGGACGCGGAACTGGTTGAGATGAAGCGTTGTAAAACCAATGGACTCTGTTGTGGAGCTGGCGGTGCGCAGATGTTCAAAGAAGCAGAAAAAGGAAACAAGGAGATTAATGTTGAGCGCACCGAAGAGGCGCTAGAGACTTCAGCAGACATAATTGCAACCGGTTGTCCATTCTGTAATACCATGATGACAGACGGGGTTAAGAACTTCAATAAAGAGGATTCTGTAGAGGTGTTGGACGTTGCCGAGCTAATCGCAAATGCGGCTGAACTGTGATGTTTCCTAATTTATCGCCTCAAAGTAAGGTATGGATATATACCGCCGATCGATTTTTTACCGATAAGGACAAGGAAGAGATTGCAGGAGCTATGAAGCAATTTCTACCGCAATGGGCGGCTCACGGGAATTCATTATTTGGTGATTACTCCATTGAACACGACAAATTCTTAATACTTGCTGTTGATGAGTCACAGGCCGGAGCCTCGGGTTGTTCTATTGATTCATCGGTACGGTTCATTAAAGACCTAGGGGCCTATTTAAAAATTGATTTCTTCAATCGCCTGAATATGGTAATTGAAGAAGGGGGAGAGTTGGAAATTATTCATATTTCTGACCTCAAGGATCATCCCAATGCATTCGTATTCAATCCAATGATTACCAATCTTTCCGATTTGCGTGAAAATTGGAAAGTTCGAGTAGAAGAGAGCCCATTTGTTTGATAAGCACCTAAGCTTATTGTCTATTGTACAATTTCTTTCGTATCTTTAGATCGTGTCAAGGGTTAACAAGTTGATATCCAAAAATGTAACATTTAAGCTAGAAGCTTTTTTCTTGCTTGTCGTTCTAGTGTGCACCAGTCACAATGGGCTAGGGCAAACCTATACTTTTGCGGCACTCAATGGGACGCCAACCATGAATACAACGGGTTGGAACCTTACGGGGAATGCCGCGATAGGAGATACACAAGGAGATGCCAATGCAGATCCTGATGAACTGATCTTAACTACTGCTCTTGGCACTTTTCAAAGCGGTGCAGTTTTCTGGGATACGCCCATTGATTTGCAAGTTTGCACGAAATGGACGGTAGAATTCGACTTTCGAATGTGGGAAGGTTCTGGTGCTGATGGACTTGCTTTCTGCTTTTTAGACATTCCTCCAACAGGATTTGTACCAGGAGGTGGTGCAGGGATTCCTGCAGCAGCGAATGGATTGAAGGTGATCCTCGACACCTACGATAATTGTGGTGGCCCGAATCCAGAGTTTCAAATTTACTCAGGTATCGGTTACGATGAATGCATTGCCGGTATAACCAAGCTGGAGAATAACCTAGGGAATCTTGACTTCGTTCGAAGTAATAATTATCAACCCGCCAAAATAACATATGACGGAGGAGTCGTGGAGTTGTTCATTAACAATGTTTCTTATTTGACGGCATTTGCTCCTGCTAATTTTACTGGTTATATGGGATTTACAGCAAGCACAGGAGGACTCAATGATTTTCACTCGATTAGAAATGTAATAATTTACACGGAGCAAGCGCCTTCTGATGCCGGCCCAGATGTTACAATCTGTGATGGCCAATCCGTTCAAATTGGCACTGCAAACAATCCCCAATATTTATACAGTTGGACGCTGGGAACAGGCTTGAATTCTACGACGATTTCTGATCCTACGTTCACCCTTGGTAATTCGGGGAATTCGCCAATCACACAGACATTAGTTGTTGAGACCTCCTTAACCTCAAATCCTGGTGTTTGTCCTACGACAGATACCATTGAAGTTACCATCGCTCCTAATATTCAAGAAACAACGAACGAAGTTGCATGCGGCAATTCTTATACGTGGAATGGAACAACGTATCAATCTAGCGGAACGTATACAGACGTTTTTCAAACCATATACGGCTGTGATTCTACCGTTACGCTCAATTTAAATTTACAGCCCAATCCAACCATTTCGGCTACAAATGCCACGATTTGTGAAGGGGATCAGGCGATCTTAACGGCTTCTGGCGCCAATTCGTATTCATGGACATCGGTCCCACAAGGAACTTCAGCTAGCGTTACTGTTAGCCCAATAGTTACAACGACTTATGAGGTGATCGGGACGGACGCGAACGGTTGTATGGATACAGTGTACACAACAGTTACCGTAGATCCAGCTCCCGTTTTGCAAATTAGTGCAACTCCAGATTCTCTCTGTATTGGTGATAGTTCAACAATCAGTGTTTCTGGCGCTCAGTCCTATAATTGGATTTCAGGCGGTGTCTCGAATACAACAGGAATATCGAATGTTGTAAATCCCAATCAAACCGCTACGTATGTGATTGAAGGGTTGGGTCCGAATGGATGTACTGGAACAGCTCAAATTGAGATCGTAGTCAATTCTTCTCCAGTTTTGACGCTTAGTGGTTTAATTGCTGCAATTTGCGAAGGTGATTCTTTGGAAGTTCTGGCGAATGGTGCTACATCTTACGAGTGGACCGGTCCGTCAGTCAACAATCCTTCTGCAAATCCACAGTTGCTTTCACCAACTCAATTGGCTACTTATCAATTGGTAGGGACTCTCAATGGATGTTTTGATACAATAGGATTTGCTTTGGACGTGAATCCAGCCCCAGTATTAAATATGATTCTCCCAGAAGCGTTTTGCGCTGGCGAATCTGATACTGTAATAGTCACTGGTGCAATTTCTTATAGTTGGTCACCTATAGTACAAGAGTTGTCTCCTGGAGTGGCTTTGGTGAGTCCGGTGTCAAGCACACTGTATACCGTGACTGGAGTAGATGCGTTGGGCTGTAGTGCAGTCATATCTGGAAATGTGAGCGTATTGCCATTGCCATTTGCAAATTTTATAGCGAGCGATACGGAGTTGGACGTTTTCCTATCAACTAACGTCTTTTTCAGTAATGAATCGGAGAATAGTAGTAGTTATGAATGGTTGTTTGGAGATGGAGCAAGTTCGCAAGAGGAGAATCCGTTTCATGAGTATCCAGCACAAACAACAGGGGAGTATCAAGCTGTTCTTGTCGCATTTAATGAATTAGGGTGCTCCGACACAACATCTCATTGGATTAGCGTTTCTGAAGGCGTTTTAATTTACGTGCCGAATTCATTCACACCAGATGGAGATGAAATCAATCCATTATTTCTGACAAGTTTTATTGGAGATTTCGATGCGTTCAATTTCGAGATGATTATTTACGATCGATGGGGGCAACGCGTCTTTCTTTCCAATGATGTCTATTCAGGCTGGGACGGAACACATGGTGGAAACTACGCCCCAAGCGGAACCTATACCTGGGTGATTAATTATAAGCGCAAGGAAAACGACGAGCGACAAACCATCAATGGTCATGTGAATCTGCTCCGTTGAAGCTCGTTTTATAATACCCAATAGATTCGAATTTTCCACCAATTTTCCAAACAGTACTTGCTCTTCTTCAAAAGCTATTGCTTATCCTCATAGCTACGGCGCAAGTCCGCCTGCTATTCGTCTTCAAAAGCTATCGCTTTTTCTTCTTTTTGTCTAGTCGTATGCCGCCAATAACACGAATAGTATTATACGTTTGTTGGTAGGATAAATCTTGAAAACGAATCGATTTCACGTCGAAATTCATGTGCATCCACAAAAAGTATCTCGCTTTTGAATAGCCAATAATAAATCTGAGATCAAGTCTCGGTGCTAACCCCAGAAATCCTCTTCCTTGACCTTCGGCAGCAAAGAACTTGGATTGCAATACTCCGCCCAGACCACCAAATCCAGCTGCTTGCCAATTATTCCAACGATACACGTAAGCGTAACCAGGAACAATTCCAATATCTAAAGCAGTTATAGTAGAAACGCGATTGATGTTCTTTGTGGTATCTACCAGTTCAATAGGAAGAATTCCACCCGCGTCATTCGCTGAACCAAAAAAATTCAAGGTGCCCTTGAAGTACCACGTGCCGTGAGATCGATTATAATCACCTTTTTTTCCGAGGACCGAATTCATCTTGAAGTCTTTGGATCGGAAGTACCAAGTATTTATTGAAAAGCTGGTAGATCGCGTCTGTCCCATTTTAGCATTAGGAGATAACGCGTTCAATGTATCGTTCCATTGATAGGCATCGCGTAAGACGTATCCGTTATAATTCCGGAAATCAAAATCCCAAAACGTTTGTTTCAGGTTGAATTTAAATCCAAGGTCAATATAATTGGAGGGGCCGTATCTGCTAACCGGTCGCATCAATACAGGTAAACCAAAACCAATGCGTAACGCGGCCCATTTATACGCGAATCCAATCCCCATAATCAAACGCTGATTATGCCGGTATCGCAGGCGATTGACATTGTTGCCAAAGTCTCCGCGAACGGTAAATGGGGCAGAAGAGAATCCTAAATCAGTGTACAAAACGATTTTATCGCGATATGAATTGTACGGAACGGTATCAAGTGAATCCTGTGAAAAGGATGACGAACTGATTAAGAGTAGGATATATAGAAATGTGTATTTCACACGGCAAAATTAATCAATCTCTAAAAGTCAAACAATTGAGAATTCGTAACTTTCAACCAGTTGGTGATATTTCCAAGGTGTGACTGATAGAAATTAAACAAATGAGCAAATCAGGAAGGATCGTATTCATTCTATTTTTGATGTTGATTGCAGCTTTTGGCGCTTATCGCATTTTTTCTACTTACCAGATTGATGCAGGAGCAACTGTTGGAAGCGGAGAGTTGGAGGAGGATTACGCGTTCGATACAAAAGAAGATTTTGGTAAAGCATTGTTTTTTGATCCAAGTCTTTCCATTGATAGATCAACTTCTTGTGCTAATTGCCACAAACCTGAATTGGCGTTTACGGACGGGAAGGTAAAGTCTGAAGGAGTGGGAGGCAAGTTATCCTTCCGAAATGCATCTTCCATTTTGAATGTTGCTGATGCTCCCGTATTCATGTTTGATGCACATATTAAAACGCTCGAAGAACAGGCTATTGTTCCCATTCAGGATTCAAATGAAATGAACATGCCCATGGGCGACTTAATCAAGCGTTTGAATACCGTTCCACACTATGTGGATGCTGCCCGTCAGCTTTATAAAAGAGACTTGGATGCTTGGGTTGTGACGCGGGCCTTGGCATCCTTTCAACGAACACTTGAGTCCAAGAACAGTGAGTTTGATCGTTTCCTTAGCGGTGATGGAGAGATTTCTGATGATGTCAAGAAAGGTTGGGAATTGTTCAATAGCCTGCAATGCATTCAATGCCATTCGTTGCCGAATTTCACCAATTACGAAGCACTGAATAATGGATTGTATAAAGGTTATGGTGATGATCCGGGCAAGTATCGAATTGCGGGTGATGAGCTTAAAACTGGGGCATTCAAGGTACCTAGTCTTCGAAACATAGCCCTAACAGCTCCGTACATGCATGATGGTTCTATGAGTACTCTGGAGGAAGTAGTAAATCACTACGCCACTGGAGGGGCGGGTGGGGAGTACCAAGACGCTCGCATCAGAAATCGAACGCTCAACAGCGATGAAAAAAAATATTTGATTACCTTTCTCAAAACGTTGACAGATACAAGCTATTTACGTGATTTTCGATAAGTTATGAAAGTTTTTGTAGCTTAAAAATGATTTGTAAATGCTTATTAACAAAGACTTTTAATATGTATGCATAATATTGGCAACGTTTTTGCGTTAGACATTGTAACCAAATGTATTATTAACAGTTATGGGAGTATAAAGTCTGCAAGCTTTATAAAACCAAACTAGAACTATTTTAAACCAGAACCAATGGCAGTGAACCCTGTTTACCACCAGACGAATGACCGTCTCCAAGAGGAGTTGGGTATTATTCAGGCGGCAAAGGATAATCCGGAGCGATTCGGACCACTGTATCAGAAATATCATGAACAGATATTTCGCTACATCTATCAACGGATGGATGATGAACATTTGGCTTTCGATGTCACTTCTCAAGTATTTATTAAAGCGTTGAAAAACTTACATAAGTACGAATACAGAGGAGTACCATTTTCTTCTTGGCTATATCGCATTGCGAAAAGCGAATTATACCAGGCATTTCGCGATAGAAAAGCAAGAAGGACGGTAAGCGTAGAAAGCATGCACCTTTTCGAGATGGTGGAGGAATTTGAAGAAGACGATTCCGCAACTAACAAGAAAAAGCTGTTACAATGTTTGTCTTTGTTGAAAGATGGAGATTTGCAATTGATCGAATTGCGTTATTTCGAGAAACGATCGTACCGAGAAATCGGCGAGATCCTTGAAATTACGGAGAACAATGCAAAGGTACGGACCTTCAGGGCACTCGAGAGGTTAAAGAAGCTATTTATGAAATAATAATACAAATGGAAAAAATAAAGACCATTTTAGACCGCAAGCAACTAAGCTCAGAGCAAATACGGTCTAAACAGGATTTCGCAAATGTGGTTAATGGTGCGAAAGGTCTCGGAAAACCCTACTGGCAAACGAATTGGTTCTATGGAACAGTTGGTGTTGCAACAGTTGCTATTATCGTAACTGCCGTAACACTTTCCAGTTCGGATGCACCAGATAAAGATCCGAAGCAGAACAATGTTTTAGCCATGTCGGCAACCAACGACGAGGAAAAGAATTCGGTTGTTCGGGAAACACTAAAATCTACTGAAAATCAGAAGCTTGAGTCAAGTGCTGATTCTTCACCAGAAGTCCCAGTTGAAGAAAATAACACACAACCTGTTACTCCTGAAGTACCCCCTTCTGTTGCCGTGAATGAAAATCCAGTTGAAGAATCAGTAAACAATACGGCTGCTAGAACAACGCAGGAAAACGAAGTTGAAGAGAAGAAGGTTGAGGCTGGTCTTCCAAACGTAGCTGGAGTTTCCGGAGGTCCTATTGCTTTCAAAGATTTCTGTGACCCTCTTGGAATCCAAGTTAACGGAGGAGTTCTCATCCATCAGTATACAATCCAATACCGTTCATGTGCTCGTGATATTACGGCAAGAATTCGCGGAAATAGACTTCCAGATCAAGTTTGTGATGAAATTCGCGATTGTGGATCGCCAATTGAAGTTACATTCTCTAATTTCAAGGCAGAAGATCGTGACGGAAACCCAGTGCAACTCAAGAAATTTTCATTGACAACGCATCCTTAATAACTCAAAGGAATTGAAGGCTCAATTCGGGCAACCATTCTTCAACATTTGACGTTTAATAAAATGTTAACCTCAATAATTGCACAGTTACAAAAACATTCATATTTTTGTAGCGTTGAAAAACAGGTAAATACCTCAAACTTAACTGGAATGAGAAATTCATTTTTTCTATTACTACTATTTGCTGCGACAGCTTCCTACTCGCATGCGCAGCACACCAACTTCAATACTCAGAGTAACTGGGCGTTGAATAAAAAAGAGATTCTTTTCGGTTTCGGTGCAACACAATTCCTTGGAGACTTGGGAGGAAGAGATCAAATTGGTACGGATTACAGCCTTGCCGATTTGGATTGGCCTTCAACTAGTCTTGGCGGAATGGTTGGTTATCGTTTCCGTTTTCACCCAAGATGGGCTACATCAACTACATTGAATATTGGTATGGTACGCGGTGACGATGCTTTGACCAACGAAATCGTTCGTCAGTCTCGTAACTTGCATTTCCGTTCAATGTTTTTTGAATTGCAACAGAGAATTGAGGTAATTCTGATTGCAAACGAAAAATTTGGAAACCGTTATGGTTTAGGTGGGCACCGTCGTAAAATGAAAAATCGCAACGAACAAGTGTACATCTTTACAGGAGCAGGAGTTAATTACTTTAACCCGAAAGCACGTTACAATGGTAACTGGGTAGCACTTCGTCCGCTTCGTACAGAAGGGCAAGGTTTACCAGATGGACCCTCTGAAGTTCTAGGGGTAACAGCTACCATTCCTTTTGGTATTGGTATGCGAATGGGAATTGGCCGTATGTGGAGATTAGGAATCGAAGCAACGTACATTAAGACATTTACAGATTACATGGATGATGTAAGCGGAACGTACTACGATCGCGACCTTTTGTTGGCCGAATACGGTGAGCAATCAGCTTTGTTATCCAATCCTGCAACTGAGAACATTTCATGGTTCGCTGCAGATCAGCAACGTGGAGACACTCAAAACGATGCGTTTTACACGATTAACATTGTTGTTGCAAGAAACATTACTTATAAAGATTACGCGAAATCGCGTCGATCGAACCGTTGGAGAGGACGTTACAAGTTCTAAGACTGTTCATATTTTTTTGAAAGAATTAAAGAGGCGGCTTCGGTCGCCTCTTTTTCGTTTATAACTTTGCGAAAACTTTAGTTATGTTCAAGCTAGTTCGATCCATCCTGTTCAAATTCGATCCGGAGAAAATACATTACAAAACAGTAGGTATGATTCGGTTCATTCTGCGTATTCCAGGGATGAAAGGAATCTGGAACGGAATGTACCGTGTTAAGGATGATCGCTTGAAACGAGAGCTGTTCGGAATCGAATTCGAGAACCCTGTGGGACTTGCGGCTGGTTTTGATAAGAATGCATCCATGTATAACGATCTTGCTTACTGTGGCTTTGGATTCATTGAAGTGGGAACAGTTACACCAAAAGGGCAGCCCGGAAATGATAAACCACGTTTGTTCCGACTAAAAGAGGATGAGGCCATCATCAACCGAATGGGGTTCAATAATGATGGTGTAGAAAATGCTGTGTCCAATCTTAAAAAGCGTAAGACTAAACTCGTCATTGGCGGGAACATTGGAAAGAACAAGGTAACTCCGAACGAATCCGCTACGGAAGACTATATCATCACCTTCAATGCTTTGTTCGATTACGTAGACTACTTTGTAGTTAATGTTTCGTCGCCAAACACGCCAAATTTGCGCGCGCTGCAGGAAAAAGAGCCGCTCACGCAATTGCTACAGACCTTGCAGGATTTGAACAATAAAAAGGAATCAAGAAAGCCTATCCTATTGAAAATTGCTCCAGATTTAACGAACGAGCAACTAGATGACATCATTGAGATTATCAAGGATACTCAACTGGATGGAGTGATCGCTGCAAATACAACAATTAGTCGAGAGGGCTTAAAAACATCCAAAGAACGCATTGAGGAAATTGGGGCAGGAGGACTTTCTGGAAAGCCAGTTAAATCTAGATCAACAGAGGTAATCCGTTATTTAGCGGATACATCTAACAAAGCCTTCCCAATTATTGGTGTAGGAGGAATTCACTCGGCCGAAGACGCATTGGAGAAAATGGAAGCTGGGGCTGATTTAGTGCAATTATACACAGGCTTTATTTATGAAGGCCCCCGTCTAGTGAAGGATATCAATAAGGCGATTCTGTCTAAGGGATAATTGGTATTTTTAAGTATGCAAAAATTGAAGTTGATCGAATGTCCGCGCGATGCCATGCAAGGACTCCATGATTTCATCCCGACAGAAGTGAAAATTGATTATATCAATGGTTTGTTGGAGTGTGGTTTTGATACCATTGATTTTGGAAGTTTCGTTTCTCCAAAGGCAATTCCTCAGATGCGAGATACGGCGGAGGTTTTGGAAGGCTTGAACAGTTCTGATAGTAAGTTGTTAGCGATAATTGCGAACGAACGCGGAGCGAACGATGCAGCTTCTCATGAGCGTATTCAGTACCTAGGATATCCATTCTCAGTTTCCGAAGAATTTCAAAAACGAAATACGAATGCAACCATTGACGAATCCTTTTCAAGAGTTGAAGGCATTCGCGAAATTGCAATGAAATCGAACAAAGAACTGGTTTTGTATTTATCAATGGGGTTTGGAAACCCATATGGCGAAGAATGGCATCCAGATATTGTAGCAAAATGGAGTGAGAAATTATACAAAGAATTGGATGTGAAGATTCTGGCGCTTTCGGATACCATCGGAGTAGCGAATCCTGAGATAGTTGACAGTCTCTTTTCAACCTTGATACAAGAATTGCCCGAAGTTGAATTTGGAGCACACTTACATACGACTCCTGAGAATGCGAAAAATCTAGTGAAAGCGGCATATGAAGCTGGTTGCCGAAGATTTGACGGTGCCATCAAAGGATTCGGTGGATGTCCTATGGCAAAAGACGATTTAACAGGGAATATGCCAACGGAAGCAATGATAGCTTGGTTCGACGCCAATCATATTGAAACCGGAATTCAATCGAATTCTTTCGTAAACTCTATGCAAAAGGCGGTTCAGGTATTTCCGTAACTATTGCTGATTTCTGAATTATGAATGTGATGAAACAATTTCCCCTATACTTACTTGCCCTACTAGTCTTGATTTCATGTGAATCAGAGGTGGCGAAGAAGACAACTTCTACAACGGATCAAATTGGAGGCAAAAGCCAAATTGAAGACCAGGTAACCAATTTTTCTGATGATTCATTTGATAACCCGAAGTACCTCGAAATTCTAAAAGAATTAGACATCTGTGTACTCAGCGATTCATTAGGGCTCATTGCAGAATGTTCTCCGAAGAATTTCAAAATAATACCGTTTAAGAATAACGTTCCAATTGAGGATGCTTTTATTTTAGAGGTTAAAGCTGGTGTAATGCTTAAAGGAAGTAACGAGCCACTGCCTCCTATCCGACATATCATTGTATTTGAGCGGGAGAATGGAGAATTGATCCAAGTGAATGGATTCCGAGGAGATCTTATTGCAAAGGATGTTAGCACAGAAGCGAACGATTTGATTTTGGCGCTGTATGTTAAAGCAGATGAGACCTTATTTCAATGCAAGTATGTCTGGAATGGCGATAAATACGAATTCAAGTCCATTGAAGGATTGGATTACGGTGATGGCGTCATGTCCTTGATCGAAAGTACGCGAGATTCCGTAACGAATGAGATTTACGGATCTATAATGCAAAGCAATCTGATCTTTTAATGCGAGCAGTTTCATTCCTTACGCTATTCCTCGCTATCACACTTTTATCTGGTGGGTGTACGTCTAATTATCCGCTAAAATCGGTGAATTACGACGATCTCTTTTGTGATGGTAATAGTAAGGTCTGGGTAATCAATAAAATGATCGTTAACGATATCGATGTTAGTCAATCAAATTTAACCAATAAGGAGGTATTCATATTTCACGAATCTGGCGTGCTGGATTATGTTCCGCTGAAAGTTTTAGGATCTGCGTCTCCGAAAAAAGGACGTTATTATTTAGATTCTGACAAGAGAACTTTGTCTATCGTGTTTCACGACAAAGAATGGTTCTTTATGCTTTCTGTTTTGGAAGATGACAGAATTGTGAT
Organism: Flavobacteriales bacterium; assembly: GCA_015665275.1. Classification (GTDB taxonomy): domain Bacteria; phylum Bacteroidota; class Bacteroidia; order Flavobacteriales_D; family Crocinitomicaceae; genus UBA4466. The sequence goes on along the minus strand of JADFAL010000047.1, from coordinate 27,319 downwards.
GCGACCTTATAAAAAGGGTAGAGCCCCATTTACACTGGAGTTGATTCCGCTTCCTGAGCTTTAGCGTTTAATGATCTTTTCGCGAACTACCGCCGTTCCTTTACGAATCTCCATCCAGTACATTCCTGCAGGCAATTCTGCTAGAGAAATTTGTTGGGTATTTTCAAAGCTCTTTACAACCGAGCCAGAAAGTGTATAGACCTCGATAGCATCGGGCTGCACGCTGAAATATACTCTATCAGAAGTAGGGTTCGGCCCGAATTCTACTTGTAAAGGCTGTTCTTCCTGCAATCCTACTGGATCGTCTACAAAAACAGTAATAGAATCAAGATACAATTTGAATCCATCGAATGTACGATTGACAAAGGCCAAGTGCACTGTTTCTCCATCCAATCCGGCGTCACTCAAGCTTGCACTGTTCAAAGTCCATGCAGCCAATTCCGCAAATACAATCGCTACGGTGTCCGTAAAACTAGAAATTTGTGTATCTGTTCGAGACGCCAAAACGAAATAACCATCTGGGAACGAAGGATCATCAGATAGACCTTCCCAATACACAAAGTTGCCATACGCTCCAAGTGTAATTTGAGGTGTGATTAACCAACGATCAGCAGTTCCTGTGGGTTCAAAAAAAGAGGTGGAACCAACAACAGTGTCCATAGAATCCAATGGATTTGGTAAGGAAATCCATGCATCAGCAAATGCTGACGTTGCCTGATTTGGTGTCAAGCCATCGTTGTCAATCAATGTATAACTAACTGGGATTCCACTTTCGAAATCTTCCTCATAGACCTGTGTCTGGGCTTGAGATTGGGATAATAATCCAATAAATCCGATCGATAACAAGTGCTTAATCATGGCGTAAAAGTACGATTTTGAAGTTACTCGGCGAGTAATATTAATATTTCTTTGTATTCCTGATAAAATGCATCAAACTGAACCAATTTGGACCGTAAAAAGTCTTTGATTCGAAGCCTACCGTCTTCCTGATAGAAATTAGCGTCCTTCAGGTTCCACGACACTCTTGAAACGTTTCGGCCTTGAAAAACACGGTCAAATTCGTTCCATTCAGCCACTCCGACTTCTTTCTCCATTACAGTTCGGAGTTCTGTAAATTGCTCCCAGAGAATCGAACGAATACTGTCGTCCTTTGGTTGGATATCAACACACACTCTTGCTCCAGAATGATCTGCTTCAAGACGAATATAAATGTCCTTAACGTCAGATGGATAATTGATCCAATTGATGCCACGACCATTCACTGATTTGATGTTTCGCATTTCTTTGCGAAATCCATCCCAAAAGGCGGTATTGAGGGCTCTTCGTTCTTCTTTTGATAGCATTGGACACAAATGTAAGGCATCGTTCTGTAATCAAGGTTACATTGCCACATTGAATAATGTGTAAATTGCAATAAATTAACAGCTATGCGCATTACTAAGATTTTCGGTTTATTCTTGATGTCAACTTTATTTTTGAGTTGTTCAAATGCTCAAGAAGAAGTTTCTTCGAATAAGAATTCATCGGAGCCAATTGTGAGTCTCGTTGACAAATCAGATTTTAAAAAGTTGATGGAGAAGGAGGGAACACAATTGCTAGATGTTCGCACTCCGCGTGAAGTGGCGAATGGAAAAATTGGAGAAGCTATCGAAATGAATTTTCATGATTCGGATTTTAAAAGTCAACTGGCATCCCTAGATAAGGAAAAGCCGGTGCTGGTATATTGTGCGGCTGGAGGCAGAAGTGCAAAAGCAGTACAAATGATGAAGACAATGGGGTTCATTGAGATCCATGAACTAAGAGGAGGTTATAGCGCCTGGGTAAACTAGGGAATAACTTGAATAAAACACAAAAGCCGCTTCTTGTTTGAGAAGCGGCTTTTGTCTTTACTAGAGTGATCACTTTATAAGGTTCACGTGACCGGTAATTATAGATCTTTCATCGGTATATTCTAATCCGAATTCAATTTTCCATGTATACGTACCTTGTTGTACAACTTCGCCTCCATAGGTTCCGTCCCATCCAACTTGGTCGTTATTCGATTCGAAAATAAGTTCACCGTAACGGTTGAATATTGTCATTTTCCAATCGTGTGCATCAAATCCTGATTCAAAGACAGGCTGGAATGTTTGGTTGAACTCATCGCCGTCTGGTGTGAATGTATTTGGCACATAATACAGTAACTCTCTTCGAATTTGAATTGCAATAGAAGCAGAGTCTACACATCCGTATTCTGAGTAACCATAAAGCATAACTACGAATCCACCAGATTCACTGACATCAAAAGTATGACTTGTACTAAAGTTGGTACTCGTAGTACCATCTCCGAAATCCCATAAGTACGTTTCTGCGCCAATTGTGGTGTTGATAAATTGCACAATGCCACTTTCGTCTAGGTTTGCATTTGTCAGTATCGTTTGCGAAGGCGTAAATCCAACCAAAGGAATGTTGTCACCCACTTGGAACTCCTGAACAATCAACAGTTCGTTTCCACAATCATCTGTAACGCTGTACGTACGAACTACATTTTCAGGACAGAACCCATTATCGGATACGTCTTCTACCCAAACAACATTAGGGGTTCCACAGTTATCTGCTGCGTCCTCAATCAAACTAACGTCAGGTGGAGGAAGGACAGCTACAACTTCATTCGGTAAAGCACTTGCAGTAGGAGGAGTGATGTCATGTACTATAATCACTTGTGTTTCCGTGCTTGTGTTTCCACAACCATCTGTATAGGTCCAAGTTCTGGTTATTGTTTCTGGACAAGACATTCCGTCTGAAAACTCAACCCCGTTCAATATTCCTGCTCCGTCACAGTTATCTACCCAGTTAAGTGCTGCCATCGCCGGAACATCACCATAACACTGTACGTTAACGTTTGCTGGAGCCGGATCGATAGCTGGCGCCTGTTGATCGTGAATTACAATAGTTTGCGTTTCTGTGCTTGTATTACCACAGCCATCAGTGTACGTCCATGTGCGTGTCAATGTCTCTGGACATGTTGTACCACTTGAGACTTCTACACCATTTAAAACGCCTGAACCGTCACAGTTGTCTGTCCAGTTCAATGGAACCATAGCTGGCACAGCAGAATAACAAGATACAGATAAGTCACTCGGCGCCGGATCGATTACTGGAGCCTGCTGGTCATGAATTGTAATGATTTGTGTTTCAGTAGCTACGTTACCGCACGTGTCCGTGACAGTCCAGGTACGCGTCAGCGTTTCAGGGCAAGTTGTACCGCTTGAAACTTCAACACCTTGCGCAATACCAGCCCCCAAACAGTTATCTGTCCAGTTCAAATCCGTCATTGGAGGAACAGCTGCATAACATGAAACAGTAAGATCGGCTGGTGCAGGATCCATTACTGGAGCAATGGAATCAAAAATTCGAATGGCTTGTGTTACCTCAACCCAATTCGCGCAGGAATCTGTAACGCGGTAGGTTCTGGTTAGTGTTTCGGGACAAGTTAATCCATCTGAGACTTCGCCCATAAATTGCACGGTTGGAATAGCTGTATAGTCATCCAGTTCGTCAATTACAACGCTTGGATCTGGTGCTGGTACAGAAGCGTAACAATCTGTCGCGATGGTAGCTGGGTTCGAAGCTGTAGGTGGCATGTCAACCCATACATTAACAGGGTAATAACACCCCAATGTAGAAGTTGTCCATCCACAGTTCAAAGAAGGATTCAATGCATTCAATGATGTCGCCTGACAAACGAAGTCAGCGGCAGTGTTACTATCACTTGATCCAACTCGAGAAATACTATATGCAACTCCACCAACTGTCGTACAGGCAGCGCTACAAGAAGCTCCAGTCCATTCAGCACCAATGGTAACATTATACCCATTGATATTCATGTTGAAGTTCGCGATATCAGCTGGAGTCCATCCCCAAGAAACGAAGTCAACGATATTCCCCATGTCGTCAAGTATGATTGCCCAACCGTTGTTATTTGGATTCCAGAAAATGTTATTTCCCCAGTAATTTGGCTGAGAATTCACGTCCGTTCTGGATTCAATAGAACATGGAGGGAATAATGCTGGCAAGTTCCACAATATGGTATTCGCCGAGTTGATATTCGTATAAGAGTTACTCAATGCTACCACCCAACCCGTGGTGTTTACTGGTGTGTTGTATAGGTTAGACACTTCGATGTAATCGGCCGAAGCTGATCCTGGGAATCCGTGCAGTCCACATTCGGTAAGCAAAATGCTCCCCTGAGATGTACCACCTGTTACGGTTCCAGTAACTTCCATCATGAAAGACTCGTCGGCCATCATTGGCGGGGTTGTATAGTTCTCGTTAGGTGACAATTGATTCGTTGCTCCTGAATCCCACCAAGACATGGCACCCGTTGGTCCGGTTGCAGAAAATTGTGCAGCAGTTCCATAACATACAAATGTATCCGCTGTAATAACAGGCGCCGGAATTACCTCCAAAAGGAAAGTGTCTAAAACCGTTGCTGTCGGACACGTTGAACAACGCGCTAACACAGTATAAGTATCAGTTGTCATGGGCGAGAAAAGAAGCTGGTTACTTGTGGACCAAGCTTGTACAACAACACTTGTTGATGTTTCCACTTGAAATTCCCAAGTACCTGCGCATGTTCCCGCAGCAGAGAAGTCTATAGTTGCTTGGTCTCCTTCACAAAGCCCACTTATTTGTGGAGTAGGTGTAACCTGTGTTGGTCCACATTGTGCTGCTGCGAATTGAGCAGTTGATGCCGCAATGGCAAGGCAAGTTAGTAGTCTTAATGTTTTCATGCTAAATATTCAAAGATGCTACATGAGTAATGTCTGCCTGAAACATGGAAACGTTCAGGTTAATATCATCCGCTTTATCCAAAGTTTCGTTGAATTCATCAACAAGGGTTACCAACGTTGGATCATTAATGTCCGTTTGGTAGATAAGATTTAGCTCAGTATACAGTTCGAAAACAATGTGACGTGCTTCTTCTGAGATCGGATCATCGATATCGAAAGTTTGCATGGTCAAAATGTCATCGGCTGCCATTTGGCATTGCGTGAATGATGTGGCATGTTGTTGTGCGCTGGCAGTGAAGCTGGCGCTTACTATACAAGCAACGAGTAGACTTTTCATGGTAGTAATTGCTTTTCGTTTTAAGAGCGTCGGAACCCTTATTTGATTAGATAGACGCCAAATTAAACAAAACGTTGCTTTTATAACTTGAGATTATTTTAATAGTTTCCATATCTTATGTTGATAAGAATGTAGCTGAAAATCATTCGGTTATAAGAAACTATTCTTACTTTCAGGGAAACCAAATAAAATCTACTATGAAAAAAATCATGAAATCGCTGTTCGTAACAGCATTTTTGATCGGTGGAGTATCGCTAATGTCAAGTTTTGCACCAAACGAAGGTGAAGGAGAAGGAGGAAGAATCAAAGTTTATATTGTTAATGACTGTAGTGAGGACGTTGAATTCCGTGTGGAATCGCCCGGAAGTGCAACTAGTTATACCGCATATGACAATTCTTCGAAACCAATGACTTTTATGGAAGGGACGAAGATTTATAACTCTGACAAAGAATTGGTACACAAGATATCCACTTCTTCGGAAGGAACTAAAGTTGTTGTTTGCGAATAGTCAATCAATGCTTTTAAGTAGTACAAGGCTTCCTTCGGGGAGCTTTTTTTGCTTTATATTTAGCGGTCAAACTGCTTAATTATGACATCTAAGTACTTCAGACCTGGCCCTCAGAATGTTTCCGAAAAATTGACCAAAGCAACCAAGTCCTTTAAGTGGAAAGTGTTTTTTGCGATGTTCGGACTGCTTTTCTTTTTTGCAGTTTACTTCGGTTTGATTTATTGGTTTGTATCAAAGAAGCGCCAAACAAATTCTCGTTCGTTGATCTTTTCTTTTGAAACAGAAGTAGTACCATCTGTATACGACAGAATTACTTCAGCCGAAAGAGAATCCGGTTGTGCATGAAGGGAGTAGCTCAAGAATAGAAGAGCAAAAATTGTTAGCCTCATGCACTTTGTAAGGCAACAACCATACCGTAAATTAAATAGACTTCTTTTTGAGAACAATAGTCGACATGGAGCGCAATTGCTCTACCACAACTGTTTTGAACGGTTCGATCAATACGAGATTATGCAATTTACACAAGTGAGTTAACTGATCTCGTGTTATTAAATAACGTGTAGATCCATCAGGTAAATGGAACACTCCAGTTTTGTTTTGATACGATTGATCCAATCCGTGATCAGTGGTCATGCGGATAAACAACGTTCCATTTGAGTCAAGAAGTGAAACCAAACCGGAAATGAGTTGATTGAAATGATTATGATCATTTGCAAAATGCAGGACTGCGCTGCAAATAATATAATCGAATGAATGTGGAGATTGAAATTCCTCGATAGAGGAGGCGTGAAGTTGGTTCTTGTATTTCGGAAATTGTTGTTGGAGGTTCCGAATGTGTTCCTCCATCGGGTCGATCCCGGTAATGTTGAAATTATGTTTGGCTAAATAACTGAAGTTTCTTCCAGAACCACATCCTGCATCCAAAATTCTTTGATCTGCGTGAATGGTTCCTTTCAACAGTTGATCTATGACATAAATATCAACATTACCGAGGTCCCGAATTTGATCCATACTACAGCTTCACTGTAATACTTACTCTTTAATTATTTTGATAATTCCTGTTTTGCCATCTGCAATTACGTTTACAAAGTATACGCCCGGCGCAGTGTCAATGGACATGTCAAATTCGCTTGTGTTCTCGAAAGTACCTTCTGCAACAACTTGGCCCATTGCGTTTAATACACTTGCATCGATATTGCTGTAAAGAGCTCCTCCAAGATTTACGAAGATGTCTCCATTCGTTGGGTTTGGCGAAACTAAAATCTGATCCGTAATATTCAACTCACCCAATCCTGCTTGAAGTTGGTTCACCAAGAAACAAACCGAAGTATCGGTACAGTTTCCTTGAGAGGCAATTACTGCGTACAGTCCGTTTTGAGTTGGAGCAAATGCTTGGCTTGTTGCGCCTACAATTGCAGTGTCACCATTAGAACAATCAATCCATTGATAGTTTACATTATCAACCAAACATTCCAATACTGTTGGACCGTCATAAGTGATAATCGCGTTGATAGTCGAGTTTACAGTAAGATTCAACGTCGCAACACTATCACAACCAATTGAAGGAGTAATAGGAGCGAAGTAGGTTCCTGTTGCCGTATACGTTTGACCGTTTACAGCCCATACATAATCAGAACAAGAAACAGTTGCATCTGTAATGTGGTCGATTCCCGGAGGAAGATCGAAAGCAGCAATCTGATCGTCACGCTCATCATTATCTCCTTGATCTGCGGAGAACCCTAAGCCACGGTTTGCAAACACTTCCCAGATCAAACACTGGTGCGCACCGTTGTATAGCATTTGATCCGCTGCTAAAATTCCATCACGTCCGTCGATGAATCCAGGGCTACATGCCTGCATTTTCATTCCATTCGTAATTAAATGCATCGCGATGTTGTTTCCACCAGTCCCTTGATAAATATCATTATCGAAACCGTACTGATCGATCAATGCCCAAGTCAAATCCCAAAGCATTGTACACCATACAAATCCGATTCCATGTGGTTGAGAAATTCCTGCTGTATTATTTGTACTTCCATACGTGAAGCTGTTAACCTGAATATCTGTAGAGTAAGGAGCAGGACGAATTCCTACACCTGATGTTGGCTGACCGTCAGAATACGTTCCGATTCCACGTGCATCAGATCCTTGATCTCCGGGTTCGATGGTTGTGATCAAGGCACACCAGTCAGACCATCCTTCACCCATTTGTTCAGCATTTCCTAAACATCCTGCAGCGGAAGGTCCACCAGTCAATCGGTTTGAAATTCCATGTCCGTATTCGTGTGCAATTACACCGTTGTCCAAGTCACTGTCGCGATCCCATGGACCGAAATCTCCGAGCTGTCCATTAACAGTATTTCCTAATTCAATTTCATCGATGATATTCTCACCATCCAACGCTGTAACCATGATTGTAGGGATTCCAATTCCTGGATCTGTACCACCTGGAGGTGTTAGTCCACCTGTATTGTTTACAATGATCACTGCCGTAGCTCCTTCTGCCTCAGCAGCAACTACTTTGTCTACGAACGAGCATGATCCTCTTCGGATTACAGCAATGTTTCCATTGATTGCTGCACCGTTTTGAATAGGCTCACAAGCGTCTGCTGTGTCACCAGTTCCGTCGTCAACGAGAACGAAATCTCCTACAATTGGTGTTACAGGAAGTCCTGGTCCGAAAGTAGCCTCTTGGCCATTATATGTTCCTGCGATTCCGGCAGGAGTGAAGATCTCTACAATTTGAGGTGTTCCTCCAGCAGTCCAGATGTACATCTGCATGCGTGGATTTTGTCCGTCCGGTGGCGTTCCGAAGTTTGCATTGTTCGTTCCGCTTCCATCTTGAGCGTCGGCATTTACATTGTCCGATGCAGAACCACCGTTTCCATAGTTGTTTTCCTGAAAGTTTCCACCTACTTCATCAAACCCATAGTGGTAGAATACATCGTGCATGATGTTATTCATGTAAAACAAGTTTGTAATAGCTGGATCCCAGAAACCAACAGCTGGTTGATTTAAATTCCAAGGGAAGTCAAAGTTTAGGGTTGCACCACCGTCAGGAGAGTAACCTGGTTGATTATCATCGTCTGTATCTTCTGAAGCGTAAACATTGTTACCACGTGTAATTGTGAATTCCTCACCGGCGTTACCGTCAATATCGTGCCATCCGAATGGAGAAGCTACAGCGTCATAAGGACCAACAACCAATGCATCTGGTCCATGATTAGGACTTTCAATTGGAATAGCTAATACACGGTAAGCATCTGTATTTGGCGGAGGAGCCGGCATCAACATTTGTTCCTCAACTTCAGGAGCAACAGGGTGTACGTGATCTTCGCAGCTTCCGGTACTTCCGAAAGAACAGCTTACCATCCAATTCACTTGATTGATAATTGATCCTGTTGTAGCGTCTACACGAACGCTCCACCAATCATTTCCATGCAGGATGCTTAAGTCCCATGCCAATTTCAAATCTTCACCATCTAAGGTGTAGCATAATGAAACCGGAATCAACTCAGAGCTGATTTCAGAAGCAACGAATACGTTATTTCCATTTGCGTCTTTGGTTTTGTCGATGTCTACTGCTGTGCTCACATTGATTCCCAATTCTAAGGCTGCATTATATATTGCATCTCTTTTTGAAATGGTTGCGTTTGTAGTATTCACACGAGAATCGATATCAGAGATAAAACGATTTCCTGTTAAACGCATTTCATTATCGTTAAACGCAAAATTGGCAATAGCGTTGTAAATAATGATTCCCTCATAGCGCTGATGTGCGTATGCGTAAGAGATGTCAAATTGCTTTGACGAATGCTCGTTTTTAATTTCAAAATCGCTGAAATCTTCTTGAGTTAATCCGATTTGGACATGTTCTCTTTCGAAATACGTTTTAATGCGTTCTTGAGTTGTTTGGGCATAGGAGACAAGCCCAATTGCGCAGAACAAGCCTGCGGCTGCTAGTTTTCTAGATAAAGTCATAGTATATTTTACTTAAACGCTTAGACGCAGAACGCAGGAGAATCTTTCAACATCGTTTAACACTTCGCCTTGAGCAAGTATAGTTTGCCATAAAGTTACTTCAAAAGCAGTGAATTTTTTAACCGCTCATCCTAATATTGGACCATTTATAGAGAGAGTTAGGTTGTACAGTTTAATATTTGTGGTAATTCAAACCATATCCGCCTTATTGACTTAACGGTCTAGGAATGAACATTTTTCCCTTTAAAAATTCTTAGATTAACTAACAGCGTAATACTTAGTAATAGTAGATAAAAATAATACCTTGACATTGTTATTGCCAAGGTATTAAAATTCTAAGAATTTTGATGAGTACTAAATAGTGCACTTTGGTGGGCAAGGTTGGCAGTAGTCGATTGACATGTCTCCAACAAAGGATCTCCCTTCGACTTGTTGGTCCTCATTGCAACTTTTTTGAACTCCAGTAACTACTGTTGTGTGCTCATTGTCATCATTTATTCCAATTCCAATGTAGACTTCAAGGTCGTTTAGATCTGGGTCGACTGCTTCAAGCCCTTGAATTACTTGATTTACAAGTGTGGCTTCAAAAAGGAATCCTTTTGTTTTATGATTTTCACCGCCGTCGTCATCATGGTTAATTGCCGAAATACCAGCGAACCTGCCAAGAAAGCTTCTCACAGCATCTAGGTCTATATTTCTGTTCGGGTTTGCACAATTAGAATAACTCACTAGGCCTTCGTTGCCGGTTGTGTTGGGAAAATGGATTTCAGACATATTTGAATAGTTTTAATGTTTACTCCAATCTATTATCTCCATCTCAAACGACAATGAGAATTATCTGTTAACAGGAAAAATCCTGTCTGACTTTAGGGAATTCCTAACAGACTTATCTTCAATACTTTTTTCGGTGCAATTGTAGTTGGCTTTGGGATTGCGTATCTTCACCGACAATGACATTTAAAGAACTCAATTTAAACGAAAACATGTTAGAGGCACTCTCTTACATGAATTTCGAAACAGCTACGCCAATTCAAGAGAAAGCGATTCCCATAATTCTCGAAAACAAGGACTTAATTGCCTGTGCGCAAACGGGAACTGGTAAGACAGCAGCGTTCGTGTTGCCCATTCTCAATAAAATAACGGGGAAGGAGGACACCTCTATCGATACACTCATTATTGTGCCCACGAGAGAACTAGCCGTTCAGATTGAACAGCAAATTCAGGGATTGTCGTATTTCGTTTCCGTAGGATCCAAAGCCATTTACGGTGGCGGAGGCGGAAAAGAATGGGGCGAAGAGAAGATAGCGCTTACGGAAGGGACAGATATTATTGTTGCAACTCCCGGAAAACTCTTATCTCACCTGAAATTAGGATATGTGAAGTTCGATTCTGTAAAGCATTTAGTACTAGATGAAGCAGATCGTATGCTCGATATGGGATTCGTGGATGATTTAAAGAATATCATCAATCATTTACCGAAAGAGCGCCAAACGCTTTTATTTAGCGCTACAATGCCAAATAACATTCGTCAATTGGCGAAGTCGATTCAAAAGAACCCGCTCGAGATTAGTTTGTCTATTTCAAAACCAGCGACAGGAGTAACGCAACGTGCAATTCTGGCGTTTGATGAACAAAAGGATAAGGTTTTGTGTCAATTGATCCGCGAACGTGAAGAGTATAAAAGTATTCTTGTATTTACGTCTGCCAAGGCAAAGGTAAGTTCGATTACACGTGCGTTGAATCGTGCAAAGCTTCCAGCAAAAGGGATCTCATCCAATTTGGATCAATCAGAACGCGAAGAGGTATTGCGCGGATTCCGATCGCGAAGAATCCGTATTCTGGTTGCAACCGACGTTATGAGCCGTGGGATTGACATTAAGGAGATCAATATGGTGATTAACTACGATGCTCCCTCGGACGCGGAAGATTACGTCCACCGTATTGGTAGAACAGCTCGTGCTAACACTAAAGGAGAGGCGGTTACGCTTATCAATCAGAAAGATATGCCTAAGATTCGCCGAATTGAGGGCTTAATTGAATCTGAAATCCCCAAAGAACAACCGGCTGAAGAATTTGGCCCTGGACCGGAATGGAAAGCCGGAAACCCGAAAAATCGCAATCGCAATCGAAACAACAAAGGGAAGAGTCGATACTCCGGAAAGAAGAAGTCTGGTGGGCAGAATAGAAAACAAGAGGGTAATAAAAGTGGCGGGAATAAGTAGCTGATATAAAGGTTTTTAAATTATATCACTTAAAGTTTTAAGTGTTCCTTCAACGCAAAAATGGGTTTATGCGTTTTAGCATAGTTTCATGTGGTTCTTACGTCACTTTTATTAAATACCCGGGTATTTTTCTTAATATTTCACAACGTTTTCAATTCATGGCAAGATATTTGTTAATTTTTTGTTAACTCAAAACATTCGATCCGCACATGCGAAAGAATTGGATTCTATTCATTTTTGCCGTCGTGACCAGCGTTATCGCCTGGAATAGCATCGATTTCTCCAATAATGAGCAGGATAGAATTGAAGAAGTAATGGAAGAGGGCATCGAATATGAGTCATCCACAAGTGAAGAAGAGTCAGAAGATGAACACCTGAATTCCATTCAAATTTATTTAACAGGAGATATTGCAATTCTGCCTATCTTTGAAACGAACCCTTCATTTCACTACAACTTTGCAATCAATTCGTTTTGTAAAGAACCCGAAGTACATCCGCCGCGTTGTTAATTCTACACTTAATTGCAGTAAACCCTGCTTAACATGTATTATTAAACAACAAGAAAGATTATGAAAAACAAAATTTACGTAGTAGCGACTGCAGTGTTCGCTTTATTAATTACTAGCTGTGTGACGATTGGCCCCGGAGAAGTAGGGGTGAAGGTGAATCGAGGAGTAATGGAGAACAAAATGTATCCTTCCGGAAGATACGGTGTTGGTCCCAATAAATATTACATCCGAGTTCCTGTTCGAACGGTAAACAAAGAAGTGAAAATCAATTTACCCTCGAAAGAAGGTTTGAACGTGAACGCGGAGATTTCCATTTTATACCACATTCAAAAAGATGACGTACCTACGATCATTGAAGAAATTGGACGCAATTACGAAGACGTCATGATTCTAAGTGTATTCCGATCGGCTTCTGCGGATATCTGTGCACAATTCTACGCGAAGGACATGCACTCTGGAAAGCGAAGTGAAATTGAAGCGGCCATCTTGCACCATATGGACAGTTTACTCTTGGACAGAGGATTTGTGATTGAGTCAGTATTGATGAAAAGTATCAATCTTCCGAGTGGATTGTACAGTGCCATTGAAGACAAACTCGAAGCAGAACAAGACGCCCAAAGAATGGAGTTTGTATTGCAGCGCGAACGATTGGAAGCCGAAAGAAAAAAGATTGAAGCGCAAGGTACAGCGGACGCACAGCGAATTTTAGCAGAAGGATTGAGCGAAAGCACGATTCGATGGAGAAGTCTAGAGGTAATGCAAAACTTAGCTGCCTCACCGAATGCGAAACTCATTATAACCGATGGCAAATCTCCTATGATTATAGGCAATGATGATTAGCAATTAGAGATAAAATTTAGTTTCTAAGAGCCTCGTGAGGGGCTCTTTTTTTGTGCTACAAGAATCAAAATATGGCCCCAGAGTTAGAAATAACCGTTAGGAAGCTATCTTATAAACAGGTGGTTAATTCTGGTTGTATTTTATTAACATCTAAAATATATACCATGGTAATTAAATAACTTATATTTGGTCTATTGAAACCATTAAAACAGGAATCATGAACAAATCAGTAAAATATATATTGCCAGCAGAGGAGGTTGATATGGGAGGGTTTCCGGTGAAACAAGCACTTCCAACAAATAAGGTGGAACAAGTAGACCCGTTTTTATTATTACATCATGCAAGGGTAACACCGCATTTTGATCGCCCTGCTAAGACGCAGGGAGTTGGGCCTCATCCACATAGAGGGTTTTCGCCCGTGACCTTTGTAATTGAAGGGGAAGTGAACCATCAAGATAGTAGAGGAAACAATCAAGTAGCCAAAGTAGGAGAGGTGCAATGGATTCATTCAGGATCTGGTATCATTCACAGCGAACGCCCGACCCAGGCGCTAGTAGACGCAAAAGGAACACAAGAAATTATTCAATTATGGATCAATTCACCTGCAAATCGGAAGATGATTGAGCCGGAGTACATTCATGTGAAAGAAGATGCTATTCCAAGAATTAGTAGTTCGTCTGGGGCTGATATCAAGCTTATTGCTGGCAGCTATGACGGAAAAACGGGTGCATTCCGTGGGCAAAGTGAATTATTGATTCTTTGGGGTGTGATAAACGAAGGAGAAAGCGAATCGTTTGAAATTCCTGATGGATTCAATGCGTCTATCTACAATATCAAGGGAGATTTGAAGGTATCTGGACATGGCTTGGTGCAGGCCGAGGAGTTAGTGGTTTTTAATGATGAAGGAACCTCTATGGATATTCAGGCGATTTCGGATTTGCAATTTCTGATTCTGGCCGGGAAACCAATAGATGAACCACTGACACAGTACGGACCCTTTGTAATGAACACTCAAACGCAAATCATGGAGGCCATGCGTGATTATCAAATGGGCAAAATGGGATTTCTGGTTGAGGCAGATTGATGTAACTAAAATATTGATGAAAAAAGATTGTAATGATGACAGGATATCTTACTTACACCAAAGAGGTGTTATCGAAAATGAGTTTTGATGTTCAATTGCTAAACAAAGAATATCGCAAAGCACTGAAACTATTAACACGAGGTGAAATTTCGCATTTGCATGATTGGATCCGTTTACAGCGAATGGCAATTCAATTACAGCCTGCTTACGTGAAGCGTTAATCGCTTAGATTGTACTAATTAGGCAGTACAGAATGTTATTTTTGCCCCATGTTCAATGAAATAACCCTTTTACTACTGCTGATTGGAGCAGTTATTGGCGGATTGATTGGCTATAGTCGTTGGTCGTTGCGAGGAGAATCGAACCTTCGCATGCCAGAACGAACTTTTCCGAATGAATGGCGCCGAATTCTTCAGGAGAAGGTCGAATTCTACAACCGACTTCCATCGTCGAATAAAACCGATTTTGAGAAAAGGGTGCATGTTTTCCTTTTGAACGTTCAGGTGACTGGTGTAGACACCGAAATCACGCACACAGACCGAATTCTCGTAGCTGCAGGAGCCATAATACCCATATTCGGATTTGACAATTGGCATTATTCCAATTTGAAAGAAGTACAAATTCATCCGAATAAGTTCGTGATCCCAACAACAGATACAATGGCAAGTGGACTGGTAGGCTGGGGAGCTATGGAAGGAAAGATGATGTTGTCGCGCAAAGCAATAGAACATGGCTTTTACGATCAATCCGATAACAAAAACGTTGTGATTCACGAGTTTATTCATGTTTTGGACAAGCAAGACGGTGAAATGGATGGCGTTATTGAGCAAGTTATGAATGAGATTGATATCATGCCATGGTTGCAGATTATCAACATGAAGATGCAGGAAATAGGTAAGGGGCAATCAACAATCCGAGATTACGGAGTTACCAATAAGGCGGAGTTTCTAGCTGTCGTGAGTGAATTCTTTTTCGAGAACCCAGAGCGAATGAAAACGGAGCATCCAGCTCTTTATAACGCGCTCAACAGCTTCTTCAATCCGAGAGATCGTAAGATGAAAATTCAAAATCGATTTAAAAGTCGAAGAAGAAAAAAATGAGCAATGAATCTCATCATAAGGCACCTCAATTTCTACGGTTGTTGCTTTAGAATTTGCACCGAGGAGATATAATAGACCGTCTCTACTGCCAATAATGGCCAAGTTTCTGGGCAAACAGAATCGATGTGGGTCAGCTTAATTCCTTCATTAATGCGTCGAAAGCTGCTTGCAATTCAGAGAGTTGATTTTCTACAGCACTCAGCCGCTCTTCCAGTTCGGATGTTTTTGATGGATTATCCGAGTCTCCAGATTGCATGTTAGACTCCAATTCTTCCGCGCTGGGAACTTCTGCGAATAAATGAACCAGGCGCGCTTCTTTTTGTCCTGTCATTTTTGGGAGGAATTGAACAAAAGGAGTTTCGTATTCCATTAACTGGTGAATCGTTGTCTGTACTTCATCTAATCCTTCAAAATCAAACATGCGACCGGACATAGAATTTATGTCACCGCTGGTCAATGGTCCTCGCAAAAACAACAATCCGAGAATGGTCAATTCCGCAGGATCTAAGGAATGCTTTACAGATAAGGTATGCCGGTATTTTGTGGATCTTCCGTCTCCAATCACTTTAGCCGCGAGTTCTTTTTTACGCAATCCATCCAGAGCATGAATCACTGTGTCGCTATCGTATTGCACTACAGGGTTTCTTGAAGACTTTTGATTACAGGCAGTTACGAGACCATTCAAGGTCATTGGGTAATAATCGGGTGTCGTTTTGCTTTTTTCAATCAATGCGCCCAACACTCGTACTTGTTCTGGTGTGAGTTGGGAAAGGTGGGTTTGCTCTTCCATAGTCGTGATTAAGTTTCGAAAAAGAAAGATACGAAAAAGTTAATCCAGTGAGCGAGTTAGGTGTGTAACTTCAACCCAAATGAAGTCGTGAGATATCCGCATAGGTATCTAGTTGAAAATGATTAGATTGTCGTCTCGAAATTACAAACCCTAAACAAAAAACTATGAAAACTACGATTCAAATACTCTCTGCTTTAGTGCTAAGTTTTGGAATTTACTCATGTGGAGGTGACGATGCATCTGGCGATGACGCTGCCGATTCTGGGAGCGAAACGAACTCTGAAGTAAATCAAGATGCTGACAACGAAAATGTTGGAGATGAATCGAATAATGATAGTGCTTCGAACAAAAAAGAAGATCAGTCCTATCATATCTCTTTGGATTCAGATGACGGGGAAATGGGAACTGGAATGACAACTGGCAAAATTTTAATCTCCGATAATATGATTTGTACGGTTGGAGATTGGAAAATGCGCATTCTGACAGATGAATTCAGGCCTAATAACATGGTAGGCAACATTTACAACGCTCAAATCATATCTGACGATTATAACTCGAACGATTGTACGTGTCAAATGATGAATGTAGAAGCAACGGGAGAGAAAGCTTCTGTTGGAGAATATGTTAAAATGGAAGGAGAGGTAACCTGCGACGAAGGAACCGTAGCCGGAACATTTGTTGTGCAAATGATCGATCAAGAGAAATAGAGCTTTCCTATAAAGTTAAGCAAGCGTCTGGAGTAATTCAGGCGCTTTTTTCTTTCTCATCCGATTCGTGGTCTGTGTTAATTTATAAGAAGCGATTAAGGAAATGCTAACGAAAAATGATTCATCTAGCACCCACACCCCATATATACACCGCACGTTTTAGCATAAGCGTCTTTGTAAAATTTCTTTGCTTCAGAAAGTGCTTCCTTGACCACAGGAGCTCCTTTTTCTCCGCTGGCTACAACCACAATGTAGTATCCTTTAGTGAATCCGTCAAAAGCGTCAGAGTATTCAATAGAAATGTATTTTTCTTCACCCCAATCACTTCTGGGAATATAAATGGGGTAATCGAGACCTCCACCGCAAATATCATTCTCGCAGACATCTCTTGAAAAAGAAAGTCCAATTTCCTTGTTAGCATGCAATCCGCGTAAATCTAGCGGGTATCCAAGTTTTTCAGACGCTTCATTGGCTCTTTTCATTGCGCTTTCATAACTCTTGGTTGAAATGATGATTACAAAGGAAAAATCCTTGGTCATACTTTCTTCGAATGCCGTCCAGTCCATATCATCAAATCCCTCAGGGGCGGGAGCACTTTGTACTTCAGCAACAGTTGTTTCCGCAGTGTCACTTGCGGGTGATGTCATGTTATCCTTTGAATCTTCCTGAGAATTGCCCTCCGTTTGATTGATCTCAGGATCTGTATCAGATTCGAGATGGTTGTCGGCATCGTTGTTTTGCTCCGCGCAAGAAGCTAAGGCAAAACATATAAGAAGTGGAAGTAAATACCGTCTCATGGTCAATTCGTTTTGGATGGATTTCGAGGAAATTACTGTTTTTTTTCAAAATCGTGCTAACCTTTTTGCAATTTCGACATCTCCTCGTATAAACCAACAATCTTCTGTAGTATGTTAAAAGTTTCAATCTTTATTTTCAGCCTAGTAGCTTCAGTGTCTGCAACGGCTCAAAACGCAATCGTAATTGACAATACCAAAGACTATCAATCTATTTTTGATAGCAATGATCCGTTTAGTTTTGTCTCTCTTGTTCAATCGAACGCCTATTATCTTGGGTACATGGAAATTGAAGGGATGTCAGAAAAAGTCTATGATAAACTGTCGTCTTCGGAGAAAAAGAATGTTTCGGAATTCATTGGACAGCCCGGAACAGAGCCCTTGTTAGATGCTGACCCAAACTCTCCAAGGTTTGGAAATGCGCTAATCGTTGCAAATCCAACAACTGGACAACAATCATTTGTGTATGCGGCACCAGATACCGTGTATACGATGCTCAATCCTATTGACCGCATTGTTATCGAACTGAAAGACGGAGAAGGTTCCGCTTGGGAGCGAGCAACAACTGTTTCCTATTTCAAGCAATTGGATGGTGTGTATCACTCGGTGTTACGGGTGAATGCACAAGACTTGCTTTCTTTCGACGGTTTCTCTTACTGTCGACCGTTGGACGATAAATTTACCGATGAATTGGTTTCCGATGCTCCCAATTCCATGTGGACAGCTATGCGCACCGAGGCATTGCAGCAAAAAGAGATGTACAATGGAAGCAAGTTTGGCAAATGGAGATACGATTTGAAGCAGCACTATTTTCCGGCAGACGCAATTCTATTCGGTTTCTTTAATTGGGGAGATGGACCTATGAAAATTGGGCAATGGGAGGCCAACCGTGATGTTTACTATGCATCTCTCAGCGATGAGGCACAGGAAGCTCAATTTCCTTTCGGACTCAATTTGGGAAGTGGAATCGTGGCGGATACAACAGGCCGGGCCAATTTGCTATCCACCTTTAAAGAGGTGTTTAGCGATCATGAGATCTCCGTTAAACCCTTGAAGGATAAAGATCCTTACTCGCCTAATTTCGGAAAGGAATTGGTAATTGAAAATGCCGATGGTTCGTCATCTTTTCAGTATCCAGCCCCGAAAGAAGTCTTTTTTTGGATTGAGTATTCCCCTGAAAAAATTTACGCCAAGGAGTCATTTCACTCAGCTGGTAATGCTTCTGAAACATCTTTGGACGGAATTTACTTCACTATAAACGTAAACGGCCAAGAAGAGGTAATCTCAACGGTTCCTTGCAACGAAGCTATCCAAAAATATTTCTCAGATCACAAAACGCTTTCTATCGATGAGGTGGATTTCTATAAAAGCCTTAACAAAGCCTTTGAGAACAAAAAAATGGTATTCGATCTTGGCGATGCTGCCGCGCGTAGCAAATTGGACATGGAGTAGTCCATGGAAAATTGCTGAGTCAGGCAAACAATATTTTAAGCGCTTTTGATGTCCTTTCAAAAGCGCTTTTTTTGTAGTCAAGATGCCGCAAGTTACACTCGGACAGAAGAGCGGTGCAGTGATCAATAGAGAAGATGTCAAAACGTAGGTAATCCCTCTGAAAATGATACGTCAGAAATACCCAATCATCTTCAATTTATTACGTACATATGCCTGAAATAGCCCGATTTTATTGGGTTTACGAGTTTTTTCGTTATTCTTGTTTAGAGTAACCAATAAGGCAATTCTTCAAATAACCACTTACCTCAACTAACACTTGAATTGCTTCTAGCGGATGCCGAAAAGCTATATAAGAGTAGGCAAATTTTAACACTATTTTCTATGAAAAGGACACTTTGACCTTTACTGGCAGTGCTATGCTCTGTCGCCATTTCATTCGGTCAATTACCGGTATGGCCACTAGTAACAGGATTCCCGCAATCGGGACCGACCATCGACAACATGTCAACCACGCCACATCAATTCGTTGACTGGACGGCTGGAACACCCACAGCCATTAATATTCCGGGCACCGGCAGTAATAATTCCGGGCCAACACAAGCGGGGGTTAATGGATGTAATGAACTGGTTTTCTTTACGCTTCACAACGGTGATTTTACTGCAGCTTCGGCAGCACTTCAAATCTATACACCAACAGGATTGTATTTGCCGCTTCCCGGTGGAGATATGAATGCAAGTGCGGGAGATGATGAAGTACAAATTGTACGCAGACCTGGATTCCCGAATCAGTGGTTTGTGATCTACAATATGGCGCCAGTATTATATCCGTCAGGACATCCGGGGTATCAAGCGTCCAACCTTGCTTATTCACTGATTACCGTGAACAGTACTTCAGCAAATTATGTAGACGACGGTTTTGGAAACCCAATTCAGGATATTATTCTGATGGAGAATGCGAATACACACGTTTACTTCCCTGGAAAAGCAACTTCTAGAACTTCTGTGGTTGTTGGAGGGGATCATGATATTTATGTTCAACGCAGAACACAGGCTGCAGGATCATCGACTATTAGTTCTACCTTTCACATTGATCGTTTTACGGTTTCTAATACAGACCAAATCATCTATTCGGGAAGTTCTAATCAGATCCAAGGATATGCTTGGTACCTAATGGTGGCAGGAAGTCCAATCGAACTTTCTCCTACAGAGAACAGTTTGGCTGTGATGGCAAGAACGGAGATTGATGATCAACAAGAAATCTATCTTTTCGATCCGACTTCCCTTACAACTGCACCGAATACGATTGCTATCAATGAATTGGAGTTGGAATTTACCGCACCACCTGCACCTTTAACGGGGTTATACCATCAAGCACAAGACTTTGATGCGAACCCGGGAACGAACTTTGAATGGCTGAAGAATTTTGAAAGAAAGATTTCAGGATTGGAATACAGCCCCAGCGGAGACTACTTGTACATCTGTGGAGGAGGGTACGTAAGTGGAGGAACTCAAAATCTTACGTATCTAGTTCAGATAGATCTTACTACAACCGTGAACAACGATCATCCTGCGCGCATTCAGGTACAGCAAGCAAATACTGCCAACACCTTCAATGCAAATTCAGGTGCAGGAAATACTTGGAGTGCTGCTAATTATACCAATTTGTGGGAATTCCATTCCTTATCAAGAATGCAAAGTTGTATTGATGGAAACCTTTATTTCACCAAAGGACGTAACTCTGATTTATACGTTTTGCCTACGCCAAACAGTCCATTGCCAATCAATATGGCGCCAGGAGTAATTGATTTCTCAACCGGCTTACTTCCAAACATCACTACAAATGGTTTTGTGTCTCAGATGCCGGATCAAATTGATGGATTCGATTATTCCATTTCCAATTATAACTCGGTAACATTCAATGTGTCAAATCAGTCCTTGTGTACCTGTGAACCTATTGATATTGATGTCGTGAACGCGAATACAGGAGTGGTTTTTACTACTCTAAGCATCGCTGAATGTCCTACACCAATAACACTTTGTGTGGAGGAGAATGAGACCTACCATTTGGTTGGAGCCAACGGAATAACCTACAGCAACGCGATTGCAATGAATCGATATATGCCTTTAGTACCTTGTAGTCCTCTAGGATCCAAACCGAATTGCTAATTTCCGCTGATTCCTTCAGGTGTGCTAACTCCTTCAGGAAGAGTTCATTTTCCTCGTCGAAACCAAGTACTTCTTCGAATTCTTTTTGAGTTTCGCCGTTGGCACCATCATACGCCATGGCTAAGGCGGCCTTAATGGAAGTGGGGGAGAACAAGAGATTTTCATCCTGTTCCATGGTTTTGAATAGATCAAAGGAAAATTCATTCTGTCCGAACGAGGCAGAACTAAAAGTTAGGCTGGCTATTAAAAGAAGTATGCGCATCTTTCTAGTGTTTTTTACTGTACAAAGAAGAGATGCTTTGGTTCGATGAAATGCATAAAAGGCAGTAAATTTTTGGTCAGAAGCCAAGCCGCTACAAAGTTTTGAGCAGAATCTTAGTTTCTGTTCTTCCGAAATTACCCAAAATGCCAATTACAAGTCCAATTGCTTGATTTGTTCAATGCGATTGCGTTCCAAAAAGGCATCAATGGTTTCGAAATGTTCAATCACGCGCTTGTTTTTGAACTCAAATACTTTTTCCGAAAGTCCTTGTAAAAAAGCACGGTCATGGGAAACGAGAATCAAAGTTCCATCGAATTTCTTGAGTGCTTCTTTTAATACATCCTTTGATTTCAAATCCAAGTGATTGGTGGGCTCATCGAGAATTAAAACATTTACCGGTTCGAGCAAGAGTTTTACCATCGCCAAACGCGTGCGTTCTCCACCAGATAGAAACTCCACCTTCTTATCAACGGTATCTCCAGAGAACATAAATGCACCAAGAATATTTTTGATTTCTTTTCGAATTTCTCCTTCTGCCACGTTGTCTACCGTTTCAAATACGGAAAGGGATGGATCGATTAGAGAGGCTTGATTTTGAGCGAAATACCCGACTTTTGCGTTATGACCAAGGTCGCAGGTGCCTTCATATTCGATTTCGTCCATGATTGCTTTAATCATCGTTGATTTACCTTCACCATTTCTGCCGACGAAGGAAACTTTTTCTCCGCGCGCAATCGCCATATTGACATCTTTGAAAATAATATTCTCTCCGTACGATTTCGAAAAGTCTTTGGCAATTACCGGATAGTCACCCGATCGCTGAGAGGGAGGGAAACGTAAGCTCAGTGCCGAAGTGTCGATTTCATCGATCTCTACTAATTCCATTTTGTCGAGCATGCGTTGGCGCGAACTCACAGAGTTGGTTTTGGAATACGTTCCTTTGAATTGCTCAATAAACCGTTTGGTATCCTTGATGAGTTTTTGCTGCTCCTTGTAGTCTTTAAGTTGCTGCGCCCGTCTTTCCTCACGCAAGGTCAGGTAATGCGAGTAGTTGGCTTTATAATCGTAAATGCGCCCCATTGTGATTTCAATGGTTCTGTTCGTAATGTTGTCAATGAAAGTTCTATCGTGAGAAATTACAATGACCGCTTTCGCCTTGTTTTTGAGGAAATCTTCCAACCAAATCACCGATTCTATATCAATATGGTTGGTAGGCTCATCGAGTAATACGAGATCGGGCTTTTTTAATAGGATTTTTGCCAATTCAATACGCATACGCCATCCACCACTAAATTCGCTGGTGCTTCTGGTAAAATCGGATCGATTGAATCCAAGTCCCATGAGCGCTTTTTCAATTTCTGAATCGAAGTTTGTTTCTTCAATGGCGTAGTATTTTTCGCCCAATTCAGAAACGCGTTCTATCAAACTCATGTATTCCTTTGACTCGTAATCTGTGCGGGTTTCTAGCTGTTTGTTGAGATCGTCCATCTCCTTTTGCATTTCGAAGATGTGCCCAAATGCCTTTGACGTTTCTTCAAACACAGTGCAATTATCATCTGTGAGCAAATGCTGGGGCAGATAAGCAATCACAGTGTCTTCATGGCAATTGATGCCGCCACTGTTGGCGCTTTGTTCGCCTGCAATAATTTTCATCATCGTTGACTTGCCAGCGCCATTTTTCCCCATCAAGGCAATCTTGTCGTTCTCGTTAATCACAAAGTTGACATCCTTGAAAAGCGTTCTGGCACTAAATTCAACCGTTAAGCCATTTACTGAAATCATGCAATAGGAATTTGAGGGCGCAAAGGTAGGCAAAGGGAAGGAACTTGAATGACTGATGCCAAACTCCTTTAGAATAAAACGATTTCAAAGCTGCGTCATACTTATTCCAGTAGTGTTAACTTTGCTGAAAATTGCCCTGTGGATACATTCGATAATTTTCAATTAAAAAAGACGCTTAACAACGCTGTAGCTGAGCTTGGTTTTGAGAAGCCAACGCCAATTCAATCAGCTGCTTTTTCTGTAATCTTATCAGGAAAGGACATTCTTGGGGTGGCCCAAACGGGAACAGGAAAGACGCTTGCCTACTTACTTCCAATTTTAGATGAGATGACCTTCTCTAAACAATTGACTCCAAGGGTCCTAATTATGGTTCCGACGCGTGAATTGGTATTGCAGGTAGTTGAAGAAATTGAGCGTTTGACTGCTTATATAAGTGTTAGAACTGTGGCAGTTTATGGTGGTGTGAACGCAAATCCACAGCGTGCGGCATTGGGGGAAGGTTCTGATATCGTTGTGGCAACGCCCGGTCGTTTGTATGACTTGATTTTGGATCAATCGGTTTCACTGAAAGGCATTAAGAAGTTGGTGATCGACGAAGTGGATGTTATGCTGGATTTGGGGTTTTTACCTCAGTTGAACAACCTTA
The DNA here is from genome assembly GCA_015665275.1 of Flavobacteriales bacterium. Classification (GTDB taxonomy): domain Bacteria; phylum Bacteroidota; class Bacteroidia; order Flavobacteriales_D; family Crocinitomicaceae; genus UBA4466. The sequence continues at coordinate 3,366 of JADFAL010000047.1, read as the reverse complement.
TGGAGTTGATGCCGGAGCGACGTCAAAACATTATGTTCTCTGCAACAATGACAGAGCCCGTGAGTGAATTGATTGATTCGTTTTTTGTGGTACCCGAGAAGATTTCTATCGCTGTTAGTGGAACGCCCTTGGAAAACATTCGTCAGACGTGTTATCATGTGGAGAATTTCTACACGAAAGTCAACCTACTTCGTCATCTTCTTGAAGATCGAGACACCTTCCAAAAAGTGCTTGTTTTTACGTCGCACAAAAGAAGTGCGGACCGCCTTTTCAATACTTTGGAAGAAGAGTTGGGCAACGAAATGTGTATTATTCACTCGAACAAATCGCAAAATTATAGAATCCGATCCATTGAGGAATTCGATGAAGGAAAAAACCGTTTGCTCATCGCTACGGACATCATGACCCGAGGATTGGATCTAGATAAAATAACCCACGTCATCAATTTCGACACGCCTTCTTTCCCTGAAAACTACATGCACCGAATTGGTAGAACGGGGAGAGCAAAGGAAGAAGGGAACGCCATTCTCTTCTATACGGAGAAAGAAGTCCAATTGAAGGAGAATATTGAAGCGTTAATGGATTACAAAATTCCAGAAATTCCTTTCCCAGAGGAAGTTAAAGTTTCGAGAGATTTAATTCCTGAAGAGCGCCCAGACGAAGAAATCTCCAAAAACATCCACCGGAACAGTAAGAAGGAGACGCGCGGGGCTGGTTTTCATGAAAAGAAAGCAAAAAACCAGAAGACCAACGAAGGCGGAAGCTACAAGAAAAAAATTGCTAAAAAGTACAAGAAGGCCCAAACACGCGGGGATAAGACGTATCATAAGCGTCAGAAGAGGGGCTGACTTTCAGTTCGTTTACATCCTTCTCACGCTGTGTATTTCTAAATTGTACAAGAAAAAGGGCGAAATGTACATGGCATTGACTAGACATGATTCCTACTTTCGTAAAAACAACAATTATGAATGCTATTTACCATCTCATTCTTATTATTCTCATCGGAAGTTTTTCTGTATCGGCCCAACAATGGGAAGAGAAAACATCTAACACCACGGAAGCTCTTTTGGACGTCTGTTTTCTTTCCCCAATACCATAGTTGACTGAAAATGTCGCTTCTGTAATTAAGCTGATTCTGCCATTAATAATAAAGCGAATACCTAGGACTGGGGCTAGTCCAAAAACATTTGCTGATTGTTCGGTCCCCTGCGCATAACCGGCATTAAAGTAAATTGCTTCGTCCTTTTCAAACGCATATCCATATCTTAAATCTCCTCCATAAAAAACGGTCCACCGTTTCGAGAGACTGGTATTCCATTCCCATCCAGCTCTAATGTTAAATGCATAACTGTTTTCCTGATATACAGAAATTGAGTCAGAGATGCCTGACTTTTGGAGCATATCATATTCCCCCCCCAATACCAGCTCTGAAGTTTTGTTTTCCCATTAACCTTCTGTAAGTCAAATAATATGTCGGTTCGTAATCGAAATTATTATCTGAATTGAAACCAGTGAAGAATTTGATAAATCCAGTGACATCGAGTCCAAGTTCATTCTTATAGGCGTCGCTATTTTGGGAGATACCGAAGAGCGGAAAAAAGCACATTAGTATGATTAATTTTCTCATTGCGTACTAGCTTAATTTTTTTTGATCATTATGCTGAAGCGAGCATTACCATGAACGAAATTAAAGATATAAAAACCATTCGTTTGTTTTTCTAAGTAAGTTGAAGTGTATTATAGTTAGCATAACTCGACAGGCTTAGCAGTCACAGTTATAACCTAAGACAATTTTGGAGCCATAGCTAGAGCTTACGGTATATGCCTAATTGCTATCTCTTGTTCTTATGGAGCATGCGGAGTGGAATAGGGAAGGAGTATCTAGCTTTAGTAGTTATGATAGAAAATGAACGCATAGTTGTGTGTAGATAATCCAATTTCACATTTCTAAATTATAAACTTTCGAATCTGATCTGTAGGCTACAAGATTAATTGGTTCGAGAAAGTTGTTTGTGTGCACTGATATCTTCTTTATTACTTTGTCTAAATATGGTAATGGAGTTAAGCCTTTTTCGACATACTCCACAGCACCATTTCTCAATGACTTCAGCGTCACATTTAAATATTCTTGAGCAGAAAGATAAATTACATTTGTTTTGTTCCCGCACCTCCTTTTTACAACTTCGAGTATCTCCAATCCTGTACAATGTTCTAGCTTGTGGTCAAGAATTATCACTTCTGGATTATCTGATAAATTTCGAATAAACTCCATTTCTGATTGGAAATAGGTTATCTCTCTATTTTGATTTTTCAAGACCTCTTTGACCATTGTTCCGAAGTAGCGATTGTCGTCAAGAATGAAAATTTTTATTGAAGCGCTCATAGCAATAGAATTAAGTGCTTTTATCACTTCAAGTGTTATTCCAAAAACCCAATAATGCCTTCTGGGATGGGCTACATGAAAAACCTATTAAGTGGATCGTCTCAAATTGAGAATTATTTTGTCAAATTGGAATATCAGTTAGATCCGATTTCATCCGATGAGTGAGTTCTTTTAGCTTGCTTATTAGTTCGTAAGTATTACCAAGTATATCTGACGTTCCAAATTCAATTTGATCAGTTATTTCAATAATTTCCGCCTGTTTAAGATGCAGTAAAGAAGGCCTCATAGAATGGCAAATATCCTTTAACATTTGTATGTTGTTAGCCGAAGCTGCTTTCTCAAGTTTAATTATGCGAACTTCAGTGTCTTCAATAAATATACGGTCAAGCTTTTGCTGAAAGCTATCCGGCAGGTTGACTTCATCATGACGAGAAGGTGAAAGAATACTGTCTTTTGATTCAAGGTTCAGGTTTTTAATCAGGATGTTTTGTAATTGAGAAATGTTAAAAGGTTTTGCTAAAGAATCGTTCATTCCAGCATCTTTGCATTCTTTCTTATGTGTGTGATATGCGTTTGCGGTTAAAGCAAGAATAGGTAGGTTCTTCATTCCTAAATCATCGCGAATCATTTTAGTCGCCTCTAATCCATTCATTATTGGCATGCGCATATCCATTAACACAGCATCGAACTTATTAGTTTTAAGGCAGCTAATAGCTTCTTCACCATTATTGACAATGGTAAATTCAACATTTAAGTGCTTTAAGTAACCTTCTATCAAAAACTGATTTACCTTATTGTCTTCTGCAACTAAGACTTTTACTCCTTTGAAGTCTTTAAATGATCCTTTATTAATATTTAAAGAATCTTTAGTACCTGAATTGATTGATCTTTTAAGGTTAAGGAAGAATTCAAATGATGTCGTGCCATTTTCTGAAATCACATTAATTTCACCTTCCATGAGTTCAAGCAGCTTTTTTACAATT